>CAZBTV010000171.1:0-15094 GCA_964494895.1 uncultured Steroidobacteraceae bacterium | reverse complement strand
GTTACGGCGGCTCATGTTTTCCGAAGGACGTGCAGGCGCTCATCCGCTCCTCCCAGGAGGTGGGCCATCAGGCTATGATCCTGGCCGCCGTGGAAAGCGTGAACGCCAAGCAGAAGGAGGTGCTCGTCAGCAAGATGAAGCAACACTTCCCGGAGCTGCGCGGCCGGACGCTGGCGTTGTGGGGCCTGGCCTTCAAACCCAACACCGACGACATGCTCGAGGCTCCCTCGCGCACCGTCATCGACATGCTGTTCCAGGCGGGCGCGCGCGTACGCGCGTATGATCCCGTTGCCTCCAGCGAGGCACGCCGAATCTACGGCGAGCGTGCCGATTTCGTGTTGTGCAAGAACGCTTACGAGGCGGCGGATGGCGCTGATGCGCTCGCCATCATCACCGAATGGCAGGAGTTTCGCAGTCCCGACTTCGATCGTCTCAGGCAGCTTCTCAAGGTCCCGGTGATTTTCGACGGCCGAAACTTATATGACCCCGCGATGGTGAGCCGGTTCGGCTTCACCTATCACGCCATCGGGCGTGCTCCGCGCGCGGGCTCTATTTAATCGGAGAAGTACTTCGATGCTCATCCCTGTCATTCTCTCGGGCGGTGCGGGTACCCGGCTATGGCCGCTTTCCCGCGAGCTCTATCCGAAACAGCTTCTCGCCCTCACCGGCGAGCGCACCATGTTGCAGCAGACCGCCTTACGCCTGGAGGGCCTGTCGGGCACACCTCCCGTGGTCGTGTGCAACGAGGCGCATCGGTTCCTGGTTGCCGAGCAACTGAGACAGCTCAACATCGAGCCTCGGGCGATGGTTCTCGAGCCGTTTGGACGTAACACCGCACCGGCTATCGCGCTCGCGGCGCACGCAGCTCTGAAAGCGACGGTGGAAGCTTCTGATACCGATCCAGTCCTGCTCGTGCTCCCCGCGGATCACGTCATTCGCGACGTCCCCACCTTTCAAAAAGCCGTGCGAGTCGCGTTACCGGCGGCAGAGAAGGGCAAGCTGGTTACTTTCGGCGTCGTCCCTGACGCGCCGGAGACGGGCTATGGCTATATACAACGAGCAGAACCGCGGCAGAGCGGAGAGGTGGACTCTGGAGTGCATCGCATCGCCCGCTTCGTCGAGAAGCCGTCCGCGGACAAGGCGGCGCAGTTCGTGAGCTCGGGTGAGTACTATTGGAACAGCGGTATGTTCATGTTCGGGGCTCGACGCTACCTGCAGGAGTTGGAGCGGCTGGCTCCCCAGATGGCGAAGGTTTGCGCGACGGCTTTCGCGAGCGCGAAAACCGACCTCGATTTCACGCGCATCGATTCGAAGGCGTTCGAGCCTTGCCCCGCCGACTCTATTGACTACGCGGTCATGGAGAAGACCGCTGACGCGGTGGTCGTTCCACTTGATGCGGGCTGGAGCGATGTCGGGTCCTGGGCGGCGCTCCATGGGGCCTGTGAGGGGGACGCCCGCGGTAATGTTTCCCGAGGGGATGTGATCTCTGAGGACTCCTCGGGTTGCTATCTGTATTCCGAGAGCCGTCTCGTGGCCACGGTGGGATTACAGGATCACGTCGTCATCGAAACCAAGGACGCTGTGCTCGTGGCTCCGAAGGAGCGCGTGCAGGATGTCAAGAAGCTGGTGTTCCGGCTCAAGGAGCAAGGGCGTTATGAGCACTCTCTCCACCGCGAGGTTTTTCGTCCCTGGGGAAGTTACGACAGCATCGAGAATGGTCCGCGCTTTCAGGTGAAGCGGCTGAAGGTGAAGCCGGGCGCGACGCTCTCGCTGCAGATGCATCACCACCGTGCGGAGCACTGGATCGTGGTCTCCGGCACGGCCCGTATCACCCGGGGCGACGAGGTTTTCCTGTTGGAGGAAAACCAATCCACGTACATTCCGGTCGGGGTCCGGCACCGCATCGAAAACCCCGGGAAGATTCCGGTGCACATCATCGAAGTTCAGTCGGGCTCCTATCTCGGTGAGGACGATATCGTCCGCTTCGAGGATCGTTATGGACGGCAAGGTACGACCACCTGAATCGGCAAGCTCATGACCAACCTCAACTCGTTCAAAGCGTATGACGTCCGCGGCCGCATCCCCGACGAGATCAACGAGACTCTCGCCTATGACATCGGAAGGTCCTACGCTGCGTTTGTGAAGCCGCGGCGCGTGGCGGTCGGTTATGACATCCGACTTTCGAGCCCGCAGCTTGCAGGAGCCGTGAAACGTGGGCTCATGGACTGCGGTGTCGACGTTCTGGACATTGGATTGTGTGGCACCGAAGGCTCGTACTTCGCGACGTTCTCGGAGGGCTTGGATGGCGGCATCATGGTGACGGCCAGCCACAACCCACCCGACTACAACGGGATGAAGTTCGTTCGTGAGCAGTCGCGTCCGATCAGTGGCGACACCGGCCTGTTTGAGATGCGCTCGCTCATCCAGTCCGGCAACCTGCCCCCGAAGGCCGCGCGGCCTGGCGCCGAGAGCCGGCTCGACATCAGCCGCAAGTATCTCGACCATCTTCTGAGCTATGTCGAGCTGGACAAGCTGCGCAAACTCAAGGTCGTGGTCAATGCCGGAAATGGCGGGGCGGGTCTGATCGTGGATCAGCTCGAGCCCCATCTGCCCTTTGAATTCATCAAGGTCCATCACCAGCCGGACGGCACGTTTCCGAATGGCGTGCCCAACCCGATGCTGCTCGAAAATCAGGCATCCACTGCGGATGTCATTCGCCGAACGGGCGCCGACGTCGGGCTTGCATGGGACGGCGACTATGACCGCTGCTTCTTTTTCGACGAACACGGGCAGTTCATCGAGGGCTACTATCTCGTAGGGTTGCTGGCGGAGGTGTTCCTGCGCCGCGAGCCGGGCGCTCGCATCGTGCACGACCCACGGCTGACCTGGAACACCATCGAGATCGTGCGTCGCTGTGGTGGCGAGCCGGTCCTTTGCAAGTCCGGCCACGCGTTCATCAAGCAAAAGATGCGGGAGGTCGACGGTGCGTACGGTGGCGAAATGAGCGCCCACCACTACTTTCGAAATTTCTCGTACTGCGATAGCGGCATGATCCCGTGGCTGCTCGTCCTGCAGGTCATCTGTGAGCGGGGAATGTCCCTGTCGCAGCTCGTGGGTGAGCGCATGCGGCTCTTTCCAGCCAGTGGCGAGATCAATCGGCATCTCAAGACGGACGCCAAGTCCATTCTTGCGCGTGTCCAGAAGCGCTACGAAGCGCAGGCACAGAGCCTCGATTTTACCGATGGCGTCTCCATGGAGTTCCGCGACTGGCGCTTCAACCTTCGGGGCTCCAATACCGAGCCGCTCGTGCGTCTCAACGTGGAGTCACGGGGGAGTGAGACGCTCATGCGCGAGAAGACGGCCGAGATCCTGGGACTCATCGATAGCTGAAGGCGCCAGCGGACCGGGCACCGTGCTGTCGTGTATGTTCGCCGATGGATGGCGGCTGCGTTTTTGGCACAGGAACAAAAATTGCTCGGACGGGCCGGTGCTGCAAGTCAGGAGCAGTTTTGGAGGCAACGAAGCCATTACGTGTGCTGATCGCGGAAAATCACCGCGATCTCAGCGACGTCATGAGTCAACTCATCGACACCGAGCCGGGCATGCAATGTGTCGGGCAGGTGTCGGACGCGAATGAGGTGCTATCCGCCGCGCGGGACGCCTCCGCGGACGTTTTGATCCTCGATTTGATGCTGCAGGGAGGCAGCGGCTTGCCTCTGCTCGAGAAGCTCACCAGCACCTTGCCGGACCTGCGGGTCATCATCTTCAGCGGGCTCGCCAACAGCGAGGAAGTCGCGCGGGAGGTCAAGCGCCGCGGGGCCGCTGCTTTCGTCACCAAGGGAAGTGACTTTCAGGTGTTGCTGGACGCGCTCCGGCCGAGTCAGGGGCAAACGCCGCGAATGGCGGGATAGTCGAGGCGCATATGCCTCGACGTTGGCTCGAGTCATCGTGAGCTCGTCGTCCGTGGGCGGTCGTTCAAAGCCGGCGTGCTCTCGATTCTTTGCAGGGGAAACACTGTTGCGATCCCCTCGAAGTCCCGGTCTTTGGCGAGCAATTCGTGGCCGTATCGGAGGCAGAGCTGTGCAATGAGGCAATCGATGGTGGAGCGAATCGTTACTCCACGATTCCGGCACACCCGATAGATCGCCGCGGCCTTCGGGTAGTCGGTCGAATCCAGGTCGAGCACCGGATCGAATGCCGACAGAACGCGCGCGACCCTTTCGGCATCCGCCTCGGTGCGCAACCCCTGCAGGATTTCGGTCAAAACCAACCCTGGAAGGACCAGTGGCTGCCCGTCGGCAATGCATGACCTCAGGTGCGCAGCCTGCGCCGAATCGACCCCATTGAAGAAATCAATCCAAACCGAAGTATCGACCAGTATCACGGTCGCCGCTTGGTGCGCTCCGCGCGCTGCGCATCGAGGTTACCCGTCCAGGGCACCGTCCCTTGCATGGTCAACAGCTCGCGGCGCTTCAGCAACCTGGCGTACTCCGCCAAGGCTGCGTTGACCGCCGCCTTTTTGGTGCTGAAGCGTCCCATCCGAAAGACCTCTTCGAGCAAGTCATCGTCCAGCTCGATATGCGTTTTCATTGCACCGGATTGTACATCCGAACAGGTCAGCATTGTACGTGATTTCCGGCTGTTCGGGTACATGAAATCGTTGTCTATGGGTACAAAAGGCCTCGCAGGCTTTCGGCGGCGCGTTTGGCCGTGTGGCCGTCCCAAAGCGGCGGTTTGCGACCCGTGGACCATTGGCCGTCCAGTGCCTCCCGGGCGGCGGCGATCAGGCCTTGCGGCTTGAGCAGGCGATTGGTCCCCTGGGTGATCGTAATCGGACGCTCGGTGTTCTCGCGCAGGGTCGCGCAGGGAATGCCCAGATAGGTGGTTTCTTCCTGTACTCCACCGGAGTCCGTGATCGCCAGCGTGCATCCGGTGACCAGATTCATGAATTCGATATAGCTCAGCGGCTCGGTAGGCTTGATGCCGTCCGCGGCCTCTATGGAGCTCAAGAGGCCAAAGTCCTCGAGCCGCTTGCGCGTGCGAGGGTGGATGGCAAACACCACCGGAAGCTCATGTGATAGGGATATGAGGGTCGTGACAAGCTCCCCGAGCTTGTCGCGATCATCCACATTCGATGGGCGATGTAGAGTCACGACCGCGTAAGGACGACCATCGAGGCCAAGCCGTTGGCGTGTTTCGGCGTGCTCGATCTTCCCACGCAACATCTCGAATGAGTCGATCATGATGTTGCCGATACAAACGATCTTCTCGGGAGGCACTCCCTCCGAGCGGAGGTTCGCATCTGCATCCGCGGAGGGCGTCCAGAGCAGATCGGAAATCGCGTCGGTGGCGAGCCGATTGATTTCCTCTGGCATGTGGCGGTCGCGACTGCGCAGTCCGGCTTCGAGATGGATCACGGGGACCCACAGCTTTGTCCCAACCATGGCGCAAGCAACGGTGGCATTGACGTCCCCCACGACCACGATGGCGTCCGGGCGCTCACGCATACACACGGCCTCGTAGGCGATCATCGTGCGTCCGGTCTGCTCCGCGTGGGTGCCGCTCCCGACCTCCAAGTGGTGCGTCGGCTCCGGCAGGCGCAGGTCCCGGAAGAAAGCGTCCGACATATTCGCGTCGTAATGCTGTCCAGTGTGCACGATGTGCGCTGTGCACCATTCTTCTGGTGCCAGGGCGTGATACAACGGCGCGACTTTCATGAAGTTCGGACGCGCCGCAGCGATCAGATGAATTCGCTTAGGTTGCAATGTGCTATTGCCTCTTCGAGCTGTACGCGCGAAGCTTACCCCATCGTGCGAGCCGTACGATGCCGGCATCAGCCCGTGGCTTACGCTTAAGGTGACGTCCGCACTGAAGCAAGCCCCATCTCCTCAATGACCGAGCTGTCTGTCGTTAGAGACACTGGTGATGAAAAGGATGGGTCAGGTAACTTTCACGATTCTCTACATGCACGGGGGCCAACATGGCGCTTTGGAAAGATACGAACACGGGACCCGCTACTGGACAGGCGTCAAGCGCGCCACCAGGATCCAGCCCACCACCGCTACGTGAGCAGGAGAGGAACAACGTGGCGCCCCTGAGTCCCGAGACTGCTCGGCGGCCGGTACAGGCCGCGCAACGTGGGGAGATGAAGGAGTCCGTCATCGCCTCCGACCTCACCATCGAAGGCAAGATCATCGGGTCCGGCCATGTTCGCATCGCCGGCCGCTTCAAGGGCGACGTGCAGGTGGACGGCAATGTCACCCTGGATACCGGCGCTCACCTGGAAGGACAGGTGAAGGCCAGTGTTGTGGTCGTCGGTGGCGAGCTCATTGGCAACATCGAAAATGCCAAGCGGGTCGAGTTGCTCGAAACCGGTGTGATCAACGGCGACGTCAAGGCGGGCTCCCTCACGGTTGCCGCTGGCTCGCGCATGCGCGGTCAGGTGGAATTCGGCTGGGAAGGGGAGATCCGCTCCAAGTCGGAAACCAAGGGATTTGGTAACGCGTAAACCCTCACGGGGACCTCATGAGTGTCGCCCCTCGCCCGGTAGTCCCGGGCAAGACGCGTATCTGTCCGCACTGCAAGGCCACGATTCTCGAGAGCCTGAGTATCTGTCCGGGCTGCCTGCACCACCTGCGCTTCGATTCGGAAGCCGCGAAGCGTCAGGTGGCGGCGACGTCGGCGCTGCGCGTGGAGGGGCTGATTCGTCATCCCCCGCTGGAGGAGCCCTGGGAATACTTTGTCACCATCGCCATCCGTAACGATCGGGGTGAGGAAGTCGCGCGCCAGGTGGTGAACGTCGGCGCTTTGCAAGGAGCAGAGAAGCGGACGTTCACGCTGTCGGTGGAAATGCTGCCGCCGCAGGCGCCTGGCTCGGGTTCGACAAACACGGCCAACACGAGTGCTACTGGGACGAACCCGATATTGAAGCCCGGTGCGTCGTCCCCGGGAGTGCAGCCTACGCCGGCACAGCTCGCTGGCTTGAAGCCTCCCGTTCCGGGTGAAAAGCCCTCCGGGGGCAAGAAGCATTGATCAGTCCGCGTCGTATCCGTAGCGCTCAAAGATCGCCTGCCACTGACTTTGTAACCGCCTTTTCCAGTCGGCGGGCGGTACCGCATTGCGGGCGCGGTATCCGGCGCGCCTTGCGATGCTTGCCTCCATCGCGATGCGCAGCGCTGGGAATCCATCCAACCTCAACTTGGCGTACAGCGCCTCCATTGCCTCGAAAGGGTTGCTGACCAGGTGCTCATAGCGGATGAGCGCAAGCCGATCAGGCGGGAGATCGGACAAGCCCGCCATCAATTTCGCCTCGAACCGAGGGCGATCCTCCAACACGGCTCGACGCGTTTCCTCCTCCGGCGGTATGTGTCCCACGGAGTACGCTTCGAAGAGCTTTCTCCACATGCGGACCGCCGATTCGTAAACGACCATGGGTGATCGGACAATGAGAGCGAAACGCGCCCCGGGAAGGATTTTCCGCAACAGGCGGACGCGATAGCCGTGAGGTGGGGACTTCAGAATGAGGGGCCGGTAGTCTTCGACCGCGGAGACCCCGCGTAAGAAGTACTCGAAGGTGTTCTGCCATCGCTGGCATTCCTCCTCCGGCAGATCCAAAGGGTCGCCCAAGCGGAGAGTTTCGCCAAGGCGCGCCGGAACGAGGAGCGCTTCGTACGGCGAGCGTGCTCCCAACGCCAGCAGCGCGAATTCGTCTTCCTGCGGCGACGAGGGTGAGATTTCGACATCATCCATCGGCCGGCGGATGACGCGCGGCGGCGCTCGAAGCGCGGCAGTCTGCGTCATCATAAAGTGCTGAGGGTGCATGCAGGAGTAGGTCGATGGCCACCCGAATCGCGTGTCCAACGACAAGTAGTCATGCAACAGCGTGGTGCCTGAGCGCCAGTATCCCAGCACCACGATGTAGTTGGACAGGTCGGCCTTGCGCCGGCGCTCTGCTGTCACTGCCGTTTGCAAGCGGTGCAAGGCAGAAAACAGCGGCCCCGCAAGGAAGCGCTGGGACAGCAAACCAGCGGTCAGCGGCGGCTGCCAGTTCCGGTGGAGTCTGCGCCACGCGTCCGCGGTCATATTGAAGTAACGTTGCCCGCTCAGGCTTTCTCTCCCGACAGGGCAGGAAATCGGTGGGCAATCTGCGCACGCAACCGCGCTGCCAGCTCGTGTTCGCTGCTCGCGCGGTTACGGTCCTGGCGGTCGGAGTCCTCGAGCGCATAGAGGGCGCCCCGGCCGTCGTCGAGAGTCAACACGTACTGGTTCTGGCCGTCGATGACTCCAACGGTCCCGCGGTTGGCCACGCCGAAAACACTGTTCGGTTCCAGAAATTGCGCAAAAGCGAACGAAGATTCCCTGCCGGCACGGCTTTGCGCCGTTGCGCCGCCCTGGAGAAGCGGGCCGAGCGATTTGCCATCCATCCAGTGCGGCCGCGAGCCGCCAATGACATCGAGAAGGGTCGGGGCCAACGCGGTCTGGTCCACTACATCGGTAATGATCTCGCCGCGCGTTTGCCCAGGGAGGTGGATCAGCAGCGGCACGTGCAGGATCGGGCGGCGCAGGTCAGAGCCGCCGTGACCAACATATCCTCCCGCGAAACTCTCGCCGTGGTCGGCCGAGACGATCACGGCGGTGTTCTGCAGGCGACCCGAAGCGCGCATCATCGTCATGAACTCACCGAATGCGCCATCGGCCTGAGCGATCCATTCATCGTAACGCAGCCTCGCCTTGTCCACGATCGGCTGGCGCGCTGTGCTGTAGGAGTAGCCTTTCAAATCGATCATGTTGACGAAGTCCGCGTGGGTACGTAACTCGTCGCTGGCGAGAAATCTGTGCAGATAGGGAGGATCCGGCAGGTAGGGAAAGTGAGGCGCATAGGTATGCACCCAGAGGAAATAGGGTGGGTCCGCCTTGTCGAGCAGCGCTTTGGCTTGCTTGAAACTCAACGCCGGAGGTGCGGAAGATCGCTTCTGGCCAAACAGCCGGGGCGAAATCTGTTCCAACGTGTAAGGCACGAGCCGTGCGGCGACGCCGGCTTCGTCAGCGAGCTGCGCCGACTTGAAGATGGCAGCCGCCTCGCGCGTGGCGAAGTCGGTTATGGGGGGCGCAGGCAACTCGTCGAAGTCGGCACCGAATCCGAGACAGTCAGGGTGGGCGCCGGGATTGGCCACGGATGCCAAGGTGCGATATCCCGCTTTGCGCAACTCGTACGGCAGCGTTCTCTCCGATTCGAGTCCGTGCAGATTCCCCCCGTAGTGATATACGCGTGTGCTCGAGGGATATCGTCCGGTTAGCATCGAGACGACATTCGGTGTCGTGAATGTCGAGACAGCGTAGTAGTGGGCGAACAGGTGGCTCGTGCGCGCGAGCGCGTCTATGTTTGGTGTGGTTTGGAGGCGGTAGCCGTAACAGCCCATGTCTTCGGCTGATAGGGCATCGAAGGTCACGAGAATGACATTCGGCCCAGGTGTCCGTCGTGGTGACCGGACGCGCAGTGGCGCTCGCGCCGCGTTGGTATCGTGGAAAGCCGTCAATAGTCCCGCGGCTCCGCTGGTCAACACGAGCCGCCGGGTCACTTTTCCTGAGAATGTGTCGACGAAGTCAGGGGTTTCTGTCGCCTGTGGACCCTGGGCAAGGCGGTACAGCAGATATCCGGCGACCAGCAATGCGACGAGAGCCAGCCAGAGCAACATCGATGCCCGCTGCGTGATGGACAGGAGCCCTGTTCGTGTGGCCCAGCGGATCAGCAAGCCGATCAGGGCGGCGGTGAAAGCCGCCGCAACCATCGTGCCCACGAAGCGCGTAATCCTCTCGCAGCGCGTTTCGAGCGATGTCCGTTCCGCCAATACATATGGCAGGACAAGCACCGTCGCCGCCGTGCCGAGTATGGCGGCGAGGCTGATGGAGAGAATCAATCTGCCCCCGATCTCGCGCAGGATCTCGGATCCGGTTTCGTAGGCCCGCCAGCCGTCGATCTCCAGCAGGGAGAAGATGCCGCAAAGCGTTACCGCCAGGGTGCAAGCAAAGGAGACCAACCGGCTCCACAGCACTCCAAGAGCGTTGGTACTCATGATCTGAAAACGGCTCGACTCAAGCCTTGAAAATGCGCGTGGCCAATGTCTTCATGCCGTCCAACAAGGTATTCCAGGCTCGCAGCAGTTTTCGTCTGGCGAATGCCACAGAAGCGGTAATCAAGGCAAAGATCGGGGCCAGCAATTGAAAC
This sequence comes from uncultured Steroidobacteraceae bacterium, assembly GCA_964494895.1. Lineage (GTDB taxonomy): Bacteria > Pseudomonadota > Gammaproteobacteria > Steroidobacterales > Steroidobacteraceae > 13-2-20CM-66-19. Next base: position 4,869 of record CAZBTV010000171.1, on the reverse strand, counting down.
AGCAGTCCGCCGGCGTTGGGATCCACGTAGGCTTGGGCAGGCGTGGTGATTGCGAGACTGGCGCTCACTCCAATCACGATCAAGGCGGACATCTTCAATGAGAATCGCATCAGTCGAGCTCCGCAAACGCGAGTGCAGCTCCTCCGCTGCAGTCCATCAAAGCAACCGATTCGGATATCGACTCAAGCTTCGCACGCGCTATACCTCCCTGCAGACATCCATAGTTTAGACGTAACGAACGTGCGATTCTGTCAACCGCTGACAGGCGATTGTAATCTTTTGTGAAAGTCGGTGGGCTGAGGCGCGTCGATGGTGCACTTGTGGGCGCGCTTCTAAAGACTCGTTTGCGTCTGCACCAGGAACTGCACCTTCGAGATTCCGGCGTTGGCGCGGAGCGGGAATGCTACATCCCCATGCACCACGTTTCCGAACCCTGAGCGGGCATTGCCTGATCGCAATCCGACATCCAGGCGCCAGCCGTTGGCGGCTTGCACGGTAGTGAAGAGCAACCAACTTTTCGACTGCTCGTCGCGACGAGAGTTGCGGAGTTGGATAGCATGGCGCCCTGGCCGGCAGCCGCAGCCAGTCGGGTGTCAGCTTCGCCGACACACACGTGTTCGGCACCTGAGATCAACCTGCTGGGCACCGGCAGCACGGTCTCGATAAATGTCGGCCTCAGTCCCGATCGGGGCCGCCGGCTGTCGAGCGGGCGAGGCGCTTACGCCGAGCGCCCGTCTCCTTGGGAGCCGTCGTGAGAGCTTTTGCGGCCACAGGTTGGAGCTCGTGCCGCGCCGCTGAGTCGATCGCTTGCGCCGCGGCCCGATAGCATCGGATGATTTCGAGCCCGAAAGGCGTGAGGGTCACCCCACCCCCTCCCTGGCCGCCGATACTCGCCGTGGAGGCAGGCTCGCTGAAGGAGCGGTTCAAAGCATCCAGCAACAGCCACGCGCGGCGGTAGCTCATTCCCAGAGTCTGCGCCGCCTGGCGCAGAGACCCCGTTCGCTGGATGCTTTCCAACAGCTCGATCTTGCCGGGGCCGAGAGAGCAGGCGTCGGTGAAGTCCACCCGAAAGCGCACCATTTGCTTCATAGGGGCAAGCATACTGCATGGCTGCTTTCATGGAAGAACGCCGGTTCAGGGCGCATTCCAAGCCGGTAGCGGTCAGCCAGCTTCCAAAGGCCGCCGAGGGCAAGGCGCACCGTTGCGGCCCATCGCAATTGCTGGTATCGATATATTCAATTGTATACCACGATCGTGGTGTTTTTCCGAAGGTGCGGAGCATGACGAGGCGATCGGCGATAGGGGCGGGCTGGCTTTGTGTCGTGGCTTGGGCGGTGGGTACGGGCGTGGCGGCCGCCGATGAGCCGCGCACGGTTCTGGTGTTCGACGCCGCCTCCCTCACCGATGTCGTCGATGAGATTGGACGAGCGTTCAGCGCGCGATCGCCGCGGGTGCAGGTGAAGTCATCACCAGCGGCGAGCTCGACACTGGCGAAGGAGATCGAAGCGGGGGCGCTCGCGGACGTATTTTTTTCAGCGGACCTGGATTGGATGGACTATCTGCAGCAGCGCAAGCTGCTGCGTCCCGGGTCCCGGCACGACGTGGTCCTCAATCGTTTGGTCCTCATCGCACCGGCGGACAGCAAGGTGAGCGTCAAGATCGCCGCCGGGTTCGATCTCGTCGCGGCCCTCGGTGACGGGAAGCTGGCGACGGGCGATCCCGATTCGGTGCCCGTGGGAAAATACGCTCATTCGGCTCTCGAGAAGCTCGGAGTCTGGAATAGCGTGTCGAGCCGTATCGTACGTGCGGAGAACGTGCGCTCGGCGCTTGCATTCGTCGCTCGTGGTGAAGCGGCGCTAGGTATTGTTTATCGCACCGACGCGCTTGCCGAAAAAAGGGTGCGAATAGTCGACGTGTTTCCTCAGGACAGCCATCCTCCGATCATCTATCCCATCGCATTGACCGCGCGGGCGAGCCCGGATGCAGAGCGGTTCCTCGAATTCGTCATCAGCGAGGCCGCCAAGCCGATTTTTCGCCACTATGGCTTCGAGCCCGCGCACTGACGGGAGGGCTCGAGGCTCTCTGGCGGGCGTTCCTCATCGAACCCCGAGGACGCGGCGAGCGTCCAACTTCTTTGGAGGCACGGTTCAGGAGCTCGTCAGGGACCGGAATGAGCGTGGCGCCAGGCGCGTAATTCACGGGTCGTTCAGTCCCGCAACCGCACAATCACACCACTGACGTAGCTGGAGCTGTGCCTGGTGTGTAGGTTTTGGGCGACGGCTGTGCATTTGGCCAGCACAGCCCGAGGCTGTGGCCCGAACAGGGCCAAGGTGAAGCGAATGCGGACACATGACTCATTGATTTCTACTGGTGCTGCTCGCTTGCTGATGCTGGTACTGCTTTCCCTGTGCATGCTGGGCGTTGCCCTCGCCGATGAAGGCGACCCCCCGGGGCGGGTTGCCAGGCTGAGCTACGTCCAGGGCTCGGTCTCGATGCAGCCGAGCGGGCAGCAGGACTGGGTGGGCGCCGAGCTCAATCGTCCCGTCACGACGGGGGACAAAATCTGGTCAGACGCGCAAGGCTCGCGCGCCGAGCTCGACATCGGTGGCGCCGCTATACGTATGGGCGCCAACACCGGGTTCTCATTCCTGAACCTCGACGACAACGTCGCGCAGATGCAGGTCACCGCGGGTACGGTGATCGTCCATGTGCGTGAGCTGTTGGAGAACCAGAGCTACGAGGTGGATACGCCAAACGTCGCTGTGATGTTGGACGAGCCGGGCCAGTACCGTATCGAGGTGAGCGATTCAGGTGATAGCACGGCCGTGCGCGTCGCCGAGGGTCAGGCGGATGCGATAGGAGGTGGGCAGGCCTACCCCATCAACAATCAACAGGTGGTCACGTTCACCGGCAACGACCAGCTCGACGCAAGCGCGACGATGCTCGGCGCGCCGGACGGATTCGATGATTGGTCGTTCGAGCGCGATCGCGAGTTCGAGCAAGCGGCTTCTCGCCAGTATGTAGCGGACACCATGCCGGGAGTCGAGGACCTCGATGACAACGGCCAGTGGCAAAACACGCCGGACTACGGCCCCGTCTGGGTTCCCACGGCCGTGGCGGCTGACTGGGCTCCCTATAGTTTCGGTCACTGGGCCTGGATCTCGCCATGGGGTTGGACATGGATCGATAACGCGCCCTGGGGATTCGTTCCTTTCCATTACGGGCGGTGGGCCCGTTGGCGCGATTCGTGGTGTTGGGTGCCGGGGCCGCGTCGGGTTCGACCTGTCTATGCGCCCGCCATGGTGGCGTGGGTCGGCGGGCGTGCCGGTGGAGTGGGTGTGAGCTGGTTTCCTCTTGGGCCTCGCGAGGTATACGTACCGGGCTACCACGTGAGCGACCGGTATGTTCGCACTATCAACGTTACGAACACCACGATCGTAAACCAAACGTATATTACGAACGTATACGAAAATCGTGCTACCAACGTCAGGTACGTCAATGCCACGGTGCCCGGAGCGGTTACCTCGGTGCCACGCAACGTGTTTACTTCGGCACAGCCCGTGAACGCTCACAGGGTCCGCTTGCCGCCGAGTGAAGTGGCGCGCCTTTCCGCGAGTGCGGCACCGCCGGCCATTGCCCCGGTTCGGCAGAGCATCCTCGGTGGGGGACACACGAGTGGCTTTGCGCGCCGACCTCCTCAGTCTGTGGAGACTCGCTCTGTAGTCGCTCGAACCCCGCCTCCGGCAATTGCGTCCGCCCGTGTGCGCCTCGTCAATGCTCCGCCACAGCAGAGAGGAGGGGGTGCGGTATTCGGCGGACGCGGGCCATCGGCGCTCGAGTCTCCTCGGGCGGGCACGCCTCAGCCTCGTGCGGGCACTCCGGATTTTTCGGCACAGAGATCGGGAGGTCCCGCGCAGCAGTCGCGGCCTTCTTTCGAGCAACGTCCGCCGATGCAGCAGCAACAGCGAGGCGTTGGACCTCCGGCTGAGTCGGTCGGGGCGGACGCACGTAGTTGGGCTGATCGTGCGCATGCATTGGAGCAACGCAGCCTGCCACCTTCGCAACGCCCGCGTTATGAGCCTCCTCCAATGGAGCGCCAAGAAGCCGAGAACATGCCTGGAGCTGGAGGAAATCGTTTCGAGCCTCCACCCCAGAATCGCTCCTTCGCGCCGGAGCGGCCAACGTTTCGCAACGACCGCCCGCCAGAGGCTAACCAACCTGGCCGTGTTGAATCTCCACCCTCCGCGAATGCTTACTCGCGACCGCCGATCGAGCGGCCTGCGATCGAGCGGCCACCGGTGGAACGACCACAGCTCGAGGAGCGGCGACCGATGCCGGGGGCCCCTCCACCAGCGCCAGTGCCGCACTTCACTTCCCCGCCGCCCCCTCCGGCGCCGGTGCCACACTTCACTGCGCCGCCACCACCTCCGGCGCCCGTTCCCCATTTCTCGGCGCCGCCGCCTCCTCCGGCTCCCGTCCCATCATCTCCTCCTCACGTGACGCGCGAGCAGGCGCCACCAAACCGCGGTGAAGAACGTGCCGGTCCAAGGTCGAGTCCGCGTACGGAGCCCCGTTGACTTCTCGGTGACTGATGCGCGGTTGTAACGAAGAAACATGACGTTTCGACCCCGCTGAGAGCATTGCGAATGCATGCGAACTGCGGCAAGATGTTAAATGCGCTCATGACGATCCGGGCTTATCACGGCGAGTACGCCTCCGGGGAAGTCGCTTCGGGCGTGAGAACAACGCCGGAAGCCGCAATGCCTCGTTGTGTGAGGCAGGGTCTAAGGCTTGCGGTTGTAACGGGCGGCATGCCCGGCGTGGAGGTGTCCCACGTCCGTCGGCGGGAACGAGGCACGCGAGCACTCA
>CAZBTV010000170.1:0-15235 GCA_964494895.1 uncultured Steroidobacteraceae bacterium | reverse complement strand
CCGCGCGACGCTTGATGAACTTTCCTACGCCAGCGTGAACTGGATCAGGTTCAAAGGGTCGCCATGCCGCCGCATGCAAGCAGCGCTTCAATGGCCTCTCAGCCCCCTGTCGGGACTCCCCTAGCTCGACTAAAAGTATTACGAGTGAGGGGCGCGGTCAATGTTTCGGTTGCCCGCCCGGCTGCGATTCTCCTGAGGGCACCCGAGACGGGGTTGCGACGCCGTCCCTGTTCCACCAGCCGCCGCCGAGCGCCTGTAGAAGCGCTGCCGTGTCGGCATAGCGGTTGGCGCGGGCCTGCTCCAGGGCCAGGACCGCCTGACTGTACGATTGCTGAGCGGATAGCAGGCCCAGATAGCTCGCCAGGCCCAGCTCCACGTTGCGCCGGGTGGCATTCAGGCTGTTGGTCGCGGCCTGCTCGGCTTTCAAGCTTGCATTGACGGTGTCCGCATCGAGTTGGAGCGCGGTGAGCGCGTCGGCGACGTTCTGGAATGCCCCGAGAACCACAGCCCGGTAGTTTTCTCCGGCGTTATCCAGCGCGGCCGCCGCGGCACGCCTCTGATGGATCAGCGCTCCTCCCTGGAACAATGTCTGAGTCAAGCTGCCCCCGACGCTCCAGAAGGTATTTCCGGCGGCGAGCATCTGGCTGAACACGGTCGAGGTTCCGCCCTTGTTGCCCGTCAGAGTGATCTGCGGGAACAAATTCGCGGTGGCCACGCCCAGCTCGGCGCACGCGTAATGGAGCTGCGCTTCCGCCGCAAGGATGTCGGGCCGCTGTCGCACGAGAGCTGCCGGCACGCTGACAGGGATGTCCAACGGCAGAGTGAGCTCCTTGAGCTCGAAATGCTGCCGCGGCTCGTCGCTCGGAAAGCGCCCCGCCAGCACTGCGAGCAGATGGCGCTGCTCGGCAAGCTGTTTCTGCAGCGGCGGCAAGGTCGCTTCCAGAGTAGCCACCGCAGCCTCCTGCGCCATCACATCTGTCTGCGAAATGGAGCCCAGCTCAAACTGCCGTCGCAGGATCCGTGCCGAGTCGCGCTCGCTGTCGAGTATCTGCGTGGTCACGGCGATCTGGGCGCGCAGCCCGGCTTCCTGGATCGCGGCGGCCACCACGTTGGAAGTCAAAGTCAAGTAGGCAGCCTCGAGCTGATACCGCTGCGCATCGGCGAGCGCCTGGGCGGATTCGACCTGACGCCGATTCAGGCCGAAGACATCGAAAAGATAGGAAACGCTTACCTGTGCCGTATGCAAGTTGTAGATCGGCGCGCCGGAATTCAACGTCGGCGCGAGCGTACCGGTGGCGTCGCGATTGCGGCTGAACTCATAGCTCGCCTGCACCGAGGGAAACAGGCTTCCGCGTTGGGCCGCGGCGTTCTCATTTGCCTGGCGCAGACTGGCTTGCGCGGCCTTCAGGTTGGGGTTCTGTGCAAGCGCCTGTTGGATAAGCGCGTCCAACGCCTCTGAGTGGAACAACGTCCACCATTGGCCGGGAATATCCATTCCCGCTACATACTTCTGGGCGTCCGTCCCGGTCTGGGACGGCAAGGGCGCGGGCAGATAACCCTCGACCTTGGGTGCATCCGGAGTCTTGAAATCCGGGCCGACGGCGCAACCGCACAGCCAGGCCGTGCCCAACAACACCGCAAGTCGCCGCATGCCGCGGACTGAATTCATACCGGGGCTTCCTCCGGCACATTCTCGGTAACCGGTTTGCGCCCGGAGAACAAGAGGATCAGTACCGGCAGCACCAGGAGGACCAGGACGGGAGTGAGCAGCATTCCACCCACCACCACCAGCGCCAGCGGCCGCTGGACTTGGGAGCCTATCCCAGTCGACAGTGCCGCCGGGACGAGACCGACACACGCGACGACGCAAGTCATCAGAACCGGACGCATCTGCACCCGACAGGTATGCAGGATGGCGGCGACCCGGTCGAGCCCCTGCTCGATGTGCAGGTTGTAGTAGGACAGCATGATGATGCCATCCATGGTGGCGATGCCGAAAAGCGCTACGAAGCCGATCGCGGCGGAGACGCTGAAAGGGGTGCCTGTCAGAGCGAGGGCGAATATGCCGCCAATGAGCGCCATCGGAATCACACTCGCCGCGAGCAGCACATCCAACAGAGAGCCGAAGTTGATGAACAGCAGGATACAGATGAGCGCGATGCTCAGGGGCACAACGATAGAGAGCCGATGCAGGGCGTCCTGAAGGTTGCCAAACTCTCCTACCCACTCGAGGTGATAGCCTCCCGGAAGCCTGACCTGCTGCTCGACCTTCTGTTGCGCTTCGAGAACGGCACTGCCGAGATCGCGGCCCCGGACGCTGAACTTGATCGGAACGTAGCGCTCCTGACGCTCGCGGTAGATGAAGGAGGGGCCGGAGATCAACTCGACTTTCGCGACCTCGCCAAGCGGGACTTGCACTGTGGCGCCATTGCCTGACGGGTCCGGCGCGGCGATCGCGATACGGCGGATCGCCTCCGGATCCGCGCGATATTGCCGCTCCAGGCGTACGATCATCGGGAAGTGGCGATCGCTGCCGGTCTCATACAAATCGCCGGCCGCTTGTCCTCCGATGGCGGCCTGAACGGTCGCGTTGATGTCCCCTGGAGTCAACCCGAGGCGCGCGGCACGGGCACGATCGACATCGATGCGGACGGTGGGCTGCCCCAGCGGGTTGAAGATCGCAAGATCGGTGATCCCCGGCACAGTCTGGAGTACGTCGCGGATCCGCTCCGCCGTGCGCTCCAGCAGCTCCAGCTCATTGCCGAACAGCTTCACCGAGTTCTCGCCCTTCACTCCCGAGGCAGCCTCCTCGACATTGTCCTGGATATACTGCGAGAAGTTGAACTCCACACCTGGGAACTTTTCTTCCAGGGCCGCGGTGAGCTGTGCGGTCAGCTTGTCCTTGTCGACGTGCTTCGGCCAGGTATCGAAGGGTTTCAGGGGCACGAAGAATTCCGCATTGAAAAATCCGGTGGCATCCGTGCCGTCATCCGGGCGGCCGTGTTGAGAAATGACGGTCTCCACCTCCGGAAAGCTCTTGATGACCCGGCGCATGCTGTTCACATAGCCGTTGCCCTCCTCGAGTGAGATCGACTCGGGTAAGGTCGCCCGGATCCAGAAGTTCCCCTCCTCCAGCTTCGGTAAGAACTCCAGCCCCAGGCTACGCGATGCCAGCAGCGCGCACGCGATGAGTATGCCAAGACAACCGAGTGTGATAACCCGGTTGGCCAGTGCGAATTCCACTACCGGCTCGTAGACACGCCGCAGGACACGAACCACGGCGGTTTCCGTTTCCGCGACACTGTCGGGCAGGAGAAGCGCGCTCAACGCCGGCGAAATAGTGAAGGTCGCTATCAGTCCGCCGGCGATGGCATAGCCGTACGTCTTCGCCATGGGACCGAAGATATGGCCTTCGATGCCACTCAACGTAAACAACGGGACGAATCCCGCGATGATGATGGCTGCCGCGAACAGGATCGCCTGGTTGACTTCGGTCGCGGCGTTCGCGATTACTGCAAATTTGCCGCGGAAGGTGTTGGCGGCTCGAACCAGGTGCATGATGGGCGCGCCGGTGCGCCGTTGTTCCGCGCTTTCGCTCAGGTGCCGGAAAATATTCTCCACCATGATCACGGACGCATCGACGATGAGCCCAAAATCGATCGCCCCCACCGACAAAAGGTTGGCTGACTCCCCGCGTAGGATCATCAGCGTGATGGCGAACGTCAGAGCGAACGGGATCGTGCAGGCGACGATGATCGCGCTGCGCAGATTGCCTAGAAATGCCCACTGCAGCAGAAAGATCAACAGAATGCCCGCCAGGACGTTGTGGAGCACAGTATGCGTCGTCACCCGAATGAGATCGGAGCGATCGTAGATACGCTGGATGCGCACACCGGGGGGCAGAATGCCGGTATCGTTGATGGTCTCCACCTCGGCCTTCACACGCTCGATCGTGGGCATACTCTGCTCACCACGGCGCATGAGCACGATGCCCTCGACTATATCGTCGGCGTTGTCGTCCTGCCCCGCGATTCCCAACCGGGGCTCGTGGCCGACCGTCACACTCGCGAGATCGCCAATTGACACTGGAATGCCGTGGACGGAGCTCACCATGGTCTTGCGGATATCATCCAGGGAGTGGATGAGCCCAACACCGCGCACCACGGCGGCCTGCGGTCCTATGTTGACCGTCTGACCACCGACGTTGACATTGCTGTTGTTGAGAGCCTGCAGCACTTGTCCGAGAGACAACCCGTATTGGAGCAGTCGATGCTCATCGACGCTGACCTCGTAGGTTTTCGTTTTGCCGCCCCACCCGGTTACATCTATCACCCCCGGCACCGCCTTGAAGCGCCGCTCCAGCACCCAGTCTTCGAGCGTCTTCAAATCCAGGGACGAGTAGCCAGGCGGTCCTACGACCCGGTAGCGATAAATCTCACCGATGGGACTCGTTGGAGAGATCTGCGGGGCAGCACCGTTGGGTAAGGGTGGCAGCTGTGAGAGCCGGTTGATTACCCACTGCTCCGCCTCGTAATAGGTGAAGTCGTAGGTAAACTGCACCTTGACGTCGGAGAGCCCGAAAAGGGAGATGGTGCGCACAGCGGTGACGTGCGGGATCCCCGCCATCTGGATCTCGATTGGAATGGTGATGTAGCGCTCGATCTCTTCTGCGGATTGTCCGGTGCTCTGCGTGACGATGTCGACGAGCGGCGGCACGGGGTCCGGATAGGCCTCGATATTGAGTTGCGAAAAGAGCGCGAATCCGCCGATGAATACCACCGGCAGCAGAATCGCGAGAAACACGCGCTGCTTGAGCGCGAATGCAACTATGGCGTTCATCTCTGCATGAGAGCGACGAGCTCTCTATCCGCTCTCGAGGCATTCAAACAGGTGACCCCGATCAACCGGGCTTGGCCGCACGGTCTATGAACAAGCTCCCGCGGGTGACGACCCTTTCACCGACGTTCAAGCCATTGAGCACTTCGACCATGCCGTCATTGCTGCGTCCGGTGCGTATGAGCCGCAGGGCAAGTGCGTTGTTCTGGCCAACCACCCACACCCGTGCCTGATCGCCCTCGCGAACGATGGCATCCTCCGGCACCGCGGGCGCCGCCGACTCACCACTGGTAATGATGCTGAAGCTGGCGAACATTTGCGGCTTGAGCTTTCCATCAGGGTTGGCGATGGTGGCGCGCACCGGGACGCGGCGCGTGACCGGGTCCACCTGTGCGCCAATGGCGGTCAGCTTTGCCTCAAAAACCCGGCCGGGCAGCGCCAGCACCCTGACTTCAACCGTCTGGCCAGGCTCGATGAAGGCAACTTCCGTCTCCGGCACAGCCGCGACGAGCCAGACGGTCGAAAGATCTCCGATCGAGAAGACCGGGGTGGAGGCACCCGCCTGGATGTACTGCCCCGGCCCAACCTGGCGATCGGTAATGACTCCACCAATGGGTGCGACGACATAGGTCGACGCATCGGCCTTCCTGGATGACTCCAGCGACGCGATCTCTTCGTCCGTCTTGCCCAGAATGCGCAATCGGTTTTTCGCGGATGTCGCTGCGTTCTCCGCGGCGGTGAGATCCACTTGAGCCTGTTGCCAGTCCTGCAGTGAGCCGCCCTTGCTGTCGTAGGCTGCGTGCTTGCGCTCTTCATTGATGCGAGCCAGCTTCAAGGTCGCGGCGGCATTGATCAGATCACTCTGGGCCTGGACAAACTCCGAGGCTTCGATGCGCAACAACGGCGCACTCTGTTTGACGTATTCCCCCGGACTGGCCATGACCCGCACCACCCGTCCGGAGTACGGCGAGAATACCTGGGTCGTGGTATCGCCGTTCAGAGCAATCTGGCCGTCGGTCACCGCCTCGCTGCGGAAGTTCCGGGTCCCCACAGTGTTGACTTCCAACGACGCCAGCTGCGTGCTGGTCAGGCGCACCTCGTTCGAGGCATTTGCGACATGGGCCGGAGGCGGCTCACCGGCGCGAGCGCGGAGAGCGCCCCAGCCAATCACCAAGGCACCGACCGCCGCCAGCACCACGACCAGCAGGATGCGAATTTGCTTCCCCGCCGGCAATGCCCGCCGTTGCAGTGAAAGCTCAGCTTGCTGCATGTTCGACCGACCCGCCCGCTGAAATCAAAACACGGCATTGTAAGCCGGCAGCTTTTCCACAGACTTTCTTTGGGCTTTCGGGAGCCTTTCAGATCATAACTCCCGTGCCGCGCTCCGAAGTTGGTCGCGTCGGTGTCAACCGTATGCTGACTGTTTGTCAGTCGCTGACCGGCTCAGAGCCAAGCGTCTAGCGCCGCTTCAGCGCGCGCGCCAGTGCTTCGGCCATCACACCGTTGGATTGCGATTCGCTCTCACGCGGTCTCATGGGGCGCCGCTCGTGTTCCCGGCCTTGTTGGACGCCTCTTCCTGGGGCATCGCGCCGGGGCGCTTGCCCCACGGGTGCCGCCTTGGCCTCGGTTCTACCACGGGCAGGTGCGTCGTCGAGCTTCATGGTGAGCGCGATGCGACGTCGCTGCAAATCGACTTCCAACACCTTCACCTTCACCACGTCTCCGGCTTTGACCAGTTCCCGCGGGTCCTTGATGAATTTGTGTGACATCATCGAGATGTGCACCAGCCCGTCCTGGTGCACCCCGACGTCCACAAACGCACCAAAATTGGTGACGTTCGTCACAACTCCCTCGAGCAGCATTCCGGGAGTCAGGTCTTTCAAGTCCTCGATGCCTTCCTGGAAGGCGGCCGTCTTGAACTCAGGGCGCGGGTCGCGGCCAGGTTTCTCGAGCTCCCGCAGAATGTCCTGAACGGTTGGCAATCCGAATTGCTCATCGGTGTAGCGCTTCGCATCGACTTGCCGCAAGGTGCGCGAATCGCCCATGACTTCGGCCAACGGCTTTCCGAGAGAGGCCAGAATCCGCTCCACCACAGGGTAGGCTTCAGGGTGGACAGCCGAGCTGTCCAGCGGATTTTCACCCCCGTTGATGCGCAGAAAGCCGGCCGCCTGCTCGAAGGTCTTGGCTCCGAGCCGGGGCACCTTCTTCAAGACATCTCGGCTGTTGAAGGCACCGTTCTCGTCGCGGTACCGCACTATCGACTCCGCCAGTGAGGCGGATAGACCGGAAATGCGGGACAGCAGAGCGGGCGATGCCGTGTTCACATCCACTCCGACCGCGTTCACGCAATCCTCCACCACCGCGTCGAGCGAACGGGCGAGCTTGGTCTGATTGACATCGTGTTGGTACTGGCCGACGCCAATCGACTTCGGGTCGATCTTCACCAGCTCTGCCAGCGGATCCTGCAAGCGGCGCGCGATGGAGGCCGCGCCACGCAAGGTCACGTCCAGCCCTGGAAGCTCACGGGACGCCAGCTCGGAAGCGGAGTACACAGATGCTCCGGCCTCCGAAACCACGATTCGAGTCAACTTCAGCTCCGGATGACGCTTCATGAGATCCGCGGCAAGCTTGTCGGTCTCGCGGGAACCGGTGCCGTTGCCGATACTGATCAGGTCGACATTGTGTTTCTTCGCGATCGTTGCGAGGCTCTGCAGCGCTCCTTCCCAATCATTGCGCGGCGCGTGTGGATAGATCGTCGCTGTCTCGACGACTTTGCCGGTGCGATCGACGACGGCGACCTTCACACCGGTGCGCAGGCCCGGGTCCAGGCCCATGGTCGCTCGCGGCCCCGCCGGAGCAGCGAGCAGCAGATCATGCAAATTCCGGGTGAAAACGCGGATCGCCTCCTCTTCGGCACGCTCGCGTAACGCCGAGAACAACTCGCCTTCGAGCTGCCAGGCAAGCTTCACCTGCCACGTCCACCGTGCCGTTTGCAACAGCCATGCGTCCGCACGGCGCCCCTGGTCGGCGATGTGGAAACGAGTCGCGATCCGACGCTCGCATGTGTTGAACGGTGCGCTTGCTGTCGAGACCGCAGCCTGCGGCTGTTCCGGCTCGACCAGCTCCTCGGGCAACTTCAACCCAAGCTGCAGAATCTCTTCCTTCCGCCCACGAAACAACGCCAGCGCACGATGCGAAGGAATGGCACTGATCGGCTCGCGATAGTCGAAATAGTCACGGAACTTGGCCCCTGCCTCTTCCTTGCCGGCAGCGACCTTGGCCACGAGCTGTCCGTTTTGCTGGAGATGCTCGCGCAGCTCACCCAATAGCTGCGCGTCCTCGGCGAATTGCTCCATCAGGATCTGTCGGGCGCCTTCCAACGCGGCTTTACCATCGGGTACCCCGGGATTGTCGCCATTTTCGGTGGTGAAGGCGGGTTTCAGATACTTGAGCGCTTCGCTCTCCGGGTCGAGCTGGGGATCGGCCAGCAAGGCATTCGCCAGTCCGTCCAGGCCCGCTTCGCGCGCAATCTGTGCCTTGGTGCGCCGCTTGGGCTTGTAGGGGAGGTACAAGTCTTCGAGACGCTGCTTGGTATCGGCGCTCGTGATAGCCGTTTTCAGCTCATCGGTCAGCTTGCCCTGCTCCTCGATGCTCTTGAGAATCGCCGCGCGCCGTTCCTCGAGCTCACGCAGATAGACGAGCCGCTCCTCGAGTGTGCGTAGCTGGGCGTCATCGAGGCCGCCGGTGGCTTCCTTACGATAGCGGGCGATGAAGGGAACGGTGGAGCCCGCGTCGAGCAAGGCAACAGCAGCGGCAACCTGTTGTGGCTTGACGACGAGCTCCGCTGCGAGACGTGATTCAATAGACAGCATCGGTAGGGCAATTCCGCTCAACGGGGGGCGCACTATGCTGAAAGGCTCTCCCCGCAACAAGACTTGCCAAACGGGCGCAAGCCTGTCACCTCTTTGCGCTGGGTGATGGGATAGTCCGCGCGCGCTACCAATCGCGACGACGGCAAGGGCCGCTCGTACAGACGGGGTGTGGAGCGTGACGCAGCCGTCCAGACCACGTCACGCACCGCGATCAGATGCGGGCTTGCCAAAGACCGGCCGCTATTCAGTTCGCACTTTTGTGGTGTGACCGTCCATGACGGCACACCTCGAGCGCCAGCGCATCTGTAAGTTCTGCAATGGTGAAGGCAAACTTTTCACGCCCGACAGAAAGGCGCCCGCCGGCCACACCGGGTGATACGGGTGGCTCGACGGCATTTGGGCCGCATCCTTGCAGCCCCAAAACTCCTGTTCTGGTCCCTCTACTCTTCTCCGGTGCTCTTGTGCTCCGTGGTTTCGCGTTGAGGAGTCTCGCCAGTACTGGAGCTGCTGGCGCTGGTGCTGGTGCTTGCGCCACCTCCGTGGCTCGCCTGTCCACCCTTGCGCCCAGCCTCCGCGGCAAGCTCCGGGTTTTGCGAGAAGCTGCGTTTCTCGTCGGGCACGCTCTGCCCGCCTTTGCGGCCCGCTACCGCGGCGAGCTCGCGATTTTGCGAGAAACTGCGCTTCGATCCCGGTACGCTCTGTCCGCCTTTGCGGCCCGCCTCGGCGGCGAGTCTGCGATTCTGCGAGAAGCTGCGCTTCTCATCGGGAACCGCTTTGCCACCCATACTTGCAATCTGGCGCTGCCGTTCTTGATTCATTGACGCGAATCCACGATTGGAAGTGCGTCCATCCTGAGTTGGTTCGTGAGCCATCGTTACTCTCCTCCACAGTGAATGCTTCGGCTCGCGGGCAACACAACTGGCAGCAAACGATGTGCGACCTAGAACCTCTCACGGAAACTCAAAGCTCGTGAAGATAGCCCTCGGCCAGCGAGCGCACGGCAATATCAGCAAGACCCATGCCGAAGCCGCGGGAGAGAGATGAAGATGACTTTTGTGGCGTCACAACGGCGCGCACGATCCGTCCGTGCGCACTACCGAGTTAATCCACGATAACGCAGCTCTCAGGGCGTGACGTGATCGATGATGATGTTGACCAGCCCGTCGTGACCGACGAAGTAGGCAGCCTCGCCGAACGGATCACCGCTACCGGCGATCGGACTGCCGGAGCGGGCAATCCTCGCAACCACCTGTACTTTTTGCCCAGCCGAAAATGCGCGGCCGGGTACCATGGAGTCTGCTGGTGTCAGTTCCACGGTCTGCGGGAACCGGCTTGTGAGTCTCTTCGCGGCCAACGGCGGACCGGGCTGCCCGGGATCTTTCACGAAGACGAAGAGCGGCACCGCGGAGTCGGGAGCGGCCTTGGACAATTCCGGAGAAAGCTCGATGTGTACGCGCACCGCGGCATTGTTTGCGCTCGCCGCAGCCGATGCGGGCGAAGGCGCGCCGGATGAGGGCCCCGGTGTAGCGCTCCCCCCTTTACCGGCAAGCTTCTCGTCGATTGCGGAGATTTGCTGTTGCAGAATGGGCCGGATTGCTTCCGGCGGATTCATGCTCAGCAGCTTCTGAAAGCGCTCGCGTCCGAGTGTGAGATCGCCACGGCGCACTGCGGCAGCCGCTCCGAAGAACAATGCCTTGCCGGAGTTGGGATCGATTGCGAGCGCCTGCTCGATGAGGCGCCCGGCGCGGCCGTCGAGGGCGTTCTCATTGCTCATGGCGAGCGCTTCGGCCTGACCTACCAGGGCGTCCGCGTTTTTCCCGCCCGCGAGCCGATCGGCGCGCTGAAACGCGCGCATCGCAAGAGGATACTGCTCGAGTACTACATAGGAGCGTCCCAGCATCAGCCAGCCATTCATGTCCTGTGGATCGCGCTCGAGCTTGCGCGCCAGGCGCGCAACCATGTTTTCGGGGGAATCACCGGCTGGCTCTGCGCGCCAGGACCAGTTGGTCAGGCTCGCATACAGGACCGCGGAGCCGATGACCAGTACGCCCGCGGCTCCGAGAGCGGCCCACGGAGCTGGGGCCACATCCGCCGCGGATCGGCGCAGCAACGGGATGGCGATGAGGGCGACCCCGGCGATGATCAGCACGCCGGCCAACACGAGAAAGGTAACCATCAGGCGCGAATGTCCTCTTCCAGAGGCTCGTTGTCTTGTGTGACGAGCGCCGCTCGCTGCTTGACGATACGAACCGCGACGAATGCCCCTACCAGAATCAACACTCCGGGGGCCGACCACAACCACACGTTTTTCAGCGACATGCGCGGCCGGAACAGAATGAACTCCCCGTAGCGGGCGACCATGAAGTTGCGGACATCGTCATCGCTCTTGCCGGCCAACAACATATCGCGCGTCTGCCGGCGCAGATCGGCCGCGAGATCCACCGGGGAATCGGCGATCGCCTCGTTCTGGCATTGCATACAGCGAAGCTCGTGCGTCAGAGCCAGATAACGGGCCTGCAGCTGCGGCGTCGGCATCTGCGTCGGATCGACCGCTCGGGCAAGTGTTACATAGAAGACGAGGGTCGCCGCACCCAAGGCTAGCATCCAGGATCGTGACCACGCCGCACGTGCGGCGAGGCGGCCTCCGGTTGCCGGTACTCGGGGCCAGCTTTCAACAGGGACTCTGATCATGACTTCGCCGCTTGGCGCGGTGGCAGACGAGGCAGGAACTCCTTCTCCCAGATCTCGCGTGTAAGGGGTCCTGGATATTTGTAGACCACGACACCCTTGTCGTTCACCAGAAAGCTCTCCGGCGCACCGGTGACCCCCCAATCGATCGCCTTGCGGCCGTCTTTGTCGACAGCAATGACGTCGTAGGGATTGCCCATGCTTTGCAACATCGACAGGGCTTCGGAATCATCGTCCTTCCAGTCCATGCCGACTATCGGCACGACCCCGGTGTGTTGTATGTCCATCAACGTGCTGTGCTCGGCGCGGCACGAAACGCACCAGGTGCCCCAGACGTTGAAAACGTACCAGTGGCCTTGCATGTCGCTCGATTTCACCGTCCGGCTCGCGTCCATGAGATTCGGCAGCGAAAACTCCGGGGCCGGCTTGCCCAGCAACGGCGATACGACAATGCCTTTCTGCGGCAGGTGCTTGATTCCGACGGCCAGCACCACGACCAGCAGTGCAAACACCCCGAGTGGAATCGCGAAACGGTTCATCGAGCCTGCTCTCCTGCGACGCCGCCCGGCACGACGGCCGGCTGGTCACTGGTCCGGGCCACACGATAACGCCGGTCGGATGCCGCTATCGCGCCACCTACGGCCATGATGAACGCGGATAGCCAGACGAAATTCACCAACGGCCGCACCTGGATACGAACGCTCCACTTGCCAGCGCCCAGATCCTCCCCCAGGGCGACCAGCAAGTTGCTTCCATAGTGCATCTCGATGGCCGCTTCGGTCGTTACCTGGCCCTGCACGTAGTATTTCCGCTTCTCGGGGTACAGCACCGTCAGCGGCGAGCCGT
Organism: uncultured Steroidobacteraceae bacterium; assembly: GCA_964494895.1. Taxonomy (GTDB): domain Bacteria; phylum Pseudomonadota; class Gammaproteobacteria; order Steroidobacterales; family Steroidobacteraceae; genus 13-2-20CM-66-19. The sequence goes on along the minus strand of CAZBTV010000170.1, from coordinate 2,993 downwards.
GTCGTGTGACTCTTATCGTGGCGCCCACACCTTCATAGTTCGGTCCTTCGATGCGCTTCATGCCCTGGAATTGGAATTCATACGCGCCGACCGCCGTGCTGGCGCCCTGCGCCAGAGACACGTCGTGCTCGAGAGTGAACGACTCAACCGTCGTCAGCGATAAAACGAACAAGCCGAGGCCCACGTGCGCCACAGTCATGCCGACGACCGCACGCGAGAGGGACAGATTGCGCCTCCAGCGATCGATCGGATCGACGAGAGAGGTCAGAATGATCCAGATGCCGAGTGTCGCGGCCACGGGCGTCAGAATCTTCCCGTGGGAGTAGATGCCAAAGGAAACGATGCACGCCCCGATAATGGCGGCAACGAGGGTGGTTAGCAGCATGCGCGTCTTCTCGCCCAGCTTGCCTCTCTTCCAGTTGGCGTGGACGCCGATCCCCACCAATGCCGCCAAAGGCAACATGGAGAGCATGAACGTCGGGTTGAAATACGGAGTGCCGACCGACAGCGTGCCCAGCCCGAGTGAATCCGAAATGAGCGGCGCCAGCGTGCCGGCCAATACGGTCGCGGCGGCGATGACCAGCAGGATATTGTTGAAGAGCAGGAAGGACTCGCGTGCGCCCAGCTCGAAGCCAGCCTGCGACTTCAGGAGTGGCGCCCGCCAGGCGTACAGTGTCAATGCGCCGCCGATCATGATCACGAGGAAAGCGAGGATGAAGATACCTCGAGTCGGATCCGCAGCGAACGAATGCACCGAGACCAGAACGCCCGAGCGAACCAGAAACGTGCCGAGCAGGCTCAGTGAGAACGTAATGACGGCGAGCAACAAGGTCCAGCTCTTGAAGAGTCCGCGCTTGTCGGTCACCGCGAGCGAATGTATCAGCGCGGTCCCGACCAGCCAGGGCATAAAAGAGGCGTTCTCGACAGGGTCCCAGAACCAGTACCCGCCCCAGCCCAGCTCGTAGTAGGCCCACCAGCTCCCCAGAGCGATGCCGCAACTCAGGAAACACCAGGCAGCCGTTGTCCACGGGCGCGTCCAACGCGCCCACTGCTGATCGAGGCGGCCTTCCAGCATCGCCGCACAGGCGAACGCGAATGCCACGGCGAAACCCACATAGCCGGTGTATAGGATCGGCGGGTGGATGGCCAGGGCCGGATCCTGCAGCACGGGGTTCAGGTCACGTCCGTCCGGCGCCGGCGGATCGAGTCGCAGGAAAGGGTTGGATGTAGCCAGGGTAAACAGCAGGAAGCCGAAGCTCACGACACCCAACACTCCGAGGACCCGCGCCGCGAAGCGCCTCGGGAGCCGGGATACCCCGACCGACACCGCCACCGTCCAACAGCTCAACAGGAATATCCACAGCAGCAGCGATCCCTCGTGGGCGCCCCATAACGCGCTCACCCGGTAGAAAAGCGGCAGCGCCGAGTTTGAATTCTCCGCGATGTATCTCACGGAGAAGTCGTTGGAGATGAACGAATAGATGAGGCACGCGACAGCGGTGCCGATCATCACGAATTGTCCGGCAACGGCGGGCGCGACCGCCGCCGTCCAGCGGTCCCGACCCAACATCGGTCCCGCGATGCCGAAGAAAGCCTGCAGCCCTGCGAGCAGCAGCGCCAGGATCAGAGCAAAGTGGCCGAGCTCGGGAAGCATGTCAGCTACCTGCTGAAGACGTGGTGGCGGAGGACGGTGCGTACGTGCTCGTCGTGGACGGCGGCCGAGCCGGGTCACTATTGGACTGCCCCTGGGCCTCAGCTCCCGCGCTGGATTCCGACGGAGTGTTGAGCGCTTCCTCGCGCGCCTCGCCGTGTCGCCGCTTCAGCGAGCGCGCGACCTCCGGAGGCATGTACTTCTCGTCGTGCTTGGCCAACACTTCATCGGCGACGAAAGTCCCGTTTCCCATCATGTGACCGTGGGCCACGACACCGGTGCCTTCCCTGAACAGATCCGGGAGCACTTTATCGTACACCACCGGTATCTGGTGCTTGAAGTCAGTGACCACGAAGCGCACTTCCAGGCTACCCGGCGCGCGTTTGACACTACCCTTCTCGACCATGCCGCCGAGCCGGAAATGTTCGCCCGTTTTCACCTGGCCGGCCGCTACCTGGGTGGGATCAAAAAAGAAGGTGACGTTCGATCGGAACGCGCTGAGGGCCAGTGCGCCGGCCACGCCGACGCCGGCGAGAATACCGAAGACCAAAGTCATGCGTCTTTGCCGCGGTGTCATATCGTTTCTCCTCCTTCTGCCCGCATATCTCCCCCTTCTACTCGCATTGCGAGTCGGCGCCGTGCTTCCTTGCGCGAACGCGCGAGCAGCCGACGGGCCCATACAATATTCATCACCACGACGATGAAGGTCAGTGCATAGGAGGGCCAGACGTACGCCGCATAGCCTCCCATATCGAAGAAGTCACTCAGCTCCTTCATGACGTCACCGCCTCACGAATCCAGCTCGCGGCTCGTTCACGGCTCAGGACCTCTCCCCGCAGCCGAATCAGCAGGATCCATCCGAAGAACAGCGTAAACCCCAGAATCATCATCAGCAGCGGAATGAGCATGGAGCCCTGGATCGCCGGCCCGCCGGGACGCAGTAGGGACGGCGCCTGGTGCAGAGAGTTCCACCAGACCACGGAAAAATGAATGATCGGTACGTTCACGATCCCTACGGTTGCCAACACGGCACTGGCGCGGTCCGCGCGTTGCACATCCTCCATCGCCGAGCGCAATCCCATGTAGCCGAGATAAAGGAACAGCAGAATGAGCTCGGAGGTGAGCCGCGGGTCCCATTCCCAGTAGGTGCCCCACATGGGTGCGCCCCATAGTGAGCCGGTCACCAGCGCGCACAACGTAAACGACGCACCGATCGGTGCACAACTGGCGGCGACTGCATGTGCGACTTTCATCCTCCAGATGAGGCCGACAGCGGCAGACACCGCCATTGTCGTATAAATCATCAAGGACATATATGCGGTCGGGACATGGACGTAGATGA
>CAZBTV010000169.1:9087-15324 GCA_964494895.1 uncultured Steroidobacteraceae bacterium | reverse complement strand
GCAACTTCGGTAAAGCCTACGGGGTCGATGTCGGCGCGACGTTCGGAGAGCTGTCCGTGGAGGCGGTATTCGAGAACGAGAAGGGTGTAGTCAACCTGAGGAGCTCGTTCAACGATCCGGCCAATCCGCTTCCCACGCCGGGATTGTCCGCCTTCATTTCAAACAATACATCGTATAACTTCATGGGGCGCTACTCTTTCGACGTGCAAGCGTCGAAGCTCACCCTTTATGCAGGTTATTCGAACGTCAACAGAGCACATGGAGATTACACCGGCGGCACCGCCCAGAACGGCTATCAAATCGCGGTCCCCATCAATGTCAACAATGCGGCCAGGTTCAACATGGAATGGGCGGGTGCCAGGTATTCGCGCCCATCAGGATGGAACTTCACGGCCGCGGTCTACCACGTCGACCAGAATAGCTGGACGATCGGCCGCGGGCCGAACGGCCACGAGAACCTCGGGTGCGCCGACGCGGGCCTGTTGTGCTCCGGCGACTTCTACGAGGGCTCCCTGGTCGCGGACTACATGATCAACAAGCACTACGACGCCTATACCGGAGTGAACTGGTCGGAGGTCACCAAAGGCCTGGCGAACGGATTCCAAGGCACACCGAAGGCGGGCACCTCCGGCAGCGAGAACCAGACTACGATCATGATTGGCTTTCGCATCAGAATCTGAGGCGAGGCCTGGTGTGCGCCGTGGCTCGACGTCGGGGCACTGGGAACGCGCCGACGTCGACAAGTAGCGAAATCTAAAGCGAGGCATTTGTCCAGAGTCTCGGAGATCCATTTGGAATGGATCTCAATATCTATCCCACGCTACCGGCGCACGCGGCACACTGATCTACACAAAGTCCAGTGCTCATCCAACTGAGGAAACAGCAGGGCTCGCACCGAGCATCTTCGGGAACCGCAATTCGCGCCAAATCGTCGGGTGCAATGTAGCGCCCGGATGGCGTTCTGGATCCGTGCCGAAAGCACGGGCGGTTGCTTTGAAGAGCTGCTGTTTCGTGAGGTCGCTGCCTCACCAGGACAAAATGCTACCCCATAACTCAACCCCAGCAGGGAGGAATCGTGGCAAAGCCAGGAAGCGGATCGTTGTATGTAGGAGTTCTCGGATTGTTGTCGACCGGGCTGTCATGGTCAGTCGCTTCGGCCGCTGACTTTGACCTCTACGGCGTGGGACACATGTCGTTTGATGGCATAGACACGGGCGTCTCCTCATCCGACTACGTACACAGCAACTCGTCCCGGCTGGGCCTGAAAGGCGCTCAGGACATCAATGACGACGTGTCCGCCTACATTCAATATGAGTCGGGCGTGGATCTCACGGTCCACGGCACGGGCGACGGCAACGGCGGGGCAAATTCCGCGGGGCAGGTTTTCACCCGCGCCAGAGACTCGTTCGTTGGATTGAAGAGCAACACCTACGGCAGCGTGCAGTTCGGCCGCCTGGGCGGGTTGAACCAGTGGGTGTATGACTACAATCTGTTTGCCGACCAGGTCGGCGATCTGGGAAACGTGTTCAGCGGTGACGGACTCCCGGCGCGCGTAGACAGCGCGGCGCAGTACCTGAGCCCGACGTTGTACGGCCTGAAGATGGCTCTCACGTTCGTGCCGGACGAAGGGGGCCACAACCAGCACGACGAGATCGTCAAGGTCGATTATGCGGCGAGCGGGATCGTAACCGGCCTCAAGGTCGGCGGAGCTTACGGCAAGTTCGGCAACGGCATCTCGGGTACACCGGGACTCGAGACGTACGCCGTGACTGGCAGCTTCGAACAAAGCATGTTCAATGTTGGTGGAGCTTACCAGCATGTGAAGAATGTCAACGGCGTATCCGGCAACAACCGCGATCAGGCGACCGTCGGCGCTTCACTCAAGCTGGGGCCGAACGGAACCTACGGTACACTGAAGGCTCAATACACCTGGTCCGGTGATCTTGGGGGCACCGCGGGAACCGCCGCCCATCAGCTCGCGGCCGGTTTCGACTATAACTTGTCCTCCAACGCGTTCGTGTACATTGCTTACTCCCACATGAGCAACTCCGCCGAGACAGCATTCAGTGCTGTTGATTTCGGCCACGGCGACTTCGGGGTTCCGGCGCTCGTGCCCGGAAAGAGCGAGGTCGCGTACTCGGTAGGCCTGTTCTACAAGTTCGATCTCTCGATCATGCAGATGATGTCTGGAAAATAAGCCGATACCGGCCGGTCAGGAGCGCATCCCTCCTGGCCGGCCGCGGTTGGGCCTCGCTTCATTCCGCCCTTCGATCCCCTCTAGCCGCTTCCTGAACAGACGCTGAATATTGTTGCGCCGTACCGGCCCCACTGGACCGGCGGCGACGTGTTCGGCAATGCGTGACGCGCATAGTTGCATCCGGCGTCGGCCGGGCTAACATTTCGCCTCAAAGACCCTCGAGACCAAAGATCCGTCAGGTCCTCGGGTGTTTGCACAATGTCAATGAGGAGAGCGAGATGAACAGGTCGCTGGCCGTGGGGCTCGTAATAGGTGCAGTCGCTGTGACCGCTGGTGGCGCTTTTGCAGGCTATCGCATGGTTGCCGCCCCGAGCAGCGCGGAGGTGGTCAGCGTGAAACCCCTGACCAAAACCAGCAGGACTCCCAGGCAGGAGTGCCACGACGAGGAGGTCACCCGAACCAAACCGGCAAAAGACGAGCACCGGCTGGCCGGCACGGGTATCGGTGCCGTGGTCGGAGGCCTGCTGGGTAACCGGATCGGTGGGGGTAGCGGGAAAGTGCTCGCCACGGTCGCCGGCGCGGCTGCAGGGGGTTACGCGGGCAACAAGATCGAAGGGAAGATGCAGGAAGGTAACACCTACACCACGACGGAGCGACGCTGCGTGACTGTGTACGACACGCATGAGGCCACGGTGGGCTACGAAGTGGTGTACGTGCTCGATGGCAAGCGCCAGCACCTACGCATGGATCACGACCCTGGGCGCGAGATTCCGGTAAAGGATGGCCACATCGTCCTGGATTCCGACGCTCATGGCGCGGGGTCGAATTGAGATCCGCCGTTTGTTCCACGAGAGGTAGTATGAGCAGCAGATTGTCACAATGGATCATTCGCGCCGCCATCGGCGGCGCGGCATCGCTTGTTGCCGCCGGCGCATCCTTCGCGGGCGATGTGAGTGTCTCGTTGAATGTCAACACGCCGGGCCTGTATGGCCAGATCAATATCGGCGGAGAGGTTCCGGCGCCTGAGCTGATTCTTCCCAGGCCGGTGGTGGCCGTGCCGGTGGCCGTAGCGGCGGGTGTGCCGCCACCACCGCCGTTGTACTTGCATGTACCACCGGGTCACGAAAGACATTGGGCACGGCACTGCCGCGAATACGATGCGTGCGGAAGACCGGTCTATTTCGTATCAGAGCGCTGGTATAACGAAGTCTACACGCCCCGATACCGCGACCATCATGATGAGCATTGGCATGACGAGCATTGGCGTCATGAGGAGCGCGAACACGAGTTCCGTCGCGAGGAAGGCGAGCACGGACACGGATGGGATCGTGAGCACCATGAAGACGACCACGATCGTGAGCATGGTCATGGCCACGACCACGATCACGACCACGAACGTGATCACGACCGCGATCATGACCGTTAGCTGTAGCAGCTAGTCTGTTATCGGCACGCTGCTAAAGCTCGCCATCCAACGGCAACAGCGAGAGGAGCTTCATCTCGAACCTCTGTAGTCCGCTGCGTGCCGGCTCGGTCCGATATTCCACCATTTCGCCCCTCTCTCGCGTCCGCCAGACGAGTCGGGGGGCGGAATGGTGGGGAGGATCACTCAACGCCAGCTCGTAAGCATCCTCGGGACTGCAGAGCGCGTTGAATCGGGCAGTAATCGCGTCGGCAAGGTGATCGCTGTCGATGATCAAACCCATCTCGGTATTCAGCTTCACCGAGCGCTGATCGAGGTTCATGGAACCTACGAACACCGCATCCCGGTCGAACACGAAGAGCTTGGCGTGCAAGGCGTAGGTTCCGAACCGGGCAATCTTCCTGGATTCGCCGCTACCTCGGGTGTTGCCGAGATCGGACCGGATTTCGTACAAGTGTACCCCGTCCTGAAGCAATGTCGGGCGGTATCGGGCGTAGCCGGCGTGGGCTGCAATGTCGGGCGCGGCCGGCAGGGAGTTGGTGAGGATCCGGACTTTGACCTTGCGCTCGACCTGCTGCGCGAGCAGGTGCACCTCGTCCTGTGTTGGGACAAAATACGGCGTGACCATGAGCAAGCTCGAGTGGGTAGCCGCGATTTTGTCGGCAATCGGACCATACATCAGCCGTCCAAAGCGCTCGCCCTTGCGGACTTTCCTTTTCTCCGGGCTATCATAGACCAGCGTGGAGCTTGCCCAGGTCAGCGCACTTTCATCAGACAAGATCGTGCGCAGCGGCTCACCCATCCGCAACCGCTCGTCGAAAGCGGTCGCATACTTCTGGAGGAGGGCGTGCGGAGCCTCGAGCTCAACGCGATAATGCGCCAGGGTGGTTTCATCGACCTTGTGTATCAGAAGCCGGTTGGCGGGGACCACCATGGCACTGTTCCAATACTCCGCGAATTCTCCTTCCAGGCGCTCGACGACGGGCCCGACGGTCACCACGTCATCGTCGCCAAATTGCGATTCTGGATCGACCTGGAAGTACTGGTCGCCGATGTTTCTCCCCCCCGTCAACGCCACCGCCCCATCCACCACCATCAGCTTGTTGTGCATGCGGTAATCGAGCCTGGATTTATGGAATAGGAAATCCATGCCGCGAAGTATCCGGCTGTGCCCGCGGTAGGAGAAAGGATTGAACATGCGCACTTCGATCCGTGGGTGCGCGGTGAGCAGAAACAGCTTTTCATCGCCAGGAACCAACTCGGCGTCATCTCCGATGATTCTGACGTGCACGCCACGGTCAGCGGCGCGCAGCAGGGCCTGTTGGAGCCGCCTGCCCGAATCATCCGAGCGGAAAATGTAATACTGCAGGTCGAGGTCGCTCTTTGCTCTGTCGATCAGCTCGATACGCAACAACAGACCGTCGATCCCCGCGGACACGAGTCGAAATCCGGACATCGCCGGGTGCTGCTCGACCCGTGCCTTGAATGCTCGGCTGAGCTCACTTTCTGATTTGACCGGCTCGTAGGGGGGTGTGGCTGGGCCAGTCGCTGGGGGTCCAAGCGAGACACAGCCGGTGAAGCATAGGAGGGCGCTAGCGACCAGCAGCCAGCGATGCGTGCGAGGTGCACCACTCATGAAACCAGTTCCCGAATTCACCTTGGCTATTGCGTGAACTGCGTCTAAGCATATTCCGTGCCGCGTCAACGGTCGCGGTGCCCCGTCCACCTCTCGGAAGTCATGCGACGTCCTGCTTTCCCTATCGCCTTTGTCTGTCGACGGGCTCGCGCGGCCCTATACTCCTGACCCGGACCGGCGGTTGCTTATCTCGAGCGCATCACACGGAACCACCAAGTCATGGGCACCGGCGACGATATCAGGCGATACCAGGACAATCTCCGTGACGAGCTCGACGGAGCAACACTCTACACAGCGATTGCCGCGGCCGAGCCCGACCCTGTTCGCAAGGATCTCTTTCTGCAACTCGCCCAGGCCGAAGCCAGGCATGCGAGCTTGTGGCGCTCGAAACTTGCCGCGGCCGGCATCGAGGAGGTGCCCTACGTACCGAGCCTGCGGACCCGCCTTTTGGGAAAGCTGGCTCGGCGATTCGGGCCGGGGTTCGTCATGCCGACTGTCGCGGCGGCTGAATTCTCCGACCGCAACAAGTATGCCGGTCAGCCGGACGCCCACTCGATCTCGGCCGAGGAGCGGGGTCATGCCGCTGTCGTCCAGGAGATGGCCAAGCGGGGTAACGGCGGCCCCACCACGGGCGCTGACATTGCACGCAGCGAGCCGTGGCATCGTGGGGCTTCGGGCAACAATCTGCGCGCGGCCGTGCTCGGCGCGAACGACGGCCTGGTCTCCAACTTCTGCCTGATCATGGGCGTGGCCGGCGCCGGTACCAACAACAAGGCCATTCTCCTCACGGGGCTGGCCGGATTGATTGCGGGGGCCTGCTCCATGGCGCTCGGCGAATGGCTCTCGGTTACCAACGCGAGGGAGCTGGCGAGCACTCAGTTGGCCAGGGAGGCGGAGGAAATCGAGCAGACGCCCCAGGCGGAGGAGCACGAGCTCGCCCTGATCTACCAGGCGAAGGGATTGGCAAAGCCGGAAGCCCGG
>CAZBTV010000169.1:1328-9077 GCA_964494895.1 uncultured Steroidobacteraceae bacterium | reverse complement strand
AGCTGATGAGAGACAAGAAGGCCGCTCTGGACACCCTGGCGCGCGAGGAGTTGGGCATCGATCCGACGGAGCTCGGTGGCAGTCCGTTGGGGGCGGCAGCCACGTCCTTCATGTTGTTTTCGGTAGGCGCGATCTTCCCCGTCGCGCCCTTTATCGGGCTGCGCGGTCTTGCGGCAGTGATCGGCAGCGCCGGCGCAAGTGCCTTGGCGCTCTGCGCCATCGGTCTGCTGACTTCGCTGTTCAACGGCCGCAATCCCTGGTTCTCCGCCGCCCGCCAGGTTGTCTTCGGCTGTGCGGCTGCGGCGGTGACCTACGGAGTTGGCGCGTTGCTGGGAGTCTCGCTTTCCTGATGACTCTGGGGGATGGCGGTGATTTCGTCTCGCAACTCAACCCAGGTCGGGGCGTGATCGCTGGCCTTCTCCCAACCTCGGACATTACGGTCGACACCGGCGTCCACCAGGCGTCCTGCAAGCGCCGGATTCAGGAGCAGGTGATCGATGCGCAGCCCGGCATCGCGTCCGAAGGCATTACGGAAGTAGTCCCAGAACGTGTAGATCTGTGCATCTGGATGACGAGTTCGGACGGCATCCACCCAACCCTGCTTGGTGAGCCGCACGAAAGCCTCGCGGACTTCGACCCGGAAAAGCGCATCGTCCACCCATCGCTCCGGCTTATATACGTCTCGCTCGGTAGGAATGATGTTGTAGTCGCCTGCGAGGATGGCGGGAGAGTCGCTGGAGGCGAGCGCTGCGGCGTGGACGAGTAGCCGATTGAGCCAGCGTAGCTTGTAATCGAACTTTGGGCCCGGTGCCGGATTGCCGTTCGGCAAATACAGACACCCGACGATCAGGCCACGCGTGGTGGCCTCGAGATAGCGGCTGTGGAGGTCGTCAGGATCGCCAGGCAAGGCACGCGTGACCTCGACCGGGTCGCTCCCCCGGGAGAGGATGGCCACACCGTTCCAACTCTTCTGTCCATGCCAGATGACGCCATACCCGGCATCCCGGATCGGACCTTCCGGAAATTTTTCCTGAGGTGTCTTCAGCTCCTGAAGGCAGACGATGTCCGGCGATGTCTCACTCAGCCAGCGTAAAAGATTCGGCAGGCGGGCGTTGATGCTGTTGACGTTGTAGGTTGCGATTCTCATGCGCTCGAGCTCATCGGGCATTCGGATGCACTATCACGATTTTACGCCTGGCTGATAGCCCGCGACCCCTGTCTGCCACAGCAGGAAAGCGTAGGTGTCCGCGGCTTCCTGGTCCTGCTGGACACGAGTCGAGCCGATGCCATGGCCGGCATCGAAGTCGACACGCAGAAGGACCGGCTTGCCCGACTTGCTGGCGGCCTGCAGCCGTGCGGCCATTTTGGCCACGTGAAAAGGGGCAACCCTCGGGTCTGTCACCCCGGTGGTCAGCATCACCGCGGGATACGCAACCCCATCGCGCACGGACTGGTAGCTGTCGATGCTCTTCAGCGCGCGATACCCCGACTCCTCGGAGATGGCGCCCCATTCCGGCTCTTCTCCATAGCCGTTCTGCTCCGCTACATATCTTAGCGGATTCGACCAGCCAACACCGTCGATCACCGCCGCGAACAAGTCCGGGCGCTCGGTCATGGCTCGTCCGACGGTGATGCCGCCGGCCGATCTTCCGCCGATGGCCAGCCGGCTGGGTGAAGTATATTTTTTTGCGCAAAGCTCCTCGCATACAGCGATCAAGTCGCGCCAGGTGTTGGGCTTGTTGGCCAGCTGCCCGGCCTTGTGCCATTCACGGCCATACTCGCCTCCACCGCGCACGTTCGCATAGCCGACAACGAATCCGGCATCGATGAGTGCCAGCGACCGGCCGGCAAACGCCGGTGTGTAGGCGGGAATGCCATACGATCCGTAGGCGCTGATCCACACTGGGTTGCTGCCGTCGAGTCGTATGCCTTTCTTGTAGATGAGCGAATACGGGATCTTCGTGCCGTCCTTCGCGGTGGCGAACGAGCGCACAGTCTCATAACTGCTGACGTCGATCCGCGGCTTCGGAGTCAGGCCCGTAGCATTCAGATGACCTTCCGCGTCGCTGACCCAGATGTCCGACGCATTCAGCCAGCCCTGCAGAGCGAACATCGCCCCATCCTGGGTGCGCTCGGTCTCGAGCGCGGAGAGGGTGCCATCGAAGGGCAGAGCAATTTCCTCGAGGCGGCCGTCGTGCCGCAGCCGTGCGAGCCGGCTGATCCCGCCATCCATGATCTTCAGGTAGAGCCCGTCTTTCGCCAGCGATATCGAGTCGATCACCCGAGTGCTCTGCGGGACCACTTCGCTGGCGGTGCGCAGTGAAGGGGAAAGGGCCGAGGTGCGCAAGATGCGGCCGCGCGGCGCTCCTTTGTTGGCCAGCAGATAGATAGCATCGCCATCTATTTCGACATCCGTTACCTCGTCCTCGAAACCGGCGACGCTCCTCCAGCGCGCCTTGCCGGAAATGACATCCGCCAAGGGCGCAATCAACATACGAGCTTCCTGCCTCACGTCCGATAGGGTCAACACGGCGTGATGCGATCCGAAAAAGGTGCGGACGTGCGGCATCTGTATGCGGTCGTAGGTGACATCTGCCGCCATACCACGCTTGATGATCAGCGGATCGGACGCCGGGTCGGCGCCGAGCTTGTGAAAACGCGCGATGCTGTCAAGATATCGCTCCGGGGTTCCTACGGCGCCAGTCAGTTGGTTGTAGAAAAAGCCCGTGCCGTCGTCGAGCCACTGAGGTTGGGCATTCTCGGTGTTTGGAATGCGTTCTGGCAGATCTCGCGCCTCGGCGACGCGCATCACATGGGCGATCGAGTCCTCACTGCCGTCTTTCGACAGGCCATAGACCAGATGCGAGCCGTCGGGTGACGCCCTCCACCAGTCGAGTGAGAAATGGCCTGCGCCGGAGGACTGCCCCAGCGCCGTCGGATCGATCAGAGTACGTGTTCTGCCGTCCTCGCGCACGAACAACTTGAAGTTCTCGGCGCCCGCAGGCCGTTGCTCGAAGAACAACTTGCCCCCGGCACGCTGCGTGGCGCGCGTGGTGGCCGTATCGCCGGAGAGTTGCCGAATGCGGTTCAACAGTGCGTCACGGCCCGGAATGCTGTTGAGCACTGCTCGTGCATGATCGTTCTGTCCTCTGAGGAAGGGGAGCCAGTCGGGGTCCTTGTCATTCTCCATCCACCGGTAAGGGTCCTGCAGTGTTTCGCCGAAGTACGTGTCTTTGACCACTTGCACTCGCGCTACGGGAGCGGGCGGAATGCCCGATGATCCGCCGGCCGCGGTGGCCCCGTATCGGAGCGAAATGAGCGTGGCCCCCGCGCCAAGGAGCAGCTCCCGACGGTCAATGTATCTGAGCATGGTGCTTCCCTACAGGCTTACGACTATGGGTGGCTCTATCGAGATCTCTTCGCAGTTCTCACCGGGGCCGCCGCGATCGACGACCAGGAATCGCGAAGTCCGGCCGATAGCCAACAGCCCGTGGTGCCAGGTATTGCGCCGATAGCTCACGCCTTGATCGCCGGCGGCGCGAAAGGCGCGGATTCGAGGTGCCCAGGGGCCTTCGCCAGACTCGGCCACGACGACCAGAAAGGGGGTCGCGTCCAGCGGATAAAAGGCCTGACTCGAGAGCGGATGCCGCTCGAGCGATCGCACGATGAAAGGGAGCTTCCGCGGCTCAGCCTTGAAGATGCTGATCAAGGGGCGTCCGTCATTGGCTGACACATCCACGCGTGCCAGATCGTCGTAACGCTCGCAGGTACCGTCGTTGATCAGAAGAGGAGCGCGGCGCCCGGCTTCGATGACGTCCCCAAAAGGCGCGAATGCCTCCGCGGTGAGTGGCTCGACTTTGAGCACTATCTCTGCCATGGCTGCCCGTTCAAACAGCCCCGGGGTGGCCGAACAATCGGACCCGGCTCAGGCCCCCGTCAGGGTGGATGTTGACCCGAACGTGCGAGACCGGCTCCGGATCACGCAACTCTGACTGGAATCGATGCTCACTGTCGGCCTTGAGGTATTGCGGGTCCAGCAGCGTTGGCCAATAGAGGGACTGGCTTACCACATGGCCGTCCCATTCTCCTTGCAGAAGCGCCCCCTGAACCGATACCTGGTGTGGGAAGTTACCTTTGAAATGCGCCGTGTCGATATCGATATGACGGATGCGGCCAGGGGAGCCGAGTTGCAGGATGACCCAGTCATAGCCGGGCTCACGTCGGCGGCGGGTCTCCCAGCCGTCCGCCATGCTCTTGCCGCGGCCGGGCAGTAGCACGTTATGCATCGAGCCGTAATGCTCGTCGCTGCAAGCGATGGCGCGACCGCCATGGAGCGCTGCCACGAGGTCCACAGGTCCATGTACCGCCGCGTGCGCCCAGTCGTACTGAACCGCGCCGTACGCGCGGAAGCGCGCCACGCCGCCGTCCGGATAGATATTCAGCTTCAAATGTGTCCAGACATCAGTGGACTTCAACGCGAACCAATTGCGCTGGTTTCCCCCGATGGGCGACTGTGGAAGCAACGCACTCCATTGGGTGTTGTTGTCCGGATCGCCGCTGATACGGCATGCCTGTACCGAGGCGAACGGGGGATAGTTGCCAGTGAAGTGACGGGTATCGATCTCCAGCGCCGCGAGTGTGCTCGGGGCTCCGAGCTTCACGATACAGTAGTCATGGCCCTGGTCGCGCCGACGCCTGGATTCCCAACCGTCCATCCATTTACCGTGCTCGTCATAAACACCGGCACGCCACTCGGGCTCGCTCGGTTGCAACATACGCTCCTTGGGAGCGAAGAACTCATCAGTTGCCAACAGGGCGATGGCGCCGAGCCGGGTGTCTGCGACGTTCACATGATGTTTCAGCAGATCGTACGGAATCGGGTCAGCCATGGCGAACGGTGAGTGGACTGGAAGCGGGTTGGTAGGGATGAGTCTGGATCCAGTGCTGGGCGATCTCGACGCGGCGGCAGATCCAGATGTCATGATGCCGCAAGACGTAATCGAGGAATCGTTCCAGGGAGTCGATGCGGCCCGGCCGGCCAATGATCCGGCAGTGCAGTCCGACGGAAAGCATCTTGGGCGCGTTCAGGCCGTTGGGGTCGCCCTCCCGATATAGCGAGTCGAAGGCAGCCTTGAGGTAGTCGAAGAATTGCGTGCCGGAGTTGAAACCCTGCACGGCCGCGAATCGCATATCGTTGGTATCGAGTGTGTAGGGAACCACCAGGTGTGGCACCTGGCGCGGCGCACCGTGGTTGCCTGCAGTGACTTCGGTCCAATAAGGGAGATCGTCGGCATAGGAATCCGAGTCGTACAGCAGTCCGCCGTGCTCGACGACCAGACGGCGTGTGTTGGGGCTATCCCGTCCCGTATACCAACCCAGCGGTGTCGTACCGAATGTGTCGCGCAAGAGAGCGATGGCCTTGGCCATGTCGGCGCGCTCGGTCGCTTCGTCGATGAGCTGATAGCTGATCCAGCGCAGGCCGTGGCAGGCGATCTCGTGTCCCAACTCTTTGAAGGCGGCAGCCACTTCCGGGTTACGTCGTACGGCGGTCGCGACGGCGAAGATGGTCAGGGGCAACCTACGCCGCTCGAAAGCACGCAGCACACGCCAGACACCCGCGCGCGACCCATACTCGTAAAGCGACTCCATGCTCATATGCCGCATCGGGAAGGGCTGCGCGTTGACGATTTCCGAGAGGAACGTCTCCGACGACGGATCGCCGTCGAGCACACAATTTTCCGCACCCTCCTCGTAGTTCAGCACGAATTGAACCGCGATCCGCGCCCCATTTGGCCACTGCGCATGGGGCGGCCGTCGGCCGTAGCCCACCATGTCGCGCGGATATTCTGGAGTGCCGGGAGCCATAGGCCAGAAAAGATACGCGGTTCCGGCCGGGGCTGGCAACGTTGTTCCCTGCCCATTGGATCGCGACGCGCGAAGCGGCGCAGCATTCGCTGGAACTGTGCGGGTTCTGAGCCGCGGCCGCCGCGCTCTATTCAGTTGTCGTCTTCGCCGCTGCGAAGGGTGACAGGGACGCGGATCTTGTTTCCATCTCGCCAGACCGTTAGTTCCACGACGTCTCCCTGCTTGCAGTCGTCCAACAGGGCCAGCAGGCTTGCTACATTTTCCACGGCTTTCCCGTTGAGAGCGACGATCACATCGCCGGGATAGATCGCGTTTCGCCGGCCGAAGCGCGCACCGCGCAGGCCAGCCTGTGCCGCGGGACCGCCGGGACGGACACGCAGGATGGCAGCGCCTTGGACACCGAGTTGGCGCGCAATTGCTCTGCTCAACCTTTCGTCCGTCTGCACACCGAGGCTGGGAGAGGCGTAATGGCCTTTCGTTATGAGCTCGGGCACGACCCGGTTTATGGTATCGACCGGAACGGCGAATCCAACACCTGCGCTGGCGCCGGAGGGACTGTAGATTGCAGTGTTCATGCCGATGAGGCGCCCGGCGCTATCGAGCAAGGGGCCGCCGGAGTTTCCAGGGTTGATGGCGGCATCCGTCTGGATGAGATGGCGGATGAGAGCGCCGTTCTCGCCGGTGAGAGAGCGGTCGAGCGCGGAGACGATGCCAGTCGTCAGTGTCCAGTCGAGGCCGAAAGGATTCCCGATTGCGTACACCTTCTGGCCAACCTGCAGATCGTGGCTCGTTCCGATCGGCATCGGCACCGCGGAGCTGGCGGGAATCCGAATCTGCAGAACCGCGATGTCGTGCGTGCGACTGACGCCAATGAGCGTGGCGGGATAGTCTTTTCCGTCCGCAAGCCGAACGGTCGCCACCGATGCGTCCGCGATCACGTGCAGGTTGGTCACGACATGACCCGCGCTGTCCCAGATGAATCCCGATCCGGTTCCATGGGGAACCGTCTCGACACTCAGGGTCCAGTAGTCCAGAACCTGCTCACTGGTGGAGATGTACACGACGGAGCCCTTCGAGGACTCGAATACCGCGATGTTGCCCCTCTCCTCCGGGGTCAATGGTCCCCTGGGGGTGATCGGGCGTGGCGCTGCCAGCGCGCCGGCAAACCAGCCGAGGCTCGATAGAACGTAGCAGAAGACCGCGGACAGCAATGCTCCGGAGAGGGCTCTCGAAGCCGATGACAAGGGGCGCACCCGTGACATTTTCTTCCTATGTACTTCGACGTGATCGTAATCCGACCGGAAGGCCGCTCGGTGGCAGCGCTGCTCGCGTCGCTGTTGCGGATATTGTTGCTCAAACCGGGTGGGAACGAACAGGCCGGAATGTCCGCCGGGTGCGCCGGCGATTCCAGCAACGCTGACGATAGGAACGCCTGCAGGTAATCCAGCAAACCACGCCCGGCACGCAACCACGGAGTGATCATTCAAGCATCACGTGCCGTAGCCGGTTCGAGATACGTACTTCCCACGATAGGCGTCCTGATGGCTTGCGCGAACCATGAGCTCCTGCCCAGGTTGGGTGGTGCGCGAGTTATGTTATGAGATCACTGGTGACTCACACTGGTGGGTCGATTCAGGCCACAACATGAACGCTTTTGAAAGCTTTGCCGGTAAACCAGCAACGGATCCCTCGAACGTTGCAATCCCGGCTTTCCGATTCAGAGTCGAGTGGGGTGACTCATGACTTGGACAAAGCACGATTACGATGATATCCCCGGAACCTACGTTTTCGACGGACAGCACGCGCACGGGTCATACCCCTTGAACAAACTCCTGTTCTCCTTGAACGAGGCGTGCAATCGCGAGCGCTTCGAGCGTGATCCGG
>CAZBTV010000169.1:0-1228 GCA_964494895.1 uncultured Steroidobacteraceae bacterium | reverse complement strand
CTCCTGTTCTCCTTGAACGAGGCGTGCAATCGCGAGCGCTTCGAGCGTGATCCGGCGGCGTACTGCGACACCTACGGCGTGAGCGGCAAGTACAAGGAGCTCGTGCTCGCGAAGGACTTTCTTGGCATGCTGCGGGCCGGTGCCAATATCTATTACCTGGCCAAGATGGCCGTCCCACGTGGCGTTTCGGTGCAGGACGCTGGCGCGCGGTTTCAAGGCATCTCTACACAGGAATTCCAGGCTAAGCTGCTGGCAAAAGGAGAGGGCCTGACCCAGCGTCTGGCCAGGCGCGGAGGTTTCTGGAATGGCTAGAGTCATCGGTGGCGTGACCAGCTCCCATATCCCGGCAGTTGGAAATGCGATTGCCAACAATCAGACTCAGGAGCCGTACTGGAAGAGATTTTTCGATGGCTACAAGCCTGCACAGTCCTGGCTGCGTGAGAAGAAGCCGGACGTTGCCATCGTGGTCTACAACGATCACGGACTCAACTTCTTCCTGGATAAGATTCCTACCTTCGCACTGGGTTGTGCAGACACCTACCGCAACGACGATGAAGGTTGGGCTCTGAAGCCCGTCGCCCCGTTCAAAGGGGATGTCGAATTCTCCTGGCATATCGCCGAGTCGCTGGTTGCTCAGGAATTCGATATCTGCACGTGCCAGGAGATGAAAGTCGACCACGGATTCGTCAATCCCATTCGAGCTCTTTATGGAACACACGACATCTGGCCCGTGACGACTATTCCGCTCGCGGTCAATACAGTGCAGCATCCGGTTCCGACCGCCAGAAGATGCTACAAGCTCGGTCAGGCGCTTCGTCGAGCCGTGGAATCCTATCCGGAGGACCTGAGCGTGGTCGTGCTTGGCACCGGAGGGCTCTCGCACCAGTTGCAGGGCGAGCGCGCCGGCCTGATCGATGTCGAGTTCGACCTGGATTGTATGGAAAAGATCGCGAATGACCCCGAGTGGATGACCCGACTTTCCAATGCCGACATCATGCGACGCGCGGGTACCGAAGGCATCGAGACCATCATGTGGCTGGTGATGCGTGGCGCATTGCAGTCAAACGTCAAGGTGATACACAAGCACTACCATGCGCCGATTTCCAATACGGGCGCTGGGGTGCTGGTGCTGGAAAACTTTGGTTGACCGCCCGGCAGAGTCGCTATCGCCGCGTTGCTGAGCACATCCGACCCGAGCTCATGCGCTCCCATGGGAATTCCTTCGCAT
>CAZBTV010000168.1:0-15475 GCA_964494895.1 uncultured Steroidobacteraceae bacterium | reverse complement strand
ACCATCACCGCGCGCACTTCGCGGTTTACGACAAAAGGCTCGTTCTCGTGCGTACGCATCTATTCTGCTACTCCGTGGAGACTGTGCTCGCGCTGCGATCGAGCGCAGCGTTCAGCGTGTGCCAGCACAGGCTCGCGCATTTGACTCGTGACGGAAACTCACGCACTCCTGAGAGGGCGGCCAGCTTTCCGAGCTCGGTACCGGGAACGGCGTCCTGTTGTGTAAGGAGGGTATGCACCTTCTCGAACAGTGCGCCAATTGCGGCTTTGTCCTTGCCTTTGATTGCTTCGGTCATGAGGGATGCGGAAGCCGTGGAGATGGCGCAACCCTTGCCCTCGAAACGAACGTCCTCGACGCGATCGCCGCTCATCTTGACGAACACCGACAGGCGATCACCGCATAGAGGATTATGGCCGTCGGCGTGCGCACTCGCTGCCTCGAGCCGCCCAAAATTGCGCGGATGCTTGTTGTGATCCAGGATCACGTCCCGGTAAAGGTCCTTCAGATCCATTAGCCAAACACCTCACGGACTTTCTCCAGGCCAGCCACGAGGGCCGCGACGTCCCGTTCGGTGTTGTACACGCCGAACGAAGCTCGCGCGGTCGCCGGTATGCCGAAGAAAGTCATAACAGGTTGCGCGCAGTGGTGACCCGTACGCACGGCGATACCCTCGGTATCGAGGATTGTGCCGAGATCGTGGGGATGAACACTCTTCATGGTGAACGACAGGACAGCTGCCTTGTGGGCCGCCGTGCCGATGATCTCGATTTCTGGAAATTTCTCGAGTCCCGCGGTCGCGAGCGCCAGCAGGCGTTGCTCGTGCGCGGCGATCGCTTCGATGCCCAGTCCTTCGACATAATCCATGGCGGCCGCCAGGCCCACGGCGCCGGAGATGTTGGGCGTGCCGGCCTCGAATTTCCAGGGCAACTCGTTGTAAGTTGTCTTTTCGAACGAGACGGAGAGGATCATGTCACCGCCCCCTTGCCACGGCGGCATGGCCGAGAGCAGCTCCTCGCGCCCATAGAGCACGCCAATGCCAGTGGGTCCATAGACCTTGTGACCGGAGAAGGCATAGAAGTCGCAGCCGAGAGCGTGCACGTCGACACGCGTATGCGGCATGGCTTGCGCACCGTCGACCAGGACTACCGCCCCCTGCGCATGAGCGGCTTCAATGATGCGTTTCACCGGCAGTACCGTGCCGAGCGCATTCGAGACATGTGCGACGGCAACCAGCTTCGTACGCGGTGAAAGCAGCTTCAAGAACTCGTCGAGCACCAATTCGCCGCGCCGGTCGATGGGTGCAACCTTCAAGCTGCAGCCTGTTTGCTCGCATACCATTTGCCACGGCACGATGTTGGCATGGTGCTCCAGGCCGGTGATGAGGATCTCATCGCCCGGCTTGAAACGGGGACGGGCATAGGCTTGTGCAACGAGGTTCACGCCCTCGGTGGTGCCACGCACGAAAATGATCTCACGGGTCGAGCGCGCGTTGATGTAGCGTCGTATCCGCTCACGAGCCCCTTCGTAGGCTTCCGTCGCCGCTTGGCTCAAGGCGTGAACACCTCGATGGACGTTGGCATGGGAGTGCGTTTCATACTCCTCGACCGCGCGGAGTACCGCCAGAGGCCTCTGCGCGGAAGCGGCGCTATCGAGATAGACCAGAGGACGCCCATTGATCGTGCGCTCGAGAATGGGAAAGTCCTTGCGTACGCGCTCGACATCGAGCGATGAGGCTGTTTCCGGCCGAGTTTCGATTCTGGGTGCGATTGCCGCCATTACAACAAACTCCTGTGTCGCGGGCAGTGCCCGCTCACTCTGGTTCCCGGAGGGATTGCTCGCGCATTTCCCCGTGCGCCGTATTTGGCGCACCTGTCAGCGCGGCGCCCGCAGGATCCATGCGCCAGACGTCTTGCATCTGCCCGGCGAGGCTGCGCTCGATTTGCCGCCGCAGCTCGGGAACCTCGATCCTGGCCACCACATCCTCGAGGAATGCCCATTTCAGCAGGCCCTGCGCCGTCTCGCGGTCGATGCCTCTGGACAGCAGGTAAAACAACATATTCTCGTCGAGCTTCCCAGCAGTGGCGCCATGCGCGCAGCGGACGTCATCGGTGTAGATTTCCAGTTGTGGACGGACATCGATCTCAGCTTCGGATCCAGCAAGCAGGCCGCGGAGCGATTGTTGGGAGTCGGTTCCATGGGCCTCTCCGCGGACGACGACTTTCCCGTTGAAAGCGACGCGTGCACGTCCACTTGCGATGCCACGGAATGTCTGCTCCGATCGTGCATTGGGGGCCGCGTGCTCGACAAGGGCGAAAGTGTCGTGGGTCTGCTGGCGATCGCCGAGGGATGCAACCGAGATCGCCGCGTTGGCTCGCTCGCCGGCGAGTTGTACGTGGATGGTCGATCTGGATGAAAGGGCGCCAATACCCACGCCATGGAGTTTGTAGCTCGCATCCCGCGCCGCCAATACGGAGAGCGTGTCGAAGCAGATGGCTTTCGCTCCGGATTGTTGTACGCGGTAGTGGTTGACAATGGCGCCTGCTGCAAGGTCGACCGAGACCGCCGCGTTCACGAAATTGGCACCACCACCGCCGCCGGCGCTGATGTGCCGTTCGATCAGGTCCAGGCGCGCGCGCTCGCCGACATGGATCTCGATACGCGGATAGGATGAGCCAGCTTGTACCTCGATGCTGGCCACGAACACGAGCTCGATGCAGCCTGGACGATCGGTGCTCGCCGATCCCGAAAGAGCCGAGACCCGAAGGGCAACGCCGTCGACGGCAAACGCGTCATTCAACAGCGCAAAGCGTGAGTCCTTTGTACTCGTGGCATCGGCGGAGAGGGCAGGGCGTAGCACACTCGGGGCGGACGCACGGGACGCCGAGCTTCGCAGCGGAAGAACCGCGATTCCGGCCTGGGCCCCCACCGCGGAGAGAGCCGGAGCGAACACGCCATCGACGAATGTATATCGGGCATAACCGTTGATGGGTTCCGGCAAGTCCGCCGCTGTCAGGTTGTGCCCGGCGGCAGCTACCGGCGGGGCGAACCGCACCTTTTCCAACGGCCGCAGGCTCGCGTACTTCCAGTTCTCGTCCCGCGAAGTGGGCAGCCCATCCGACTTGAGGGTCTCGATCGCGCTCCGTCGGCGCTCTCTGCTGACGACCTCGTCAGGCAATTCCGGGGAGATGGTCGCGTGCTCCTCGGCTATGCGTGTTGCAAGTGCCGAAGCCATCATGCCGCCTCTTCGATGATCCAGTCGTACCCACGACGCTCGAGCTCGAGCGCCAGAGTCTTGTCGCCGCTGCGGGCAATGCGCCCGCGCACCAGAACGTGCACGAAATCGGGAACGATGTAGTCGAGCAATCGCTGATAGTGGGTCACGAGCACGACCGAGCGTTGCGGCGAGCGGAGAGTATTGACGCCGTTGGCAACGACTTTGAGCGCATCGATGTCGAGCCCCGAATCGGTCTCGTCGAGCACGGCGAGCCGCGGCTCGAGCATCAGCATCTGCAGAATCTCGTTGCGCTTCTTCTCACCGCCCGAGAATCCTTCGTTCACGCCGCGGGAGAGGAAACTCTCCTCCATATGCATGACCTTCATCTTCTCGCGGACGAGCGTGAGGAAATCGAACGCATCGACTTCCGGCAGCCCGCGATGCTTCCGGGTAGCATTGATCGCTGCCTTCAGGAGATAGACGTTGTTCACGCCCGGTATCTCCACCGGATATTGGAATCCGAGGAAGATGCCCTCGTGTGCGCGCTCTTCTGGAGCCAATGCCAGTAGATCGCGTCCGGCGAAAGTCACCTTGCCGCCCGTGATGTCATAACCCGGCCGCCCCGCCAGGGCATAGGCGAGAGTGCTCTTCCCGGAGCCGTTAGGGCCCATGATGGCGTGCACCTCGCCCGGGTTCACCTCCAGGCTCAACCCGTTGACGATCTGCTTACCTTCGACGCTGACTTGCAGATTCTCGATCTTCAACATGATCAGCCCACCGCGCCTTCGAGGCTGACCGCGAGCAGGTTCTGTGCTTCCACCGCAAACTCCATCGGCAGCTCTTTGAAAACCGACTTGCAGAAGCCGCTGACAATCATGTTCACCGCATCCTCTTGGGAAATGCCTCGTTGCAGGCAATAGAAAAGCTGGTCGTCACTGATTTTCGAGGTGCTCGCCTCGTGCTCCACGGTGGCAGAAGGATTCTTGACCTCGACGTAAGGGAACGTGTGCGCTCCGCACTTGCCTCCCATGAGGAGGGAGTCGCACTGGGTGAAGTTGCGCGCGCCGTGCGCGCTCGGCAGGATCTTCACCAACCCCCGGTAGGTGTTCTGCCCGTGCCCCGCGGAGATGCCTTTCGAGACGATCGTGCTGCGCGTGTTGGGGCCGATATGGATCATTTTCGTCCCCGTATCAGCCTGCTGGTGATTGTTGACCGTGGCGACGGAGTAGAACTCCCCGATCGAGCCCTCACCCCGCAGCACGCAGCTCGGGTACTTCCAGGTGATCGCGGAGCCGGTCTCGACCTGGGTCCAGGAAATATGCGAGTTGCGGCCGCGGCACTCGCCCCGCTTGGTGACGAAGTTGTAGATGCCACCAACACCGTTGACATCCCCCGGGTACCAGTTCTGGACCGTCGAGTACTTGATATGAGCGTCATCGAGAGCCACGAGCTCCACCACCGCCGCATGGAGCTGGTTCTCATCGCGCATGGGGGCTGTGCAGCCCTCTAGATAGCTTACGTGGCTGCCTTCATCGGCAATGATGAGGGTGCGCTCGAATTGCCCGGTTTTGGCGGCATTGATCCGGAAGTAGGTGGACAGCTCCATCGGGCAGCGTACTCCCTTGGGGACGTAAACGAACGAGCCGTCGGAGAAGACCGCCGAGTTCAGGGCTGCGAAAAAGTTGTCCGACTGCGGGACGACGCTACCCAGGTATTGCTCGATCAATTCCGGGTGCTTCTGCACCGCCTCCGAGAAGGGGCAGAAGACGACGCCGGCCGCGGACAGGCGCTCTTTGAAGGTGGTCGCGACGGATACGCTGTCGAACACCGCATCCACCGCTACTCCTGCCAGCCTGGCGCGCTCGTGGAGCGGTACCCCGAGCTTCTCGTAGGTCTCCAGGAGCTTCGGGTCCACGTCGGCAAGGCTCTTGGGGCCGTCGCTCTTTGCACGTGGCGCGGAGTAATAGGAGATCCCCTGATAGTCGATAGGAGCGACCCTGACGTGTGCCCAGTGGGGCTCGCCCATATTCAACCAATGGCGGAGCGCCTTCAGCCGCCACTCGGTGAGGAACGCGGGCTCGTTCTTCTTTCGCGAGATGAGGCGCACGACGCTTTCGTCCAACCCAGGCGGAACCGTGTCGGACTCGATCTCCGTCACGAATCCGTGCTGGTAACCTCGTGCGATCAGACTTTCTAACTGTTTGGCGGTTTCACTCATGGTCTGCACGCATTGAAAACGGTGGGTCTGTATGGATTGGAAACTGAGGTGATCATGAGCGCGCAGGCGAGCGGGGCATCGGTAGCTTCACCTCGCGCTCGAGCGTCGGCAGGCGTACCTGCGAGGCGTCGATGCCAGCCAGCTGTGCCAGGCTTACATCCTGTAATGAGCGGCGAATGGCAAGATTCAAGCGTTGCCAGACCCTGCCTACACGGCAGTTACCCTCGATGCCGCAGTGCCCTTCGCCGGCCGCACAATCGGTCAGTGCGACAGGTCCCTCGAGGGCGTCCAGTATGGTCGCGGCGCTGATCTGGGCCGCCGGACGCGCGAGCTGGTACCCGCCATGCAGTCCCCGGGTGGAGGTCACCAAGTTCGCGCGCTGCAGCTGTTTCAGCAGCTTGCTCACGGTCGGAGCCGCTATCCGCGTCCGTTCCGCAAGGGCGGTCGCCGTCTGTACCCTCTCAGGCTCCTCGGCGAGCGTGGCCAGAACGACGGTGGCGTAATCGGTGAGCCGGCTGATGCGCAGCATAGGGGGAAGCAGTCATTTTAAACTAGGACTATTTTAGTACTAATTGCTCGCGGAAACCAAGCGCGTCCGCACAGCCATCTTTGGTATCCTTCGCCCTCTCAACTGGTGATGAACGGCGGCTCGACAGGCACAATTAGTGCGTGTGGCCGTCCACTCTTGCTGGAGGATCGAAGACAATGAATCGTACCGAGCTCGCACGCATCGCCAAGGCGATGGTGGCTAAGGACAAAGGTATTCTGGCCGCGGATGAAAGCACGAGCACGATCAAGAAGCGTTTCGACGCCATCAAGCTCGAGTCGACGGAGGAGCATCGCCGTGCCTACCGCGAGCTCTTGTTCACGGCTCCAGGCGCCGCGGAATACATCAGCGGTGTCATCCTTTACGACGAGACCATCCGGCAGAAGACAAAGGACGGCACGCCGTTTCCCGAGTACCTCGCCAAGCTCGGCGTCATCCCGGGGATCAAGGTCGATACTGGCGCGAAGCCGCTGGCCCTCTTTCCGGGGGAGACCATCACCGAGGGGCTGGACGGATTGCGTGAGCGTCTGACCGAGTACTACAAGCTGGGTGCTCGATTCGCGAAGTGGCGCGCGGTGATCGATATCGCGGACGGGATCCCGACGCCGTTCGCAATCCAGGCAAACGCGCACGCGCTGGCGCGATACGCCGCGCTTTGCCAGGAAAACGACATCGTGCCGATCGTGGAGCCAGAGGTCCTAATGGACGGTGCGCACTCGATCGAGCGTTGCGAGGAAGTGACCGACGCAACACTGAAGGCGGTGTTCGACGCGCTTGCGGATCACCGCATCTATCTCGAAGGCATGGTCCTCAAACCCAACATGGTGATCTCGGGTAAGAAGGCCGCGAACCGCGCGCCGCCGCAGGTGGTTGCCGAGGCCACTGTGCGCTGCCTTAAGCGCCATGTTCCGCCAGCGGTACCCGGCATCGCGTTCCTCTCCGGTGGCCAGTCCCCGACCGAGGCGACGCTCCATCTTTCTCTGATGAATAAATTGGGGCCGCTACCCTGGAACCTGACGTTCAGCTATGGACGGGCATTGCAGGACACGGCGCTCAAAGCATGGGGCGGGGCGGCGGCCAACGTCACCGCCGGGCAAAAGGAGTTCGCCAAGCGGGCCAGGCTCAATGGGCTTGCCACGACCGGACGTTACTCGTCCGAGCAGGAAAACCAAGCTGCCTGAGGCAGTTCGTCCCACGTGACAAGCACTCAAACTGCTCGAGCCACGTCAGCCGCTGAGCCGGATGACGTGGTGGTCGCCGTGCGCGACGTGCACTACGCCGTCGACAGCCGCCCCATTTTCTCTGGAGTGGACGTGCGCGCCAGGCGAGGCCGTATCACCGCAATCATGGGACCCAGCGGCACCGGCAAGACAACACTGCTGAAGCTCATCACCGCGCAGATTCAGCCCACTCGTGGCCAGGTGACCGCGTTTGGTCAGGATCTCGCGAAATTGTCCAGGCCCGAGATCTATGCCGTGCGCAAACGGATGGGCATGTTGTTTCAGAACGGCGCGTTGCTCACGGACATGACCGTTTTCGAGAACGTCGCTTTCCCGGTGCGGGAGCACACCGATCTACCGGAATCGCTGGTTCGCCTGCTGGTACTGACGAAGCTCGAGGCGGTCGGCTTACGCGGAGCCGCCGATCTGATGCCTTCGGAGCTCTCCGGGGGCATGGCGCGACGCGTCGCATTGGCGCGAGCCATCGTCATGGACCCCGAGGTCCTGATCTATGACGAACCGTTCGTCGGTCTCGATCCCATTTCGCTGGGATTCATTCTACGCCTCATCAAGCAGATGAATGCTGCACTGGGCATCACCAGCATCGTCGTCTCGCACGACGTGCAGGAGCTGTCGACGATCGCCGACGACAGCTACCTGTTGGAAGCGGGGCGAGTGGCCGCCGCGGGCACCCCGGGCGAATTGTTGGCGAGCGAGTCTCCGGCCGTACGCCAGTTCATGACGGGAGGCGCGGAGGGACCGGTGCGCTTCCACTATCCGGCACAGGATTACACCTCGCAGCTGCTGGCGGTGGAGGAACGTTGAGCAAAGGAAATCACGGCGGCTTCCTGTTGGAAGGCGTGCGCAAGTTTGGCACGAGCGCGATCTTCCTGGTCCAACTGATCGTGCACAGTGTTCCTGCACTGGCTCGGCCGCGGTTGATCGTCTACCAGATCTACAACGCGGGCGCCCGCTCGCTGATCATCATCATGCTCGCGGGGCTCTTCGTCGGCATGGTTCTCGGCCTGCAGGGTTTCAACTTGCTACAACGCTTCGGCTCCGAGGAAGCGCTCGGTACCGCGGCGGCGCTCGGGTTGCTGAGAGAGCTCGGGCCGGTCATCACGGCACTGTTGTTTGCTGGCCGCGCCGGCACCGCGTTGACGTCCGAGATCGGCCTGATGCGCGCGACCGATCAGCTCGTCGCCATGGAGATCATGGCCGTCGACCCGTTGCGATATGTGGCGGCACCCCGCTTCATGGGCGGGGTGGTGGCCATGCCGCTGCTGGGCGCCATCTTCAGTCTCGTGGGGCTCTACGGCGCGCAGCTCATCGGCGTGCAGCTCATGGGAGTCGACAGAGGCTCCTTCTGGTCGCAAATGCAGGGCTCCGTCGAGTTGCGCGATGTCACTGAAGGAGTCGTCAAGAGTCTCGTTTTCGGCATCACCTGCAGCCTGATCGCCGTGAACGAGGGATACCACGCAGAGCCGACGGCCGCCGGAGTCGGACTCGCAACGACGCGCACTGTAGTTGCCTCGTCCGTGCTGACGCTGCTGCTCGACTTGATCTTGACCGCGGCGTTCTTGTGACGTAGGCCCGCAGGCCCGCTTGTTGCCTGGAGAATCGTATGCAATCCAATCGGACTCTCGAGATCGGCACTGGCTTGTTCGTGCTGTTGGGCTTCGCGGCCCTGTTCTTCCTGTCCATGCAGCTTCCGCAGAGTGGACTGCGGCTCAGCGGGGCCAAGTCTGGCTTTCACGTGACTGCTGACTTCGACAACATCGGGGACCTCAAGGTGGGCGCGCCCGTTACCATGTCAGGCGTCAATGTCGGTGAAGTGGAGTCGATCCACTTCGACCAGAAGACCTACAAGGCGGTGGTCGGGATGCGAATCGACCCGCAATACAAAGAGATTCCGGATGACAGCTTTGCCAGCATCAATACCCAAGGCCTGCTCGGCGGGAAGTACATCGGCTTGAGTCCGGGCGGCTCGGATACCTTCCTCAAGGATGGCAGCCATATCGACCAGACACAGTCGGCGATCGTGCTCGAGAATCTCATCAACAAGCTGTTTGCGTCTTTCGCCAGCAAGCCGAGCGACAGCCAGAGCCAGTCGACGAGCGAGCCGAACAAAACGGACGAGCCCAAAAAAGAGGAGTCGAAAAAATGAGTTTATTCAGCCAGTGCGCGCGGGCGATGGTCTTCATCGCGGCCGCTGCCATGTTTGCGTATGGACCTGTGGTCAACGCGCAGGCTCAGTCGCCTGCCCCCGCATCAGGAACTGCGCAAAATACCCAGGAGGGCCCCTCGGAGGTGGTGAAAAACGCTGCTGAGGGCATGCTGAAGGCTCTGGACGCGAATCGGGAGATGTATCGCAAGGACCCCTCGAAGGTCCGCGAGCTCGTCGATAAGTATCTTTTGCCACATTTCGACGTGGACACGTCCGCGCGCGCCGTTCTCGGCGTGCACTGGCGGACCGCTACACCGGAACAGCGCAAGCGCTTCGTGGATGCTTTCTATCACTCCCTTGTCACAAACTATGGCAATGCCCTCGTCGACTTCACGTCCGATAAGTTGCAGATCTTCCCGACCAAGGTAGAGCCGAACGAGGAGCGAGCCACTGTACGCTCGGAAATCAAGCGTGATGACGGCGATCGCGTTTCCGTGAACTACACCATGCGCAAAACACCGCAAGGGTGGAAAGCGATCGATGTGGTGATCGACGGCATCAGTTATGTGAAGAGCTATCACGACGACTTCGGCGCGCAGATTGATCAGCAGGGTCTCGATGCCGTCATCGCCCGCCTCGAAAAAGGCGAGAAGCCGAGCGATATCAACAAGACGGTCAAGAAGACATCATGACGACGGCGGCTGCCGCAGCGCCCGACCGAAGCTCGGCTGCGGGCTCATTCGAGGTCTCCGCGGGCGCGGATGGGCGTTCGCAGCTGCGCGGCGGGCTGACGTTTGCGACCGCGAGGCGCGCGAGAGAGGAAGGCTTACGGAAATTTCGGGACTGCGGGGCGCGTGCCTGCGAGGTCGATTGCAGCGGAATTACGGTTTCCGACAGCGCGGGACTCACCGTGCTGTTGGATTGGCTGGCGCTTGCGAAGCGCGATGGCCGCTCGTTGCGCTATGTGAACCTTCCTGCTGATCTGCTTGCGATTGCGAAGATCAGCGAAGTGGACAAGTTGCTACAGCAGGGAGTCTGACTGAGAGCCAACCGGTTGCCCGCGGCCGACAGCGTCCGGCCGCTTGGGCAGCGACCGTGCTTGCGTTCAGGGCTTCGGCGGGGGCGATCCCTGTTGGTCGGACGTGGCCTGATCCGCTTGTGGCCGATCCGAATTGGTTTGATCTGACTTCGGCTGATCCGGCTTCTGCTGATCTGACTTGGGCTGCTCCGGCTTGACCTCTCCGGGCGCCGGCTGTGTTTCTTCCTCCTCCTTCGTCGCCTCATCCAGCAGCTTGTCCGCCTCGTTTTCGCTGGGCGAGGGCGTCGTGGTTCCCTTGTTGAGCAGGTAGTCGCGCCTTTGCAGATAGGCGTTTTTCACGAAGAGATACGGATCGTAGGCACTCGCGATGAGCTCGTCTGTGGGCAACAAGCGATAACGCGTGTCGATGATCGCTACCGCCCAGATGCCGTACTGAATCCTCCAGTCATTCACGTAATTCTGCGGACTGAAGTAGGCGCCGGGAACGCGTCCCAGGCCATCGCGCACGTCCGAAGGTCCCAGGAACGGAATGACAAAATAGGGACCTTTCCCGATGCCCCAATGCCCGAACGTCAGTCCGAAGTCGTTTTCGTTTTTTTGCAGCCCCGCCTGGGTGGCGGGATCCAAGAAGCCCGCGATGCCCAGGGTCGTATTCATCAGAAAGCGTCCGGTGTCCTGCGCGAACACCTTGAATCGGGCCTGCAGGAGATCGTTCACCATGACGATCGGATAATTCAGGTTGTCGAGGAAGTTGCTGACACCTGTTCTGACGAATTGTGGCGTGACTTTCTGGTAGCCCCTGGCCACGGGCCGCAGGACGGCCTTATCGACTTTGGTGTTGAAACCATACGTGGTGCGATTCAATCGCTCCCACGGATCGCGTGGGTCTTTCTTGACCGGTGGCGCGGCACACCCCGCCAGGCTTAGCAGGAGGACACACAGCGCGAAAGGCCCGGACTTGGTGGACTGCATTGGATCGAGCGACCTGCCTTGAGGGCGAAGCGCACATTGTATCAGCCAACCCCGTGTGCGAGTCACGGGCGGGCAAGCTCGAGCGAGGAATTAGCGAAGGAGCTATGGACCGGTAATGCTCGTTTTCCGTAGTTTCGCCATTGCGAGGTACTCACGCACCTCGTCCAGGCGTGCCTGGTAGCGCTGGCGCTGGATCGGGGTCAGGTTGGGGGAGGACAGCGCGAGTTGATACTGCATGGCTGCCAACTGCAGATTGCCGCCGGCAACCTGGTATTCGCCCATGTAGTAGTAGGCATCCCCGGTGTCTCCCGCGGCACTGGCCGCATTCGCCGTCAACCGGATCTGCTCGGGGGTGGGGGGCACATTGTTGAAAAGGTCGAGCAACACCGCGTGCGCTTCCTTGGCGTTGCCAGCCGCGATGAGCGATTCGGCATAACGCACGGTCACCGGCACGTTGCGTGGGAATAACCGCACGGCGTGTTTGAAAGTGCCCAGTGCGTCGTTGGTCTGCCCAGCTTTGACTTCCGCCTGGCCCAGCGCGGAATGAAGCATGATGAGACCCTCGTGCTCTTTCGTGAGCTCAAACAGGATCTTTTCGGCTTCCACTGGCTTGTTGTCCACCATCAGCGCGAGAGCCTCTCCGTAGCGGGTCGCCAGGTCCTTTTCGCCCTTCGCCAGGCGTGCGGCGTATACCTTTTCGATGTCAGTATCGCCCGGGGCAGTCAGCACCCGAACACGCTCACGACAGAGCGCATAGCTCTGCGAATCTTTCGCGTTCCGTGGCGGAAACTGCGCGGCCCGGGCACGCGCCTCCGCGATACGATCCGTGGTAACAGGGTGGTCCACGAGCATGGCCGGAATATACGTGGCGGCAAGACCCTCCTTCCGCACCAGCACCTCGAAGAAGTTTCCCATGGCCTGGGTATCGAAGCCCGCACCCGCCAGGTAACCGATGCCGACCCGGTCGGCTTCAGCCTCCTCGTCGCGCGTGAAATTGATCTGTTGCTGGGCAGCCAGGCCCTGCGCTGCTGCGATACCACCCTCAATGGCCTGTCCGCCTCCATGGGCCATCGCGCCCAGCAAGATGGCCGCGAGCATCGCCGCCATGGTCGTCATGCTCTGTTGGCTTTGCGCGCGGATCGCGCGCGCGATGTGATGTTGGGTGACGTGCGCGATCTCGTGCCCCAGCACACTCGCCAGCTCCGATTCCGTGTTCGTCGACAGGATGAGCCCATAGTTCACAAACACGAACCCTCCCGGGATCGCGAATGCGTTGATCGCGGAGTCCTTCACGACGAAGAATTGAAAGCCCTGGGCACCGTCCGGGCTTTGCGCGGCGAGACGATCGCCGATCGAGTTCAGGTACTCGCTGATCTCAGGGTCTTCCAGCAGCGCGTTCTGATCGCGCAGCTGTTGCACCATCATGTAGCCGAGCTGGCGCTCCTCGGAGTGGGAGATGATCGTCTGCTCGGGACTCCCCATATCAGGGAGCTCATTCGTCACTTCCGCGGGTAGATCGCTCCCGATTGGTACGGGGGGAGGTGCCGCATCCAACGTCGACGGAGGCGGCTGTACCGGCTCTACGGCCGAAGCTACCGTCGCGACGAGCGTGCAGGCGGTCAGAAGCAGTGAGCAGAGGCGGCGCATGACGCGTTCGACCTTGGCTTAGGGTCTCGAGTTTCCTTGACCTTACAAAAGCTTACAAACTTTCATGAGCGGCCGTCGTCATCAGAGAGTGTCTGAGGCGTAGTCGGCGAGCCGGGACCGCTCTCCACGGACCAGCGTAATGTGCCCTGAATGGGGCCAGCCGCGAAAGCGGTTAACAGCATAGGTCAGGCCAGAGGTCATTTCCGTCAAGTACGGCGTGTCGATCTGGGCGATATTGCCCAAGCACGCCAGTTTTGTCCCAGGCCCGGCTCGCGTAATCAGCGCTTTCATCTGTTTGGGCGTGAGGTTTTGAGCCTCGTCCAGAATCAGATACCGGTTCAGGAAGGTCCGGCCCCGCATGAAATTCAACGACCGGATCTTGATCCGGTTGCGGAGCAGATCGTTGGTGGCTGCGCGCCCCCAGTTACCGCCTTCCTGCGTTCCCGTCAGTACCTCCAGGTTATCCATGAGGGCGCCCATCCATGGCTCCATTTTCTCCTCTTCCGTCCCTGGGAGAAACCCGATGTCCTCCCCGAGAGGGATGGTAACGCGGGTCATGATGATCTCAACGAACCGGTTCGTCTCCAGGGTCTGCATCAATCCCGCCGCCAACGCAAGCAGGGTCTTGCCGGTACCGGCGGGGCCCAGGATGGTGACGAAGTCGATCTCGGGGTCCATCAGGAGGTTGAGCGCGAAATTCTGCTCCCGATTGCGACCCGTGATACCCCAAAGATTGTGCCGCTCGCTGCGATAGTCACGCAGCAGCTCGATGACAGCCGAGTCGCCGTTGATCTTGCGGACGATGCCCTCGATGCCTTCGGGGCTATCTTCGTACAAACCCTGGTTGAGGTTCCATTCGCGTACCGCTGGGCCGGTGATCTCGTAGAACGTTCGGTCGGCCTCTTTCCATGAGCGCATGTCCCGGCCGTGCAGCTCCCAAAAGTCGACAGGCAGGGCGGTCATGCCGCTGTAGAGCACGTCCGTGTCTTCGAGTGTCTTGTCGCTGTAGTAATCCTCCGCGTGTACGCCCAGAACGGCGGCTTTGATGCGGAGGTTGATGTCTTTGGAGACGAGAATCACTCGGACGTCGCGCTGCTCATTCTGCAGAGCGAGCGTCTGCGCAAGGATGGCGTTGTCGTTGCCGCCCCCGCTCCCCGGGAGATTGTCGGGTAGCACGTTGGCAAGCTGACGAGTCTGGAAGAACAGCCGGCCGCTGGAGGGTTTCTGGCCGTGGTTGCCGGAGAATTCGTAAGGCAGGGGTAAGCCTTTGTCGATCTGTTCCTTCGTGGCATCGCGCATCATGTCGTCCAGAAACCGACTTACCTGACGCACGTTGCGCGAGGCTTCGGACAAGCCCTTCTTGTGCGCGTCCAGCTCTTCGAGCACTGTCATTGGCAGGTAGACATCATGCTCTTCAAATCGAAAGATTGAGGTTGGATCGTGCATGAGCACGTTCGTGTCGAGCACGAATAGCCGGCGTCCATCACGAGGTCTTGCTTTCACATCCCGACGCTCAGCGGAAACAGCAGTGCCAGAACCCGGATCAGAGAGACTTCGCCGCTTCAAGAACTTCCTCCGCGTGGCCTGGCACCTTTACCTTACGCCACTCGTGCCGCAACACACCTTTCGCATCCAGAAGAAAGGTGCTGCGTTCGATGCCAAGATATTTCTTACCATACAGGCTCTTTTCCTTGATGACGTCGAAAAGCTTGCATAGTTGCTCTTCCGGGTCGCTCAGCAAGGGAAAGGGGAGCTTTTCCTTCGTCGAGAATTTCTCGTGCGAGGCAATACTGTCTCGTGAGACTCCGACTATCTGGGTGCCCGCTTTGCGGAACGCAGGGTACAGATCGCGGAAGTCCTGGCTTTCCCGCGTGCAACCCGATGTCATATCTTTTGGGTAGAAGTAGATAACCAGCTTCTTGCCCGCCGCATTCTTCAGACGCCAGGGCTCGCCGCCCGTGGCAGACACCGTAAAGTCAGGGACGGTGAGGCCCGTTTTGATCTGGATCGTCAGGACTTCACCGGTTCCAGGATGGCGTCGAGATTCAACGAGTCACAAAACTCCATGAATTCCTCGCGCAGATGCGCGACGTGGATGCGGCTCGGGACGTTCACGATCATCTGCACGGAGAACATCGGAGCGCCGGTATGCGCCGCCGGATAGCTTCGCGTGGAGACTTCTGCTATGTCGATGCCTCTGCTCGAGAAAAAGCCAGACAACCCTGACACGATTCCACTCTGGTCGAGACATACCACGTCTATCGAGTACGGGAGCATGTCCGTGCGCGGCGAGCGCGGCTCGGTGCGCTTCAGGTGTACGGTCAGGCCGTTCGTTTCAGCAAGACGCTTCAGCTCAGTTTCGAGCTTCGCGAGCGCGTGCCAGTTCCCCGACACGAGCAGTAGCATGGCGAACTCGGTCCCAAGGCTGGCCATGCGGCTTTCGCTGATGTT
>CAZBTV010000167.1:0-15567 GCA_964494895.1 uncultured Steroidobacteraceae bacterium | reverse complement strand
TAGGACGCAGCCGACGTACTTTGGGATATGACATGCTTTCCGACCCTGCCCTCCGCACGGCCCTCGAAAAGGCCCGTGACACCGGTACGGAAACAGCCGCGCCCCTGCCCGCCCGCTTCCGCAGATCGCGTTCGGATCGCGACGTGGGCTTTCTACTGTACGCGCCCGTGTACGAAGGCAGGGAGACTCCGCTGACTCTCACCAGGCGTCGCCGCGCCCTTCGGGGCTACGCATTCGGAGCAGTCAATGCAGCAACAGTACTCCAGACCGTGCTGCAGGATTGGCCATCAGACATCAGCTGCGCAATCTACGATGGCGCACCATCTTCCTCGAGCGATCACCGCGCTTCAGGATCTCAGGGAGCCGACGGACCTGCAAGTGCGCAAACAACCGCTCTTGTAACGGCCCGCGAAGGCGAAATAGCAGGCCACGCGTGGGCCTTGCGCTGCCAGCGCGCGCCCAGTGCAACCACGGCCGACACCAGCCGTCCCGAGGTCGTGCTCGGAGCAGGCATTCCGGTCTCATTGCTGTTGTTCGTAATACTCCGAGCACAATCAACGCTGCGTCGGCGGGCGGATGCGCTTGCGGCGGAGATGACGGCGACTCTTCGCCGCGAGATCGCAGAAGAGCGACGGCTCGACTCCAAGCTACGCCAGGCCCAGAAACTCGAAGCCATAGGCACTCTCGCCCAGGGCATTGCGCACACGTTGAATGTCAGTTTCTCCGAAATCATCCAACGCTGTGAGCTGGCGGCCAATGACCCGACGCTCAACGGCAGCCGTCATCTGGATGCCATCGCCGGCGCCGGACTGTATGGCAAGTCCCTGGTCGAGCGCCTGCTTGCATTCAGTCACATCGACCCGGGCAGTCGCATCCCGGTACATCTGCAATCGATCGTCGTGGAAGCATTGGATCTGGTCAACAAATCTCTGCCGCCCGGAGTCCGGCTCGGATACGAGCTGCATGCCAGCGACTCGGCCGTGTTGGGCGACCCCGCCCGAATCCACCAGGTCGTGATGAATCTCTGCACAAATGCCTTGGAGGCGATGAAGTCGGGAGGGGTACTGAGCGTGTATCTCGACCTCATCACGCTCGAAGAAACGTGCTCGTTCGCCACTGCGACCATCCCGCCCGGAGAGTACGTACGACTACGCGTCCGCGATACGGGCCTCGGAATTCCTCCAGAGCTGGTCGAACGAGTGTTCGACCCATTTTTTACGACCAAGGAGCCCGGCGAGGGGACGGGGCTCGGCCTTTCGCTCGTGTACTCTGTTGTCAACGAGCTCGGCGGTGCAGTGGATATTCAGAGCGAGCCCGATCATGGTAGTACCGTGACTGCGCTGCTACCGCGGTATGGTCGCATAAGCCATACGCCCATTCCGTCTGATCGATCATAACACCTTCGACTCAGGCCACCGCAGAAAGGTGCCGCTCCAGCAGGCGCGCCACATGCACGGCTTCGCGCCGCGCTCCATCGCGGATCTGATGTCGGCAGCTCGTGCCATCGGCAACGACGATGGCGTCAGGGAGCTTGCGTATGGCGGGCAATAGACTCACCTCAGCCATCCGCATCGAGATGTCGTAGTGCTCTGCCTCATATCCGAAAGCGCCCGCCATGCCACAACACGAGCTCTCGATCAGCTCGGGCCGGGCGCCCGGCAAGAGCCGTAGCACATCCAGCATCGGACTCACGGCACCGAAGGCCTTCTGGTGGCAGTGACCATGCACCAGCACGGGTGTACCAATCGGCTCGAACTGGACCTTGAAGCGCCCTTCCCTCGCTTCGCGAGCCACGAACTCCTCGAACAACAATGCGTATGTCGATACCAGCTCGGCGCGCTCGCCTAATCCCATGACCAAAGCTTCGTCACGCAAGGTCAACAAGCATGAAGGCTCGAGCCCCAAGACAGGAACGCCAGCCCGAACGAAGGGCAGCAACGCGTCAATCAACTCACCCGCCAGGGCTTTCGCTTTTCCGATCATTCCGCAGCTCAGGTAGGTGCGCCCGCAACAATAGTGGCCTCTGGCCCTTCTCGGGCCATGCAGGACATAACCCGCGCGTTTCAACACCCGTGCCGCGGCAAGAGCATTTTCGGTTTCGAAAGTTCCGTTGAACGTATCGATGAACAAAACAGCAGCCTTGCCGCCCGCCGCAGCTACGCTGAGTGTTTTTTCCGCAGCACTGAACAAGGTCGTGTCAGAAGTGCGCCAGAACGTGTCGGAGCGCCACTTTGGCAGCGACCGCCGGGCGGAGAAGCCTAAGACCCTCTCACTTGCCCACGCCGCACCGGGCAACGAGTCACGCAGATTCAGCAGCCACGATGTCCGACTCGCTTTCTCCGCGTACCTCGGCAATCCCCCTATCAAGTGGTCCTTGAGTGTGTAGCCGTGGCGCTCCTTGTAGTGCGCGAGGAATTCCACCTTCATCCTGGCCATGTCGACTCCCGTCGGGCATTCGCGCTTGCAGCCTTTGCAACCGACGCAAAGCTCCATCGAGTCATACATATCGCGGCTGGTGAACGCATCTTTTTCCAACTGGCCGGACAACGCTAGGCGCAACGTATTGGCACGTCCTCGGGTCAGATGTTGCTCGTCGCGTGTGACACGATAGCTCGGACACATAGTGCCGGAATCAAACTTTCTGCAGTGGCCATTGTTGTTGCACATCTCGACGGCTTTCGCGAAGCCCCGGGCCGGATCACCGCCACTACCCGGAGCCGTAAGGCGCTCGGTCATCGGCTCGTTTTGCACGTTCCAACCCGACCAGTCGAGCAGCGGCTCCAACGGGCTCACCCGATACGGGCGTGGAGCCGACTCCGGCGCGAATCGAAACAGCGCGGCGTCATCCATCTTCGGCGGATCGATGATCCTGCCAGGGCTGAACAGGTTGATGGGATCGAGGTAGTGTTTGATAGCGCGAAAGGCCTCGTTGATTGCCGGACCGAACTGCCACGCGATCCACTCGCCACGGCAAAGGCCGTCGCCGTGCTCCCCGCTGTAAGCGCCTCGATATTTGCGCACGAGAGCTGCCGCTTCTTCTGCTATTGCGCGCATCCTCGCGGCCCCGCCCTCAGGACCATCACGACGCATGTCCAGGATCGGGCGAACATGCAAAGTGCCGACAGAGGCGTGCGCGTACCATGTTCCGCGGGTACCGTGTCGTGCGAAAACCTCGGTAAGGGCGTCCGTGTATTCGGCGAGGTGCTCGAGTGGGACGGCGCAATCTTCGATAAAGCTCACGGGCTTGCCGTCACCCTTGAGGCTCATCATGATGTTCAGCCCGGCTTTGCGTACCTCCCAGAGGGCGCTCTGTGCACCGGCGTCCGTCAGCTTCACGACACTGCCGGGCAGACCCAGGTCGCCCATCAGCATCGTCAGCTCCTCGAGCCTCGGCGCCAGCACCGTGTGCTCGTCGGCGGAAAATTCGACCAGCAGAATTGCCGCGGGATTCCCCAGCAGCGCACGCTCCATGACCGGGCGGAATGCCGGGTTTGCCAGACTCAAGTCGATCATCGTGCGATCGACCAACTCCACCGCCGTGGGTATCAGTCGGACAATATGCTGTGCCGCCTCCATGGCCGAGCGGAACGTGGGAAAGTTGACGATTCCAAGCGCCTTCGCCCGAGGCAGAGGCGCCAACTTCAATTTGAGGCTGTGGGTACAGGCAAGCGTGCCCTCCGAACCGACCATCAGATGCGCAAGATTGACACTGCCGTCGGCGGTATACGGACGCACATTCTGATTGTGGAATATGTCGAGGTTGTACCCGCCGACACGCCGCAATACCTTCGGCCAGGCAACATCGATCGCTTCGCGATGCTGCTCGGCGAGGCTACGAACGAAGTCAGCAATTTTCCGCGCCCGCGTGCCCGCCGCGGCAAGCGGTCCGAGCTCGATCACGGAGCCGTCTGAGAGCCACGCTTTCATGCCCAACACATTGTGCACCATGTTGCCGTAGGCTATGGAACGCGAGCCGCAGGAATTGTTGCCGGCCATGCCGCCAAGAGTTGCTTGTGCGCTCGTCGACACGTCAACCGGAAACCACAGGCCATCGCGCTTCAAGAGTGCATTCAGAGAATCGAGCGTGATGCCTGGCTGCACTGTCGCAGTCTGGTTGGCAGCATCGATTTCCAGCGGCATGCGCAGATATTTGGAGTGGTCGATGATGAGCGCTGCGCCGACCGTCTGACCGCACTGGCTGGTGCCCGCGCCGCGAGACAGCACCGGAACCTTGAGATCGCGAGCGATATCGATGGCGCAGGCGACATCCTCACCGCGCCGAGGTACGAACACGCCGACAGGAGTGATTTGATAAATCGACGCATCCGTCGAATAGCGCCCGCGCGAAGCCAGGTCGAAGAGAACCTCGCCATGAGTA
This sequence comes from uncultured Steroidobacteraceae bacterium, assembly GCA_964494895.1. GTDB lineage: Bacteria > Pseudomonadota > Gammaproteobacteria > Steroidobacterales > Steroidobacteraceae > 13-2-20CM-66-19. Next base: position 11,189 of record CAZBTV010000167.1, on the reverse strand, counting down.
TCGTGACGCAAGCGCCGCTCGAGCGTGCGGCTGACCTCGTTGGCCGGGGGCGGCGTCACCGCTCAGATCCAACATGGTGATGCATTTTTGTATGCACTTTCGCAAGTATTCTTGGCCAAAAGTACGGATTATGATGCGGGTAGGCAAGCAATTTGAATCTTGAACGCAAATTTGAGAGGCTCTGTTCGCGTTCCGGAACTGCGCAGGGAAGAATGCTGAACCTCGATTTCCACCCCAGCGGCCGCCACTTTCTTCAGATTCCCGGACCTAGCCCTGTGCCCGACCGGCTGTTGCGGGCGATGAGCTTGCCTACAATCGATCACCGGGGGCCCGAGTTCGGGGCGCTGGGACAGAAAGTGCTGGCAGGGCTGCGAGCCATCTTCAAAACCCAACATCCGGTGGTCGTCTATCCCGCCTCGGGAACTGGTGCCTGGGAAGCCGCGCTCGCAAACACCCTGTCGGCTGGCGACCACGTGCTGATGTACGAGACCGGCCATTTCGCGGCACTTTGGATCAAGATGGCCAGGCGACTGGGCGTGGTCCCCGAGGTGATCGCCTGGAATGGGCAGGACGCACTACTGCCACACGCTCCGAATTGGCGCCGTGGGGTACAGCCGGCCTTGATCGAACAGCGGCTACGTCAGGACGTAGAGCGCAAGATCAAGGCTGTCTGCGTCGTTCATAACGAAACGTCCACGGGAGTGACCTCTGACGTCGCAGCCGTGCGCAAAGCCATCGACGAGGCCGGACATCCCGCATTGCTGATGGTGGACACCATCTCGGGCCTCGCTTGCACCGACTATCGTCACGACGAATGGGGTGTCGACGTGGCGATCGCCGGCTCCCAGAAAGGACTGATGTTGCCACCGGGAATCAGCTTCAACGCGGTATCGCCTCGCGCGCTGGCGGCCTCCGGTACCGCACGATTGCCCCGCTCCTTCTGGGCGTGGGACGAAATCATAACAATGAACAAGGATGGTTATTGGCCGTATACACCCAACACAAACATGCTTTACGCCCTGTCAGAAGCATGTGACATGCTCCTCGAAGAAGGGCTCGACAACGTATTCGCGCGTCACCGACGTTGGGCCGCTGGCATCCGCGCCGCTGTAGATGCCTGGGGACTACCTATCCAGTGCGCGGATCCGGGAAGCTACTCGCCCGTGCTCACGGGCGTTATCACCCCAGTAGGCGTAAACGCAGATGCCCTGAGAAGCCTGATCTACGAACGCTTCGATCTCTCCCTCGGAACAGGCCTCGGCAAGGTTGCCGGCCGCATGTTCCGCATCGGACACCTTGGCAACAGCAACGACCTTACGCTCCTTGCCGCTCTGGCCGGCTGCGAAATGGGCCTCCAGCTCAGCGGAATCCCGCTTGCCGGCAGCGGTGTGCAGGCGGCGATGGAGCACTTTGCGAAGCAGCCTCCGGTCACGACTTCCAGGTGAGCTGCTTGGCAGCGAGCGTGAATCCACCAGGCCAAAGGGACGGCTGATGCGGGCTTTGCGAGTCACTCACGTAGTACTCCTGCTGTTATGCCTGATGTACTTCATTACCTATCTCGACCGCGTGAATGTGAGTACGGCAGCGGCCGGATTCGCGGCGGACTTCAACCTCGACAAGACGCAGATCGGGTTGGTATTTTCGGCGTTTGCATATCCGTATCTGTTGCTGCAGATCGTCGGCGGATGGGTTAGCGACCGCTATGGCGCTCGCCGAACGCTGATCGCATGCGGCATTGTCTGGGCTGGCGCGACTGCCCTGACCGGCATGGCGACAGGGTTGGTATCGCTGCTGATCGCCCGTGTAGTGTTGGGCTTCGGTGAAGGAGCTACTCTGCCAGCAGCGACGACAGCTATGTCGCGCTGGTTCCCCGGCGACAAACGCGGCTACGCGCAGGGCATCACCCACGCCGCGGCACGCGTAGGCAATGCAGTCGCTCCCGGAGCGGTCGTACTCATTATGACCTCCGCAGGTTGGCGTGCCTCCTTCTATGCCTGTGCCGTCATAAGCGTTGCGTGGGTAGTGCTCTGGGCGGTGACTTTCACGGAGTTTCCGGCAGAACACCCACGCGTACAGTCACAGGAGCTGGCGTCGCTCGGAGCCTCGGCCACAACTGTAGCAGCGAAAGCGCCTTGGCCCGCCTTGTTCAAGCGCATGGCCCCTGTGGCCGTCGTGTACTTCTGCTACGGCTGGAATCTTTGGCTGTTCCTGAGTTGGATTCCGCAGTACTTCCTGCACAGCTATGATCTGGACCTGAAGAAATCGGCTATCTTCTCTTCGAGCGTCTTCGTTGCCGGAGTTGTGGGTGATACCCTGGGCGGGCTGACTACCGACAAGCTGCTCCGCCGTACGGGCAGCCTCGCAGCGGCGCGCACCTGGATGGTGGCGGTATGCATGTTGCTTACCGCCATTGCTCTCTTGCCTCTGATGTTCGTGCATAGCGCGAGCATTTCGCTCCTGTGCCTGTCGTCGGGATTCTTTTTCGCGGAAATGACCATCGGCCCCATGTGGGCGATACCAATGGACATCGCGCCCGCATATTCCGGCACGGCCAGCGGCATGATGAATACGGGCTCAGCATTGGCAGCCATCGTGAGCCCCGTGGTGTCAGGTTACCTTATCGATCGGTTCCATAGCTGGGAGCTGCCGTTCATCTGCGATGCCCTCTTGATCGCAATAGGGCTCACCCTGACCTTCCGGATGCGACCAGAAAGCCGGTTTTCCAGCGGCGCGGATGTACATACGGGCGGCGCCAGAAGTGACACCGCGGGCTCGACCTCAGGCATCTCGGCGTCTTCTACGTAAGCTAACATGGCGGAAAGCTGCCCGGAGGGGCTCCGGGCAGCCTTTTGGACTTATCGACTATTGGACCAGCGTAAGCGAGCCTGCGTCCAGCGATACCGAAAAGAAGCCATTCGAGTTTTTGGTCAATGCAACGCCCTTTTGTGACAACGTACCACTGGGCACTGTCACACGAACGAACCTGCCGGTTGGGAAGTGAGCCGGCAATGTCCAGGTCCAGGTCGTAGTGGTCCCCGACGTGCTGCTCTTCGCCGCCGCAAGAGTCTTCAATCCGCGCCAGTAGGCTCCGACATTGCGGACAGTGTCAACCCACGTGTCCCCCGCTGTCTTCGCGTGTGTCATCGCTCCGGTAACGTCTGTCACGGCAACCGGGTTGAACCAGATGGCGGTCGTCGGAGTGATGGTATGAATCAGAAAGATCTGCCACGCTCCGGCACTACGCGCCGCATCCGTCACGCTGTTGAACTGGGCAGCCGTCTCACCCTGTGCCGCCAGGTGAATCGGCAGGTTGAATGGATCGGTGCCGTCGTTCGGCTTGATGGATCCTCCCCCGACTCCTCGATAGAGGAAGAACCGCGATGAGGCGTCTGCGTCATACCCGGTATCTCCGTATGGAGATGCACCCGTCCAGACCGTCTTCTGAGGGTAATGCTGCGTAATGAAGGTCGTCGCTTCATCGATTTCGGTCGCGAGGTTGCCCGTGGACGTATTCGTAATACATTGGGTGAAATTGGCGTGGCAGTGGTCGACAGTATGGTTTCCGATCTCGTCGCCAGCATTCACGGCCGCGGTCCAGGTCGTATTGTAGTTGGCTTCCGAGCTGACTCCCGTGGTGATGTAGTAGGTCACCGGCACGCCAACGGCTTGAATTTCTGAAAAATGTTGGATCTGTGATGGCTGCGAGTCATCGAAAGTCCACGACGTCGCCGCCTTGAAGCCGGCCCAATTCAGGATCGTAAGGGCCCCGACTTTCACACCCTGCAGCGAAACTCCCGCCGAAGGCAGCGGAAGCCCATCGGACAAGGTTGTCGCCGCTCCCGCACTCAGGGAGGATAACGGGGACGGCGCCCTGCCGTTGATCGAGCAGGGGACGCCGTTCAAGCTGACGGTCTCAGGCACCGCATTGGTGCCGCCGCTGACCGACGTAGTGAATCCAATATCGACCGTGCTGCCGGCGTCGAGACTTTCGTTGAAATCCGCGTTGCTGACGATGACCGCGGAGCGGGACTGCGTCGCGACTCCATTCCACAACTGCGTGAGGGTCTGCCCTTCTGGAAGCGTCCAGCTCAGAGTCCAACCCTTGAGCGCTGCGCCCTCGTTGGTGACTTTCATGTCACCCTGAAAACCCGAGCTCGACTGACTCACCACCGAATAGGCAATGCTGCACCTTGCAGGCGTCTCGCTCATGGCGGCCTGATTTGCGCCCACGGAGGCGACCAGCAGCGCGCCCGCTGCCCAAACACCTCTCGACCGGGTCACTCGCCATTGAAGCGCTTCCATATCTTTCATCGTGAAACTCCCTTGCGCGGATATACCGCCTAACTCCTCTGGCGAGAATATGCAATCCATTCAACCGCGCGCAACGGAAAATCGCAGGGCGGAACACGTCAATTGCCCCGGGCGGCGGCCGCATCGCCCCATTCCTCACCGCCGTAAGTGTTTTCTCCTCCCAACGGCCGCCATTCATGCCGTTTCGAGTTGCAACTTACTCAACATCGCCAACAGGAAAATCAGCCGCGGCGCTGCGGATTCGACCTGGGAGCAACAGCCCCGGTGCCCCCGGCCGCACAGCGGACAACTGTTCGGCCCTTCAAAACCCGCCAGCACCACCGCCGGAGGGCGTGGCGAGGCTCTCGTCCAAACATACCTTTCTCAAGGCAGACAGCTCCGGCTCTTCCCACTCCGGAACTCTGAGCGCGACCTTCATCAACAACGAGGAGAGCTGATCGCGCTCCTGCGCCGAGAGGGGAGCAAGCATGCGCTGCTCCCGTTCCTGAAGGAACGGCAGTACTCTGCGATAGAGCGACCGTCCCGGCGCGGTCGCCCTGAGCTCCATGCGGCGGCAATCGGCCCGACTTGGGCGGCGAACGATCAGGCCCTTCTTCTCCAGGCCTGTCACGGCGAAACTGATGCTGTTCTTCGGCCGTCCGGTCGCACGTACGATTTCCTGGGCGGTGATCCCGGGCCGATGCATCACACAGAACAAAATTACGTACTCCGGGCGCGAGATGCCGATGCGCTGCTCCAGGGCGAGGTAGAACGGCACCGCGTAGAAGCTTGCGATGTAGTTCAGCCTCCATGCGAAGGTGAGCCTGCTGCTCTCCAACATCCCCACCCGGAAGTCGGGCTCGTTCCCGCCGCGGTCACCGGCTGGCTGCGCGGATTCGGCTTCCCGACCAGGCCTTTTCGCTCGGCGTACCGATGGCATATCGACTCCTTTGCTCTTTTGGAAAAAATCCACTGCCGCCCGAGTGTTGACATCAGTTCTATATTGAACCAAGCTGCCGCGGCCCTCTGGCGGACACGGGCCCAGGCGCGATCTCGAATGATCATTACCCGCCCTCGGCATTCGCTGATCATACCCTTGGCAGGCGCGGACTGATCAAACCGCATCGTGTCCATTCGCGTCGATCAATTGACATGGAGACGATCATGAGCAAGCCAGGTTTCACAAAGAATGGACTTTCTTCGGCGACTTGCACGCGTCCGGTGATATCACTCGCGCTCGGCTGCCTGTTGCTCGCGGCGACCGCCGCCTTCGGCGCCGATCAGCACGGCGACTGGGTCGCCACCTGGGGAGCGAGTCCTCAGTCCGAAGTCGAACCGGTTTTTGGACCACCGCCTCCGCCAATGCAGCTCAACAACCAGACGATCCGGATGATCGCCCGAATCAGCAAAGGTGGCGGCCGGATCCGCGTGCGACTGGACAACTCGTTCGGAACCGACCCGGTCGCGGTCGGTGCCGTCCACGTGGCTACGCACGCCTCCGGCGTCGGAATTGTCCCGGGATCGGATCATCAGCTCACATTCGGAGGGAGCACCAGCATCACGATCCCGCCCGGAGCCCCGGTGATCAGCGATCCGGTCGAAATCGACGTGCCTGACCTGGCTGAGCTTGCCGTCAGCATCTACTTGCCGCAGCCCACCGCCTTCCTGAGCGGCCACACGCTCGGTGTCCAGACAGCGTACATTTCAGCGACCGGGTCTGGCGATCTAACTTCCGCTGTTGCTTTACCCTCGCCGACGACCTCCCTGTTGCGGTACTTCCTGGCCGGCATCGACGTCTTGGCCGACGACGAAGTCCAGGCGATCGTCACGTTAGGCGATTCCATAACGGACGGCGTCCACTCGACCGTCGATGCCAACCGGCGCTGGCCGGACCGGCTCGCCGAGCGGCTGCTGGACCGCAAACACCCGCAAGATAGAACAGTGGTCAACGAGGGAATCAGCGGCAATCGCCTGCTCCATAACGTGATCGGGCCGGATGCACTGTCACGTTTCGATCGCGATGTGCTCAGCCAGTCCCATGTCGAATTCGTGACCGTGCTCCTCGGCATCAACGACATCGGATTCCCGGCGATCTCGCAAACCTCACCGTTTGCGAGCCAGGGCGTCACCTCCGATCAGATGATCCAGGCATACCGCCAGTTGATTGCACGCGCGCACGCCAAGGGCATCAAGATCATCGGCGCAACGCTCACTCCATTTGAAGGCGCCGGCTATGCAACAGCGGAAGGCGAGGCAAAACGGCAGGCGGCCAACAATTTCATTCGCACCAGCGGCGAATTCGACGCGGTCATCGACTTCGATCAGGTCACCCGCGACCCGACCCACCCGACACGCCTCGCGCCACAATACGATAGCGGCGATCACCTGCATCCAAACGACCTCGGTTACAAGGCCATGGCCGACTCGATCGATCTTTCCATCTTCCAGCAACACCGCTGATGAAGCGCCGAAGGCGGTGAGGGAACCCACCGCCTTCGGATTTCGAACAACAACGATGCCGTTCCTCAGGCAAAGCTTCATGATCGGAAGCAGCGATGCGCGTTGGCTTTCACTGCATCTACACGCAGTGGCGCCAAGCGAGGGATCGCCGCGCGCCGTTCTTCTGCTGCACGGAGCGACGTTGGCAAGCTACGTCTTCGATCTACCAGTCCCTGGGTATTCTCTGCAAGAGCGGCTTGCGGCCGCGGGTTGGGCGAGCTACGCGCTGGATGCGCGCGGCTTCGGGCGCTCGAGCCGGCCCGGCCCCGATGATCCGGGATATCCTGCGGATCGACCGTTCGGCACCGCGGCCGAAGGTGTTGCAGACGTTGCGGACGCCGTGCGATTCCTGCGTAGCGAACGTCGACACGCCGAAGTGGCTCTGATCGGCTACTCGTGGGGCACCATACTCGCCGGCCGCTTCGTCAATGCATATCCCGACGCGGTGGATAGGTTGGTTCTTTTCGCTCCGATCTACGGAGCTCCGAACACGCGCTGGATAGGTCGCCTTGGGAGCGTCCGGCTCGGCGCCTACCGGTGGACCACCGCGGAGCAATTGCAAGTCCGTTGGGATTCAGAAATACCCACACCGGAAAAGACGGCGTGGCGCAACAACGAAGTGCTGACCGCCGTGCTCGAGACCGCACTGGCGAGCGATCCACTGTCATTGACGCGAACGCCTCCGGCCTTCCGTTCTCCAACCGGATGCGGTGTCGACCTTTTCCGGGCCTTCTCCGGACATGCTCCTTACGACGCCGGATCAATCGAGGCCCCTGTCCTGGTCATCCGGGGAGACTCAGACACAACGTCCACCGAAGCCGATTCGCAACTACTGCTGGAGCGCCTCAAGAGCGGGGACAAGCGCTCAATAGCAATCCCCTCCGGAACGCACTTCGCCTGCTTCGAGCACTCCGCGCCGTTGCTGTTCGACACGCTCCTCGAGTTTCTTTGAGGCAATCAACAGACCTGTCAGATGCCGCCTGGATCACTCCGACGGCTCGGCCGAGACACTGTGGCTGAATCATTCGTACACCGCATCGCAGCTCGGTTGGTTTCGTGCGGGCTCTGCCCTGAGCTCCTTGATGTCCCTGATGCCTTGACGCCCCTGCCTTTGATTTTGCGAAACACCGTGCTGAATCCCGAAATCGGCCGCCGCTGCCGCAGCTTTGGCAGGAACAGCGTCGTCATATGGGACCATCGTGCTATCCCACTTTTCCTGGAATACCTTAAGCTAACGGCGGTCGGGCGTGGCAACCAAGGAGGAGCGCATGCGCGCGCTAGCCATAGCAACACTGTGTGCCGCACTGGGATGGCTGATCTCACCGCCGATTTCCCAAGCTCAGTCCCTTACGCACAATATTCTGCTGATCCACGGGCGCTCTGATTCGAGCAACGAGCAGTTCGGTGTCTTCACCACCGACCAGCACCAGTACTGGAGTGGAAGCCCGGTGACCGCCGACGGACATGTGTACTTCGTCCAATGGGACGCATGGAACCGAAAGTTCGACGACACCACCTGCCCGGGCGGTGAATGTATCGTCAAGAATGCGGTCAACGCCCTGTGCGACGCCAACAACAATCAGGAGTGCTGGATCATCTGCCATAGCGCCGGCTGCGCTGCGTTCGAGAACTATCTCTCGAAGTCCGACTACTCCAGCAACTCCATCTTGATTGCCCACGTGATGGCAGCGAGCAGCGCTGCGGGAGGGTCCGAGATAGCCAACGTCTTTTCATGGGTAGGCAAGACGATCGATCAGTCGCTGACGACCGGTTACGCCAGAGGGGCATACAATCACAATAACATGCAAGGGGTCGTGGTACGCGGCTTCGGTGGGACGCACAACAACACCGTCACTGCGTGCTTGTTCTTTCCGTCACAAACCGGAAGCGGCCTGAATCCCGATTGCAACGTCTGTGGGTTGAACGGTGCGCATCAGTGTGCCGATGGAGCCGTAGCACTCCACAGCACCTGCGGACATAACCGCGTTGGATCGTTTCAAGACTGCAACAGCACACTGTCCCCCCATTCGGATACGGCAGGTACCTACTCGTTCCACGGCTGGTGGATTACGGATCAAGAGTGCAACGGCGTCGGCGGCACGGGCTGCAATTGGTCCGGGCCGTTTTCGTCGGGTACGAGCTGGAACGCGTCTTTCAAGACCTACAACGTAGACCATGGCGGCGGTGCGAACGACGCGATAGCGGAATACAGTTTCGCCCCGTATGCATTGTGTCCTTGATACCACTGTGTCCTTGATACCGGGTACGACCACCTCTGGGATCGAAGTCGTCCCCTGACCCGAAATGAATTGAGGGAGCCCAAATGTCCAACGGACGGAAGAACGGCAGTAGACTCGTGCTGGTGGGAGTCGTACTGTGCTGGGAGTTGCCGGGATCCATGGCTCAGGCGCAGAATCAACCCGCGGCAGCGTCGCCGCCAGTGGACAACATCAGCGCGATATCTGGAACAGACGCCTCGCCGCAAAGCTCCCAGGCAGCCTATCGGGAGTTCACCAGGTATCCGCCCGAGTCGAGACCGTTGGTAGGATCCAACTGGGACCTGCTCCATCCATGGTCAGTCGATACCCCGTGGCTGCCGATGATTCCATCACGGGTAGCCTCTCAAGTAGAGTCCTTGCGCCGTGCGGGCGTACCAGAGGATGAGGCCTGGCGCCGCGTCGCACTGCCCGCCACCCCGCCGAAATACCGGTTCGAGCTGAATACAGACGTTCTTGCGGGCACCCGTCAGGATCTCATAGCGACATTGACCATCAATTCAGATCAAGTTGCAGGTCCGCCTCCTCAGATCCAGATCACCCGAGCAGAGCTGGTCGGAGATGCTGACTTTGACTCGCCGGCATTGGGTACGGTCTCCTATTCCTGCCAGGCAAGCGGCACTCCGTGCACCTTTCATTGGAAGGCTCCGGCTGCACGCAAGGAATACTGGGGAGTCATCAACCTCGTCGTGACAGCCACCCAGGCGGGCTCGGACGACGAATTCGTGATGCGGCAGTCGTTCTACTCATCCCCGATGACCGCGGGCAAGTTCACCGGGCAGTTTCAAGAGCGGCTGGAGAATGGTTCGCTGGTCATCGATGCAGGGGTAAACGTAACGCGGCGCATGGCGTGCTTCGTGAGCGCGAACCTCTACTCCATAGACAAGGGATTGCCTACCCACCACGCCGAGCGGCGCCTGATCGTGGACCCGTCGATGCGTAGCGTTGCGTTCACTTTCTTCGGCAAGATCTTCCGGGATTTTGGATACGAAGGCACTTTCCGACTCCAGGACCTCAAGGCGCAATGCGAGAACCTGCTCTACCCGCCGGAGTGGTTCATGGACAGCGTGGCTCACAAAGCCGAGCTCCAAGCACTGCAGGCCAAGCCACCGGCAGTCAAAGAGCCGTCGCGGATCTACTTCGAATATAACGATTACACCTACACGACCCACACATACAACAGCAGCGACTTCTCGGACCGCGAGTGGCAGTCGCCGGAAAGCACGCGCAAGCTCATGTTATATAACCGCGCCGCCGGGGAGCTCGCCAATCCGTCCATGGAGGCGCTCAAGAAACAGCTTCGCCAGGACCGGAGTCAGTCTCCCTAGTATGTAACGCTGGATCCGGGCATCCTGCCCGGCCCAGCGTGCATCCGGCAAAAAGCGTGGTTTTTGCCGGATGCTCCGCCACCTGCGGCGGCGGGGCACATCCATGTGCCTGGACGCGCACTCGGGCCTGCACATGGTTGTTTCATGCCTCGGGGTGAGCCGCAGGCTCATGGGTAACTAGCTAGACGCGAGGAAATCGGCCATCAAGTCAAGCTGCAGCATGGGGCCACATGCTGCAGCCAGCCAGCCGGCCATCGCGCTCTGATTGCTCCCATGGGCATTCCAGGTCAGGTGCGCAGGCTGTAGAGCTCAGTCCCCCGATCTACGCCGCAAAAAAAACCGCCCGGCGAGCCGGGCGGTTTTGAGGTGGTCGAGTCCCCTTACTGCGTGAGCGTAAGTGAGCCTGCATCCAGCGATATCGAGAAGAAGCCAGCCGCGTTCTTGGCTATCGGCGTTCCCTTCTGAGACAAGGTTCCGCTCGGAACTGTTACGCGGAGGAACTTGCCGCTTGGAAAATGAGCGGGCAAGGTCCAAGTCCACGTTGTGGTCGTCCCTGACGTGGTAGGAGTGGCCGACACAACGGTCTTCAATCCACGCCAGTACGCCGCAACGTTGACGACAGAGTCAACCCATGTGTCTCCCGCCGTCTTCGCGTGCGTCATTGCACCAGTAACGTCGGTAACGGCAACTGGATTAAACCAGACGTTGTTGGTTGGAGTGATGGTGTGAATCAGGAAGATCTGCCACGTTCCGGCTCGACGCGCCGCATCCGTCACCGCATTGAACTGGGCGGCTG
>CAZBTV010000166.1:0-15697 GCA_964494895.1 uncultured Steroidobacteraceae bacterium | reverse complement strand
CATTCTTGTGCCACTAACAGTGCTCTACCATGCAGTGGTCGGAGTGACGCTTACGATTCTCTTCGATGGAAGACTGATCGGCAGTGAGCTGACGGGCGGAACGCAATTGACGTGGAAAGTCGCCCAACAGCATGGAAAGCCATGCTTGCTGATCGACGCCTCAAAAATGACGCCGGCAGAGGCCACCGAGGCGATCTTGGGCTGGCTCCGGGCACACGAGGTGAAGATCTTGAATGTGGCCGGTCCGCGCGCGAGTGGTTGGCCGGCGGGGTACGACTACACGCTACAAGTGATCAAAAGGTTGCTTCAGGCGTGATCAGGTGACAGTGCGTGCGGAACTGTGCTTCGCAGAATCCGATATGTCAAAAGACATACTGATCGCGGCTAACTCTCCTGGAGATGAGCGTGCGCCGCGCAACACCACATCGATATCACCATCAGGCCACGCGAATCGCGACCATGGACTTGGCCGCATGTTCGAGGACGGCCACGATTCGAGCCTTCACGTCATTAGGTGCGAGGTGGTGGGTCACAGTGTTCGGACACTCGGTTTCGCACCCGAAGCGGATCGCTGGGTAACTCAGGTGCAGACGACATGGCGCTATCGTCGGAGCGGATTGACCAAAGACTTCGGGGAGCGCGGCGGTATGTATTTCGACGAACAATTATTCTCGGGCGCCACCGCTGACTGTGATCGCAGCGCGAGCCACAGCCAGCGCAAACCATCGCCGATGAGAGAAGCTACAGCGGTGGCGGTTTTCAGCATGCCGGCATCATGCCACGAACGCTCCCCTCGTCAATGATTGACCCTTCCGTCGCCCGGATCCGATGATTGCGGATCACAATGGTGTCCAAGCGTCTATTTCGACCATATTTCGAGTACGTGACGTCATTCAGGACATGGTTGGCAGGGCATGTGTGGCGACGGATCACGTTCATCCTGTTGAATGTCGATAGAGTTAATCCGAGTCGCGTCAGAGTATATGCGTCTACTGTCAGACACCTGGGGGCGCTCACGTCGATTTTGCTGTGGTATGAATCGGACGAAATGTTTGGAGAAAGATGCCAGCTCCTTCTCACGGTATTCGTAGAGCAAGGCTCCTGGCTGTGATCGGGTTACTGCTCCGTCAAATTCAGTTTCGGAGAAATATGTGCTCTCGTAAGGGTTTGCACCAAACACTTTCTTTACGGCCCCGACATAGATGTCATCTACAGAGGAGACGTTAACCACCATTGTGCCGCGGTTCGAAGTTATTGGCGGCCAATATGCAAAGGGCGGAAACGGCTCCCGCCAAGTCACGCAACGGCGCGCCACGGTCACGCGCGCGGTTGCAGTAGATAGTCCTCCGTGCATGCTCTTAATATTCGCGATACGCCATGGTCCGTACTCGATGGGGTCGCCAGGGGCGCGGGTCAGGGGGTTCTCCCATGCGATTTCCGATGCTCCAAATAGCTTCAGCAGCACTGCATCGTCGAAGAATGCGGGTTGCACCAGAAGATCTTGGTCGACGACCAATTTGAGATTGTTCAGCAGCTCGCTCGCATCTGCGGGATTCTTGAACATGGACGCAATCTGCTCCGCAGATAGATCTGATTGATCGAAAACTGGTCTGGGATACGTCGCTGGATCGGTGCAGAGGTTCGTTTTTTCCTTGATGGTTTGCGCAGGCGCACTGGCACACCCGGCTACAGCCACAGTGAGTAGCCCCAGGAGCAGAACAAATACACGATCAACGTAAGTCATGTTCTTATCTCCGAAAAGTATTCGGGAAGCGAGCTGGAAACAGGGCCATTATTGTTTGCGTGCAGCTTGCGATAACGATCATCCGGGCTCTCGCATTTTTCAATCACAATTAAGTTATGTTGATACGCGGGAGGGGGGAGTGATCGTGGCGATGATCCGTAGACTTCGGTTACGCTTGTTAACGGGCAATGCAGGGCATGAGATCGTTCCAGCGGTGCCCGTGTAGAATATATTTGAACATGTCAGGTGTTCGTGCGGCGGAACTTCCTGTGTTGCGAGCCCTGGATGACATAACGACTTGCGTATAACGGGGAATGTATCAAATCACCGAGTGCTGCTCGCAGAGCCCGCAGCTGATCGGAACAACCCCCTAGAAGGCGTTGGTCCTGTCAGAAAAAGTCTTTTAAAAGGTTTGCCAAGCAGATAAGGGCGCCGCTCCAGCCCGTCCTCAAAACGAATATTCTGATGTCCGAAAGAAATTCTATCAGGTGTGCGATCGCCATAAATTACTGTAATAGAACATTTTGCCGCGAAAGTTTTGATGTTTGCCCTTCGTGACGAGTTGGACTTCGGGTTAGCGCGCGAGAGGTGGCACGTCGTCGCCCAGGTCAATGCGGGGTGCTGCTAAGGATTGGAGCGTTTCCTCTGCATGGGAGAATTCGGTCAGCCATGCGAGCCAGCGTTGCCTCTCGGGACCTGGTGGAAAGCGCTCGAGGATCACGCCGCGGAGATAGGCAATAGCGGTGACTTTGTCCATGGAAGCACGATGCCATCACTGGCCGGGTCTGTCACTGCTCCATTTCTAGCGCGTTTGCATAGAAACACAACCTCATTGGGAAGGAACGCCACACACGCTCCCTCGTATCCTAGCGCCCATCTCCGATCGGGCCGACATACTCCGCGCGAATCCGGGCGCCCCGCATGTCGCACTTGCTGCATCGCAGTAGTCCGGCAATTTCGCCTATCGTGGTGTCCAGTGGGAAGAGGCGGACGAGCAGGGGGACAGGGAGTTCACGCTTGTGCTCACAGTGCGGACGACGGCAATGGGCGATGAGGCGGTAATGCTTTTCGTAGAGGCGCAGCGGGTCCCTGACCCAACCGATTCGAACATCACGCCCCATCTTTCGCTGCCCCATGGAGAAAGACTAGGACGCCGAAACGTCGCTCGTCCATCCAGACCGCGGCTCGTTGAGTTACTGTATGAGCGGTGTTTGTCCGTGATCGTCCGATATCGGGCTCTCGAACGGCTCGATCAGCGCCGCATCATCATTTTGGGGGCTGTTGACTCGCGTGCTGACCGGATAAGCGATCATGCTCTCTTGCGGGTATTTCTTCAGAGCCATCTTCGCCTCGACTGCGGAACCGGTCAGCCATCGCTCGCGATCTTCTTTCGCTAATAGTGCCGGCATGCGAAATGGGTGCGCCCCGGTGTTGTGGATCCGGCACATGAGCTCATTGCCTGGCAGGGTGATGAGCGCACAGCTCTCGATGGTTTTGCCGTCCAGCTTGAAGCTGCGGTCCCACAATGCGGCAAATCCGAACAACTCCTGGTCAGCGACTTTGATTAAGAATGGAATTTTCCTTCCGTGCTCCAGGTGCCACTCATAAAACGCGGCACTGGGCAGGATGCAACGCTGCCCACGGCTCCACGCCACGCCGAGGCGCTGTCTAGCTTTTCCACGGTGGCATTGATGGTCGCGTACTTTAGGGGCTCGCCCTTAGCAAAGAACGGAATAAGTCCCCATCGCATCGTCAGACCCGAACGCTGGCCGTCCTGTATTCGTATGACGGCACAGGCTGAGTCGGGGCGACGTTGTAGCTCGGAGCGAACGTCCAGTGCGGTTGCACGATGTTGAACTCTCGCTCGATAGCTCTGATTACCGGTGATAAATCGACCGCACATGGCTACGAGCGACTCAATCGCTTCGCCTCACGGTCCATGCGTTCCGCCTGTTTGGCTGCTTCACGCGCTTCCGCCATGTTGCCGGTTTCGGCCAGGGCGATTCCTTTGCGGGCCAACTCGTCCCGCTGCTCTACTTGGGCCCGCTTCTGATCCCGTTCAAGCGCCTGTAGCTGGCGTTCGTAATCAGCCGCTTCTCTGGTAGCCTTCCGGGCTCCCGCGGCATCTCCATCGCGCCTGAGCTCATCAGCTCGTTTACGAGCCGCGTCGCGCTTGACCACGGCGTAAAAGCGGTCAGCGAAAGTGAACGACGACGAGTATTTCGGACGAGGGCGGTTTGACGGCGGTGCCCGGGGGCGGATTTCGCCAACGGACGCGGAAAGATGTCATCGATAGTGATGGCACTTTAATCCTCTTCGATTGGACACTCACCGCGGTGAGCTGACCGGCGGAACGCAATTGACATGGAGCGTCGCCCAAGAGCGTGGAAAGCCTTCCTTGCTGATTGATGCTTCCAAATTGACACCACCGGAAGCGTCCGAGACGGTCGTGGGGTGGCTCCGGGAGCACGAGCTGAAGATCTTGAATGTGGCGGGTCCGCGCGCGAGCGGCTGGCCGGCGGCCTACGATTACGCGCTACAAATGATCAAATGCCTGCTTCGCTCCTTGGCCTTGTGACGGCACACACTAGGCATAGCTCCTTCGATCCGGCCAGGACGGAAAACATAACGTCTTTCGCATGAGGAGAATGGTGTGGAATTACCCGAGCTAGAGTCGCAGGGTGACTGTAATGAGCGCTCCATCGGTTTTATCGAATATATACGAACGGAACTGACTCGCCGATCATGCTCGGTAACGAATGTCGGTCGATTGCTGCGACGCAAGAATCGGTTCTGGTGAATGTCGCTTCCGTTTTCGGGTATGCTCTCCCACGCAAGACTATAACAAATAACATCTCGCCGATCACTTGCTTGCCAAAGCACAGGGAGAATTTCCAAATGCCGCAACTTTTACCAAGCGCGAAGTTGAGCCGAGCGTCTATCGCTGGCGACTCTCAAGCTCTCAAGTTTGATCGGGGCTTTCCTGATGCCGCTGTATCGCGCGCGATCTTGAAAGGCCGATCGCTCGGGGTGAATCTTTTGGTACTGGCGCTTGCCGCATGTACGAGCCCGATACACAAGACCGACCAATTCGCTGGGACAAAAGGTGTACAGACCTTGGCGGTTGACGCCAAGCAAAGGGTTGTCTTCGTAGCGAATCCATCCAAGGAAACCAGGATTGTCACATGCGCGGAGCCCAGTCCGGATGCGCTCTCGGCGCTAAGTGCGGCTGGCAGTGGCGGTGCGTCTTATCAACAGATCGCGGCCAACCTTGCACTCTCTGAGGCGGAGTCGGCCGCATCCATTGGACTGCGCACGCAATCGATTCAGTTACTTCGGGACGGCATGTACCGCCTATGTGAGGGATTCGCCGCCGGAGCCCTCACCGCGGAGGAATACAACAAGCAACAGCGACGATACCAGAATCTCATGCTGAGCCTGCTGGCGATTGAACAGCTGACCGGCGCAGTCGCCGCAGGTCAGGCCACTCTTGGGGAGGGCTCGGCGTCGGCTTCCGCGGGGGACCGCGCGGATGAGGCCGCGGGCAACCTGGCTAAAGCGAATGCGGCGGTAGCGGACGCGCAAACGGCCTTGAAAACGGCTCAGGACACACTGGCGTCCGATAAGCAGGCCTGTTCGGCGGCAGCAGATTCCACGAGCGCCAGTTGCAAGAGCGTGGCCGGCGATGCCACTGCCGTGGCGACGGCCCAATCGAAGCTCGATGAAGCGCAGCAGGACCAGAAGACCGATCAGGCTGCGCTGGCCTCGGCGCGTGCGGCGGTCAAGGCGGAGGCCGGTGGCGCCAAGGTGGCGATCTCTCAACCCTCGGCCCGAAATAACATCACAGAAGCCACGGCTCAATACATTGCCGAGGCCACTCGCACCATCGTCTCGACGACCCTGCTTGCGAGCTTCGAGCAGGAGGAATGCGCGAATTTCTGGGCTTTCGCCAACGGATTACCTGATCCAGTCAAGGCGGCCGTCTTCGGCTTCACGGAGAAAGGAGAGCGAAGGTCGGATGCGTCGCCGCTCGGCGGCGATCAGAAGGAGAGCGAGTTTGTGCATTTGGCCAAGAACTGTCAGGCCAATGAGAAGAAGCTGTTTGAAGAAACCAAACTGTTCGTGCCTGTCTATGCCGCCGTCTCTTCGGGTACACTGCAAGTGCTGGGCGCCTCCTCCGGAGTCACGTTGGCCTCTGAGGCAAGCCCGGTGCGGCTCTTCGTGGTCGGTGGCTCACCGAATTATCGGGTCAGCCCTGTGCCAACCGAGCTGGGAAAGGAACTCACGTGGGCACTCGAGAAGGATCAAGGGAATTACGTGCTGCAGATCAGTCGCGCAAAGGGGGGCAGTGGAGAGGGCAAGACCTCGGTCTTCGTGATCGATGCAAATAACTCGTTCGTCGAGGTCCCGATTACATTTAAGAAGGCCGCCTTGGTTGGCAAACTGGCGCAAAACACTACGCCCTGAAGTTGATCATCCGATTGTCTATCTCACCGATTCGGCCCGAGCGCTGCGTCGGGCCTTCGGGTGCTGGCAAGGGGTAGCGCAAGGTGATTCGCATAATGGGGCGATCTGTCAAACGGCGGACCTGCACATCGGCTGCCCAACTTTCCTACAGGTGTTCTCCTATCATTTCCGCTTCCGCTCAAGCGAGGAATACTTCGTTCGTCAAGACGAGCAACTTCGCCGCCGTCATCCCGTCACGTGGTTGCGCATGCACATCCTCGTGGACCGTGCCGAGCGCCTGGGGCTCGGGAATGTGGCGGGCCAGGTCCGCGCAGAGTGGCTCCAAACAGGATTTTCAAGGGACTTGGATGGATCTCTTGAGTGAACCCATTCAGGACTTGCTGGATATAATGTTGGAAGAGGTGACTCCATTTTGCTTCCGGGATGCGGACGATACCTCGCCTCATGAGGCGATTGAGGCCGCTTGGCGGGATTTCCTCCGTCCCACTCCCGGGACTGCGGCGGACGAGAACCGCTTTGTTGAAGGTTGGATGGCGCGCTGGCGGGACCTCCGCACTGCGCCCCCAGAGCAAGCTCCGGGGTCGTTCAGGGCTGAACCGCTGCCCGAGCGGAACACAAGCATTCGGGTGCAATAGTAACTTCGTGTTTGAATGCGTCTCCCGCCCACCTGGAGCGCCGGGTCCGGACGCGCTGCGACGCTCACGCCCCGCCGTCGTAATTGCTACATACTTGAATTTATACCCGGATAGAAATACCATACACCGGCATGAAGCAAGCTAAAAAGAAGTCGGTCGGACGGCCGAAGCTGAAAGCGGAAGACCGCCGGCAGGCGATCGAGGTTACGCTGCGCAGCGAAACCATTGAGCAAGCCCGAGCAATCGGTGGGAATGTCTCGCGGGGCATTGAGATGTCGGTGATGCACTATTGGCGTGGGATTCAGCCGGATCGCTTCTCAATCAAACCTCTAATTCCACAACCGCCTCTACTCACGTCCGACCTCACGCGCCGACCGCAAGCCACAGGCAAGAAAAAACGCGTTGGCTGACAACCAAACAGGCGCGACATGAGCATCTTTTTCGGACAGCAGATCGACTGGAACGGCGATCCATGGGAAATCGGCGGCTTGGGTGTCATCGACAATCAAGGCCGAATCTACTGTCATTTGGCGAGCACGAGTCGTTTTCGTCAACAGGCCAATGAGCGTAATCCGATTCAGGCGTGCGACTGGGTGCCTGCAGGGCTCATCGGAGATCGCTGTCTCGATTGCGACGGCGAGGGCGCGCATCCATCGGGAGCAAAATGCAAGTCATGCGGCGGCGACAGGCTTGTCCTGCACGGTGACGGCGAGAAGATGCCCGCTGTCCCAACTATGAGCGTACGGCAGTCGCAGTCTGAATGGAGATCAAATTTTTAGAGAGGTTAGTAGAATGACTTGGTACGCTGTCACTTTGAATTCCAAACAAGTAGCTGCAGGCGAAGAAATGCGGCTGCAACAATTATTCGCAGACTTCCACTTGCGGGTTGGCGCGCCTCCCGATCTGGCCCTCTTTTCGCATTGGACGGACGATATGGAGTCCGTCGTATTATCGCTGACACCGGCCGCTGAGCAGCATCTCGCTCTTCTCAGAGTGATGCGCGCAGAGCCGGCGCCGAGGCCTCCGGAGCGGGCAGCCCTGTCGGTCGGGCACCAGGAAGCTTTGGCCCGCTTGAGATCGGGCGCGCTTTAGCATCGGATCAACCAATAGCAACCCAGGTGAAAAAGATTGAGCGGTGCAGGAGCAGGAGGCGGAATTGGTTGGGTTGGTCAGGGGAAGGGTCCCATCGGCGCATACATCGCCCGCCGTCGAGCGATCAAAACCGTCCTTGACGCAACGGAGGCTCATATGACCGAGAACGGCATTCCCATCCCACCTAAACCGATGTCGCAAGAAAAGGTCTTTGCGATTGGCTTCGCGTGTGGGCTGCTCCTTGGGCTCCTTATCGGGCTGATCTTCTGGGAACTGACCTGAAAGGGCTGTGCCAAATAACACATGAATCTTATTGAAGAGATCAATGCGCGCTTGAAGAGCGGAAATCCCGTCCCGATCGATCGGGCAATAATCAAGGCTCACGGGTGGCAAGTCCTCCATGGAGTTCTGCTGGCGCTCACTCGTCGGCAAAACCGTGCGATGAGAGCGGAGGATCTTGCGCAGAACGTTCGCTTCGCCCTTGGCTTGCCCGACCCACATCCGTGAACAAGGCACCGGGTTACACTTCCGACTTGTCTGCTGGTACATTAAACGCGGCACGCCTGTCGGGCACTTGGACGCGGGTGCCCCGCAGATGATTCGTGACAGACTCAAACTGCGAAAAATGTCGCGGAGAGGGTTGGGTATGCGAACAGCATACGGACAAGCCCTTCCCTCATGACGACTGCGCTGGCCCAGGCGCTGAGAAAGGCCCCAACCCACGGAATGCTTCCCGAGAGCGGCGAGGACAAATTTCTCGATAATCCTCCGTCGCCGCGATGGTTCCGACTTGGCCAACTCAGCGCGCAGCGCTTCACCAGGTGGCCGAGGCGTAGGCGGTGATCGTCCGTGAGATTCGCGCGCCCAGCGGACGGCGAGTCCATGCGTACGATCGCGAACGACTTGAATGCGCGGGGTGTCTCCTCGCCGGGTGCGGAGCTGGTTGGTCATGCGTCAGTTTCGGGAGCCGCTGGAGGTGACTGTGCTTGCGCCTATGGCGGATCTGCGCAGCATTCTGGCGGGCCGCACGCGAGGCGCGCAAAGCCGACGGTTGGGCGGTCGAGGATATCGGCCGACGCTCGAGTTCGTTCTTCTGCTCAAAGGACGGGAAGCGAGTGATGATTGGCATCGAGCGGCGCGATCCCTGGAATCCAACACTGGGACACGGATCGCGCGGGTAACGCTAGGTCACGGATTTCTCCAGATGCTGGATTATTGCGACGGCAATGTGCTCACAGAACCCCTCATTGAAGCGTGACAGTCGATCACGAAATGCGGTGCACTGGCACTGCCACCGGCGATCGCCCTGCAGTTCAATGCATCGAACAATATCTGCTCCTGGACCTCGAATGTGTGCTCGGTCTGTCGCGGCATGATGCTCTCCGTCATTCAATGGCAACAGATTCGCAGCTCCGAGCCCGATAGTCATGCGGAGTTTCTGTCCTCTTTGGCCAGAAATTCGAATCACCAGCCAGGGTGTAGCCAGCTGGAACCGTGGTGCGGTTCCATCCGAAGCCGGTCCGCCGCAATGAAGAAGCGAAACCTCTGCTGCTAGTCGGAATCGATTTTTGTACTCGACTTATTCATGCCCCACATGGCCACGCGCCGCGCGGAGCCCGTGGACCCAATTGCAGGAGGGTTTGGGGTGTCGATTGGTGCGGTCGATGCTGCTCTCGATGTTAGGAGCAGCTTTTCACCCGATTTTCACCTTGCAGAAATCCGTGTAGCGCAAATCGTTGATCTGGTGGCGCTCCCAACCGGATTCGAACCGGTGTACTAGCCTTGAGAGGGCGGTTTCTGGGGTCTCAGGTGAGCTCATATCAACTCACGTAATGCGGAAAATCTCTTGATTTTCAGCATATTCCGTCTCAGACTGTCTCATCACATCTCAGCCGGTTTATTCCCCATAAATTCCCCACAACTCCGGCTGCAGCAGGAGATGCAACATGCCGCGCATTCGTCGTAGTGAGGATCTAGGCTCGCGCGAATCGCGGCGCCGGCTGAAAGTGCGCGCCGAGCCTTACTGGCACCGGATCGAGCCCGGCTCCGGGGCGATACACGGCAGCCCGTGCGGCTCATTCTGAACGGCTCGGACGTTGACGGTTGAGAGGGCTATGGTAAGCCGCTATTACTTCCAGTACTGCGCGGCAGCGGCCAGACAGTAGTGTTGCCATAGTGGCAGAGTGAACAGAAGTGTGATGAAAGTCTGAGTTTCAGGGGAAAATCAAGTAACGAGTCAGCCCTCTTTCCTCAACAGTGTCGGGCGCTTGCCATACAAAAAGCGTACATTTCCCTGAGAATCTCCCTAATGATTTGTGATTCTGTGGAGTGTTGAATGGGTACAGGGGGCTTCCGCTATGGCGCGGGGCGTCCGGGGTGGCGCGGCAAGTGTGAGAGTAGGTTGGCTCTGGATATTCGCGAACTCGCAAGGGCGGGATACATCAAGCAAGACACGTGGGTGTGCGGGAGCCGGCAATGGACTTGGAGTCACAGCGGCGAGAATGCCGGTATGGTCCGCATCGAGGCTAAGTACGATCGGTTGCGGCTCATCTACACGTGGACACCATACGGAAACGAGCCGAAGTCCTTCGATTATCCCGTAAGCATCGTGCGCACCGCGTGCCGGTACGGTGGCACCCGTCCGTGGTTCCTGTGCCCGCGCTGCGGAGCCCGCCGTGCGGTGATATACGGAAGCGCCAGAGATGGCTACTTTGGCTGCCGGGGCTGCATGCGCCTTGCCTACGCCAGCGAGGCCGAGGATGCGTTGGGGCGGATCTGGCGCAAGCAGCGCAGGCTTGCCGCGCGACTCCGGGCCGAGCATGACACCGACATGCACCCGCCCCGCCCCAAGGGGATGCACCGGCGCACCTATAAACGAGTACTCGAGCAGATATGGAACTGCGAGGTGTGGCGAGACGAGCAGCTCTACCTGTTCATGCAGCGACACTTCCCGAAAGGGCTGCCAGGGATTCTTGGGGAGGGCTGAGAGGCTAACGGCGGTTCACCCGCTTGTGGAGGGCCCGGGACGCTGCGTTGCGGAAAACGGTAGCACTGACTAAGGTACCGTGACTCGCGAGGGCTGGCCGAATCGGATGACGTCGGAGCTTCTATAGGACATCGACAGCTAGCGCGCCCAGCGCCCACACTCAACCTATAGGCTTGACAAATGTCAGGTATTATATCAGAGCCATTCAGCTTGAGCATTTAAGTTTGCCAATGGCTGAACGCAGGTAGACGCAACAAATGAGAATTCATTCATGCTAACCGCATATCGGGTCAAGAATCTGAGATCGATTCGCGACAGCGACTTTCTTGAGATCCGCCCGATCGTCGTATTTGTTGGAAAGAACAGTTCGGGCAAGAGCACTCTGCTGCGAATGTTCCCGCTCATCAAGCAAAGCGTTAGCGAAGAAACGCGCGAGCCGATCCTGTGGTACGGAAAGTCAGCCGATTTTGGAAGCTTTGAAGAGGCAGTAAGTACTTTCTCGACAGACCGCGAGATAAGCTTCGAATTTCGATTCCAGATCAGCGGGGCGGGTTCACGAGAGATGCTCTTGCCAGGCGACCGCGTCTATTTTTACGCTGACGGAACGAAATTCTTTATAGGAGAAGATCCTACTACTGTCGAAATTGCGATTGCCATCAGAAAGAGGAATCAGTCGGAGGGGGCCTATACCAGCGGAATTGAGGTAAGGATTAACGGAGACACACTGAGTCTAGCTGCGAGTGAGAGCGGGGAGCTTGAATCTGTGCATTTCAATTCCAAGAGGGTGCACAGTCTACCTGTAGTGAATTTCAGGTATGGACAAGGCCGGTTCTTTCCCAATCTAATCGTGAAATTGCCACAGACTACCGCCCCTGATGAGTTTCGACGCAGTTATATGTCTGAAGGGCCATACTTCGAAACTCTCGTTGATAGGTTGCAGCCATTCCTACATGGAAACACAAAACCATCGACGTTGAGAAAATACGCTGATCGGATTTCGTTCGGGAGTGTAGGGCAGTTCGCCGAGCACGTTAGTCAATTAGCGCGGTCTCTCAAATGGAAGCAGATGCTTAAGTTTGATGATCCGGATGCGAAGCGTGAGGTCGAGGCTTTGCGCGTTGCGGCCTTGCTGCGGCATTTGCCGCTGATTCTTCGCGAAGCATCAAACCAGATAAGTCTATTAGGAAGTGGTGTTAGATATCTGGAGCCCGTCCGCGCGCGAGCAGCGCGATACTACCGTTTCCAAGAGCTGGCCATCGACGAAATCGATCCCCAAGGAGAGAACGTTCCGATGTTTGTTAGTTCTCTAAACTATTCGGATCGGGAAAGTTTGGAAGACTGGATGACCGAAGCTATGGGCTTCAGGGTGCGTGCTAGTCGGGAAGGCGGTCACGCGAAGTTGGTGATCAAGGAAGCCGGGTCGGATAGAGAAATTAACCTTGCAGATACCGGATTTGGGTATTCGCAGGTGCTCCCTATCATTCTGCAGCTTTGGAAAATTGAGCGAGACGCGAAAAGGGGGACTGCAAGGAGATCTGCACGTCAACAGGTGGTTTTAGCTGTCGAGCAACCTGAATTGCATCTGCACCCTCAGTTTCAGGCGGTTCTTGCCGACATTTTCGCCCTTTCGGTGAAGGCAGCTAAAGCAGCAGCGGTCTCCCTGTCGTTGGCAGTAGAAACTCACAGTGAGCATCTGGTGAACCGCCTAGGGGCTCTCGTGGAGAACAAGACGCTCTCTAAAGCCCTGGCGGCCGCCCAACTTCCCCCGCCCGTGGCCGGGTCATCATGCCTCGCACGGTATGATGACCCGGCCACGGGTGGGGGAGTTTGAGGTGGCGATGCGCCGGGCGACCGGCAAGGAGTAGGTGGTGAAAGTCCACTGCAGTGAAGGAGTAGCGATCCACATTGGCCCCAAGCCGTGGACCGGCATCCGTGAGGGTGACGGTAAAGCGTCGGTAGGGGAGCGTATAGGCCAGCCATTGAGCCGCGAAAGTAAATTGATCCGGGAGCCGACGCGGTGTCACTAGCGGAAGGCAGCACGTTGCGGCGCGATTTCGCGAGCGCCTTGACGACCCGGCGTGGTCGTAGACCCTGGCATGTACGGAAGCTCTTTGCGCGGGAACCGGGAGATCTCCAGCTCGATCAGTGGCAACTCAACGAACTGGTCCGCGTCGGGAAGGCGAGGAGCCATAGCCGACGATGAACGAGCCGGAGAAGTCAGATCTCTCCGATGTAGCTGGGAAGCCGGCGAACAAACCCGAACAATCGGGCGCGGAGCCGGTGGAGCGAAGGGAGAGAACCAAGGGAAACACGATCAAGAACCACATGCGCCGGACTCTGAGCCGGGAAAGTGTGTTTCCGGGACTTGAGCGTGTACGAGAACGAGCAAGGAAAGAGAAGAAGGAAAAGTTCACTGCACTGCTCCACCATGTGACTGTCGATCTGCTTCGCGCAGCCTTTTCCTTGATTAAGCGGGACGCTGCACCCGGAGTCGATGGGGTTACGTGGAAAGAGTATGAGCAGAACCTCGAAGTCAACCTTGTAGGATTGCATGCACGCGTCCATCGTGGCGCGTACCGAGCGCTGCCATCACGTCGAAAGTTCATACCGAAAGGTGATGGACAACGACCGCTGGGAGTCGCCGCGCTGGAGGATAAGCTCCTCCAGAGGGCGGTGGTCGAGGTGCTCAATGCGATATATGAGCAAGATTTTCTCGGTTTCTCGTACGGTTTCCGAGAGGGACGTAGCCAGCACGATGCGCTGGATGCGTTGGCTTTCGGAATCACTCGGACGAAGGTGAACTGGATTTTGGACTGCGATCTGCGCGCATTTTTCGATTCGGTGAGTCACGAGTGG
The DNA here is from genome assembly GCA_964494895.1 of uncultured Steroidobacteraceae bacterium. Classification (GTDB taxonomy): domain Bacteria; phylum Pseudomonadota; class Gammaproteobacteria; order Steroidobacterales; family Steroidobacteraceae; genus 13-2-20CM-66-19. Next base: position 1,917 of record CAZBTV010000166.1, on the reverse strand, counting down.
CTCCTCCGTTTCGTCGAGCATCGGATTGCAGACCGACGCATCATCCGACTGATTCGCAAATGGTTGAAGGCCGGAGTGATAGAGGACGGAGAGTGGACGCCGACAGAGACCGGGACTCCACAAGGGTCGGTCGCGTCGCCGACGCTCGCAAACCTCTACCTGCATCATGGTGCGCCAGGACAAACCTGGTGCTTCCAGCGGGTGAAATTCCCGCCCCGACAAGAGGTGCAGCCGCCTCGCCGGGAATCGAGTCTTGGGTCCGAGGAGGTAACGAATCGGACTAAGCGTAGACAGAGCGACGAGCGAGCCGTAACGAAAGTGAAGCAGATCAGCCTCGTTAAGTACTTGTCCGCAGGCCGACAGCATCGTAGTGGCTGGCAGGCACCAGTAGGCGCACCGCAAATGGCGAGGTGGCCGGAGACTGCGGCGGGGTCAGAGTGCACGGCACGTTCGGAGACGGAAGCATCAAGGGACCTGGGAGATCCACTGCGGTCTCGGTCAGTGCTCGGGGCCGATCGAGTATGCCGGACGATATGGCTCACGCCTGAGAAGGGCAGACGCTGCAGTGCGAAGTCGGATTCGCTGGTAGTACTCAGAGCGCGGGAAAGCCGCGTACACGGGGAAGCGGCGAAGCAGACGAAGACTGACTTGAGGGACACATCACCTGCACCTACGGAGGCAGGAGTCTGATGTCAACACAACTGAGTCAGATAGCGAAGAGAGCGAAGCTAGACCGCACGGTGCGGTTTACCTCATTGGCGCACCTGCTGACGCCGGAGTTTCTCAAGGAGACTTGGGGAAAGATGAACCGGCGAGCTGCGGGCGGCGTCGATGGGAAAAGCGCCGAGCAGTTTGAGAGCGAGTTAGGAACGCAAGTCGAGGTGATCTGTGCACAGCTGAAAGCAGGCACCTATCGGGCACCGCCGGTCCGGAGGGTCGATATACCCAAAGGGCCGGGCAAAGTCGGGACCAGGCCGTTGGGAATTCCCACGGCAGCGGACCGGCTGCTGCAACGGGCCGTAGCGCGCATTCTGGAAGCGGTGTTCGAAGCGGATTTCCTTGACTGCAGTCATGGCTTCAGACCCGGGCGCAACCCTCATCACGCGCTGCAAGCGCTTCGCGAGCAGATCGTGCTCAAGAAGGTGATGCAAGTGTTTGAAGCTGACATCCGCAGCTACTTCACGCGAATCAATCGTCAGTGGCTACGCAAGATGGTGTCCCATCGCATCGCTGACCCGGTGATCCTGAGCCTGATCGGAAAGTGGCTCAATGCTGGAGTGATGAAGGATGGCGTCGTCATCTATACAGAAGAGGGTGCTCCACAAGGCGGCCCGATCTCGCCGGTGTTGAGTAACGTCTATCTTCACTTTCTGCTCGACTTGTGGTTTGAGAAGAAGATCAAACCAGCTTGTCGGGGTGAGGCGTATCTGGTGCGTTTCGCCGATGATTTCGTGGCGACTTTCCAGTACCGAGAGGACGTGGATCGCTTCCAAACGAAAGTACGGGAGAGGTTCGCTGAATTCGGGCTGGAGCTGGCCGAGGAAAAGACTCGGCGCATACTCTTTGGGCGCTTCGCGGCCATTACCCGGCAGCGCTACGGACAGGGAAGACCGGAGACTTTCGAGTTTCTGGGCTTCAAACATGTTTGTGGGGTGGATCGATCAGGGCGCTTTGCCGTGTTTCGCATCCCCAGCGTCAAGAGTTGTCGGAAGTTCCTGATACGCACACGTGAGTGGATCTTTGAGCACAGACACTGGCGTCGATGGGAACAACAGCAGCATCTGACGAGGATGTTGCGCGGCTTCTATCAATACTTCGCTCTGCATCACTGTGAGCGTAAGCTCAGCTGGGTGCGGCAGCAAGTACAGCGTCAGTGGATAAGCGCCCTGAATCGTCGCGGTCAACGACGCAAGACGA
>CAZBTV010000165.1:0-15895 GCA_964494895.1 uncultured Steroidobacteraceae bacterium | reverse complement strand
CATGTTTTGGCGCTCCTCTTACTCGTGGTCTGTCAGCTTCAAAAGTTGCCCTGGAACCAGGAACGCATGCGGTCGATGACCGATTTGGCATTCCCGCCCAGGGTGCGCCCGCGACGTACGGGCATGGAGTTGTCCCGGGCGTAGAGCAGCAGCCCCACGCCCGTGGAAAAAATTGGATTGCGCACGACGTCCGAAAGGCCCTGCACCGACTGCGGCAAACCGAGCCGCACGGGAACATGGAATACCTCTTCGGCAAGCTCGATCGCGCCTTCCATTTTGGCGCTGCCACCGGTTAGAACGATGCCCGCGGCGATAACCTCCTCGAAGCCACTGCGGCGCAACTCCTCGCGCACGAGGCCAAACAGCTCCTCGTAACGCGGCTCTACAATTTCGGCGAGTGTCTGGCGCGCGAGCCGGCGCGCAGGCCGATCACCCACGCTGGGAACTTCAATACTCTCGTCGGGATTCGCGAGCTGCGAGAGCGCGCAGGCGTAGCGGATCTTGATGTCTTCCGCATACTGGGTTGGTGTGCGCATCGACACCGCTATGTCATTGGTGACTTGATCCCCCGCGATGGGGATCACGGCCGTGTGGCGGATCGCTCCGCTGGAAAACACGGCGAGATCGGTCGTACCGCCACCGATGTCGACGAGGCACACACCAAGCTCTTTCTCATCTTCAGTCAACACGGCGAAGCTCGACGCAAGCTGCTCGAGCACGACATCGTCGACTTCCAGGCCGCAACGCTGGATGCATTTCTCGATATTCTGCGCGGCGCTGTCGGCGCCGGTCACGATGTGCACCTTGGCTTCGAGCCGCACTCCCGACATGCCAATCGGGTCGCGGATCCCCTCCTGCCCATCGACAATGAACTCCTGGGGCAGTACATGCAGGATCTTCTGGTCCGCGGGAATTGCGACCGCCTTGGCCGCATCGATCACGTGATCGACATCGCTCTGCGTGACTTCCTTGTCGCGTATCGCCACGACCCCGTGGGAATTGAGGCTGCGCACGTGGCTACCGGCAATGCCAGCGAACACCGAGTGGATCTCACAGCCGGCCATCAGCTCCGCCTCCTCGACGGCACGCTGGATGGATTGCACTGTGGACTCGATGTTGACCACAACACCCTTTTTCAGGCCGCGCGAGGGCTGCGACCCGAGGCCGAGGACTTCGATCGAGCCATCCAGGCCAACCTCGCCAACGAGCGCGACCACCTTGGAAGTACCGATGTCGAGACCGACGATGAGATTTCTTTCCGAGCGCTTAAGCATTGCGGCCACCGTTCCCGCCCGCGGCGTGCGGTGTGCTGCTGTTGCTACGCCAACCGATCGCAAACCCGTTTGTATAACGCATGTCTATGTATGCAATGTCGTCGCCGCGTTGAGTTACGAGCTTCAACGCCGCGGCCATGAATTTATCGAAACGCTCATCGACCTGGCGGCGGCCGAGCCGCACCGTCACCCCGTTCGCCAGATCGAGCTCCCAGGCCCCCCGCGCGTCCAGGCGCATGGCGGTAAGCCGTAAACCAGCCTGCTGCAACCGTCCCTGAGCGGCGAGATAACGCTGCGCCACTTCCGCCTCCTTGCCGTCCGGCCCGGAAAGCTGGGCCAGCTCCGGCGGGATGTGCCGCTCATCCGTAGCAAACAACTCGCCGCGGGTATTGAGCAGTCCGCGCTCGCCCCAACGTGCCGCCGCAACCTGCTCAATCACCAACACGTTCAACCCGCGCGGCCACGCCCGCTGCACACTGACCGCATCGACCCAAGGTATGGTGTGCAGCGCCCTGTGAACCGCATCGAGATCTACCGTGAGCAGTCCCGCTCCACGCACTCTTTCTTTCACGACCCGCTCGACATCCACCGGCGCGACGTGTTGGAAACGGCCCGAAACCGAGACGGTCTGGATGGGTTGGTCCAGTGCCCAGAGTACCAGTCCGGCAGCCGCACAGATCCCGAGCATGCCACCAAGAGAAATCCCCAGTGCACGCCAATCGATGATCGGCGGCAGGCGCCAACGGCGCGAGGACTGCTTACGCCGGTTCTTCGGCCGACCCATCACGACTGCGTGCCTCCCTGTGCAGTGCCCGCGCGGAGCGATGCCCGTCGCGCGAAGCTCGTCTCGAGGACGCACCAGACCAACTCGTCGAAATCAATCCCGGCGGCGCGCGCCGCCATGGGCACCAGGCTGTGACTGGTCATGCCCGGAATGGTGTTGACTTCGAGAAGCAGTGGGCGGCCCGTCTCGTCCGCCATGAAGTCCGCGCGGCCCCAACCGGAGGCGCCGATGGATTCGAAAGCCGCCAGCGCCAGATTCGCCAGGTGCTGCTCGGCTTGATTCGAAAGCCCCGAGGGACAGAAGTAGCGCGTGTCGTCGCGAAAATACTTCGCCTCATAGTCATAGAACGTCCGGGGTGTCTCAATCCGGATCGACGGCAGCGCGCGTCCCTGGAGAACTGCAACGGTGTATTCCTTACCGGCGATCCAGGCTTCCGCGAACACGTTGCTCTCGAGGGCGGCAGCTTTGGCGTAGGCTGCCGCGAATTCGGATTCACGCTCTACCCTGCTCATGCCGACACTCGAGCCCTGAGTGGCGGGTTTGACGATCAGCGGCAGACCGAGCCGCTCCAAAGCGATCTCGAAGTCCTCAGGCCCATGTACAACGACGTAATCCCCCGTCGCGACACCGATCGCCTGCGCGAGACGCTTCGTACGCAACTTGTCCATGCCGATCGCGGAGCCCATGACGCCGCTTCCCGTATAGGGCACGCCGAGGTACTCGAGGGCTCCCTGCAGCGTTCCGTCCTCGCCACCGGGCCCATGCAGTGCGATCCAAACACGATCGAAACGCTCAGTCAGCAACGTCCCCAGCGAACGGTCCCGGGGATCGAAAGCATGCGCATCGACGCCCCGGCGCTGAAGCGCAGTCCACACCGCGTCACCCGACAGCAGCGAGATTTCCCGTTCGCTCGAGTCCCCTCCACAGAGGACAGCGACGCGGCCGAAGTCTTTCGGATCGGTCACACGCCGCAACCAGCTTGGATCGTACTGAAGGCGCATCAGGCAGCCTCTCCTACTATCCTCACTTCAGGATGCAGGCGAACGCCATGAATCCGCTCCACAGTTTCCTGGACGTGCTGGATGAGCCGCTCGAGATCAGCCGCGCTCGCCTCACCGTGATTGATGATGAAGTTGGCGTGCTTCTCCGACACGGACGCTCCGCCAATGCGATATCCCTTCAGCCCCGCGGTGTCGATTAGTCGCGCGGCATGATCGCCCGGAGGATTCGTGAACACCGAGCCACAGCTCCACTCCCCGATCGGCTGCGTCGCCTTGCGACGCTCGAGGAGCTCGCGGACTTCGGTCTCGTTGGCGCCCGGACGACGCTCGAATGTCAACTTGGCGGCAACGAACCATTCATCGGCCGCCGGAGCCACGACCTGGCGATAGCTGACTTTGAATTCAGCGGCTGCACGCGTGTGTCCCTGGCCACGACGATCGATGGTTTCGACCTCGACGACGTGTTGCCACGTCTCCCCCCCGAAAGCGCCAGCGTTCATGGCGAGAGCGCCCCCGAGTGTTCCAGGAATTCCCGCAAAGAACTCGGCGGGTCCCAGTCCCCATTTCACGCATTGCTTCGCAATGCGCGCGCACGCCACACCCGCCTCCCCATAAACGAATGTCTGACTGAGGCGATCGAAACGGTCGAGCGTGCCGTGAGTGCTGATGACCACACCCTTCAGGCCGCCGTCGCGTATCAGCAGATTGCTACCCAGTCCGACCCATTGAATCGGCACGCCATCGGGCAGGCTACGGAGGAAGGCAGCGAGCTCAGCGCGGTCTCGCGGGTTGAAGAACACCTCCGCCGGTCCACCCACATGCCATGACGTGTGGCGGCTCATCGGCTCGTTCCGCCGCACTCGCAGAGCGAATTCCTCGGCAACCGTGAAGCTCACGCAACCCTCCCAGGGCTGGGGGGTAGCAGCTCAACCAGGCGTTCCGGCAATCCGTGGGCGACGGCGGTGATGTTGCCCGCACCCATCGTGACTATCAGGTCGCCGTCGCGGATGACGTCCTTGAGAGAGTCGGCCAGCTCTTCGACCTTATCTATAAAGAGAGGCTCGACCTGACCCCGGCCGCGCACGGCCCGACAAATGGCACGGCCGTCGGCCCCCGGAATCGGCGCCTCTCCCGCCGCGTAGACCTCGGTGATCAACAGAACCTCGACGGACGACAACACCTTCGCGAAGTCATCGATGAGATCGTGAGTACGCGTATAACGGTGAGGCTGGAAGGCGAGCACGAGCCGGCGGCCCGGGTAACCCTGGCGCAAGGCCTCGAGGGTTGCCGCAACTTCCGTCGGATGGTGGCCATAATCATCCACGATGCTCACATCGCCCATCGCTGTCTGGACGTCTGCGACGTGCTGCATGCGCCGCTCGACGCCCTGGAAGCTGGAGAGTGCGCGCTGAATCGCTGCGTCCTCGACGCCAACTTCGATCGCGACAGCGATCGCGGCCAGGGAATTGAGTACGTTGTGCTGACCCGGCAGATTGACACTCACCGAGAGCGGCGAGCCGGACGGACGCACGACGTCGAAATGGGTTCGCAATCCATCGCGCCGGATATTTTCCGCACGCACATCGGCGGCCGGACCAAGACCGTACGAGAGAATCGGACGCCCGACCCGCCTCATGATGCTGCGCACGTTCTCGTCGTCGATACACAGCACCGCCAGACCATAGAAGGGAAGGTTGTGCAGGAAATCGAGAAAACTCTCCTTGAGCAACTCGAAGTCGCCGCCGTGGGTCCCGAGATGATCCTTGTCGATGTTGGTAACGATAGCAATGAGCGGTTGCAAACGCGTGAACGACGCATCGCTCTCGTCGGCCTCGGCCACCAGGTAGCGGCCCGTGCCCAGGCGCGCGTTGCTGCCAGCACTTTTCAACAGTCCGCCAATGACAAACGTCGGATCCTCGCCCCCTTCGGCCAGGACGCTCGCGACGAGACTGGTGGTTGTTGTCTTCCCGTGCGTTCCGGCCACGGCAACGGAGTAACGGAACCTCATGAGCTCAGCAAGCATTTCCGCGCGCGGGACGACGGGAATACGTTGCTCGAGCGCGGCGTCGACCTCGGGGTTGCCTCTCGGAATGGCTCCCGAAACCACGACGACATCGGCTCCCGCGATATTCTGCGCCGCATGACCCAGCGTGATGCGCGCACCCAGGCCCTCCAGCCACCTGGTTACTGAGCTCGCCTTCAGATCGGAGCCCTGCACGCCATAACCGAGGTTCAACAGGACTTCTGCGATTCCACACATACCACTGCCGCCGATTCCGACGAAGTGGATCGTGTTGATCCGCCGCATGCGCTCGCGGCGGTCTGTAGCCCTGCGACGCGGAGTCTGCATCGAAGTTGGCCGCTGCTCCTTCATGCGGCCTCCTGAGCGAGGGCCAGGCATGCAGCCGTCAGCTCCTGTGTAGCATGAGGCCTGGCGAGCCGACGGGCACGCTCGGCCATCACCAACAACTCGCCACGACCTCCCGTACATAACCGTTTCAACTCGTCGGCGAGCCGCTCGGCGGTCAGGGACCGGTCTGCAATGAGGAGCGCCGCGCCCTCGCCAACGAGGTACTGGGCGTTGTGGGTTTGATGGTCGTCGACCGCCGCTGGGAACGGCACCAGAATGGCACCCACTCCCACAGCGGCGAGCTCAGAAACCGTGAGCGCGCCAGAGCGGCAGATCACCAGGTCCGCCCAGCCATAAGCCTCAGCCATGTCTTCGATGAATGGCCGGACGTCAGCGCGCACTCCCGCGGCGGCATAGCTTTGCCGGCCCGCTTCGATCCAACGCTCACCGGCCTGGTGCCGGACATCGAAAGACATCGACCCGGCCAGTTTCGCCAACGCGAAAGGCACGACGGCATTGAGGCGAGCCGCACCCTGACTTCCGCCGATGACCAGAAGCCGGATGACGCCGCTACGGGATGCGAATCTCTCCGCGGGCGGTGGAACAGCACTGATGTCCCCGCGCACGGGGTTTCCGATCGCTCGCGCTTTCACATCGCGCCCGAAGCTGTTGGGAAATGCCTCCAGCACTTCGCTCGCCAGGTGCGACAGGCACCGGTTGGTGAATCCTGCAATTGCGTTCTGCTCATGGATGACGAGCGCGCGACGCGTAAGCCATGCGGCCACACCACCCGGCCCGGTGACAAAACCCCCGAGGCCAACGACAACGACAGGCCGATGGCGCCACATGATCCGCAACGCCTGAATCAGCGCTTTGACCAGCCGGAAGGGCGCGGCCAGCAAAGTCGTGACCCCCTTGCCGCGCAAACCGCCCACAGAGAGCCACTCGATGGGGATGCCGGCAGCAGGGACGATGCGCGCCTCGAGGCCGCGCTGAGTGCCGAGCCATATGACCTCGACCGACTTCTCGCGCAACATTTGAGCGAGCGCGAGCGCCGGGAATACGTGCCCGCCAGTACCTCCGGCCATCACAAGTATTGGGCGGCGGGAAGCGCTCATGTTGACTCGTCCTCGTCCTCAGGTTCCTCATCCGCGAGCAACTCCACCTGCCGTGGCGCGGATGCGGGCTGCGCGGCCGCACGCGACGGGCTGCGCGAGTCGCCTGCCGCACGTGCCGCCCGAGCCTCCCGATCTCCCAACACGTTCGAGCGCTGGCGCACGGTCGCCGAGCCGCGCTTCTCGAGCATGGCCTCGTGATAAACACGAAGGAGCAAGCCCACCCACGCCAGCGACACAATCAAGCTCGATCGGCCATAACTCATCAGCGGCAGGGTCAAGCCCTTGGTCGGCAACACTCCCATGTTTACGCCGATGTTGATGAACGCCTGAATGCCCACCCACAGGCCAAAGCCCCCGGCCAGATAAGCCTGGAACTTCATTCCGGCATCGGACGCCAGCCGCGCGATGTAAAAGCTGCGCCAGATGAGCGCAATGAAAAGCGCCAACGTGAGCAATACCCCCGCGAGCCCCAGCTCCTCCGCCAGCACCGCGAACAGGAAATCGGTGTGCGCCTCCGGCAGGTAGAAGAGCTTCTGTACGCTTTCGCCAAGCCCCACCCCAAACCACTGACCACGACCGATCGCGATCAACGACTGCGTGAGCTGAAACCCGGTGTTGTAGGGATCGGCCCAGGGGTCGAGAAACGCCTTCAGCCGTCGCACACGGTACCCAGAGCTCATGGCCAGCGCGGCAAATCCCGCCGCCGCGAAGAGCGTGGTCGCAATCACGTACCGTAAGCGTGCACCTCCAAGGAACAGGACGCCGAACCCTGTCGCGAACAACACGGTCGCGGCGCCAAAATCCGGCTCGATGAGCAACAGTCCCCCGGCACAACACAGCAGGCCGAGAGGCTTGACGAGCCCCATGAAGGTGCCACGCAACTCTTCTTCACGTCGCGCGGCGTAGCTGGCGACGTAAATGAGCACCAGCACGCGGGCGAGCTCCGATACCTGAAAGTTGATTGTCGCGATACGCAGCCAGCGGCGGCTGCCATTGACGGCATGCCCGAGTCCTGGGACCAATACGGCAAACAACAGTATGAGCGCGGTGATGAGCAGGACCAGCGAAAGCCTTTCGAGTGACTGCGTCGGAATGCAAAAGACGAGCACCGCGCCGAGCCCCCCCATGAGCATCAACAGCAACTGCCGCTCGAGATAGTAGAAGGCCTGCCCGTTCTCCTGGCTCGCGATCGACACCGAGGCCGAAGTCACCATGACCAGGCCCAGGAGAGAAATGCCAAGGACCAACGCGATCGTCACGGTGTCGATATGCAGCACGCTCGAGCGGCCGCTCGAGCGTGCATAAGCCATCGATGCGCCGGTCATGGAGGTCACGGCGCCAGCTCCTTTACTGCCTGAGCGAACACCGCGCCCCGATGCGTGTAGTCGCGGAACATGTCCAGACTTGCACAGGCAGGAGAGAGCAAAACAGTGTCGCCTGGCCGTGCTGCCTTTGCCGCCGCGCGCACGGCCTCCTCCAGGCTCGCGCAGTTCTCGAGCGTACAAACACCTTTCAGGGCGTCGGCAATGGCCGGGGCGTCCCGACCGATGAGCACGGTATGCCGCACCTTGCCACGAAAGCTGCCAGCAAGCTCAGTGAAATCCTGATTTTTCCCATCCCCTCCGGCGATCATGACCAGCGGTCCCTGCATGCCGCTCACCGCGGCGACCGTGGCGCCGACGTTGGTGCCCTTGGAATCATTGACATAGGTGACGCCACCCACGTCAGCGACCCATTGCGACCGATGCGGCAGCCCTGGAAACGAGGACAGCGCATCCAACATCGCCGGCATGGGCAGGCCGATCGCGTCGCCCAGGGCCAGTGCCGCGAGGGCATTCGCCGCGTTGTGCAATCCCTTTATCTTCAGCGCGGAGAGCGGCAGCAACGCCTCGCCTCTACGAGTCAGCCACCACTCGCCGTCGCGCACGTCAGGTCGAGAAGCTCGCTTCAGGCTGCTGTCGGCAATCCGGCAAGCGTAGTCTGCTTCTGTGGAGGCTTTGAGCGAGAAGCCCACCGTCCTCTGTCCAACGCGTGGCATGGCGGCCACCAGCGGATCATCAAGGTTGACCACCGCGGTCTCGCAGTGCGCGAAGATGCGCGCCTTCGCTGCTGCGTACTCCTCGACGGATGCATAGCGGTCGAGATGATCGGGCGTGACGTTCAGAACGGCTGCAGCCTGCAATGCCAGTGACGAAGTAGCTTCCAACTGGAAGCTCGACAGCTCCAGAACGTAAAGCTGCGCGTGTTGGACAGAACCCGCGCCAGCCGCCGGCGGCGGGTAGGCCGCGGCGACGGTGTTGCTGTTGCTGCCGATGTTGCCGGTGGCCACAGCGGCGGGACCCTCCTGGCTCAACAGGTTCAACGCCGGCTCGCCGAGATTTCCGCCCACGCGTACTCGCAACCCCGCGCGCTCGGCCATGCGACCCACGAGCGTAGTCACCGTGCTTTTGCCATTCGTTCCAGTGATTCCCACCACCGGAGCATCGGCCGCCCGCGCAAACAACTCGATGTCCCCCATGATCTCCAGACCACGGCGGCGCGCCTCGACGAAGAACGGCTCTGCCAGAGATACCCCGGGCGAAGCCACCACACAACTGGCACCCTCCAACAGGCGAGTGTCGAGCCCCCCCGCGCTCACTGGGATGCGCGCATCGAGCTCTTTCAAACGAGCGAGCTCAGGCGGGGCCTGGCGGGTATCGGTCACCGCCAGCCGCCAACCGCGCGCATGCAGATATCGAGCGCACGACAGTCCCGTGCGGCCCAGCCCCACGATCACGGCACCCGGTGGATTTGGAGGGATTCCGCTCATCGCAATTTCAAGGTCGCAAGCCCCGCCAGGACGAGCAGCAGGGAGATGATCCAGAAGCGCACGATCACCTTCGGCTCCGGCCAGCCCTTCAACTCGAAGTGATGGTGGATAGGCGCCATCTTGAAAATGCGCTTGCCGGTGAGCTTGTAAGAAGCCACCTGCAACATGACCGACGCGGTCTCCATCACGAATACGCCGCCCATGAAGAGCGCAACGAGCTCCTGGCGCACGATGACCGCGATCACTCCGATCGCCGCCCCGATGGCGAGCGCGCCTACATCACCCATGAACACCTGCGCGGGGTAGGCGTTGAACCACAGAAATCCGAGCCCCGCGCCGGCGAGCGCCGAACAGAAGATCAACAGCTCGCCCGCACCTTTTATCTCTGGGATCTGCAGGTAGTGAGCGAACACCGCGTTGCCGCTCGCGTAGGCGAAGATTCCCAGGGCAGCCGTCACCAGCGCCGCGGGCATGATGGCCAGTCCATCCAGCCCGTCAGTCAGATTCACGGCGTTGCTATAGCCCACAATCATGAAGTAGGTGCCGACGATGAACCCGATCGGCGACAACGGCGCGGCGAATGTTTTCACAAAAGGCAGGAAGAGCGTCGTCTCCGCCGGACTGGTCGCGGTGAAATAAAGAGTCGCTGCGGTGGCCAGTCCCGCGACCGATTGCCAGAAGTATTTCCAGCGTGCGACCAGTCCCTTCGGATTGCGCACGACCAGCTTCAGGTAATCGTCGTAGAAACCGATCAGGCCGTAGGCGAACGTAACCGCGATGACCGTCCACACGAGCCGGTTCCAAGGCTCGGCCCACAACAGGGTGCTCACGAGAGTGGTCACCAGGATGAGGGCGCCGCCCATGGTAGGTGTGCCGGCTTTCGGCAGGTGGGATTTCGGGCCCTCTTCACGGACCACCTGCCCGATCTGATATCGCGAGAGCTTCGCGATCATGGCAGGGCCGACAATCAGCGAGATCAATAGCGACGACACCGTGGCCAGGATTGCCCGGAAAGTCAGATACGAAAAGACATTGAAGCCGGAAATCCGGCCTGTCAGTTGTTGTGCCAACCAGTACAGCACTTAATGGCCGCTCGTTTGTTTCATTGATCCGTGTACGAGCGCATCCACGACGCGCTCGAGCCTGTTGACTCTCGAGCCCTTGATGAGGAGACGAACGCTTTGTCCCGAGGTAGCGAGCGCCGTGCTCAGCGCATTCGCAAGCGCCTGAGCGTCGGCAAACCATTCCGCTCCTGCGCCGAAGCTGTCGACAGCGCGCTTTGCGAGCTCACCGATCGCGTACAGTCGCTGTATGCCGTGCGCTCGGGCAAACTCTCCGATCTCGGCGTGCGCTGCCGGCGCGAACTCGCCGAGCTCAGCCATGTCGCCGACCACGAGCCACCTCGCGCCATCGAGCTCCGCAAGCACTTCGATTCCGGCATGCATGGAGCTAGGGTTCGCGTTGTAGGAATCGTCGATGATCCAAGCGCCGCTCAGCGCCTTCTTGAACTGCAAACGTCCCGCGACGGCGCGCACGGCGCCGAGGCCCGCGATGATCTGCTCCAGGCCAGCGCCCGCGGCAGTTGCCGCGGCGGCCGCCGCAAGAGCGTTGGACACATTGTGGCGGCCACCCATGTGGAGCGTGATTACAGCGCTCCCCAGAGGGCAAACCAGCGTGAATTGCGTCAGGAAGCCTTCCGGTCCGATCGTAGTCCGCACATCGTTCGCCTTGAAGTCCGCGGTTGAGCGCACCCCGAAAGTCACGACTTTCGCGGAAGTTATCTTTCTCCAGAGGTCCACGAAATCATCGTCCGCGTTGATGATCGCGGTGGCGGAAGCGTCGAGCCCTGCGACCATTTCGCCCTCCGCTCGCGCGACACCTTCGATGCTTCCGAATCCTTCCAGGTGCTCCGCTCCCGCATTGGTGATCATGCCAACCGTCGGGCGCCCTATACGGACGAGATGCGCGACCTCCCCCGCCCGATTTGCGCCCATTTCCACCACGGCGAACCGGTGAGAGGCGTCGAGTCGAAGCAGCGTGAGAGGTACACCGATGTGATTGTTGAGATTGCCACGGGTAGCGAGACACTCGCCGATCTGGCCCAGGATGGAAGCGGTCATTTCCTTGGCCGTGGTCTTGCCATTACTCCCTGCCACCCCTATCAGCGGTATGGCGAACTGCTCTCGCCAGGCGTGACCGGCACGCTCGAGCGCCGCTTGCGTGTCGGCGACGATGATTTGCGGAAGCGAGAGAGACTGCTCGGTGTCGACGAGCGCACCCGCCGCGCCGGCAGTCAAAGCGGCGCCAACAAAGTCATTTCCGTTGAAATTCGGACCCCGGAGTGCGACGAACAGCGCACCTTTCGCCAGCGTGCGGGTGTCAGTGGACACGCTCGTGTATGGAACATCAGTCCCCTTCAGGCGACCGCCACAAAGCTGTGAGAAGCTCGCGAGCGTCTGAGTGCGAGGCGTCGTTCCCGACAGCTTGGTCATGTGCGCGGCCTCTGCTCGAGGGCATCGGCCACGATTGCCTGATCCAGGAAAGGACGGCGTTCGGTGCCGTAGATCTGATAGTCCTCGTGTCCCTTGCCTGCAACGAGCACGACGTCATCGGGAAGCGAGCGCTGCAGGGCCATGCGGATAGCAAGCGCCCTGTCATGCTCGATGATCGTAGGCGCCTGGCCGCCAATCCCCGCAACAATGTCAGCAACGATGCGGGCGGGATCCTCCGTGCGAGGATTGTCGTCCGTAACAATGATGTCGTCCGCAAGCTCCGCGGCTATGCGGCCCATGAGCGGCCGCTTGCCAGCGTCGCGGTCGCCACCGCAGCCAAACACGACCCGGAGTTGCCCGCGACAGTGGAGGCGCGCCGCGCCCAGAGCTTTGGCAAGTGCATCCGGCGTGTGCGCGTAATCCACGATCGCCAGTGGCGTGAAGCCACGTCCACCAAACATTTCCATGCGGCCACTCGCCGCCCGACAGTGCTCGAGGGCGCGGAGCGCCTGCGCGAAGGGAATATCCCACGCGAGCAACACGGCCAGAACGGTTAGCAAGTTATCGACGTTGAAATCACCGATCAGCCGGACAGTGACTTCGCCGCTGCCCCAGCTCGTATTCACGCCAATCACCAGTCCGGTCGGGTCGGGCGTAACACGGACAGCGCGCACGAATTGTGCCTGTCGCAAGGCGCTGACAGGTTCCCCACCTTCGCGCGTAGTGAAGACCAGACGGGCGGCTGAAAGTTGCGTAGCCAACCGTAGCCCGAATGGATCATCGATATTGATAACCCGGTTGACGAGCGAAGGCCACGTGAACAGGCGCGCCTTGGCGGCTCCGTAGGCTTCCATTGTGCCGTGATAGTCGAGGTGGTCACGCGTAAGGTTCGTGAAAACAGCGGTGTTGAAGCGCACGGCTGCAACCCGGTCCTGGTCAATCGCATGGGATGAGACCTCCATGCTGACGCACTCTGCCCCAAGATCCTTGAGGGCAGCGAGGTGACGCTGAACGGTGACGGCGTCGGAAGTGGTGTGCTCGGTCGCCGTAAGCGCAGGTGGGCGCCCGAATCCCAAGGTTCCCATGTAGGCGGCGGGTCGGCCGCAAAATTGGAGCGCCTGCGCGAGCAGCCAGGCGCACGTCGTCTTGCCGTTCGTCCCTGTAATTCCAGCCATCGCCAACGTCTGGGATGGCGCGCCGAAGAAACGATTCGCGATATCGCTCGCCCGTTGACTCAACAGTGGAACAGCAGCAACAAAAACTCCCGCGCCAAACTGAGGTGTCCCCGCGTCGGGCGAGTTTTCGTAAAGGATCGCGCGTGCGCCGCGTGCGACTGCCTGCTCTGCGAACTTAAGGCCGTGATGAGTCTTTCCTCTACAGGCCAGGAACAGACTTCCCGGCCTCACCGCCCGGCTGTCGAGTGTCACGTCGTTCACCATGACATCGGCCGGCACGGTAATGAGCCCAGCCGCCAGTTCCGCCAGCGGCTGGGCCGAGCCCGTGGAGCCGAGTTGGGAGTCGCTATGGGTCATGGCAGCGCGGCGGTCCGTACACCCGAGGGTAGGGGCGTCGAGGGCAACTCCTCGGGGCCGTTGATTGGTTGGTCAGGAGCCACCGCGAGCAGGCGCAGCGCACCGCCCATGACCGCTGAGAACACGGGAGCTGACACCTCACCGCCGTGATGTTGTCCGGCCGTCGGGTCGTCAATGACGACGAGGGCAGCCAGCCGGGGGTTGGTCGCCGGCGCCACGCCGCCGAAAACGGCGAAATAGCGATCGGTGGAATAGCCGCCGGCAATAGCCTCCTGTGCCGTGCCCGTCTTACCCGCTACCCGATAGCCCGGAATCGCCGCGCGCCGTCCGGTAGCGCCTTCCGCCACCACGACTGACTCGAGCATGTTGGTCAGCACGAGGCACGAATGCTCGTCGAGCACGCGCTGGCCCGCGGGAGGAGAGTCGACCCGTACGAACGAAATGGGGCGCGAAATCCCTCGGGCGCCAATAGTGGCGTAGGCGTGCGCCAGTTGCAGGGGAGTCACCGACAGCCCGTAGCCGTGGGACATGGTGGCGATGCCGATCGGCCGCCACTGCGAATATTGCGGCAACAGACCGGCCGACTCTCCCGGATAGCCGCTGGTCGTCACCTGCCCGAAGCCGAGGTGGGTGAGTGTGGTCCAGATCTGCTCCGGCGGCAGACTCAAAGCGATGTGCGCCATGCCGACATTTGAGCTCTTCGCCAGGATCGTCGCGATGTTGACCGCGCCGTAATCGTGCTCGTCCTCGAATGTCTTGGCGCCGACCTTGATGAAGCCGGGCGAAGTGTCGACGATGCTGCGCTCGTCATACTTGCCCGCGGTAATCCCCGCCGCCACGAAAAACGGCTTGATCGAGGAGCCAGGCTCGAACATGTCCGTGGCGGCCCGGTTGCGATACATGCTTGGCGTGATGTGCTCGCGGTCATTCGGGTTGAAGGCGGGCTGATTCACCATGGCGAGCACCTCGCCCGTAGCGATATCGAGCACCACCACGGAGCCGGCGCTGGCGCGCTGGTCCCGAATCGCGGCCTTCAACTCACGATACGCGAGGTACTGAATCCGAAGGTCGATCGACAGCACCAGATCACGTCCCGGGCGCGCGGGACGGATACTTGCCACGTTCTGAACAATGCGCCCGTATCGATCCTGGATCACTCGCTTCGCGCCATTCTCGCCGGCCAACCAGTGATCGAAGGCCAGCTCCAGACCTTCTTGTCCCGCATCATCGATGTTGGTGAACCCGAGGATGTGTCCCGCCACCTCACCTGAGGGGTAGTAGCGGCGGTACTCGCGAGAGAGATACACGCCGGGAATTCCCAACCCCTTGACCCGCTGCGCTTCGGACGGCTCGCGACCACGCGCCAGGTACAGAAACTCTCGATCGAGATTGCTGGTGACCCGGCGAGCAAGCTCCTGGCGGTCCAGCTTGAGAGCGGCCGCGAGCCGCGGAATCTGTTCGGGAGCAAGCGCCAACTCCTTCGGATTCACCCAGATCGAATCCACAGGAGTGCTGATAGCCAACGGCTCACCATAGCGATCGGTGATGGTGCCGCGGTGAGCCGCGATCTGAACGACGCGCGAGAAACGGGCATCGCCTTCCTTTGCCAGGAAGCTGTGGTCGACGAGTGTCAGGTTGACTGCGCGATAAACAAGTGCGACGGCGCAACAAATGAGCAGGCAGACGAGCAACCAGGCCCGCCAGCGGAAGGACAAAGGCGCATCGAATGAATGACGCCTCTTCATGGAGTGACTATCTCGATCTGTTTAGGGGGCGGCATCGTCATGTGCAGCTTGGTGCTCGCGACGCGCTCGACGAATGCCTGCGTGGACCATGCGCTCTGTTCGAGCTGCAACTGTCCCCATTCGATCTCGAGATTGTCACGCCGCGCATTCAAACGCTCGAGCTCGATGAACATCTCGCGCGCGCGATGCTTGCAATAGATCGCACCCGCGGCCGAGCCGAGGGCTCCGGCCCAGAGGACGGGCACGGCGAAGACAAGCAACATTCTACTGCTGAGGATATTCATACGCGCTTATCTGACCTTTTCCGCAACCCGCAACAGAGCGCTGCGCGAGCGCGGGTTTCTGGCAACTTCCGCCTCGTCGGCGCGCGACTTGCGGCCCACGAGCTTCAAGCGCGGCTGCAGCTCTGGCGGTACCACTGGCAAGTCCGCTAGTGCAGGATCGATCTCCGACTCGCGCTTGAGGAATTGCTTGACGAGCCGGTCCTCCAGAGAATGGAAGCTGATGACGACCAGGCGGCCGCCCCGGTCGAGCACCGTGAGCGCGCCAGCCAGTCCCTTTTCCAGTTGGCCAAGCTCATCGTTGATGAACATCCGTAGCGCCTGGAAAGTGCGCGTTGCCGGATTCTTACCTGGCTCCCGCGTCTTGACGGCGCGCGCGACGATCGACGCGAGCTGTGATGTACGCTCGATCGGCTGTTGGGCACGCTCGGTCACGATTGCCTGTGCCACACGGCGCGCAAAACGCTCTTCTCCCAGTGTTGCAATCACTTCGCGAATCTCGTCGACGC
>CAZBTV010000164.1:0-15961 GCA_964494895.1 uncultured Steroidobacteraceae bacterium | reverse complement strand
GGATTCAAGGCTGCAAGCCTGTCCAGGAACCGCTTGGCGCGCGGATCGAGCGGCATGAGTTAGACCTGCACGGGCCAGGAATCAGAACGCCAGCGCCTGCCGCACGGTGGTCGGCCAGCGAGCAACGTCCACACCGTGGTTCGAAAAGAGCGCCACAGCCAGGCGATCCATCCCGAACGCCACGCAACCGGTGTGGGCAACCGCTCCCGCGGCGTCGTGGATACCCCAGACCTCGCCGAAGTGCTCCAGGTGGCAGTTGAAGCTCATGCAGGCCGTCGGTTTGGCGGAAGCATGGAAAGGGATGAGCAACTCGAACTTCAGCGAGTTCTGCCGCTGGCTCACCGCCATCATCTGGCCCACTTTCCCGAAAAACGGGTCGTTGGCTACGTCCAACTGGCAAGGCAACGCCAGCTCGCGCGCCAGTCCTTCCGCCCGCGCCATCCACTGCTCACGAAATGCCATGATCTCCTGCGGTGTGCCGATACGGACAAACTCGCGCATCCGAAAAGACTGTAACCGGTCCAGCGAGCGTGAGGGCTCACGGCGGAAACAGTCCGCCGCAACATCGAACAACAACCCGCCGGTGGGCAGGCGCCCACGGCTCGCAACCAGCGGATACACCGGATAACAGGCAGCCGGAGATAACACCAGATCCGCCGCTGCAAGCCCCTTGGTCCAGTCGCCTCCGCTGTAGTGGGCGTCAGCGTGCGCGCGGATGGCGGCCTCACTACCATGAAGAGCGCAGACGCAGCCGAGCAGATTCGGGAAGCTCTTCAGGTATCCCGATTTCTCCAGCTGATGTCGGCTCATGACTGGAGGGAAGCGCAACACCTCGGCGCGCGGGTCGCGCTGGCGCGTGATGTACGAAGTCAGCCTCTCGATGACATCCTCGTAAAGCGCCGTGCGCGCATACACGCCGTCGCTGCCCATCGGGCGAAACAAAGTCACCGCGAGAGACTCGAGCGGATCGTAGTCCGTGGAGGCGGGAGCGGCTGGTTGGCTCATGGCGGTCTTTACCCGGAAAAGTTCAATCGGTGATCGAGGCGGGAATCGGGGTCATCAGCGAGCTTGTCGCGAGATTCGCCAGGATGCGGTCGTTGTTGATCATGATAGGCGAAGACAATACGTCGCGCAGATGGCGGCCGATGGTGAAGTCACCGTCGCTGCGATACCCGGACAGTCCACAAGCGCGCAACGCGCTCATGACAATTCCGACCGCGTGCTCGGAAGCCTCAACCTTCGTCAACGTGATCAAAGACTGGAATTCGACCGAGGAGATAGCCTTCGGATCGTGCATGTTGCGTTCGTAGGCTCGCATGGAGCTAGCCAACATACCGCGCAGGGTCCGCAACGATGCCAGTGCTTTTGTGAACTGCGGCGCGCCGGGAGGTAGCTGACCATTCCCCGTGCGCATTGCGGCGCGGATGAATGCCTGCGCACGGGCGGTGGCATTCGCAGCAATACCCGTCCACACCGAGCCCCACAACAGGTGAGCGAAAGGCACCATGGTCTGGGCGTGGATGACCTCGTACGGATCGGGGAGAATCTGTCCCGGCTCTCCGGTCGCCTTGAGCGTATATCCCTCGCTGCAGGTGCCCCGCATGCCCAGGGTGTTCCAACCTTGCAACCGGGTGAGTGTGTAATCACTCTTCAGGAAGGCAATCAACACCTGATCCGAGCCGACCGCATCCGCCGAGCGGCGCGCCGTCGTCACTATTCCGTCCGCATAGGCCCCGTAAGAAATAACACTGGCTTTTCGCTCGAGGTGAATGCGGCCGTTGGAATGCTCGACGGGCGCCTCGCTGGAGCGGACATTTCCGCCACTCTGCCCCTCAGTCGTGGAGGACGCGAGAAGTAGTTGCTCGGCGCACAGCCGGCGCATCATGTCAGCGAGCACCGGGTTGTCACGCATGTGGCGCGTCACGCAGGCGATCTTGATCTGATGCATTGCATAGACCATCGCGGTCGATGAGCACGCCTGACCTAACAGGTAGCAAACGTCCGCCACATCGGCGATGCCAGCACCCTCGCCGCCGAAGTCACGAGGCACCATAATGCCCAGCAACCGTTGCTGCTTCAGCGCGGCCGCCGCCTCGCTGGGGAAACGTGCCGCCGTATCGACGTCGACCGCATTGTTGGCTGCAATCGCTGCAACCGCACGGGCGCGCGTCTGCAAATCACCTGGTGAGGTATCAGCGCTTCTTGAGATTGCTGGCGCTTCCATTGAGACAGCCTGTCTGACGCTCTAATTCTGCTGTTACGATACAAGAAGAGGAGTAATAATGCACTCCATTCTTTACAATGGACCGTAAGGCGCTCATTACAGCGAGTTGGTAGATTAAGTGAACTGCAATGCCGCTCGACATTGAACATTACTGTTCCCGAGAGGCGCACCCAAAGCGCCCGGCCCACCACTCTGGCTCCGCTGACCTCGTGATCGGGCTCGTCAACAATATGCCTGACGCCGCGCTCGAAGCCACGGAAGCCCAGTTCACTCGCCTGCTGAGCTCGGCGGCTGGTCCGCTGCGGGTGCGGGTACGGTTGTATTTCCTCCCCGAAGTGCCACGGGGCGAAGCTGGGCTGGAGCATATCAACTCGGGCACATATTGGCCTATTGGCGAGCTGCCACAAGCTCCGGTGGATGCGCTCATCGTCACTGGAATGGAGCCCAGCGCGCCGCTGCTGAGCGATGAGCCGTATTGGGATCGGATGGGACAGTTGCTGCGATGGGCGCAATCCAACACCCTTTCGAGTATCTGGTCCTGTCTGGCGGCGCACGCCGCCGTACAGCATCTGGACGGCATCAGGCGCCGACGGCTGGAGCGGAAGCGCTGTGGCGTATTTGCCCATACGACCTTCGAGGGTGAAGCGTTGCTCGAAGGGATCGACACACCACTGCGCATACCGCACTCTCGTTGGAATGAGTTGCCTGTCGATGAGCTGCGTGCCGCCGGTTATCACATCCTCAGCTCTTCTCCCGAGACGGGTGCGGACATGTTCGTCAAGCAGACACCCGGACTACTTATCTTTTTTCAGGGCCATCCGGAATACGAAGAAACCACACTACTGCGAGAGTACCGACGTGATGTAGGAAGGTTCCTCAGAGGTCAGCAACCGCACTACCCCACCCTGCCTCACGAGTATTTTTCCGCACCGGCATTGGAGATTTTGAACGATTTCGAGAGGCGGGCATTGGCGGCGCCATCCCCCGAGCTCCTCGCGGAATTTCCCGCAGCCGCTATTGCGGATACCCTACGCAATACGTGGGGCAAGAGCGCGACGGCCATCTATCGGAACTGGCTGTCGTATCTGGCCGCGCAGCGCGCAACAACAGCAAGTCAGCCCTCGGCCCGGGTATCCTCGTCATAGCTTATGAGCGAACTGCAGAACAATCCAAGCGGCCTTTCGCCGCGCGAGCGTGTCATGGCTCTGGTGGTGCGGATTCTGGAACGGCCCGCCGGAGCGGTGCTGCCAGAAGCGGCGCGGCTGAACGAGCTGGGCATGAGCTCCATGAAGATGATCAACCTCATGCTCGCTATCGAGGTCGAATTCGACTTGACGATCCCGCAGGCCGACATCACACCCGGAAATTTCGAATCCATCGCTTCGGTCGAAGCCTTGGTCGACCGGCTGCTGGGCCTGTCTTCCGGGGACAGGGCCTCAGGGAGCGGCGGTTAGGCCGGCCACCAAAGCGTCCACGTCAGCGAGAGTGGTCTCGCCATGGGTCGCGCAGATTCTGACTACTTCCCGCCCCTCGAAAGTGGTGCGCGCCGCCCATGCGCGCCCGGAAGCCAGTAGACGGGTCACGATGGACCGGACGTTGTCCGCCCCGGCCGGTGGCGCGGCGCATAAAACGGCCAGTGGTGAGTCGTTCAGCGCCGACCAGCCATGGCTGAGCAGCCCCTCCTTCACCCGATCAATCACTTCGACGGCGCGCTCGACATGGGCTCCGTAACCGCGCCAGCCAGCCACCGCCAGGGCCAGGAACAATCGCAAGCCCAGAAAGCGACGAGACCACTGCACCGTATTCAGATAGGGATCCAGATTGGAGGCGTTCGAGGGCATGAAGTCACCACCGACCTGAAACGCCTCACTCAACACCGCACTATCTCGCGACACAAACATGCCGCAACCCATGGTGGTTGCAAACCACTTGTGCGCGTCGATAGTGAGTGAATCGGCAAGCTCGATGCCCGTCAAATAGCGCTTCAAGCGATCCGAAGCCAATGCGGCGCCGCCCCATGCCGCATCCACGTGATACCAGACGCCGTTGGCGCGTGCGATCGCAGCGCATGCCTCCAAAGGGTCGATCATCCCTCCGCCAGTGGTTCCCGCGGTCGCGGCAATGAGCACCGGGACAACCCCCTCACGCCGGTCACGGGCCACGGCCTCGGCGAGCGCCTGGCTATCCATTCTGCCGTGTCCATCCGAACGAACCAGACGCACGGAGGCGCGGCCAATGCCCGCCTGATGAGCGATTTTCAACCAGGCCGGATGGCATTCTCGTGAGGTGTAAAGTGACACTCCACCTGAAAAGGCGCGTACTCCGTCGGAGCTGAAGCGCGGATCCGCGCGAGTCAGGGCGCAAATCAGCGAGGTGTAGTTCGCTTCGGAGCCACTCGTTGTGAAATGGCCGACGGAGTCGGAAGGAAGTCCCGCACGCCGCGCCACGGCGCGAATCACGTGAGCTTCGATCTCGACCGGTGTCGGCGAAGAGCCGGAACTGGCCAGTTGCGGGTTGAAGGCCCCCGCGATCCGGTCGGCCCACTGCGCCGGAACCACCGGAGCGGGATTGAACAGCCCGAAGTACCGGGGGTTGGTCATGTGGACCGTGCCATGCTCGAGCTGCGCGATGCTCCAGGCCAGCACCTGCTCGGCAGGCCGCGGCGCCTCGAAATCAAACTCGGCCAGCTCCTGGCGGAACCTGCCCATATCCAGAGTGGGCATCACCGATCCCCGTGCGACTCGCTCGCCCGCACTAGCGAGCTCACGGGTCAACAAATCATCGACACGCTCGCGCGTGGATCGGTCGGGAAACAGCGCCGCAACCGGCGGCGGTAGCTCGTTGGCCATGGGATGGGCGCCTCGCTAGCGAACCGCTGCCGCAAGCGCCTGATCGAGATCGGCGATGATGTCGTCGATATGCTCGATCCCGACGCTCAGACGGATCGTTTCCGGGCCGATTCCGGCCATCCGCTGCTCCTCGGGGGACATCTGCCGGTGAGTGGTCGAGGCCGGGTGACACGCAAGCGATTTGGCATCCCCGAGATTCACGAGGCGCTTGAAGAGCTTCAATGCATTGTAGAAGCGGGTCCCGCCATCGAACCCTCCGCGAATCGCGAAGGTCAACAGCGAGCACGCGCGGCCGCCGAGGTATTTCTTCACGAGCGGGTAGTAAGGATTGTCAGGAAATCCGGCATAACTCACCGAAGCCACCCGCGGGTCATCACGCAAGAACTCCGCTACCCGGCGCGCATTCTCGACGTGGCGATCAACGCGCAACGCCACTGTCTCGATGCCCTGGAGCAGCAGAAACGCATTCAACGGGGCCAACACGGCGCCCATCGTTCTCTGATACACGCTGCGGCAGCGTCCCAGGAACGCCTTCTGCCCATAGTGCTGCGTGTACACCAGGCCGTGATAGGACTCGTCCGGGGTCGAGAACAGCGGATAACGCGCGGCGTGCTGTTCCCAGGGGAATTTTCCACTATCAACAATGATTCCGCCGAGGGTCGTACCGTGTCCGCCGAGGAACTTCGTGAGCGAATGCAGGACGATATCCGCGCCATATTCGATCGGACGAATCAGTATCGGCGTTGGAACGGTGTTGTCGACGATCAGGGGAACTCCAGCCCGATGCGCGACATTCGCGATCGCTTCGAGATCGCATACGTTGCCGGCGGGATTGCCTACCGTCTCGCAGAACAACGCGCGCGTGTTCTCGTCGATCAACGACGCCATATCGTCAGGTCGATCGGATTTAGCGAAACGGACGGTCACGCCGAGCCTCGGCAGGACGTGAGCAAAAAGAGTATGCGTTGTACCGTAAAGCTGAGGTGGCGAGATTATGTTGCGGCCCGCTTCGGCCACGTTCAGCGAGGCGTAATACAACGCTGTCTGGCCGGAGCTCACACACAACGCGTCGATACCGCCCTCCAGCATGGCGACCCGCTGCTCGAGTACGGAGTTGGTCGGATTGCCGATACGGGTATAACGGTAACCTTCGGCCTCCAGATTGAAGAGCGCGGCGCCATGCTCGGCGCTGTCGAACGAATAAGCCACGGTCTGATAGATCGGCACCGCGACCGCTTTGGTGGTAGGGTCCGCTTCAAAACCACCATGCAGGGCAATAGTCTCGTTTTTCATTTTGGCAACCGAAGGTGCACGCAGCGATAGCTTATTATGATGGCTCGTCCCGAAGAAAACATGAAATCGCCGCTGAAGGCATGGGTACGCGCCCTGGAGCTTACCGCGCCCATTGACAGAGGCCTCTCCCCTTGCCTTCCCGTTCTGATCGATACCCTGGCGGACCGCTTCGGGTCCGCTCCGGCGCTGTCTGGCCGGGAGACCTCGCTCAGCTACCGAGAGCTGGCGCAATCAGTCAATCGTTACGCACGCTGGGCACTCGAGCAGGGGCTCTCCCCCGGAGGGGTCGTGTGCCTGATGATGCCGAACTGCCCGGAATACCTGGCGATCTGGCTGGGCCTGACCCGTGCCCGAGTGGTGGTCTCGCTGCTCAACACCAACTTGAGCGGCGAGCTGCTGGCCCATTCGATCAATATCGTGTCGCCTCGTTATGTCATCGTCGCGGCGACTCTGAGCGGTGCGATGCGGACCGCGCGCGCCCACATTCAGGGCAATGTCCGGTATATGACCCACGGCGCGGGAAATGACGAGCTCCCTCGGATCGACCTCGCTGTCGCACCGCTTTCGGGCGTGAAGCTGACGCATGACGACTGCCCGGCGCCCGGACTCGATGATCGCGCGCTCTATATCTACACCTCGGGAACCACTGGTCTGCCGAAAGCGGCGAACGTCAGCCACCTCCGACTCATGCAGTGGAGCCACTGGTTCGCCGGAATGATGGACACCCAGCCCGCCGATCGGATGTATAACTGCCTGCCACTTTACCATAGCGTAGGAGGAGTGGTCGCAACGGGCGCAACATTGGTGAGCGGCGGCACCGTCGTGTTGCGTGAACGATTCTCGGCGAGTGAATTCTGGAGGGATGTCGTCGAGGAGCGCTGCACGCTGTTTCAATACATCGGCGAGTTATGTCGTTATCTGCTGGCCCATCCGCCGCAAGAGTGGGAAACGCAACATTCGCTGCGCCTGTGTTGTGGTAACGGGTTGCGGCCGGATGTCTGGGAGGCATTCCGCGAGCGCTTCCGGATTCCACAGATTCTGGAGTATTACGCCGCGACGGAAGGCAGTTTTTCGCTCTACAACTGCGAGGGACGGCCGGGGGCGATCGGGCGCATTCCACCCTTCTTGTCGCATCGCATGCCGGTGGCGCTGGTGAGGTTCGATCCGGCGACGGGCGTTCCGCTACGTGACGAGTCGGGCCTTTGCATCCGCTGCGCCACCAACGAGGTGGGCGAGGCGATCGGGCAAGTCAGCAACTCCGGTGGCAAGCACGGGGGCCGCTTCGAAGGCTATGCGGATGAGGCGGCCTCGGAGAAGAAGATCCTGCGGGATGTATTTGCGCGCGGCGATGCGTGGTATCGGACCGGCGACCTGATGCGCAAGGACGATCAAGGTTTTTTCTACTTTGTGGATCGTGTTGGAGATACCTTTCGGTGGAAGGGGGAAAACGTCTCGACGGGTGAAGTGGCCGCTGTGATTACTGGTTGTCGGGGCGTTACGGAGGCGGTTGTGTATGGGGTTACCGTCGCCGGTGCGGATGGGCGGGCAGGGATGGCGGCGCTCGTTGTTGACGATTCGGAATTCGACCTCGAGGTATTCCGGGAGCATCTGGCCTCACGGTTACCTGACTATGCGCGGCCGTTGTTCTTGCGGATCGTGTCGGCCATCGAGCTGACCGGGACTTTCAAGCTGAGGAAGCAGGATCTGGCGGCCGAGGGGTATGATCTGACAAGGATCAGGGATGCGCTGTTTTTTGACGATCGTCAGCAGCGGGCTTATGTGCGGTTGGATGAGGGGCTGTATGCTCGGTTGAAAGAGGGAAAGGTCCGCGTTTGACGCATGCGTGGACTCGCGGATATAGCGAGCGTTTTGTGCTGCCTACACGTCAGGCAGTATTGCCTGCGTCGACGGTCAAGGTGATACCGGTAATATTTCTGCCCTTTTCGCCCAGCAGGAACTCGACGCTTCCCGCGACATCCTTGGCTTCCGCCATGCGGCGAAGGGCGCTACGGCGCATGATCTGCTCGCGCTGTCCGCCGCTGAGGTCGTGGGTCATGTCGGTGGCGACGAAGCCGGGCGCGACGGCGTTGACGGTGATGCCGAGTTGGCCGACTTCGCGTGCCAGAGAGCGCGTGAATCCCGTGAGGGAGGACTTGGTGGCTGAGTAGACAGAAAGGCCGCTATAGCCGGTGGAGGCGACGATCGAGGAGATGTTCACGATTCGCCCCTCGCGCTCGACCATCATCGAGCGGACGACATATTTGCTCAGAACGATGGGGACGAGGGTGTTGATTTTGAGCAGCTTCTCGATCTGCTCGTCCCGCATGATGGTCAGCACGCCCGGAGTGCCGATCCCTGCGTTGTTGACGAGGCCATAGACAGGCCCGAACTCCTTGCGCAGCTCGCCTACCAGGTCGGGAATCGCTCCGGTATCTGTGAGGTCGAAGGCGCGAAACCGTACGGAGCCAGTCTGCTGCCTTTCTGCGGTAGCGGCTACCGATCGCAGCTCGTCGGTTTCCGTTCGAGCGATGGCGATGGCACGATAGCCTGCGGCGGCGAGGGTAGAGACTATCGACAGGCCCAGGCCGCGGCTCCCGCCGGTCACAATGACATTACGCATTCGGACGCACCAACTTTCCGGCAGCCGAGACTTCGAGCGACGGGACGATTCTTATCATTGCGGGGACCTTGTGGGCGGGCAGCGCGCGGCGGCAAGCCTCGATGATTTCCTTCTTCAAAGCCTCTTCGGTCGGGCGCTCGCCCAATCCGCCAGGATTATCCTGCAAGACAACGTCCGCACTTACGACGGCGCCTGTGATGGGGTTGCGACGCGCCTTGACCAGCGACATGCGTACCCAGGGATTCGCGTTGATCACAGCCTCCACCTCTTCGGGATGCACCTTCAGGCCACCGACATTGATGACCCCGCCCGCCCGGCCCATGAAATGATACCGCCCGTCTCACTACTCCACTCGATCGCCGGTATCGACAAATCCATCCGCGCCTCTGATTGGCTGAGTCTGTTCGCCCAGATAGCGCAAGGCGTTGCCACCCGAACGGATGTGCAGTGTCCCGTTGTCGATTTTCAACTCGACCGCACCCGGCGCCTCGACCAGGCTCGCTGGAAATCCCGCGAGCCCGTCGCCTACCTCGAACGCGACACCCGCCTCTGTCGAGGCGAACGCGTGCGCCACACTGGAAGCGGGATAAGCGGCCCTGAGATTGTCAAGGATCGGCTGATCGGCGATTTCTCCGGAAAGGCGCACGTAAGCAGGGGCAATTGTCGCGGCGGCCCCGCTCATCAAAGCGCGGCGCCAGTGGGAGGGGGTACCCGAAATGTGCGTCACTCCAGCCGCCGCGGCTCGAGTGAGGAAGTCGGTAAGCGATTCTTTCGGATCCGACAGTATCAGCGAGCCGCCGCGGAATGCCGCGCGCAAGAATATCTGCAAGCCGCCGTAGCGCCGGATGTCGTAGAACGTGCTCCAGACAGACGGTATCGTCGGCGACGGCTGCTTCGCTTGCTGATAAACGATGATGTTCGTCAGCGTGCGTAAGGTATGCAACACAAGTTTAGGCACTCCGGTCGTACCGGATGTGAGCAGGACCCATTCGGTCTCATGTGAGCGATGGCGGGTTACGGGTCCCGTAGACAGCCCAATGAGCTTCCCGGTGGATGACCCGGGCTGCACAGTGACGCAAATGCCTAATCCAGTCCCATTCTCTTCGGGAACTGCGTCATCGCGCACCCAGGCATCCGCGCCCGCCGTCTCTATCACGGCCGGAAAATGCGCCGGTGCCAGATCGGGTGGACACAAAACGATCCGTCGCGCCACGCCATCCAGCTCGATCAACGCAAGCGCCGCCGCGAGCTGATCCCGTGTAGCGATGAGGACAGTGTGGCCGCGCAATTCCTCGAGCCGGCCCCCCAGGCTGGAGCCCACCGCGAGGTCTGCCAGCCGGACCACTGCGCCAGAGCTGTGGAACGAGCCGGCCGGCAGCCCGTCCGTGAGCATCGATCCCCACAGCCACATGGACGGGCTTACCTTGGGGCGCTCTCGTAGAGCCTGACAAAGTCGCCAAATGTGACGGGGAATTCCACTGCTTCGTCGGCATTGAACGGATCGAAACCCAGCTTGTCCTCCAGCCGCGCGACAATGATGGCGAAGCTGAGAGAGTCGAGGCCCGACTGCAAAAGCTTCAGATCATCAGCCAAGGGCGCGAGCCGCCGTTGCTGTTCGCTGGCTACCGACTCGAATTGCGAAATGATAGTGGACCGGACCGACATCCCCTTACTCCTGCCTCTTATGGTTTGCAGCCCATGGTAAGCCGGCCTCGCCACAAAATCACCCCTGCCACGCTCAAGATTGGCGCGGCGACGATGAGCCCGCCTCCGAGGCACGGCTCATTGAAGCGGGACCGACATCATTCGACATAATTATAGGGTGTAAGTGGTCGCCGAGAGTAAGTCATAAGAGATCGCTGGACGCTTGCGACTCAGTCCATGCCGCAAGGTCGCGAGTGCGAAACGCGCGGGCAACGGAGCTCTCGAGTGCGCGCTTGCAATCCAATCACTGTCACCCTGACGAATACCGCTTTCCTGAAGAGGCACGGGCACCCGCTCGCAATCATGGTGTGGGCAGTGGTCCGGTGTTGGTCGTCAGAACCCCCAAAGTCGCCATTGACGATGTGAGCCGCGCGGGCAGGTGCCGACCCGCGGCGTGAGTGGCGTCAGCCGGCGCACTGCACCAGCTCCATCGATACCGTCCGTCGAGAAGAGCCAGGTGCTCAGCCCAACCGACTGTCCATTACCTGGACACGTAGCCCCGCTCTCATACCAACTTACAGGGTGCGTTGAAGTCAGAACGCGCCGCATCGTCGGTCCTCGCGCGCGGCAGCGGGCTTGTCAATTCTCAGTCCACACTCGCACAAACGCAGAGCGTCATGCTGGAGACAGGATTCTGCATCGGACCAAAGTCATGTTGCTCCAGCATGCCGCGCGACCCACCGAGCATGAAACCAACCACACATGGTTCCTGAAAAGTCAAGCTCGACTACTGAATGTCGCCAATCAACTACGTCGGTAAGTCGAGACATTTTGTTTTATTGCCGTTCCCAGGTTTTACTTCGCCGCGACTTTTGTACAAGTCTGTTCGCCAATTTGCGACAGACGACCCGCGCGTGCCGGCCCGCCACCCATCGCAAGTAGGCGGGCTGCTCGCCAACTGTGAGTTGATTTTTTAAACGGGGAATCCATGCGCACACTATTCTTTTGTTCCGGCAAAGCCGCCGGCAGCCTACTTGCGAGCAGCCTTCTGGCCCTTTCGGTATCGACTGTCAGCCACGCGACCACCTGGATCTACGGCACGCCGCACACCAGCGTCCCTGAGAACCGCTGGTATGGCTTTCAGTCCTGGGCCACGGACAATGACGGCCGAACAGTGAGCTATGGCATCAAGAACAAGCCCAGCTGGGCGAGATTCGACACGAGATACGGCCATCTGTATGGCGTCCCCACGGCCGCCAACGTCGGCACCTATTCGGACATCGTCGTTTACGCATACGATGGAGTTTCCTGGGCAGCTCTCCCCGCCTTCAGTATCACGGTCACAGGGCCGACCAGCCCGACTCCTACCCCCACTCCGACTCCTACCCCCACTCCTACTCCCACACCCACTACCGGCTCGGCCACCGTCAACTGGCAGCCGCCCACACAGAACACCAACGGCACAACCATCACGAACCTCGCCGGATACACGATCCACTACGGGACGAACGCGTCCTCATTGAGCTCCGCGGTGACCGTCAGCAATCCGGGCCTCACGAGCTACCAGATTGATGGATTGACCTCGGGCCAGACCTACTACTTCGCGGTCGCGGCATACAACAGCAGTGGAATGTCGAGCTCGATGTCGGGCGAAGTGAGCAAAACGATCAAGTAGATCGCACGAGCTACACAACAAAGGCACGTATCAGTGTGCGGCGGGCAAAAACCCGCCGCGCACTGAAGCTCTCTTCATGGCATGCGCGTGACGCGCGGTTCCCAAGCCCGTCTTATAAGCCGAGGTTGATCGGCACGGCGAATCCCGAGGTCCCGCAAAACGCCCCGGCATTGTCGTAGGCAACTTCGAGCGTCATCCCTCCGGTTCGCGCAGCGAAGAGCAGCGTCAGCATATTTTTGCGGGTCTGGGCGTCGGTCACGGAAGCCGGTTCGAACTCGAAGAACTCCGCCGTTCCTGGGGTCGTCGTGCTCCCTTGACGGCATCCGGTGGTCAGCGCCTGCTGCCCCGCGGCTGGCTGAAATTTGAAAAATACCGTTTCCGGGGGATTGTTGTTTTCGGTTGAATCGACAAAAACCTGGGTCACCGTGCCCGTAATCGAGGTCGGCGTCGCATAACCAGGCGATGCAAACACCGCCAGAGAAAACAACAGCACCGCAGCAGGAATTGCCAGTTGACGCATGTGAAGACTCCATTTTTCAAGCCATTCGGACAATATCGATTCGGTGGCGGCCAAGGTCATTGCAGGGACTGCAGGATGGTGGTCATTACGCGCCGCGGCAAGATGCCAACGGGCAGCATGAAGCCGTCCGAAGCCCCACTCGCGGCCGTAGCACCGCAATAGAGCGCGTCGCCGTCGATCGCAATCTCGACACAACTCAAGCCGGTCACGACATTGGACCCGAACGGACCGTTGATGCCGAAGCTCTGAGGCCCCCGCGGATCGAAGGTCGCCTCGAAGAGATTCGTCGTACTCGAGAGCATGCCGCAGCTGACGAGGTTCTCGAATTGAGCCCGCGGCGTGAGCCCGTCATTCGTGAACGCGCAGCTCAGACTGCCCGTCCATGTCCCGCCATCCGGCACCCCGCCCAGGGTCTGGAAGGCAGTAACCATCTTGTCCTGCGGGTCGAAAGCGATCCCGAGCAGCGTATTGCCGCTGATGACCCCGCAACTCGCGGTGAAAGTATTGTCAGCGTTTTTCCCATTTTCCGGGACGGCGCAGGAAGGATCGCTGGTCACGGTCGCCGCACCCAGGCTCAGAACGTTGCTGGCGGTCAGGCTGGCGGCGGCATTGCCGCCAGGCGGATTGAACAGCACCGTGAAACCTATCAACGTGTTACCCATTCTGACCGAGCAGACATCAGGCGAATTGGGCGCGGTGGCCACGCAGCTCGGATTGCCGGTGAAGGGCCCCGTGAAGCCCGTGCCCAAAGACAGGGTGGCCAGCGGTGTCGTGGTGTTGGTATGCGGCTCGAAGGCAACACCAAAAATCGCGCCGTTCATGACAAACGCACAGAAAACCGCGCCGAAACTCCCGCCCGCGCCGGCTATTGTCGTATCCGTCGCGGCGCAACCGGGATTGCCGATCGTTGCAGAAGCGGCAGCGGTCCCGAGCGTCTGGAGGGCAGAGCTCGGCACATTTGCCGTGTTGAAAGGGTTGAAGGCGACGCCCTGGAAAGTGAAACCACTGCTCGTCCTGGCGACGATCAGGCAGACGATGGAACCCGATCCGTCATTGGCGGAACCGCAGCCGGGAGCACCTTGCGGCGCTCCGGCGGGGGCGGGCAGTGCCGGGCCGAGCAGGTCGACAGTGTTTGGAGCTTCGCTGCCACCCGCCGCGGGCGGCGCCTGCCACGAGACACCGACAAGGCTGCCCCCGCTGCCATATTCGAGACAGACCAGATGGCCCGTACCGTTGTTCGATGGCGCACAG
The DNA here is from genome assembly GCA_964494895.1 of uncultured Steroidobacteraceae bacterium. Taxonomy (GTDB): domain Bacteria; phylum Pseudomonadota; class Gammaproteobacteria; order Steroidobacterales; family Steroidobacteraceae; genus 13-2-20CM-66-19. Next base: position 1,885 of record CAZBTV010000164.1, on the reverse strand, counting down.
CTGATCGCACCTGTCGCAATGCCCGTCGTCAGTGGCACCGACTGCGCAGCGGCCGGATGTTCGGCCCCGGCAAGAAGAAATATCGCCGCCACCGCAAGCCATTTCTTCGGTTCGACGATCGGGTTGCATCGCAAACGATGTTTCACTTTGGCCACCGCCTATTCGCTCCGCGAGCGCTCACCTGAAAGGATCGCGATAAATCGCTGAAGGGAAGCAGATACGGCTCGCGCCGCCGTCGTCGACATGCTCGCCGCGGCAGCACGGCGTCTCGCGCCTTCGAGTAACAACCAACATATAGCATCCCTCCGTGGCAATCAATCATCGCGAGCGTCGCTGTCGTTCCGAAACGCGCGAAAGACGGCATCTAGAGACAACGCGGCGAAACTACGCTACAAAGGCTGTAAAGCAAACATCCTCATTGCGGGAGCGAGACGATTTCGCACGGTGGAGTTTACCGGGATCACGATCACCGGGATGGCTGCGATCACTCCATGGAGATGGGCGTGTTGCAATAGAGTGAGAATCGCGGCAAGCCGCTGGGGTTGCGGACCAGATGAAAGCTCGGACAGCACGTACCAGACCAGACACCAAAGCCTGGCACACGACCTCAAGGAAGACCATCGACCGTTTTGCCGCCCTTTCGCTGGAAGGGTCAGCTCTCGCTCAGCCACTTTATGGCTGCAACCATGTCATTGTAGAAGACCCGGTAGTCACCCTCGCCAAAAGCGATTCGCGCAAGCAATGCCAAGCGGCTGTTTGGAACGACAATCGCCCTCTTGAGTTTGATTGGCCCTAACGTCTCGTCCAGTGTGCGTTGGACCCAGGGCACATCCACAGGCGGAGGGTCCATCTCAAGAGTGTCGTATAACACCTTGCCGCGGTCCGCGTCCCGGACCAGGAAGAGGACTTTCTCCTGGGCCTCTCTCAATAGCTGTTCGGTTGGCTCGCCACGGACCCGGGCGACAACCAGCTCGCCAACCAACTCGACCCATAACTGACCTGTTGCCATTGGATCGTCCCCCCGCCCGCACTCGTTGATCGAGCCCCTATCGCACCATTTCCAGGTCCACCAGTTCGCCTGACAGCCGCGGGTCCGCTCGATAAGCGCACCTCCATGAGACTTGTCGCGACTCAAAGTGAGAGAAGTACAGCGAGCACGTCATGTAGTGCCTCATAACTCTTAAACGACGCCACCGATGCTCACCCAACCTTTGCCGGCCTTCCATGCTTGCATGGACTTCTCATGATCGGTGCGCGCGAGCAAAGGCAGTACGAAAGCCTTGAGGTCTTTGATAACCTTTTCGAGTTTATCACTGAGGTCAGTCCGATCTTTTTCACGAACGCATTCCACTGAACTCGGTGTCGCTCAGCGAACGCCGTCGTGAGCGCTTCGAACTCTCCCGCCGGCACCGGCGTTTCCCGATTCTTGAACGTAGCCTCGATGCCTTGCAGGAGTGTGCCCGCTTTGAAGTCCAAATGTTTAGAGCAGATCCACACGTCATAGAAGTCCTTCATTCGGCTATTGGCATCGCCGAGAGCCACCATCGCTTGGAGTTTCTCTGCGATCGCGGACTCGACTGGGTACGCGAGCAGTTGGATGAAGTCGCTGTCCAGTACAGTCGGGTACTCAATCATTCGCGGCCCGGGCACCATGACATCGCCGACACCGAAGTCCACCTGAGTTCTCAGACGCACATTGTCCATGCGCGCATCCAGTAGAATTCGGGTGCCCTTGTACTCCGAATCCTTCGTGATCTCCTCAGCCACCACGCTGTCGGCGAGAAACGTGAGACCGTCCGGTTCCACTTCGAGAACGGCACAGTCTTGGACGAGCCTCATCAGGGTTACCTGATCTGCCTTGCCACGGCGCAGCATGTCGATGTCC
>CAZBTV010000163.1:10849-16100 GCA_964494895.1 uncultured Steroidobacteraceae bacterium | reverse complement strand
CAGGTTCTCGTGGGCGCGCTCACCCCACAGGAGCTTGATGTACTTCATCGCGGTGTTCAGGGTATTCGGCGGCACGAGGTCCTTCAAAAGATCCTCGAAGCTCAGGCCCGCGAAGTCCTCGCGGCTGAACATACGAGTGAGAGCATCCGACCACACAGTCCCGATGTTGTAGTCGGCGTCGAGCAGGAAGAAACCCTCGCGCACGGTTTTGAGAATGTCGCGGGTTTGCTCTTGTGCTTCCTGGGCAGCTCGCTCGTGGCGTGACCGGGTGATCTGAAAGTATGCGGCGGCCATGGCCAGCACTACCGCGGCAAGCACACCCACCATGAGCAGTCCGCGCAGGCGCGCGGCGGCGTCAGAAGACGTCTGCTGCAGTGTCGTGGCCACCGTTGCAAGCTGCATCTGCAGCCGGCGCGCATTTTCCGTTGCGAATAGCTGCGCACGTTTCACGTCAGCGTAGTGCGCACGGCCTTCTTTCGAGAAGGAACTTCCGGCCTCATCGGAGTCGACGTACGCCTGGCCGGTGAAGTTGATGACCGGGTTGATGACCGGCTGGTATTGGTGCCACAACAGCAGAGCCTGATCGAGCTCAGGGGACTGGAGGTATCCTCCGACGCCGAGTTGCCCGAGCTCACGGTCGAATTTGGTCACCGTGCCTTTCAGATCGGCCAACGCCTGACCTGCGTACGCGCGCGCCTCGAGGCGGTCGCGCAGGGAATTGAGCTGTTGTGAAATGGCTTCGGGATAGGTCTGCAACATACTCGCTGTCTGCAGTCCCGACACGCTCGCCCGCATTTGCGTGGCGAGGCGGAAGCCAAAGATGAGCACGCCGCCCATCACCAACGTCAGTATCGCGCCGATACCGACCGTGACGAGCTGCCGATTGCGATCTGCGCCTGCGACATTCATCGGACGAATTCTCCTGAACTACTGAGACGGCAGCTCGAACCGAATGGCCGTCTTGACCGGAACCTCCACGCGCGCGCCGTTGACGACCACCGGCTCGTAATGCCACTTCTTGATAGCCGTGATGGCGGCGCGATCGAAGACACCCGGAGGCGTGGCTTCGACTACTCGAACATCCCGCGGGTCGCCATTCGTATCCACGACGTACTCGACCGTGACCGTGCCGCTGACTTTTTGCGCGAGCGCCTTCTCCGGGAACTCGGGTGGGGTGTATTTCACGCGCTTCAGGTTTGCGGCCAGCTGTGCGGCCGTGAGGCCGGATGTGTTTGGAACGCCTCGCCCGCTGCTATTCGCGGTCGACGGCTTGGGAATCATGGCCGCCTGAGCCTGCTGGACGGCGACGATATCCTTCTGGTCCGCGCCCCATTGCTTGGCCTGGACCAGATCGGGCTCGACGAGCGCAATCTTGCCGGCGTTCGCGGCCGCGCGGGCGCGATCGAGAAGCTTCGTGGCCAGGTCGTGGCGGGCCTGCGCCAGGCCAGGATTGTTGGGATCGGAGGTTTGGAGTTGGGTCAGGTAATACGCGGCGCTGTCATTGGCCGGATCGGTCAGCCGCCCGTCTTTTATCCTGTCGCGCGCCGCCTGCAGTGTACGCTCGGCTTCCTGCTGGGCCGCCTTCTGGCGAGTGGCGGCCAGATCACGCTGCAAAGCGGCGATTTCGCCCGCACTCACGCCAGCGCTGCGTGCCTCAGCTATCCAGCGGTCACTTTCGGCATTGTTTTTGGCGGCAAAGGCCTCACGCGCTTTACGCAGGTATGCAGACCCCAACTCGCGGACTGCGCGCTGGGTGATGGGGTTCGACGGCGCGAGGTCGTGGAGCTGCTGCACGTAGGTCTTGGCGGAGTCCTCCGCCGGGTCGACCAGTCTCCCGTCCCGGATGCGATCGGACACGAGCGCCGCGAGCTTTTGCACTTTTGCATCTTCCTGGTGGCGCGCGATGTCGGCGCGCCACTTCGCGAGCTGGTCGGCGGGAATGTTCGAGGAGCTCTGCGCCTGGCGCACCAGGGCGGAGGCGCGGTCCATGTTCCCATCCGCGATGGCCTTGGCAATCTGCGCGGTCGTGAGTTTCAGCTCGAGCCCACCGATTCGTGGATCCTGGGGAGCGGCGTATTTCAGGTAGGCAAGAGCGAGCGCAGCCTCGTCATACTTGCTGGCGTTCATCGACTCGTCGAACCTGGCGGCCGCGACGTTGGCCACGCGCTGCAGTCCCTCTTTCCCCTCACCGCTGTTCGGGTCCGCAGCCACCGCGGATCGGTAATAGACAAGGGCGTTGTCACCGTTCGGCTCGAGATAACGGCGCTCGCGCATGGCGAGGCGCGCTTTCTCCAGCAGGTCGTCCACCTTACCGCTGACAATACTCGTATCGATGGTCGGTTTTGGTTCCAGCGAGGCGTCTTCCGCGGCGGTGTTGTTCGCAGCCGCCGGAGCGGGCGACGACGGCACCGCCTTCTGCGTGTTTGCGACGCCGGCCGGCTCAGCACCCTTCTTGGCGCCGAGGAAGTAATAACCGCCGCCCGCGAGAGCCACGACCGCTACGCCAATTCCGGCCCACAGGGCCATCTTGTTGGTTTCTCGCTCGGGCGGCTCGGGAGAATCTGCTTCGCTGCGTGTCTGGAATGACTCGATCGTCACGCCCTGACCGGTGCTCGGGCGAGCGGTCGCTTTCCTCGCAACCGCGTCCGTCATCGCCCCGTCCAGCACCGCCCCGGTCTTGCGCTTGTCGATCGGAATGGGCAACACCGCGAATACGTTGGATCCCTTCACCGCGGCGCTCACCTGCTTTTCGTGATCAGCGGTGGCAAACACCACGACGACCGCGTGTGACGCCTGTGAATGCGCCTGATCGACGTCCGCGCGCACATCGGCGACATCCCGGGAATCGACCACCAACAGTTGTCCGCGCTTGGTGCTCGTCAGGTACTCCAATGCGCCGGCAATCGAATCGACGGGCCGCACGGATGCCTGTCCTCCGAGCGCTTCACCCAGCTCGAGCAGGAAGTCGTCACGAGTGGTGAGGGCCGTGACGTCTACCGCCGGCCTGTTGGTTGTAGCGGGTGGGCTGCCGGAGGAACTCGCTCCGACGGCACCTGTCTCAAGACCCCGAGAGGCATTTGATGCTGGACTTGCCACTTAAGCTGTCTCCATCCGTTAAAGGGTGGCCCGGAATCGACCAACGTTGCCGGGCGGCGGATCGAGCGGTCCGGCCCGCTTCCAATGTGCGGAAAAGATTGAGTCTGCAGCATAAGCGGCTGCTGTTACACCGCAGTGCGACAGTTCACAATAATGAGAGGTAACGTCGCGCGCAGGCGACGTGCTGATAAAAACCGGGAATAGCCACCGCCGATATCGCATTGCGGATATGCGACTTTCGGCCGCTAGCCGGACATTGCCTCCCTTCGCCTACGTCGCGCACTGTATCTAAACCCACGCTGACCTTCCGCTGTGGTGGGTCGTACGGACCGCATCACTGGTCGGGAACAGCCGCGATCCAAGACCCCCCGCACATACGAGGCCATTGCAGCGGCTGGCGAATGCTGCGACGAGGTTATCTTATTTGCAAATTGATGACGATGTCATGTCGGCGGATGCATCGAGTTGGAAGAGGGTTCCTTGTCTGACTCGCCGGCAAATCTGGGGACGCGCCTCTCACCGCAGTCTCTTCACGTCGACGTGCTCTACTCGAGCACCATTGAGGCGCGAAGTCCAGTGGCTCGCACCGCCTCGGAGCAGTGCCCCCTTCGATGTCTGCAATAGGCCGTCTCGCGCCCAGGCGTGTCACGTGGAGATTGTGTGGAAACGTCGAGACCTGCCTGAATCGGATGCCTAGAGAGGCTATACCCGATCGGGCTTTCTCAAACGCTCCGCTAGAGGTAGGCTGAGAGCCAGTTACCGGCATGACACAAGACCGGAACGCTGAAGACAGGGCGGCACGCTGTGAGCGCGCCGAACCTCCCGGCCATCGAGCCACACTGAAATCAGCGGCTTGAGATCAAGCGCTTAGGCCCGATCGTGACAGGCATACATTTTGCTCTGAGTCTCGAGAACCGTGGCGAACGTCATGACTCTTTGCCTCGAGGGTTGCCAGAGCGGCTCCGCCTGCGCCATGCGCGGTGCGCCACCTCTGAAGCCGCACACAGGAGGCTTCGCGTTTTCGATCTCGAGTGAACAATTCCGTGCTGTGAACGTCTTAACGTAATAGTCGGGTCGGGAATAGAGGGCCATCACACACTGTGCAAAGCGTTGGGTCTAAGTTGAGAGCGACGCTGGCATCACTGGCAGCCCGGCCGAGACATCTGCACTCAACGGGAGGGAAGGACGATGCGACCGCTCTCTACTGATTCAGATCCCACCACACCCCATTCTGCATTCATCGATTCCCTGAGCTCTTTCAGCCGACTGCATCGTGCGCAGCGCTGGGAAGGCACATTCGGGGAGTTTCTCGCCAACATCGTGCCGGCCAATCCGGCGGCCGTCGCGCGTACGAGCCACGAATACATATGGGACATGCTGCGCTGGCATGGACGGGCGGCACAGTCGGACGCGCCCGAGAGCACACGCGCGCGCGAGTTGTTCAAGCGCGAGTTGTTCGGAATCGACGAGCCTCTCGGCAGGGTGGTCGATTACTTCAAAGCTGCCGCCGCGGGCTCGGATGTTGGCCGCCGGCTGTTGCTGCTGCTAGGGCCGCCGTCCGGCGGCAAATCCACTCTCGCTATCCTCATGAAGCGTGGCCTGGAGGAATTCAGCCGCACCGACGAGGGAGCGCTCTACGCCATCAAGGGCTCACCGCTGCGTGAGAATCCCTTGAACCTGATCCCCGCGAGCCTTCGGGCGGAATTCCGCGACCGCTACGGCGTGGATATTCCTGGAGAATTGTCGCCCTGGGCCAGGGACTACGTCGAGCGCGAGTTCGACGGTGACTTCGTCCGGGTTCCGGTGGAGCGGATCTTCCTCTCCGAAGCCTCGAGAGTTGGTATTGGCACGTATGCGCCGCATGACCCCACTACTGCGGACATCGCGGACCTCGTCGGCTCTGTCGACCTGGCCAAGGTAGCGCAGATCGGGGATGAAGGAGATCCGCGGGCGTGGTCGTGGTCGGGCGCCGTGTACGCCGCCAGCCGCGGCGTCCTGGAAATGATCGAAATCCTGAAGGTGAAGCGCGAGTTTCTCTACCTGCTGTTGACCATGACGCAGGAGAAGAACGTCAAGGTGTCGCGATGCCCCATCATTCATCTGGCTGCAACCATTCTAGCGCACACCAACCTTGCTGCGTAGAATACGATTCGGC
>CAZBTV010000163.1:0-10839 GCA_964494895.1 uncultured Steroidobacteraceae bacterium | reverse complement strand
AGAGAAGGAAAACGAGGCGCTGCTTGACCGCATGGTCATCATCCGCGTTCCGTATGCGTTGTCTTATCGCGACGAAGCTCGCATTTATCAGAAGCTCGTTTCCGGCGCGCCGGCCTTCCGGAACGTGCACCTCGACCCCCATGTGCTGAACCTCGCCGCGGTCTTCGCCATTCTGACTCGACTGGCCAAGCCGGAGCGCGAAGGCCTCGATATGGCCAAGAAGCTGCGACTCTACGCCGGAGAAGCGGTGGAAGGAGTTCCCGAGACCGAAGCCACCCGGCTCCGGGCCGAAGCAGGTGAGGAGGGGATGACGGGCGTGAGCCCGCGGTTCGTCATCAACGCAATCTCCAACGCCATCACCCGAGGCAATACGCACAGCCTGACGAGCATGGAGCTGTTGCTTGCGATCAAGGACGCGATCGAGAGCGATGCGCGAATGGACGCCAAGCACAAAAAGGCCTGGGTTGATCACCTGGTTACCGCGCGCAAGGAGTTCTACAACCGTTGGGTGAAAGAGGACGTGCATCGCGCGATGTTTGCCTCGTTCGAGGAAGAGGCCCAACAGCTCCTCGAGAAGTATCTCGACGAGGTCGAGGCTTCACTCGATCATCGCCAAGTCACTGATCCCATTACCGGGGAAACACGTCCGGCCGACGAGCGGTTCCTACGGTCGGTCGAGGAGAAGATCAAGGTCTCCGACTCCGGCAAGCTGTCGTTCCGCCAGGAAGTGGTCCGCAAGGCCATGGTGGCCTTCAAGACCGGTGAGAAGTTCAAGCTCGCGAGCCATGCGCGCATGCGCGAAGCCATCGAGCAGTACCTGTTCGAGGAGCGTCGTGATGTGTTGCGTCTTGTTACTTCGACGGCTCGCCCCGATGAAGATGCTCGACAGAAGATCTCCGTTGTTCAGCAGCGTCTCGTTACCGAGTACGGCTATGACGAGCACAGCGCGAAAGAGGCGCTAAGCTACGTCACGACGCTGCTGGCGCAGGAGTAGGTTTTGTGAATAACTCTTAACGGCGCGCGTCGCCGCTAGACGATTTCGCAGGTACGCGTGCTCGCGTACCTGCAGGACAGTTGCGTGTAGCGCTCAACAAGAGTAAGTGTAGAAGCCATGGCCTCAAGCACAGTTTCTGGCAGCGGCCAAAGCGTTGGCCCAGGTACGAGCGGAGCCGGCGCGAAGGTTGGCGGCGACGCTGCGAAGTGGTACGACCTGTTCTCTCGCGGGGCGCGCGATTGGCTGCGACACGACGAGAAAGTTCGCGAGTCGGTGCGCAAACACCTGCCGCAGATCGTCTCCGGTGGCGATGTCATCAACGATGCCGCGCGTACCGTACGCGTACCGGTGAGAATGCTCGAGCATTATCACTTCCGGCTACGCCGTCCCGAGGAGCAGCAGGGCGTCGGCCAAGGCAAGGCGAAGCCCGGCGATGTATTTTCCGATCCCTCACGCCAGCGCGGACCCGGTGAGAAAGGTCCGGGTGGGCAGGACGAGGGTGAAGTTCAGCTCCTGCTCGAATTCAAAGTCGATGACATCGTCGACTGGCTTTGGGAAGAGATGCAGCTTCCCAACTTGAAGGCGCGCGTGGGTCCCTCGGAGGAATCCGAGTGGGTGCGCGAAGGCTATGACCGGCGGGGAGCCCGCTCGAGGCTCGACCGGCGCCGTTCTTTCAAGGAAATGGTAAAACGGCGCGGGACCCCGGGCGCGACGCCGACATTCATTGACGACGACCTGCGTTTTCGACAGCTCGCGCGACGCAGGCAACCGGCCGTTCATGCCGTCGTGTTTTTCCTCCTCGACGTGTCGGGGAGCATGTCCGACCGCGACCGCAAGCTGGCCAAAACATTCTTTTTCTGGGTGGTGCAGGGTTTGCGCCGCGAGTACCGCTCTCTCGAGACGGTGTTCGTAGGACATACGACCGAGGCCTGGGAATTCACCGAAAACGAATTCTTCCAGGTGAGCGGCACGGGAGGCACGGTCTCCTCGACCGGCTTCAACAAGGTGCGCGAGATCATCGATGCGCGCTACAACCCTGCCCGATGCAACATTTATCTTTTCTATGCTTCCGACGGCGACAACTCGGTGAGCGACGCGGCCGATGCGCGCGAGTCCCTCTCGGCTATCGCGGCCGATGCGTGTTTCACGGGTTATGTGGAGGTGTCCTCCGGCCTGTCACGCCAGCTCGCGACCGAGACGGGCCGCCTGTACTCGGAGCTGGCGGCGGCCGGGTTGGCTGCGGGAAGCTACGCGCTGAATGACTTCGACGACGTGTGGGGTGCTGTGCGGCATTTCTTCACGGCGGAAAGTCGAGCGCTGGACGGAGTTTGATGAGTGATGTCAGCAGTTTCCGACGTTATCTGACGTGGGCTTTGCGCCTTCGCGCTTTGTATCGCCGCGAAGGCCGTGAGTCCTGCGCGAGGCACACGACATGACGGAGGATTGGCAGAGTTACGTACAGAGGATCGAGGACCTCGCCGCTCGCTCCGGCTTGTCGTTTCATCCGGTGGACTTCGAGGCGGTTCCCGACACGTTCATGATGGAGATCGCCGTCTACGGATTGCCGGTGCGCATGCCACACTGGTCGTTCGGGGTGCGGTACATCTACCAGCTGATCCAACGCCACATGGGGCACTCGCGGCTCTTTGAGGTCGTGTTCCCCGGAAATCCCGGCCACGCTTATCTCGCGGCCAGCAATGGGCTTGCCGAAAATATCCTGGTCACGGCTCATGTGCTGGGTCACGCGGACTTCTCGAAGAACAACCTCCTGTTCCGCCGCTGCCAGCAGCAGGTGAGCGAGCGGATAGTCGAGCACGCGGCAAACCACGCGCGTCAGATCCAACAGGCGATCGAGACCTACGGCATGCAGAGAGTCGAGGTAGTGCTCGATGCGGCCCTCGCTCTCGAGCAACATATCGACGTCGACCAGTCCCTGAGGCGTGAGCGTTATCCGGAATACGTCCTCGACCCGAAGCCGCTGGTGGATGACGAATTCCGCAAGCGCTTTGCCTCGCTCGATCCAACCGCCGCGAGCACGGGCCTGGAAGTGAGAAAGAGAGCGCCGGTCCCGCCTCATCCGGAGAATGATCTCCTGTGGTTCATCGCGAACTACGCACCCGAGATGGAGAGCTGGGAGCGCGACATCTTCCTCGCCGTACGTGAGGAATCGTTCTATTTTTACCCCGTTTTCGCCACGCAGATCATGAACGAAGGGTGGGCATCCTATTGGCACGCCCGCCTGTTGCGCGAGGCGAGCTTCGTTCCCCAGCAGGCCTATGTGGATGCGATCAAGTGCCACTCGGACGTGGTCCGGCCAGTAGCCGCTGACCAACAGGTCGCTCTCAACATCAACCCCTATCACCTGGGTTTCTCGATGTGGGAGAAGATCGTGGAGAAGGACGGCTTGGACGCCGCGCGCGCGATCATGCAGCAAGACGATGATTTCGGATTCGTGCGCAACCACCTCACGCGCGAGCTCGCTGAGGAGCTGGGGTTGTTCAGGTATAGCGCGCGCAGTGACGGGCAAATCAAAGTTCTCGAAACCGATCTGAATGCCCTGCATGAGGCGGTGCTGAGCCCGAAGTACAACTTCGGTGCCCCGAGCGTCTCCGCAACCCATGTCCGCAACGACGGAACTCTCGAGCTTACCCACGACGCGAGCATCGACGGCCGCGGCCTCGATCTCGAGCGCAGCCGGAAGGTGCTGGACTACATGCAACGCGTCTGGCGGCGTCCGATTGTGCTGACTACTGTGAACCAGGCGGGTTCGACGTTGGAGCTCACTGCTCCGTAGTCTGGGTCCCGCGGCGCGCGGGCCAGCGGGTTCGACCAGTTCCTGGTCGGCGGGGATCTCATCCGGCAACGATGACCGGCCGCTCCTGATCGCGTGCGGCACGGAGCGATATCGCCCAGATGCCCAGCCCAGCCAGCGCCAGGCCACATCCGACCCATCCGGTGGAGGTCCACCCGTAACCAGCCGCGATAGCCAGTCCGCCAAGCCAAGGCCCCAAAGCATTCGCAGTGTTGAAGGCTGAATGGTTGAGTGCCGCTGCGAGTGCCTGAGCATCTCCGGCTACATCCATCAATCGGGTCTGTAGAACGGTTCCCAGGCCTCCGCCGATGCCGATTGCGGTGAGGTCCAGAAGAATGCTCCACAGTTGGCCCGCGGCGAGTGGATACAGAGCCAGCGCCGCCGCCGTCCAGAGCAGTAGCCCGCCGGCTGTAGGCATCAGTGCGCGATCGGCAAACCGCGGCACGATCAGATTACCGGCCGTCAAGCCGATACCAAAAGCGGCAAACGCGATGGGCGCTGTTGTCAGGGAGACGCGGGTCACTGCCACCAGGGTGGAAGCGAGATAGGTGTAGACAGCAAACAATCCTCCGAACCCGATCGCGCCGATCGCGAGTGTGAGCCACACTTGTGGACGCGTGAGCGCTCCGAGCTCGCGTAGCGCACTCGCCCCGGAATCAACCCGGTCCTGTGGCGCGAACAACGCCACCAGAGTCGCGGTCAAGATTGCAAGGGCTGCGACGATCGCGAACCCCCAGCGCCAGCCAATCGCTTGTCCCAGCCAATTGGCGAACGGGACACCGACGATGGTGGCAATGGTCAAGCCCAACAGCACGCGCCCGACTGCCTGACTGCGTCGCTCGGTGGGAACCAGCGACGCCGCCACCAGTGCTGCGATCCCGAAATAGGCCCCGTGAGGGAGGCCGCTCAAGAACCGGAACAACAGCATCCAGTGATAAGTCGGCGCAAGCGCCGAGAGCGCGTTCGCCAGCGCGAAAACGCTCATCAGCATGATCAACAGAGCTCGGCGCGCCATACGCGCCGACAAGGTTGCGATCAACGGCGCTCCCACTACGACACCCAATGCGTAGGCGCTGATCACGTGCCCGGCGGTCGGCTCGTCAATGTGCAGATCATGAGCAAAAAATGGCAAGAGGCTCATGGTTGCGAACTCGGTCGTGCCAATCGCAAACCCGCCGACCGCGAGGGCGCTGTGTACCAAGCCTACGGGAGCTACTCGGCGCCTCTGGACTGCGTCGTTATGCATCGGAAGTACTGCTGGGGTTACGCCCTGAAGGCAGGCGCTGGCAATGCTGACACGCCGTCAGCTCGACGGGCATCCGTCAAGAGGAGGAGAGCTCCATGGGCGCGGCGCGCGCCCACTTGAGCTGGTGGGCCTATCAGCCCGCCACCTTATTCTCGTCAAACAAGATACCGTCCTTGCCCTTGCCCTTGCCTGCGTCGGGCGGCGAGTGCGGGACCCGCGGGTCCAGATCGTCCTCGTCGACGTCTTCTTGACCCTCGCCAGGCTCTTCGCCGTGGACGGGCTGATCGGTTTTACTACTGCCAGCACCGGCATCGAGCTCGCGGGGTGGAGGAGTATCGTGCTCGGGGTACACGGGTACATCGTGCGGGGTTTCTTGCTGAGGCGGGTTATCAGGTCCGGCGTGTTTTCCCGGCTCGGGGGATGCGTGGCTCATGACAATTCTCCGGACGGCGACGATTGGTGCACTCAAGCAATGCATGTGCCGACCGGGAGGAGTATTCTGGAACGAACGAAACGCCGGGCATGCTCGGGCGAGCCGGACCGGCGCAGTACGTGCATGCCTGGGAGCGTTCGCCATGGGGTATACGACACAAGGCATCCGGAACATTGCGCTCGTAGGGTCGGCCGGTGTGGGCAAGACCCTGCTTTCGGAAGCGTTGCTGCTGCAAGCGGGGGCGATCCGTGCGAAAGGCAGTCTGCAACGGGGTAGCACGGTTTCCGACTTCGATCCGCAGGAAAGGCGCCTGCAACACTCCCTCGACTGCGCCGTCTGCGGCCTCGATTTCGACGCCACTCATATCAACCTGATCGACACGCCCGGATATCCCGACTTCCTGGGGCGCACCTTTTCGGCTCTCGAAGCCGTGGAGGCGGTTGCAGTGGTGGTGAATGCGGTCAACGGCATCGACACGGTAACTCAGCGCCTGATGGACTTCGCGCGTGACCGTGAGTTGTGCAGGCTCGTTGTGGTCAACAAGATCGACAGCCGGGATGCACGGCCAGAGCAGGTTTTGCAGGAGCTGCGCGAGCGCTTTGGCCCGGAATGCCTTCCCTTGAATCTCCCGGCGCAAGCGGGCCAGACGGTAGTCGATTGTTTCTTTCAGCCCAAGGGCCCGACGTGGGGCCAGTCTCAGGACACCTCGACCGATTTCTCCTCGATCGCCGCCGCGCACACGCAGATCGTCGATCAGGTCGTCGAGCTCGATGAGCGGCTCATGGCGGTCTATCTTGAGCAGGGGGACGAGCTCACTCCGGAGCAACTGCACAGCCCTTTTGAGCAGGCCCTGCGCGAGGGCCATCTCATCCCGGTGTCGTTCGTCTCAGCGGAAACCGGAGTCGGTATTCCCGAGCTGCTGCGGATCTTCACGCGGCTGATGCCGAACCCGACAGAGGGGAATCCTCCGCCTTTCCTGAAGGGCGAAGGCGAAAACGCCGAGCGGGTACGGGTTACGCCGGACCCGGACAAACATGTCATCGCTCATGTGTTCAAGACCGTTATCGATCCCTATGTCGGGAAGCTCGCACTGCTACGTGTGCATCAGGGTACGATACGCCCGGGAAGTCAACTCTTCGTCGGCAATGCGCGTAAACCGGTGAAGGTCGCCCACCTCCTCAAGGTAATGGGGAAGGATACATCGGAGTTTGCGCAGGCAATCCCCGGGGATATCTGTGCCCTCGCGAAGTTGGAAGAGGTGCACCTGGACGCTGTACTGCACGACTCGCATGACGAGGATCACTACCACCTCGAGCCGGTGAAGTTTCCGCCGCCGATGCTCGGCCTTGCCATCGAGCCCGAGAGGCGCGGTGACGAGCAGCGCCTGGCTGACACGCTTCACAAGCTCATGGCAGAGGATCCGTGCGTGCATATTGAGCATCACGCAGCGTTGAATGAGACGGTGATGTACGGGATGGGCGAGCTGCACCTGCGGGTGCTCCTCGAGCGCATGACTGAGCGTTATGGCGTGCGCATCAAAACCCACCCGCCGAGCGTTCCTTACCGCGAAACCATCACCCGTCCTGCGGACGGGCACTGCCGTCACAAGAAGCAGACGGGAGGCGCCGGACAGTTCGGGGAGGTGTTCCTGCGGGTCGAAGCGCTCGAGCGAGGTGCCGGATTCGAGTTTGTCGACGAAGTTGTGGGCGGGGCGATTCCGGGGCAATTCATTCCGGCGGTCGAGAAAGGGGTGCGTCAGGTATTGTCCGAGGGAGCGCTCGCCGGATTTCCAATGCAGGATATCCGTGTCACGGTGTACGACGGCAAGCATCATCCGGTCGACTCGAAGGAAGTCGCGTTCGCCTCGGCGGGTCGCAAAGCGTTCCTTGATGCCCTTCAGAAGGCGAACCCCATCGTGCTCGAGCCGGTCATGCGGCTGGAGATTACCGCTCCGGCTAGCGCCATCGGCGATATTACGGGAGACCTTGCCACGCGGCGGGCGCGCATCAACGGGAACAAGTCGCTTCCCGGACAGCGTGCCACACTCCAGGCGCTTGTACCGCTCGCGGAAATCTCGGAATATCAGCTACGTCTGAAGGCCCTCACAGGGGGTGAGGGCGCTTACGCCATGGAGCTCAGCCATTACGACCCCGTCCCTCCACGCCGGCAACAACAACTCGTGCAGGCCTGGCGACCGCGATCCGAGAGCGACTGATACAACAGGGTCTCCTGCCCGGGGCCGGCGTGAACGCCGCCCGGGACTGCTGCCCACGGGCGCACTGGCGCTGTTGGTTTCTGGTTGTTTGTCGCAATCCCATCCGTCCGGCACTGCCAGCGTTGGCAGGGAGCGCAGCATTGCTGAGCTGCAAGCGGCCTTCGGCAAGACGACGACGGTGCAGTCGATCACTCGCGACTATCTGGCGCGGATCACTGCCCTGGATTCCCACGGCCCCGAGCTTCACTCGGTGATCGAGGTCAATCCCGATGCGCTCACCATCGCTGCCGTGCTCGATGGCAAACATGAGCCTCGCGGCGCCCTGTTCGGCGTCCCGGTGCTGCTCAAAGACAACATCGACACCGGTGATCGGATGTTGACCACCGCGGGCTCTCTCGCCCTGGCCGGCTCGAAGCCGACGGGGGATGCGTTCATCGTGAAGCGCTTGCGCGACAGCGGCGCGGTGATCCTCGGGAAAACGAACTTGAGCGAGTGGGCCAACTTCCGCTCGACGCGCTCCTCCTCCGGCTGGAGTGGCCGAGGAGGACAAACCAGAAACCCGTATGCCCTCGACCGCAATCCATGCGGTTCGAGCTCCGGCTCGGGAGCGGCCATCGCCGCCGATCTTGCGGTCGTCGCGGTGGGCACGGAGACCGACGGCTCGATCGTCTGCCCGTCCAGTGTCAACGCGCTGGTGGGCATCAAGCCCACGGTCGGTCTCGTGTCTCGCAGCGGCATCATTCCGATCTCCGCAAGTCAGGACACCGCCGGGCCGATGGCGCGGACTGTTGCAGATGCGGCCACATTGCTTACGGTTCTCGCCGGTTACGATCCGCAAGACCCGGCCACGTTGCCTCTGAAGGACCGTCCCCCGATCGACTACAGGCGTTTTCTCGATGCGAACGCCCTCAAAGGCGTGCGCGTGGGAGTCATGCGCCATTTGGCTGGCTTTCATGAGAAGGTGGATGGCCTGTTCGAACAGGCGCTTGCCGCCCTTCGTGCGCGCGGCGCCATATTGGTCGATCCGGCGGATATTCCTGGAGCCGACAAGCTCGATCAGGACGAGCAGACCGTGTTGCAGTTCGAGTTCAAGGACGGGATCAATCGTTACCTCCTGACCCGTGAGGGCGCCGCTCCGCGCAGCCTCGCGGAGCTGATCGTGTACAACGATCAGCACGCTGCGACCGAGATGCCTTACTTTGGGCAGGAGCTGTTCGTGCAATCCAACGCGCGAGGAAGCTTGAGCGATCCCGGATATCTGGAGGCTCACGAGCGGGCGCGGCGCTTTGCGGGACCCGAAGGTATCGATGCCGTGCTGGCGAAGGAGCACCTCGACGTGTTGATTGCACCCACCCTGGGGCCCGCCTGGACCACTGATCTGGTGAACGGGGATCATTTCGTCGGAGGCGGTGTATCGTCGCCGCCTGCTGTGGCCGGTTATCCCCACATTACGGTACCCATGGGCGCGGTGGAAGGCCTGCCCGTGGGTCTCTCTTTCGTCGGCACCGCATGGAGCGAGGGTAAGCTTATAAGCTATGCGTACGCCTTTGAGCAGGCCACGCATGCGCGCCGGCCGCCCGGGTTCCGGGCGAAAGTGCCCTGAGCGTCCGAACGACTTGGAACGAGCCGAAGCTTGCGACAGTGAGCAGGGGCCATTTCGCCGGAGCCGGTCGACATAACACGGGTGTCTGTTTTCTGCGACCCAGTTCACATCCTCCTCGGCCCGCGTACATTAAGGGCCAGTCTGAGTAATGATCGCCTACAGCGGCCGCGCCCCAGTGGCATCTTTCGGCGATCACTACGCTTGTGATCCGGAGGAGTGGATGAAGACTCTCGTGACCATCGTGCTTTCCGGCGCCCTGCTCGCTGCGAGCGCGGCTTTCGCTGACACTGACCGGCCGCCAAGGCCTTCGCGGGTGTACACGGCAATGCATCAACCCAGCGGCCGCGTAACCAGGGCGAGCGCATTCGCGCCGCGGCCCGGCGGCACTCATCGGCACGTGTATGGCGCGCCGATCCAGCCTCCCATCTTCAGAACGACGCCGAAGAAACCTGCTTCCGTACGAGCCCCGGGCTGACGAGCCAACTGGCAGACGCTCACGCTCGCCGGAGTCCGCACTGGGTCGTGATGCGCATTGACCTTGCAGCGTCTCACTGGCTCCATTCGCGTCGCGGGCCGCCAAACCGGTCGATGGATTCCAGTGTCGCGGCCACGAGCGAGCGCTCGGCCGCGGTGATTTCCGGCCGCCAGATGTCAAACAACAACACGACGCGAAGCTGCGTGCTCCTGTTCCAGGCTTCGTGCTCGATCGTATCGTCGAAGACGACGAGCTCCCCTTCACGCCAGGGCCGCGTCTCGTTGCCCACTCTCAGCGCACACTCGGGCGGTACGATCAGGGGAAGATGACAGATCAGCCGCGTATTCATGAACCCATGGTGAGGTGGAATATGGGTGCCGGGGCGAAGCACTGAAAAAAGAGCTGTAGGAGTTCGTCCGGCGATCCGGCAGAGCGGTAAGCGCCGCAACGCGCGGAGGGTGACGGGACATGCCGCCGCGCTCGACTCCACTTCCACCCCGTTGCGAATCAAGTGGAAAGCGCTCCATGCTGGATCATCCAACAACCCGTTGTTGTCGAAGTTTGGACGCTCCGCATCCGATTGCATGTACGGAACCAGTCCGTCGCCGGCCTTGAGGACCGCCAGAGCCTCCTCGCGGATTGCGCTGGTCTCCTGTTCCAACTCGCGCGCCCACGGGAAGGCGCTCTTCTCGTAGAACTGGATCTGCGGCAGCTCTGGAAAAAAGAAATACTTCGGCTGTTGGAAGTAGATCTGACGTCGGCCCAGCAGTAGCTCCAACGCGTGGGCAAAACGTGGAGCGGCGTGATTCTCGAAACCCGCACGCGTCAGGTCGTTTACGAGATGCCGCTCGAAAGCGCGAGCGTTCTGCTCACAAAGAGCCTTGATGCGGTCGATTTCTGGGCGCCATTGGGATGGCAGATTCCGCATCGAGCCGGCGAGCTTGATGGCCGCGCGATAGAAAGACGTGGCTCCGCGCGCATCGCCTCGCGCCGTATGCAGGTCACCTTTGCGAATGAGCGCAAGGATATGTCTCGGTTCGAGCTCGAGTGTGCGGTCGAAG
>CAZBTV010000162.1:0-16363 GCA_964494895.1 uncultured Steroidobacteraceae bacterium | reverse complement strand
CCTCGTAGCGCTGCAGGCGCGCCTTGCTCTTCGCCTGGCGCGCCTTGGGGTTCTGGCGCACCCATTCGAGCTCGCGCTCGAGCGTCTTGCGCAAGGCTTCCCGCTCGCGCTCTTCCAGTGCGAGGCGCTTTTCCTTCTGCTCCAGCCAGGAGGAGTAGTTGCCGTGGTAAGGGATGCCGTGACCACGGTCGAGCTCCAGGATCCACTCGGCGACATTGTCGAGAAAGTAACGATCGTGGGTGACCGCGATGACAGTGCTCGGGTACTCCTCGAGATATCGCTCCAGCCACGCAATGGATTGCGCATCGAGGTGGTTCGTGGGCTCGTCGAGCAACAGCATGTCGGGAGCCGACAGGAGCAGCCGGCATAAGGCGACGCGGCGTTTTTCACCACCCGAGAGGGGGCCGATTCTGGCTTCCCAGGGCGGCAGGCGGAGCGCGTCCGCGGCGATCTCGAGCTTGCGCTCCAGTTCCCAACCACCGGCCGTGTCGATGGCGTCTTGCAGCTTCGCCTGCTTCTCCAGCAGGGCGCTCATCTCGTCATCCGACATGGGCTCGGAAAACTTCTCGCTGATCTGGTTGAATTCTTCCAACAGCTTGAAGGTGGTGCCTACCCCTTCCATGACGGTGCTGCGCACGTCTTTGGTGTCGTCCAGCTCCGGCTCCTGCGGCAGAAAGCCGACCCGGATGCCGGACTGGGGGCGCGCCTCGCCTTCAAAATTGCCGTCGACCCCGGCCATGATGCGCAGGAGCGAGGATTTGCCGGAGCCGTTCAGACCCAGCACGCCGATCTTGGCGCCGGGGAAGAAGGAGAGACTGATGTCGCGAAGGATGGTCCGCTTGGGGGGGACCACCTTGCTGACCTTTTGCATCGTGTAGATGTACTGAGCCATATCTCTCTTGAATGAGCCGCAGCTTATGGCTGCGGAATAAATACTCGACGAATCGCGTCTCGAACGTAGTGCCACCGCTGCAATGAGGCCGTAGCTCGCCGCCACGGATACCGCTGCACCTTCCGGCCGCTGCGGTGGGCGTGCATTATCATCGACTTATCCCCGCTTGGCGATGGCCCCGGGTCGCATCTGACTGTCAGACACATATAATTCATACAGGCATCAGGAACCGCCGCACGGTTCCTCGCCGACGCACTGGCCTTTCGCTTACCCGGAATGTCGTTGACAATCCTTGAAGGCCGGCCATCGCTACGACCGCGGGCGGCGTCCTTGAGGCCGTCTTCCCGCGCGGTGTGCTACGCTGCCGCGCCCGGCCACACTCGATTGTGTCCCCCATATCACTGGAGCGCCTGTCAGATGACATCCAACGTGGCAGTGGTTGTGAGCGACCGCCTGGCTCGTTACGGTTTTCCTGACGGCCATCCTTTCGGTACGGACCGGCATGCGGCATTCGTACGCGAATTCGAGGCGCGTGGCCTGAACGAGCGTGTGCGCATCCTCGAGCCACGAGAGGCGACCGATGACGAGCTGCGAGCTTTCCATACGCCTGTCTACGTCGATTTCGTGCGCGAGCGCTCGATCGTTGGACAAGGATTGCTGGATGCGGGCGACACGCCGGCTTTTCGAGGGGTATTCGAGGCGGCTGCCTGCGTAGTGGGGGCGACGTTGAATGCGGCTCAGGCGATCATGCAGGGAGAGTGTCGCCGCGCATTTGTCCCGATTGCCGGTCTCCATCACGCCGCGCGTGATCATGCGGCAGGATTCTGTGTATTCAACGACTGCGGCGTTGCTATCGAGATCCTGCGCAAGCAATCTGGATTGTCGCGTGTTGCATACGTCGACATCGATGCACATCACGGGGATGGAGTGTTCTACGCATTCGATAACGATGCGTCTGTCATCTTCGCGGACATACATGAGGATGGACGTTATCTGTATCCGGGCACCGGTTCCGCGGAGGAAACCGGTCGCGGTGCGGCAGAAGGCACGAAGCTCAATTTACCCATGGCGCCCGGCTCTGATGATGCGGCGTTCGCGCGCGCTTGGGCGAAGGTGATGGTTCACCTGGAGCATTTCGCACCTGAGTTCTTCATCCTTCAGTGCGGGGCCGACAGTGTGGAAGGTGATCCGATTACGCATCTCCGCTTTTCCGCAAAAAGCCACGCTCTTGCCGCACGCGATCTGATGGCGCTCGCCGACCGCCTTGGACACGGGCGGGTGCTGGCGCTTGGTGGAGGTGGATACAACCGCGCCAATATCGCGCAGGCCTGGACCGCGGTGGTGGAGAACCTGCTGTAAGAGCGGCTTGGGGCTTGGATTTCAGGCCGGTTCCGGCCTCCCCAGCTTTCAACCGGGCCCGACCGGCATTCGGTACAATGAGCCGCATTCCTTTCGCACCCTTACAAAGGCTCCGCGTATGTTTCGGACGACGATGACCATCGAGGGCTTTGACCCTGAGCTCTTCAAGGCGATCCAGGGCGAACGGCGCCGCCAGGAGGAGCACATCGAGCTCATTGCCTCCGAGAATTACACCAGTCCGCGCGTGCTCGAGGCACAGGGTTCGGTGCTCACCAACAAGTACGCCGAAGGATATCCTGGCAAGCGCTACTACGGCGGTTGCGAATATGTCGATATTGCCGAGCAGCTTGCCATCAGCCGCGCCAAGGAGCTCTTCGGCGCGGACTATGTCAACGTGCAGCCGCATTCGGGCTCGCAGGCCAACGCCGCGGCTTATTTCGCATTGGTGCAGCCTGGAGACGCCATACTGGGGATGAGTCTCGACCACGGTGGACATCTGACACACGGGGCCAAGGTCAATTTCTCCGGCAGATTCTTCAAGGCCGTGCAGTACGGCATCCGCCAGGACACGGGCGAGATCGACTATGAGCAGGTGCAGAGGCTCGCCGAGCAGCACCGGCCGAAGATGATCGTGGCGGGTTTTTCCGCCTACTCGCGCATCGTAGACTGGGCACGCTTTGCCACGATCGCCAGGAGTGTCGGAGCTTATCTCGTGGTCGATATGGCGCACGTGGCGGGCCTGGTCGCCACTGGGCTGTATCCGAATCCCGTTCCTCATGCTGACGTTGTGACTACGACCACGCACAAGACACTGCGCGGCCCGCGTGGCGGGTTGATCCTTGCGCGCCAGAATGAGGAGATCACCAAAAAGATCAGCTCGCTGGTGTTCCCGGGAACGCAAGGGGGGCCGCTGATGCACGTCATCGCGGCCAAGGCTGTGGCTTTCCTGGAAGCGCTCCAACCTGAATTCAAGGACTATCAACGGCAGGTGTTGGCGAACGCTCGGGCCCTGGCGGCACGGCTGGCGAAGAATGGCTTCCAGATCGTTTCTGGTGGCACGGACAACCACTTGTTCCTTCTGAGTCTGGTCGGCCGGAACGTCACCGGAAAGGATGCCGATGCGGCTTTGGGCAAAGCCAACATCACCGTGAACAAGAACGCCGTGCCGAATGATCCCCGCCCGCCGATGATCACGAGTGGATTGCGGCTCGGTTCGCCCGCCTCGACCACGCGCGGGTTCAGGGAGCCCGAGATCGAACTGGTAGCGGATTTCATCACGGAGATCATTGACGCCGAGGGCTCGGAGACCGCTATCGAGAAGGTGCGGCCGCGGGTACTCGAGTTGTGTCGCCGGTTCCCGGTCTACGGCGCCTGAGGGCGCCGGGCCCGCCGCATGTACTGTCCTTTTTGCGGCCACATCGAGACGAAGGTGACGGACTCCCGTCTTGCCGGCGAGGGGCGCCAGATTCGTCGCCGCCGCGAGTGTCTTTCTTGCGGCGAGCGCTTCACTACTTTCGAGACCGCCGAGCTGGTCATGCCGATGGTGATCAAGGGCGATCGCAGCCGCGAGCCCTACGACGAAGCGAAGGTGCGGGCGGGCATGGAGAAGGCGCTGGAAAAAAGGCCTGTGCCGCGTGAGCAGTTGGACGAAGCGCTGAGTCGTATCACGCACAGGGTCCGCAGCCTTGGTGATCGCGAAGTACAGTCGCGCGCGATCGGCGAGCTTGTGATGGACGAGCTGCGGCAGTTGGACGAGGTCGCGTACGTGCGCTTCGCGTCCGTATATCGTCATTTCGAGGATGTGGAAGCCTTTCACGAGGAGATTCAACGGCTGCGCAGCCAGCGCACTCTCGCACCCACTGGACGAGATGGCCGGCGTGGAGCAAAGCGCGAGCCTGGGCGCGACGCCAATCGGGATCAGCTGTCGTTGCTTCCGTTGGAGTCCGCGGGTAAGAGTGGAGGTGTGGGTGCCGCGCCGGGTGCGGATGGCCAGCCTGCAGTCCACTCCGATGTGACGGGGCGGCCCGACGGAACCGAACACGAACCCACTACCCTGGTGCCGGTTGCCCCGGAGGCGAAATAGTGCGCACTCCCCCATGATCACTGACTTCGACCGCTTTGCCATGAACCGCGCTCTGGTGTTGGCAGCGCGTGGGCTGGAGACCACCCACCCCAACCCGCGGGTAGGGTGTGTGATCGCGCAGGGGACAAAGATCATTGGTGAAGGGTGGCATGAGCGTGCCGGCCAGGCACACGCCGAGGTGGCTGCACTGGAGGCGGTGCGTGCCGCGGGTTTGCAGCCCGCGGGCTCTACTGTTTACGTTACGCTGGAGCCCTGCAGCCATTACGGTCGCACACCGCCTTGCGTCGATTCCCTCGTTGCCGCTGGCGTGGCACGGGTCGTCTATGCCGTGCAGGATCCCAATCCTCAGGTGAGCGGCAAGGGAGCCGAGACACTGCGCCAGGCGGGCATTGCCGTGGAGTCGGGACTCATGGAAGCCGAGTCCGTGGACCTCAACATCGGATTCATGAAGCGCATGACCTACGGGCGCCCGTGGGTGAGACTGAAACTCGCGATGAGCTTGGATGGTCGCACGGCGCTTGCCAATGGCGCTAGCCAGTGGATCACTGGCGAAGCGGCTCGAAATGACGTGCAGCATTGGCGTGCGCGCAGCTCGGCGGTCATGACCGGTGTTGGTACCGTGCTCGCGGATGATCCGCGGCTGAACGTCCGCTTGTCGCCGGAGAAGCCGGAGGAGGAGCCCTGGCAGCCGTTGCGTGTTGTGTTGGATACACGATTGCGCACGCCTCGCGACTCGCGATTGTTCACTACAGGCGGCCAGGTTCTGATCTTGACAGAGGATCCGACGCGCGGTGGTGAATTCGCCGCCATGGGGGTCGCAGTGGAAGCGATTCCGGCATCGGGACGGCACCTCGATCTTGCCGCGGTCATCGATCGGATGGGAGAGCTCGAGGTGAACGAATTGCTGGTGGAGGCAGGTCCCACTCTCTCGGGCGAGCTGCTGAGGCAGGGTCTGGTCGATGAAATGCTGTTGTATATCGCACCCAAGTTGCTGGGGCCGCACGGGCTGCCGCTGGTGGATTTGCCCGAGATGACTGATTTGCAGGAAGCGCTCGGGTTCACGGTCGCCGGGGTGCAGCGGCTGGAGGATGACCTGCGGTTGCGATTGCGGCCGCGTTGACCTTGGACTCTTCGGAGGCTTCATAGTGTTCACTGGGATTGTGCAGGACGTTGGCAGAGTTCACGCTCGTGAGAGTCGAGGTGGCGATGCGCGCATCGTGATCGCGTTCGATCGCCTTCGCTCTACTGACTTCCGCATCGGCGATAGCATCTGCGTGCAGGGTTGCTGTCTCACAGCAACCGAGCTTCCGGATGGCGCGTTCTCGGCGGACGTTTCTCGCGAGACGCTATCGCTCACGACGCTCGGTGATCTCGCCGTCGGCTCACCTGTGAATCTCGAGCCGTCTCTGAAGGCCGGCGATGCGCTGGGAGGCCACCTCGTCTCGGGACATATCGATGGCGTCGCCGAGATCGTCACCATCAGCGGTGATGCCCGCTCCACTCGCCTGAAAATCGCTGTACCCGCGGACCTCGCTCGCTACATCGCCCGCAAAGGATCCGTCGCCGTGGACGGCGTCAGTCTCACCGTCAATGAAGTTGAAGGCGCCACCTTCGGCGTCAACATCATCCCGCATACCCAGGCGGTAACGACGCTAGGAAAGCTCAAGGCCGGCTCCCGCGTAAACCTCGAAGTGGACCAGGTCGCCCGCTACGTCGAACGGCTATTGGGAGCGTCCGCTGACGTCCGGTAATCCACTGCAATGATTCGCCGGGTGGCCGACGAAGGCCATGCGAAAACAGCGGAATATATCCGGCAGACCCTCTCACGAATCTTCCAGCACGGCGTGCGGAACTTACGCTGCAACAGCGACCCGGCGCACGCATGCCGCGGAGCGATCGTCGTTCCGCCGGCTACCCACCATCGGCCGCTGTCGGTGAAGGAGCTACCGGGCTTTTTGGAATCAATCGATAGCTACGCAGGACGCCGCCAAACCGTGACCGCCGGACTGCAAGCCGCCTTCGGCCTTCGAACTCGCGAGGCGATGCAGCTCAGACCGCTCCTCGCCGACAAGGGCACCTTTCTGAGCATTACCCACGGCACCAAAGGCGGGCGAGACCGGGTCGAGCCCATACGCACCCCGCAACAGCGGGAACTGCTCGAGCGCGCCAAGACCTTCTGCGCCACGCCTTCCTCCAGCACCAGCGATCCAAACCTCAAGCTGCATCAGTGGAAGAATCACTACTACCAGGTCGTACGCGCTTGCGGCATCACCCGCAAAGACGGCATCACTTCCCACGGCTTGCGGCACGAGTATGCTAATAACCGCTATCGAGAGCTGACGGGTTCCGATTCACCGGTACGCGGCGGACCTTCGGCGGCGAAGGAGACGGACGAAGCCGCGCGCACATTGTGGCCGAGGAGTTGGGGCACAGTCGGGAGTCGGTGACTACGCACTATCTGGGGCGCTGATATGACGGTCCACCGAGTAGGTATGCTCCCCGAGACAGGATTCGTGAGATTGGCGCAAATACTGGGTGATCCCCGGAAAGGAAGCCCCGGCCCAATTCCGATCAGTGCTACCACGTGGTGGAAGTGGGTCAAAGCTGGCAAAGCTCCCAAGCCACTCAAACTCAGCTCCGCGATGACTGTGTGGCGGGCTGAGGAGATTCACTTGTTCATAGCGCGCCTCGCGGAGAACGCCGAAGCAGCTTCTCTCTCGTGCCGAGGCCAATCTCTTGTTGCTGTGCGTCGCCACAAGCGAATGGTTCGATCACCGACGTCGCCACTCGTGCGGCCTACTGAGGTAAAATATGAATAAGAGATTATGGTGCGGTTGCCCCCCAACGATGCCGAGTACAACGACGCCTCTCCGAAGGCGCGGGCTCTCGTCAACAAACACAAGCAAATCATAGGCACCGGCGTTGCTGCTTGGAATGCTTATCAGGAAACTCTTACGGGACCAGCAAAGCTGCTTGGTATTGAACTTCAGAATCACGAATTGACCGGCGCGAAGTTAGCCAACGCTGATTTGCGAGGGGCAAATTTGTCCGGTGCGAATCTCGCCGGAAGTGATCTTTCGGGTGCTGATCTGCGAGGTGCCACCCTCGTTGGAGCATATCTTTATGGCGCCAATCTTCGGCACGCCAACCTGCTGGAGGCACGGCTGACCGATGCGTGCATAGAGAGGGCTGATTTACGTGATACAAACCTGCTGGATGCCAAGCTGACTAAAGTCAATGCTAGGTCTGCAAAACTTGAGGGTGCATTTCTCTTTAGAGCGGATCTTGCGGGCGCGGATTTAGACGAGGCAAAAGCCATCAGGCTTGATTCTACGCACATTGCTGGTGCAAGGCTGCCGGTTGCGGGGGCCGATCATTGGTCGGTGCTCCGACGGCACTACACGGGCCCCGCGATGGCCGTCAATCTGTTGCTGTCAGCGCTGTTCTTGATACCGCTAGCAGGTCGAGCAGCATTTTGGACGGCCATCAATCGCGTGCAGTTGGAAACTGCTGGAACATTGCATGACATTGGTGTTTCGCTATGCCTCGCGGCGAGTTGCGTCCACAGGCCAGTGTGGGCGGTAATACTAGGCGTCGGGCAAGCGCCATTCTTGCTTGCTGCGTCTGTCTGCCTCGTTGTCTATAACTCATTACGTATCTTTCTCACGCTCAAGATCTCACCCTTGCGGGACGAGGAGGAGCGCTCTGGGTTTTCCCCTCGATACTGGCCAACGCATCCAGCCCCTTACGGCGCGGTCGATCCAATTCCCACAGGCGGCTGCCTAATGCGATCCGCGGTATTCGTCGATCGCCTCCTGCAGTCATATCGCTGGATGACATGGCTCCATCGTGTCATGCAGGTTTTGGTGTGGGTTGCCCTTTCAATGGTGGGCTGGCACGTTTGGCGATGGATGACTCTCGCCGTGTACTTACCGAACAAGTAGGCTGACCTTCAATCGAGCGCAAAATCGGAGTCATCCGGCATATCAAGCGTCCGAAGACTCGATTCAAGCGTGGATTGGCTTCCCTCGCCTAGATCTCCGCTTTCATCATCGCGCGTCGTGACCGACTATCCCGAGGTCTGCCAGGGTGACCGTGCCGGTCGGAAAGCGCGCACGCAGCTCTAGCTCGCCGCCCATCGCCTCGATGAAGCGCCGCAGGGTGCTCACGAAGAGATCGGGCCGATGCTCCAGTCTGGAGACGGCGGCCTGCGTGACGCCTAGTTCTTCGGCGATCTGCTCCTGCGAGAGCTTCAATGCCTGCCGTAGCTGGTGCAGGGGCAGCTCCTGGCGCAGTTCCGCCGCGACCTGCGCCGACTCCGCCCGCGCGGCGGGAGACATCTTTGCTCGCAGCTCTGAAAACTTCTTAGCCATTGCCATTGCCTCTGATTTCCCGCAGATGCTCGTCGTAAAGACGATCCGCAATCGGGATCATCTCTTCGTAGAATCGCTTCTGACCAGTCTTGTCGCCCCCAATGAGAGGATCGCGCGGCGTCGCGGATCGAAGGCGTAGAAGATCCGAAACGGCCTGCCTTTCGATTTCACGCGCAGCTCGCGCATGTTGCCGTGCTTGGAATCATGGATATCACTGGTGTAGGGATAGCCCAGATTCGGTCCGTGCTCCTCGAGCAGTCCCACATGCGCGTCGATGCTGCCCTGGGCGGACTCATCAAGCCCGTCCCACCACTCGCCGAATTCATCCGTGTATTCGACCTCCCATTGGGCCATAATTACCTCGATGTAATATTACCTTGGTGTAATGCTTTGGTCAACCAAGCCGGCGCCGTAGACGAGAACGTCACCCCTGCGGGGCCATGCCAGCAGCGACTTGGTTTCTCCTCTCGCAAGACGGGCGCGGCCGGAATTTCCTTGGCCGGCGCCCGCCTTTTCGAATCGCTGCCGGTAGTTACCTTCTCGCGACTCGTCGCTGCTGTCGCTACCGCCTGCTGCTCACGGTGCCTCCTCCCCGCGAAATGCGGTGAGCCCGCGCGACCCTTCCCACTTGGCGGTCGGCGGCGTCGAGTTACCTCGTCCAATGCCTCGACTCCCACCTGCAGGACGTATTCTTACGGGCCGTAGTCCCCGCCGTACCGTATGCAGTCCAGGGCGACCGACACGAAAGCCGTAGCGTCTGAGAGCACGCCGAGAATGGCGTGGAGATTGGGCAGCGGTTCGCGCTCACCCCGCTTGCTCGCATTGCCTCTGCGCTTGGCCTTGTGTGCACGGTTGGGAGGTTTGCGAGGGCGCATCTTTGTCATGGCACGGCCTCCTGCACCGCCGATTTCCATGCCTCGGCGGCTTCGGCGACGGAGTCCCCGCACGGTCCCTGTGCTCCGCAGTAATGGCAATCGACGAAATGCACCAAGAACTCCGGCACCTCGCTCTCGTTGTTGGCCACATCAAACTTCACGTGCGCACAGAACGGACACGGCTTGCGGAAGACCCGCAAGCGGCTTGCCGGAGAAGAAGTCGTGAAAGCGGTGCGGCACCGTGTGATCGTCGTCGCCCGCTGCGGGACAGAGCTTCGCGGCAGGCCCGTGGGTGGGTGAAGGAAGGGCCGACTTCCTCTTCCCGGGGCGGGACTTCGAGGAGTGTTTGGGACGGACGGTCGGGGCTCATGCGGCACCTCCGACGTCACATAGATCGAGCGATGCCTGTGCTCGCAGTATCCGCTTGATTCCGAGCCGCACGAGGACATTCACGTCGGAGAGCTCGCAAGTCGCGCCTTCCAGTTGGTGCGGGTCGGCAAGCTCAGTGAGACAGAGCGCTGCGCACTCGAAGATGGAACGTGCGTCGGCAAGACACTCGTCCGCGTCTTCGGGCGGATCGTCGCGATGCGCCCGAAGGGCATCGACAGCGGCGGTGCCACTCTCGACGGGGTCACGCCTACGTAGGCGTCGCTTGAGGTTGCTCGGGGCCGGCTTGCGGCGGGTTTTGGGGGAAGGTGTGATCGAGCGCACCTTGCCGGCTCGGGTAGACTTCCGTGGTGTCGTAGGACCCATGACTGCGTACCTCTGATACGTGGTTGTGGTAGCCGTCCGGGGCTGGTGCAAACAGCCTCGGGCGGCGCTCAGAGAGTCATGGGTTGCGAGGGAGTGAGCCGGACGTCAGCGACGTCACACTGACGGTATCCGTGACGGTATCGGGCGATTATTGAGACTTCACTAAATGGGTGACGAATTCGTTCAAGTTTGCAGTCTTAGCCGTGTGCATGGTCAGATGCAGGGCGGTGATGGACGACAAGCAAAGAATGAAAGAGTTCATGCGACGCCGAGTCAAAGGTGCTCGCCTGCTGAAAAGCGGGGTCATACCCGCCGAGGTCGCACGTCGCGTTGGCGTTTCGCGCCAGACGGTCATGCGCTGGGAGCGTGCGATAGAAACCGGCGGCATGGAGCGCGTGGCCCGACTCGGGGCGCGGGGGCGGCCGCCTCGACTCTCAGATGCGCAGGTCCAAGAGCTGGAGGAACTGCTGAAGAAGGGATCCCTCTCGGTCGGGTATGCCACGGAAATTTGGACACTGCCGCGCATTGGTGCGCTTATCCAGGAGAGGTTCGGTGTCCGGTTGGCCAACACCTCGGTATGGAAGCTGCTTGGACGAATGGGCTGGAGCGTCCAACGTCCCACTGGCCAAGCCCGGCAGCGCGACGAACGCGCCATCTCAAGCTGGAAGCGCAAGAGGTGGCCCCAACTAAAAAAATCGCGGCGCGGCAGCGACGAATCATCGTCTTCATAGACGAGTCGGGTTTGTCTGAGCGTCCCTGCCGCGCACGTACTTGGGCTCCCCGCGGTGAAACTCCTGTGCTGCAATACAGCTTCAGCTGGAAGCAACTTTCGGCGATCGCCGGTGTAAGCTTCTGGCGCTTCTACTTCCGCCTGTTCCCGGGATCGATCAAGAGCCCACAGATTATCGAGTTCCTCAAAGCGCTCTCGGCAACGGTAGGCAGGAAGCTGTTGATCATCTGGGACCGACTGCAAGCGCATCGTTCCAAACTCGTGCGCGAGTATGTTGAGCAGCAGCGTGGCGCCATCGCTTTGGAGTATCTGCCACCGTACGCTCCGGAGCTCAATCCCGTCGAGTGCATCTGGGGCTATCTCAAATCGCATGCGATGCCGAACTTCTGCGCTCGAGACCTGACGCACCTGAAGCGCCACGCCAGCTCCCGTCTGCGCTCGATGCAGCGCCGTACAACGCTCGTGACTGCCTTCTGGCGTCAGGCGGAGCTGTTTTGATTTGTCACCCTTTTAGTGAAGTATCAATAGCTCCAGAAAACGATGCTGTTAGAACAACAGGTTACGCATCCGGTGTATCTAATCGCCCAGCACATCGAGCGGCTTTCGGCAGTCTCCGCGGAGCTTCCGCACTACCCCTGAAACTAGCTTGCAGCCCTTCGGGTTCCGATGCTCCGTCAGCTCGGGTGCCACGCTTCGTCAGCGGCACACAGCATTTTGTCGCGGGAGCGTGTCAATTCTTGATCGCTGGGCTAAGCTGTGGCCGTGGGCACGGTTGCCGATTTCAGGGAGTTCGGGTTGTGAAAGGGCGCTTGTGGGTTGGCTTTTTAGCTTCCGGTCTGGGGGTGGCGGCGGTTCTGGTGAATGCGCGAGGGCAGGGGGCGGTCGCGGTGGCGAAGGAGTGGGCTACGGCTGGGGAGGGTGCCACGCATGCGTCGAACGGAGGTGACCGCGAAGGCACACCCAGGGGCGACACTGGGCAGGCGATGCCTGCGCAAGCAGAGGGGCCGGCGTATACCGCGGATGGGCGTTTGAAGTTGCCCGAGAAATATCGGGAGTGGGTTTTCCTCAGCTCGGGGCTCGACATGAGCTACCAGGAGCGTAGTGACATGCGGGGCCATTCGATGTTCGACAATGTGTTTGCCGAACCGGGGGCCTATCGGGAGTTCATGCGCACAGGGTTGTGGCCCGATGGCACGTTGCTCGTGTTGGAGAACCGCGGCGCGGCCGAGAAGGGCTCCATCAATCATCACGGCAGGTTCCAGACCGGCGAGTTGATGGGAATCGAGGTGCACGTCAAAGATACGAAACGGTTTCAGGGCGGGTGGGCGTTCTTCCCGTTTCGCGGCACGGAGCCGGCCCGGATGATCCCGATGAGTGAGGATTGCTACTCCTGTCACCAGCAGCACGCCGCGGTCGATACGACGTTCGTGCAGTTCTATCCAACATTGCTGGAGGTGGCGAAGCTGAAAGGGACGCTCAGTTCCGGCTACAAGCCCTGAAGCTGGCCGACTGAGATCGCCTGCTGCGACCCAGTTGCGCGCGACGCATGCGGCGCCCCTGGCGGCATTTTCCGGGGTCAGACAGGCTCGAGCGGAGTTCCGATGGCGCTCAAGTCGGTTGCCAGCAGTAAGTCGCCTCCGGATCGAGCCTGGTTCACTCGGGGGCCGTGGTATTCCCGCAAGTGCGTCAAATCAGCGACATGATGGCTGCAAACCTGACCCGCGCGGCTCTCGGGCAGCCGCCCCTGAAGCGCGTCGGGTATACTTCTCCCATCTTTCCCGAGCTTCGGCGGTCGCCATGTCCAACGTTCTGCCACTCTCCGGCAAGTCTTCGCCAGCATCCGGCCTGAATTCGGTCGATGAGATCCTGGCGGATCTGCGCGCCGGACGCATGGTCCTAATCATGGATGACGAGGACCGCGAGAACGAAGGCGATCTCATCATGGCCGCTGAGCGTGCCACTCCTGAGGCAGTCGCATTCATGATCCGCCACACGAGCGGCATCATCTGCGTGCCCATGGAGGAGGAGGGGCTCCTGCGACTCGACCTTCCCCAGATGGTTCAGGCCAACAGTGAGTCGCATCGGACTGCATTCACTGTTTCGGTGGACCTGAAGGCGGGTACCACGACCGGGGTCTCATCGGCTGACCGGGCGGCGACCATTCGCGCTCTTGCCGATGGCGATGCCAGCCCGGAGGACTTCGCGCGCCCGGGGCACATCTTCCCACTTCGCTCACGCAAGGGTGGCGTTCTCGTAAGAGCTGGGCACACCGAAGCCTCGGTGGATTTGTGCCGTCTGGCCGGCATGAAGCCAGTTGCCGTGATATGTGAGGTCATGAATGACGACGGCACCATGTCCCGGCGGCCGCAGTTGGAGCTGTTTGCCAAGCGGCACAACCTCAAGATAGGGACCATTTCCGATCTCATCCGCCACCGCCTTCGCTACGAGCGTTCCGTCGAGCGTGTCGCGGAACAAACAGTACAAACGGAGTTCGGCGAATTCCGGCTGTACGCCTACGAGGACAGAGTCAGTCAGGACGTGCATCTGGTGTTGGCTCGCGGGCGCCTCGACGGTCCCGAAGCACCCCTGGTGCGGGTGCATTTACCCGATACTCTTCGCGATCTCATCGGTATTCGTAGTGCCCACCGCGCCTGGACCTTGCGTGCAGTGATGAAGCGCATTGCGGAGGCGGGCCATGGTGTCGTCGTAATCCTCCGGCAAGAGGAGTCTCCGATCGAGCTCACCGAATCTGTCAGGGCAATCGCTTCGGGAGCGCAGACGGAGCGCGTTGCCAAGACCGAGGGGCAGGGCGCGGTGTTGAAAACATTTGGCGTCGGTGCACAGATTTTGAAGGACCTCGGCGTTCGTCGCATGCGCGTGTTGTCTGCTCCAAAGCAGATGCACGGTATTTCGGCATTCGACCTGGAGGTTGAAGGCTACGTGGGGTATGAAGCCTAGATGGCCGATTTTCAGATCATTGAAGGTGAGCTGACGGCTCGCGGCCGCAAGGTTGCGATAGTGGCCGCTCGCTTCAACGAATTCATTGTCTCGAGCTTGCTGAAAGGCGCCACAACTGCCTGGCTGGACCGTGGAGGCGCTGCCGAGGATCTACTGGTCGCGAGAGTTCCCGGTGCATTCGAGCTCCCGGTGGTTGCCCGTAAGCTGGCGGCGAGCGGACGATGGGACGCAGTCATCGGCCTGGGATGCGTCATTCGCGGCGACACGCCGCACTTTGACTACGTGGCAGGTGAGTGTGCCCGGGGATTGAATCTGGCTGGCTTGGAGACGGGTGTGCCTGTCATTTTTGGCGTGCTCACCGTCGAAACAGTGGAGCAGGCGCTCGAGCGTGCCGCGACGACGGAAGGCAACAAGGGCGGAGAGGCCATGGAGACCGCTTTGGAGATGGCGGGCCTCCTGGCCCGGCTGGCCCCATGACCGATCCCGCCCACTATTTCGCTGGCGCGCGCTCGGTTTCCCGCAAGCTCGCGCTGCAAGCACTGTATCGCTGGCAGCTCAACGACGCTCCCTGGCAGGATCTCATCCTCGAGTTCGGCGATGCCGAGGACATGGCAAAGGCAGATCGAGAATATTTCCGTGAGCTCGTGGAAGGAGTCTGGCGGTCCCGCCAGAGCCTGGATGACCAGCTCTCCTCGTGGATGGATCGAAAGCCTGAGCTGCTCGATCCCATCGAGCACGCGGCGCTGTTGATCGGAATGTTCGAGCTCACCTCGAGGCCCGAGGTCCCCTACCGCGTGGCCATCAACGAAGCCGTCAACCTTTCGAAGCGTTTCGGCGCGACAGATGGCCATAAGTTCGTGAATGCGGTGTTGGACCGTGCCGCAAAGCAGCTTCGGCAACACGAGCATTGACCCGCGGCTCTTTCACCTCGATGGCTCTCTCAGAATTCGCTCTCATCGACCGTTACTTCCGCAACTGCGGAGCCAAACGCGCGGATGTCCGTTTGGGCGTAGGCGATGATGCCGCGCTGTTGGATTGCCCGCCGGGTTGTGATCTGGTGGCTGCCATCGACACGTTGGTGGACGGAGTGCACTTTCCCCATGGGTGTCCTGCGGCATCTGTGGGCCATCGTGTCCTCGCCGTGAACCTGAGCGATCTGGCGGCAATGGGCGCGCGACCTGCCTGGGCGCTCCTTGCCCTGACACTTCCCAACGTCGACGAGGAGTGGCTGTCCGAATTCGCGGCGGGCTTCGCCGGCCTCGCGCACGCGCACGACGTCGCACTGGTTGGTGGCGATACGACCTCAGGACCGTTGAGCGCAACCGTACAGATACTGGGCCATGTGCCGCGCTCGGAGGCACTGTTGCGCTCAGGCGCGCGGCCCGGCGACCTGGTGTTTGTTTCGGGCACACCCGGAGATGCCGCGGCGGGCTTGGCAGTGGAGCAAGGTCGCCTGACGCCGCCGGGCCAGGCCGCTACATACTTGCGCGAGCGTTTTTTGTACCCGACACCCCGAATGGCGCTCGGTAAAAGCCTGCGAGGCCGGGCAAGCGCCTGCATCGATGTGTCCGACGGTTTGCTCGGTGATGTTGGTAAGCTCGCGCACTCGAGCGGCTATGGTGTCGAGCTTTCCTACGACGCCGTTCCCGTTTCCGAGGCGCTGGTGGAGGCGGTCGGCGATGCGCGCGCGCGGGAACTCGCACTTACGGGTGGGGATGACTACGAGCTGTGTTTTACGGTGAGCCCCGCGAACGTCGGGAAGT
The DNA here is from genome assembly GCA_964494895.1 of uncultured Steroidobacteraceae bacterium. Lineage (GTDB taxonomy): Bacteria > Pseudomonadota > Gammaproteobacteria > Steroidobacterales > Steroidobacteraceae > 13-2-20CM-66-19. Next base: position 577 of record CAZBTV010000162.1, on the reverse strand, counting down.
TACGGCAGGAGCTGCCACCCGAGCACTGGGGATATAGTCAGATCGGCACGGTGCGCGAAACGCCCGGAGCGGTGGTGATGCGCGACGGGAACGTGATGGAGTTCTCGCATTCCGGCTATGATCATTTCGGGAGCTGACGCTCGAAGCCGGCGCACGACGTAATGCGCAGACCACGCCGGAGCCGGTGTGGTCTGCATCACAGTCGCCCTGCGGATGCTGACAGTATCCTGTCGCGCGGTTTTGCCACTCTCGCAAGTCATGTCAGTACCGGCTTCCAAGTCCAACCCGCCTCCCAAGCCGGGTCCACGCAAAATACCGGAGAAGATCGGTAAGTACGTGGTCATCAAGGAGGTCGGCCGCGGCAGCACCGGGATAGTTTACTTATCGCATGACGCCTACTATGGCCGCGACGTCGCGATCAAGGTTTACAGCAGCGATCATGGATCCGACGAGGAGCGCGCCCGGATCGCCCGCAAGATGTTCCTGTCCGAGGCGCACCTGGTCGGCATGCTGCAGCACCCGCACATCCTGCCGATCTTCGATGCGGGCGAGGAGAGCGGCCACTGTTATATCGTGA
>CAZBTV010000161.1:0-16482 GCA_964494895.1 uncultured Steroidobacteraceae bacterium | reverse complement strand
CGCTACTACTCTCGCAGCGTTGCGGGGACAACCTGTGCTCCGTAGGACGCTTACGTTTGACATAGAAAAATTGTAGTCAAGGGCACCGGCCCGGTGACAGTTGTGATCTTTACCTATTCGGTGGCACCGGCTTGGGGAACCCGTGCAGCCAAATCGAAGCAATCGACCGCTGGCGCGACCTTGGTCGTTCCGGTGTTGGTCAGCTCTGATTCGGTTGGATCGCTTCAAGGGCCTCGAGGCGGCCAGGTGTTATGCATACGCACAGTCCACGATTGTCGCGGCTACGCCCTCACCTAATCTGACCGCGTCGTAATGGCGGCAACCGCAGCGAGGAGAGATCCAATGCGTAGTTTCTGGGTAGGGCTGGCGGCAGTGGTTGCACTCGCTCTTGGCGGTTGCGGTTATAACAGGTTCCAGTCTCAGGACGAGCAGGTGAAGTCCGCCTGGGCCGAGGTGCTCAATCAGTACCAGCGGCGCGCCGATCTGGTTCCCAATCTGCTGAATACCGTCAAGGGATACGCTGCACAGGAGGAGCGCGTGTTGACCGAGGTCACCGAAGCGCGCAGCAAGGTCGGCAGTATCCAGGCGACCCCGGAGCTGGTCAACGACCCGGATGCATTCGCGCGATTTCAGGCCGCACAGCGGGAGTTGTCGGGCGCACTATCCAGGTTGCTGGTGGTCGCCGAGAGCTACCCGCAACTGAAGTCCGACACCAACTTCCGCGATCTGCAGGCGCAATTGGAAGGTACGGAGAATCGCATCGCCGTGGCACGTAACCGTTATATCCAGGCCGTGCAGGCCTATAACGTTACGGTCCGTTCTTTCCCCACGAACCTCACCGCAATGATGTTCGGATACAAAACGAAGGCAACGTTCACTGTCGACGACGAAGTGAAAATCGCCAGTCCCCCCGTGGTCGATTTCACTCCAGCGCCGACTGGCACACCCGGAAAGCCGTAAGGCGAAAGCGTCATGGCTCTGCTCCGGGCACTCCTTCTGTTGTTGGTCCTGGGTGCCGCTTCGTTGGCTCACTCCGAGGTGGGCGTGCCGCCGTTGAGCGCACGAGTAATAGACCTGACGGGTACGCTCACGGCCAACCAGGTCCAAGCGCTCGAGCACACGCTGCTGACGTTCGAATCCAGTAAGGGGAGCCAGATCGCCGTCCTCGTTGTTCCGACGACGGAGCCGGAGACGGTCGAGCAGTATGGCATTCGGGTGGCAGAGCAATGGAAGCTGGGTCGTAAGGGGGTAGATGACGGCGCGATACTCATCGTGGCCAAGAACGATCGGACGTTGCGCATCGAGGTGGGATACGGCCTCGAGGGAGTACTGAACGACGCAACCTGCAAACGAATCATCGACGAGACCATCGTCCCGCGCTTTCGCCAAGGCGACTATTTCGGCGGCATCTCAAACGGCGTCGACCGTATGATTCAGGTCATTCAGGGCGAGCCTTTACCGGAACCCACCGCCAGCCCAGCGGTGGATTTCAGAGACCTTCGCCAGCTCGCACCGCTCGTTCTGGTAGTGACACTTGTCGTGGGAGCGGTGTTGCGAGCCGCGCTCGGAAGACTGCCTGCCGCCGTCGTTACAGGCGGAGTGCTCGGTTATCTCACTTGGCTCGTGGCCGGCACGCTCTTCATCGCAATCGCCGCTGGTGTCATTGCGTTCCTCTTTACGCTGCTGGGCGGAGGCATATTGGGCCCCCTCACGAGCGGCATGGGGGGTGGCCGTCGCGGAGGAGGAGGATTCGATGGGTTTGGCTCGAGCGGCGGCTTCCGTGGAGGGGGTGGGAGTTTTGGCGGGGGCGGCGCGTCAGGAAGGTGGTAGCGATGGCGATAGCGAGAACCTTGGCGCGGCTTGGGAGGCACCTGCTGATGACTCCATTGGGCGTCAGACAGACATTCCCCCGTCCGACATTGGATGTCATTGGGCGCGCGATCAAGGACAGCGAGGCCAAGCACGTGGGTCAGATCTGTTTTGTCGTGGAGGGCGCGTTGCACGGCGCGGCCCTATACGACGGACACTCGCCCCGCGATCGTGCCCTCGAGGTATTCTCTCAGCAGCGCCTGTGGGACACGGAGCACCGGGGAGGTGTGCTGATCTACGTGCTGTTGGCAGACCGGGCTGTCGAGATTATTGCGGATCGCGGAATAGACAAGAAGGTCGGTACTCAGCAATGGCAACGCATATGTCGCAACATGGAACAGGCGTTCGGCGCTGGCCGTTACGAAACCGGCGCGATGATTGGAATTCAGGAAGTCAGCAAGCTACTGGCGGAGCATTTCCCCAGCGCTGATTGACTGTCGAGGGCGAAGCGGCCGATCAGGCGCAATCAGGAGTTGAAGCACCTAGGTGGTTTCGTGGCCAGCGCCGACGCCGGCACGCCGCACGATTTCTTCCCGGCAATCTCCTAGAGCCGTATCACCGGCGCACTTGAATCTCTTGGCATAGGCAGCCGTGTGGCAAACATCATTGCGCGACTGTGCTGCCACAATGCTCACCTGCCTCAAGGCGCGCCCACGAGGACCCGATCCCAGAAGCTGTTGGTCGGAAGGGATCCGCTAAATGGTGCAGCGCTCGCCTCCCAGTCGACGCTGTCGCGTTTTGAGAATGCGCCGCGCCGAGCAGACCTGTATCGGATGGGCGAAGCCCTGGCGCAGAGCGTGATCGCGATAGCATCCACTCCCGAATGCTCGCGCTCACGCGCCCAGCAATCCCCTGTTCGAATCGTAGATACAGCGGTCGCCGCGCAAAGGCCGGGGTGACGGCGAAGGTTGGTCATCCGCCGACGGCGCACGCAAGTGTTGCTCAGTACCGCACACACGCGTATCGCCTCGCTCTTGCCGCGTGAGCGGCACGTCCTCGAATACATCGTGGACGGTCAGCGCAGATGCAGTTGGACTAAGCCTTAATTGTTGGTGTGGGCGCCATGATTGAGACTCGCTGTGCGCTCGAGCGGCAGTGGCGAGGGGTTGCTTCGGAGCTTACCTGCAAGGCACGGGGCTGAAGCCGCAAAGTTCATTCAATCTGGCTATGGAGCTGCAAGGACATGTCAAATGCACTAAAGTATCAACCCTCGCTTGATGCTGTCTGTTGTGGCAGGTGCGCCAGCCGCATCGCACGAGTACGATGCGGCGCGCGCGAAGGTGTGTGCGTGACCGGGCCCAAGATGGAACCGCTGCTAGCGCCGGATGAGGGCGCGCGAGCCGCTAGTCCGCTCCAGGCACCCTCAGCGATCGTCACGGTGGCCGCCTTTCTCGTCGCAGGGACCCCGCACGCCGCCTGGTCAGAGGAGAGCAGCTTCCAGATCTACGGCTTTGCGCAAGGGGATTGGATTCAAGACAACAAGCGCGTCGACCCAAACTGGCTTGACGCGTTCCGGCCTTCGAAGATCGCCACACCGGAAGGCGAATTCGGCACCAACGGACAAGCCAGCCTGAGCGCGAAACAAACCCGGTTCGGGGTCAAGGGTTTCATGCCCACCGGCGAGAACACGGCGCCGCTTGAATTCAAGTTCGAGATCGACATGTTCGGTGTGGGGGCCGAGGCCGGACGGACTACGGTTCGTCTGCGGCACGCCTACGGGGAATGGGGCCATATCCTTGGCGGGCAGACACACAGCCTCTTTATGGATATCGACGTATTTCCCAACGTAATCGATTACTGGGGACCGCCAGGGATGGTGTTTCTTCGCACCCCGCAGTTGCGCTGGACGGCGCTCAAGACTGATGTTGCGTCAATCGCGGTTGCGGTCGAGCGGCCCAGCAATGACATCGACCCGGGAAACGTCCGCCTGATCGAAGAGTACGCGAACGCAACGGTCCTCGGAGACCAAAAGGTTCCGGATCTGACCGCGCAGTACAGGATGGATGCAACGTGGGGCCACGCGCAGCTTGCCGCGATCCTGCGCAGCGTGGGCTACGAATACCAGGCAAATGCCGCGGAAGCCTTTCGGAAGGGACATCAAACAGGCTGGGGCGTCAATCTGAGCGGCGCCTTGAAGGGGCCTGAGAAAGATCAACTTCTGCTGCAGGCCGTATATGGTCACGGAATCGCCAGCTACATGAATGATGGCGGCATGGATATCGCTCCCACCGCAACCTACCCCGCAAATGTGCCTCCGACCGCGGCCACTCCACTGCTCTCGGCGGAAGCCGTACCCCTGCTTGGGGTAGTCGCGTACTACGATCATTACTGGAATGCGAAGTTGTCGACGTCGCTGGGTTACAGCTTCACCAAGGTAGACAACACGAACTTCCAGGAGGCTATCGCATTTCACCGCGGTGATTATGCCTCGATCAATCTCCTTGCATACCCCGCCGACAATGTCATGTTTGGCGCAGAGCTCATGTGGGGGAGGCGGATGGACAACGACGGAGTGACCGGGCACGACTACCGGCTTCAGGTATCGGCCAAATACAACTTCGGCGTCAAGCTCTGAAGCCCACGGAAATGGTGGCGATCAATCTCGAGGGCAAGCCATGATCAGCAGCAGAGAACTCTCGTTCGGCTCCGCGCTCATCGCGGTCACCGTGTTGGCATCGTGTGCCCACGACAGTCTGGCTCGCAAGGCGTCGCCGCCGGATCAGCTCTCCGCGGCGAGCATCGAGTCGGCTATCGACGGCGCCTACACACAGTTCAAGGATTTGAAAGAGGGCACGAACGCCGACTACATTCCGGCGCTCGCACGTGTCGATCCGAACATCTACGGGGTCGCGCTCGTCACCGTGGATGGAAGAGTCTATACGAAAGGGGATATCACCTCCGAGGTGTCGATCCAGTCGATCTCGAAGGTCTTCACGCTCGCCAAGGCGATGGAGGAGCGGGGACCGGAAGCCATCGAGAACACCATCGGCGTCAATGCAACGGGTGCGCGCTTCAACTCGATCATCGCCGTGGAGGTCAAGCGCAGCGAGGATCGTCCCGGCGCCGATCAGAATCCGATGGTCAACCCCGGTGCCATCACGGCTACCAGCATGATCTCTGGCACTTCACGAGCGGATGTCTGGAAAAAGATCATCAGCTACTACAGCGAATTCGCAGGGCGTCCGCTGTCGGTGAACGAGGAGGTATTCCGCTCCGAAGCGGAAACGAACCAGCGCAACCAGGCGATCGGGAAGCTTATGTATGCCTACGGCCACATCAAGGACAACCCTGACCAGGCGACCGACGTCTACACGGAGCAGTGCGCGGTGAGTGTAAACGCCAAGGATCTGGCAGAGATGGCGGCCACGCTGGCAAACGGTGGCGTCAATCCAGTGACGAAGAAGACGGTGCTTCCCTCGAAGTATGTTCCAAAGTTGCTCGCCGTGATGGCTACTGCGGGTCTGTACGACGACTCCGGCTTGTGGCTCTACCACACCGGCCTTCCCGCCAAGAGCGGGGTCGGCGGCGGCATCATCGCTGTATCGCCCGGCAAGTTCGGCATCGCCGTGATCTCCCCGCCGCTCGACGCCGCGGGCAACAGTGTCAAGGCGCAGAAGACGATCGCGGCGGTCTCCAATGCGCTAGGGGGTAATCCTTATGCAGTCAGGCCCCGCTGACGTGAGACGCATATCCATGTGCCTGTGCAAGGTCAAGGGAAGTCTTGTCTACGTGCTTCTTGCATCGTGTCCGCTACTGGCGAACTCGGAAAATTCCCCGCAGGCAGCAGAGCCTACACCGGGCGCGGACGTCTCCTCCGCCCCGCGTGCCGAACCCGCGACTGAGGAAGCGGAGCCTGAGACCACTCCTGCGGTCGAAGAGGCGCCGAGCCCACTGGCTCCGGGGACCGGTCTGGTGCTCGCGAACAGCAAGTATGGCACTGTGAAGCTCGGCATCTATTCGCTCTTCCGAGCCCTGGATCAGGAACCAGGAACTCAAACTCTGACAGATCATCTGGGCAACCAGAGCCCGATCAACACCCGGCGCGATTTCCAGCTCCATCGCATATTGATCCCTTTCACAGGATGGCTCTATGACCCGAAGTTCACCTACACGGTGACTATCTGGACGGTGAACGACGTCGAACTGGTACGGGTGATTGGCGCGTTCCAATACAAGTTCGCCGAGCCATTCTCCCTGGGCGGCGGCATCGGCTCGATGCCCGGCACCCGCTCGCTCAACTACAACCATCCTTTCTGGTTCGGCCACGATCGCGTCATGGCGGACGAGTTCTTCAGGACTGGGTTCACTTCAGGGGTTTGGGCGACCGGGAATATCCGGCCCGACCTCTTTTACCGAGTCATGGTCGGCAACAATATCAGTACCCTCGGCGTGAGTGCGACCAAGAATACACGCGCGTTGGCGTACGGCGGAACCCTGGCATGGATGCCGACCACGGGTGAATTCGGGCCATCCGGCGCCTACGATGACTTCGAGATGCACGAGCATCTCGCAACGCGGTTCGGGTTCTCGATCGTCTCGAGTCGGAAAGAGGATCGGGCGGCGCAGCCGAGCGCGAATCAGCCCGATGCGACGCAGATCCGTCTTGCTGATAGCGTATTGCTGTTCCAGACTGGAGCCCTCGGGCCTGGAGTCACGGTGCAGAAGACGGATTACGAGACGCGCGCGTTGGACGCCTCGTTCAAGTACCACGGTGGGGCGCTCGTGTCGGAGCTTTACTACCGCCAGCTCAAGGATTTCGTGCCCGCGGTCGGCAGCGCGCCGATTCCAGGAGGCCTGCATTCGATTACAGACAAAGGTTTCATGGCGCAGGCTGGGTACTTTGTCATTCCGCGGACACTGGAGCTTTATCTCTCGACATCGAAGGTATTCCCGCAAGCGAGTCTGGGCTTCCGGCGCAGCAGCGAAGTGCTGACTGGCGTCAACTGGTTCTGGAGTCACACGCGTTTGCAGCGCGCGAACCTGCAGGTCATCAACGTGACACGCTCGGCGACCAGTAGCACGTTCGGCTACTACATCGGTGGGGTCACAGGTTGGATCATCGCGGCGGATGTTTCCATGATGTTCTGAGATGGCCGGGCGTTACACAAACATGCGCTTCCGAAACACACGGCTGACCCGGAGCGGAGCCGCAGGTGGCTGCGTATATGCTCTGACATTGCTGTTGCTCGTCAGCGCTGCCGCCAAGAGCCTCATCGTGCCCGCGGCTCCGAACGCGACCGCCATCCACCCAGATTATCTGTTCAACGACTCGCACTTGCATCTGACCAACTATGTGCAGAAAGGAACGGATATCCATAAGTACCTCGAGATCATGGGCGACAAGATCGGCCGCTCGACGCTCTTCGGCATTCCGCTGCAACAGCAGTGGTCGTATGGAAACTCCGGAGACTACGCGCCGACCTATTATCTGAGCTCCGATGCGCCTCTCTATTATTACTCCTTCACCGATGCCTACATTGCTCGAGTATACGAGGCGCTCCCCAAGGAGCAGCAAGCACGCCTCGATCCCATGATCACCGGCTTCAACCCCACCGACATGTACGGGGTCGATCACATCCGTCGGGTACTCGAGGTTTTCCCCGGCGTCTTCAGCGGCATCGGCGAATTCTCCATCCACAAGGAATTCGTGTCCTCGAAGATCGCCGGCGAGACCGCGAGCCTCACCAATCCCGCGCTCGACCGCATCCTCGATTTTGCCGGCGTGGTGGGGCTTGCCGTGATCTTCCACAACGACATCGACATGCCCTTCGCCAAGGCCGGCACCGAGCCGGTGTATCTCAAGCAGATGACAGATGTTCTGCGGCGGCATCCCAATACGACCATCATATGGGCACACTTGGGGCTCGGGCGCGTCGTGCACCCCACTCAAAGCCAAGCGACGGGCGACGGAGAGGAGCGTAGCCCGGCCTATCGGCAGATCGTGGAGGACATGTTGAATGATCCGACACTCAACCATGTGTACTTCGACATCTCGTGGGACGAGGTGGCGAAATACGCCGTTTCTTCCCCACAAGCCGAGGCCCGCACCGCCGAGGTCTTCAATCGCCACCCGGATCGATTTCTATTCGGCACGGACAACGTCGCTCCGCCCGATCAGGCCACGCAACTGCGCGTTTATCACCTGTGGGACCCTATCTGGGCGCGGCTCACCCCGGAGGCCACTCTCAAGATCCGCAAGGGGAACTACGAACGCATCTTCGACGCCGCGCGCGCGAGGGTGCGTACGTGGGAGAAAGCCAACGTGAAGCCGTTATAGGCACAAGATTCGGTGAGTAGGCGGGCGGCGGTTGAAATCGGCGCGAGACGACGCCATTCAGCAGCGGCCCTTGGGTCCGTGAGCCGCTTTCTCGCTGTCGGCCGCGAACCTTCCGCCGCCGATTCACGCAAAGATCGCGCACCGTGGATTGACCGCTGGTGGGCTCGCATGAGATGGGGCAGCGTGGGTAAAATCCAGCCCATGCAGCGCGACGATGCCCTCCGCCTGTTACGCGAACGCCGTGAGCAGCTCCATGCACTTGGCGTTGGCCAACTGTTCCTATACGGATCGGTCGCTCGCAACGAAGCTCGGGAAGACAGCGATGTCGACCTCCTTGTAGAACCCTCGAACCAGAAGTTCTCGATCTTCGACTTGGTCCGTCTGCGCAACCTGTGCCGCACGATCCTCGGCACCACCGCGGATATCCACGACTATGATGGCCTACGCCGCCTCCCGGAATTCCGGCGGCGCGTCGGTACCGACCTCGTCCGTGTCTTCTGAGCCGCCCCGAGGCGGTCGCGCCTCAACGCCTCGCGGCGCTGCCACAGCAGCGGTGCGCGCCGGCCGCAAAGCATTGGAACTGGTCGTGCACGACACGGAAGTCAGTTACTTGGCCAACAACGAGCGCCAGCTTGCAATCGAACGGCTCCTGATCCGGTTCGGCGAGGCTCTGAAGAGCATCCCTAACCAGACGTTGACAAAGATTGACTCCAACATCGCCTGGGCAGGTCCCAAAGGCTTTCGCGACATCGCATCCCATGGTACGAGGAAGGACTGGATCACCGCTTGATCTGGCACGCACTCGTAAACGACTTGCCTCCCATGCTCGACTCGCTGCAGCGGTGGATCGACGCCACCGATAACCCGCCGACAACCTGAGTTCGGGCCTCGCATCCCTCAGGGATTGCTCTGTCAGGCTTGTTACGGCTTGCTTGACTGCCGACGGACTCGTGTACGGGCTGATTCCTGCAAGGTCTTGACCGTGGATTTACGTGCCCGAAGAACTCGACCGTCGACGATCCGGGTCATCCGCCTCATCGTCGCGCTCCGTGCTTATATAACCCCTCAACACGTTCGACGTGAGGTCGAAGAGCGCCTCAGTCAGTCGATCGATATGGTCCGCGGTTGAAGGGACTGGATCCGCCCCGTCGTCGACTGCCATGGATCCGGGGACCATGTCCTCGGGGAACTCTCCAATCGCTGCGCCGACACCGAACCTTTCCGCCACGGCGGCGCTGCGTCGCCAGGCGATACGAGCGAGTCGGGTCGCAGCGGCACGATATCCCAAGGTGACGGCGGGGCGATCGTTGTCGCGCAGATGACGCAAGGCGCTCAGCGTCTCGTCGCGTATGGGGCGCAGAGACGCAATCAGGAATTCGACCCTGGCGATCCGTTCACGTCTCTCGTCGCGGTCATAGGAATCATCGCCAAGCTCGTCGTCAGCATCGCTGAGCTCTTCGTACACTTCTTGGGAGGGCCAGTCCTTGAAATAGCCCTCGGTGAGACCACCATATGGTGTTTTGCCCAACTTGATCTTATCGAACATACCTCTCCGTGCTTTCTCCTTCTTGGGCTCCCGCCAAACGTTCTGTTTACTCTTGGTGGGCGTCACGTACTCCGGCGGTTGCGCCTGAAAGTTTCCATCGAGTCCACGATAAATCAACTTCTGGTTGCGGCGCACGGCTTCCGCCTTCGCACGGCGTTTTACTAACTCAACAAAAAAGTCTTCCATTTTGGGACCGAGAGTTCTTGACTTCATCCCTCGCTGCTCATCGGAATGCGGCGCGGTCGTCGCGAGCAGCTTGCGATATTGCTGGCGCTCTTCCTTGGAAAGGCCGAACTCATGTGAGTCGTCTTTTTCCTTTGTCAGCGACGGCCAGCGTATAACCTGCTCGAGTGCAACACGGCCGGATTTGATCATTGCGAGAAACGACGATTCGCCTTCCTTGGATGTATGATCGTTGATGGAAAGGGCACCCACCTTGCGCCCGCTCCATACATGGGATGGCGCATGCGGTGAAAGGTAGTCTCGCAAGGGGTGCAATGATGTGTACACCTTCCCTGAATAGGGGTGTTGGGGTTTGCCGCTCCTGCGCCAACGCGGTCGCAGGCGGAAGCCCTTTTCCGCGGCAATCGGCTTGTTGCCCAGGGCATAGCGAACGGCATGCCTGGCTTCGTCGGCAGTGGATACAAATGGGTGGGAGCGAAAGGGCACACCGCGATAAACGATGTCCCGTCCCGGATCCATCGACACATCAGGGGTTGAGTGGTATTTCTCGATGGTCTGGCCTGACTTGGTGTAGTCCTCCGAATAGTCTGACTGCAGCAGGTGAAAAGGAGTTGGAAACACGCGACTGGCATCTTTTTTCGTGCCTGCCCTGCGTGTCGGATCAACGAACGGTGAGGGCTGGCGTTTCTCCGCGAGCCATTTCTGAAATTCCTGCGCCTTCTTTACCGCGGCACTGTCGAGCCCGTGCTCGGTGGTATAGAATTTTTCTCGGGGCACGTCGTCCGGCCGCACCGCATCCGCGAACACGGGCAAGCCGAGCTGTGACGATTTGCGGTGCTCGCGGCGTTTCTCTTTACCAAAACGATTCGTCATATAAGCGATGCCGCGATACTGCGGCACGACAAAGCGACTGTAGTCTTTGCTGCGCAGGATCGTCTCGATATTCTCGGAGGTCTTGGCGGCCGCGATTTCCTGGTTGAGCCTTTCCAGGAGCTTCTCGTCCTCTTCGGTAAATTCATAGGCGCTGGCTAGCACACGATCGTCCTCATCCCGCGACTCTTCGCGGTCGCTGGAATCCGACTCGGTATCGCTGCCGAAGTAGTCCTTTTTCCTCTTTTCCCGTTCTTCGATCCAACTGGTCAATGTTTTGTGGTCGGGCAACTTCTCGCCCTCATGCGCGGCCGCCCACCGAACGTGCAACTCCTTGAAATCTTCGGAATCACGTACGTCTTTCTCGCCAAGACGGTTGCATTCGAGCACATACTTCGTCACCTCATCTTCAAGCGACGTCTTGCCGGGCCGCTTTTTCGGCACGCCCGCCGTAAGCAGCTTCTTGCGCATTTTCCTTGCTCGCTTGTCCTTGGATCGAACGTGCAGGTTCTGCAATACCGGATCGCGCTGAATCATTCGCAAGGTTCGGCTACCCAGCCCCGAAGGGGTGGTACCGTTGGCGAAGTCGGTAAGAATTGTTGACATGGTCGCCACGATGTTCTCATCCGAGATGCCCTCTGCGGCGACCTGGCGCAATTCGCTGATCTGTTCCTCATTAGCATTTGCACCATGCCGGATGATGTAGAGACCATCGATCAGGCAATTTCCGTCGGCAACGGTCCGGCAGACTTCCGTGTACCCGTTGCCCTCCATGTCGACGTATTCTGCATCGGGACCGTCGGTCTGCGCGATCACGATGTAGTGATTGCCGTGGATGTGCAGGAGGTAGCCCTGGCTACCACCATTTCCGTAGTGGATGTTGTTGGACTGAATCAATGGCCCGCTGACCTGGTTCATCACGTGTGCCGTGACGTGCAGATGATTCGCGATGGCATTGCCCTCCGCCTCCTGCAGAAACTGTCTCTTGTCGTCGCGCAGATCCTCGCGATAGGCGGTGATCAGTTCAGGCGGGACAACGGCAGTTGGTTGGGCGTGGCTCGTATCGATTAAATTGACAACGTCTTCCATAGCGGCCTCTCCTGAGGCAACCGGCTCAGTAACATCGACGGACGGTCCTTCTTGCGTCTTTTCGGGGCGTGCTTTCTCGACTTCCCGCAGGAAGTCTTGCAAATTCCGTCGCTGTTCCGACGTGCGGATGTCCCTGAATGGCCCGGTAGGAATGCCGGCTTGGCGCAGGCGTCGCTCGGCAGCCAGCACTTCCAGCGCCGGCGCATCCTCCTCTCGGCCGTCGGAGGTCCTCTTGGTGAAGACGCCCTGGACCACCCGCTCAGCGGCACTCGACCGGGCAGTGGTGGAAGTCCGCGGCGCGGCGCTTCCCATCGCCAGTGCTTTCGCACCCATGAGGTTGGCTTCGCTTTCGAGAGTGTGGTCGTCGTTGACGGGGACACCGTCCGGCCTTCGCAACGTTGGTGCTACCCGCCCCTCGGCTTGCTGGACGACGTGCCATGCCTCGTGCGGCAAGTGCTTTTCCTGGCCGGGACCCAGATGGATGTCGCTGCCCTGGGCGTAGGCCGCGGCATTGAGCTGCGCCGGCTTGTCAGAGTTGCGGTGCACTCGTACATCCGACAAATCCATACCGGAAAGCGATTCGATACCGGCTCTGAGCTGCTCGGGCATTTCATTTTCAGTGCCAGGAGCGTCGACAGCCTCAGATCGAACGGCGATGGGTCCTCCCTGAGCTGGGTCCCATCGACCTTGCAGTGGCGACTCGCCGTCTAGCGCGTCAGCGTGATGCCGAAATCCCGGCCCGAACACTTGCTGCAGAGCCCGGCGCTGCGCCACCATGCGCGGCGATCGGTCCACGTAAGCCTGTAACGTGAAGCGTTGAACTGATACCTCGTCAGGAGTCGCGCCCACGTTCGTCTGCGCAGCACAGCGCGGCGCGGCGGCAGCCGGTTGAGGGGGCGCCACTTCGGGTTTGACACCGCGCATTTTCATTCAGGCGACCCTTGTTCGTCGCAGAACGTTCAAAATACTGGCAGGCGCAAACCCGCGCAATCAGTCTCCTGCTGAGATTGACCTTCCTGATTTCTGAGGGAGACTTGGGGTCAACTGCCGCCCACGACGACACGCATGCCGGATAGACGGCCCCCTTTAAACAACTTCCGCGGGTCTTCAGCGATATTCTTGGGCTTGCCGGCGGCATCAAGGCATGACGTTGGCAACGGAAGAAGTAGTTTTGCGAGCGGCGCATCCGCGGGAGCGGTCCACGGTGCATCGATGGCACAGAGTCGGTATGCGGCCGGCCGCGTGCCGTAATCTCAACAAGGCTTGCATGCACACACCGAATGGTCGGACGGCGAGGGAATAATCGCATAGTCGCGACCTGGCGCCTCTCATTATTTTAAATCAGACAGGTTTGTCCACATGGTGGGCAAGGTTGACGCGCGTCATCACCGTTGGCGTTTTCATCCTTGACGAGAATGCACGCTGGAAGAACGCCTGGGCATATCTTGCCAGCGCTCTTCAGGCTCATCCGTCCGATGGGGGAAGCCACTTACATGCTGGGAGCATTTTTTACTGGCGTGTTGGATGGCGAGCGGCCGCCCCGCTCACCGGCCGTCCGATCTCCCAGCTGTTCACGTTGGCTTGGATGCGTGCTTTCGTGTCGCTCCGTAGTGCGTAACAGAGGCGGACCACAGCCTGTAAGTCAGGTTGTCCTTTTGCGGCGGCCCGGCCATCTTGTCCCAGTGCGTGGACTATGCGGTGTAGGTCTCGGGTCAACTCGAGCCGGCGTCGATACTCTTCCAGATCGGCGGAAGGTCCCGGCTTCGCGACGATCATGGCCGGCGCTCGGGCGCTGCAGAAAAATGATGACGCACTGTTGAAAGCAATCACACCCGTGCTCGACAGCTTGTATGCCGGTTACACGAATCCGCGGCAGAAGTGATTCCATGAGTGCCCCCAGCGGAGACGCTTACCCTCCTGACTCAAACTCGAAATTCGGTTGCTTCTCTTTCTTCTTCACACCAAACGAATAGGTGAGACCCACGAAGCCGATGCGGCCTTCGACGCTGCGCTGATAAACCTGAATAAATCCCGGCGTGAACGCCAGCCTCTGGTAGCGCTGTCCACTGAAAAGATCCGAGACTGTCGCAACCAACGAGAGAGCGGGCGTCAGCACGCGCTTGTAACCCACATTGACCACGTTTATCGCGTTTATGCTGCCCTGGGGAGTCAGGCGCTTGTCGGTGCGCGTGAAGGTGAGCTGCGCTGAGTCCGCCGCTGTTGGATGGTAGTCGAGTTTTGCCTTGGCATTGAGTCCAGTGGTTGCTTTCAGTCCAGGGATGCCCAGCGCGCTTGTGTCGATCTGGGCATAGAACGCGTTGCCGCTCAAGCTGTATGAGAGCTTTGGCAATAGATGTCCGGTCGCCGAGAACTCGAGACCGGCCGAGTCATTCTTCGGGAGATTGGTCTTGGTGGTCAGCGATAGGTTGCCGCCGAGGTATTCCGTCACGTCGGTAACGCTGTCCTTGTTGCGGTGATAGTAACCTGTAAGCCCGTAGGTGGCGCCCCGCCCATCATACTCATAACCCAGGTCGAAGGACTGCGTGAACTGGGGCTTGAGATTGGGATTGCCCGCCCGCAGGTTCGGGGTGTACTCATGATCGATATAGGGATTGAAGAAGCTCGGATCCGGCCACGTTACTCGGCGACTTGCGCCAAAGGATAATGTTGACCGGTCTGAGAGAGTTCGATCGACATGCACGCTCGGGTAGATTTCCGCGTACCGACTCGAGGTCGACAAGGCATTGGTCATCAGCAGTGCATCCGTGTTCGTCCACTCGGTTCGCAGCCCGGCGAGCAAGGTCCACGGGCCGACGCCTGCCTGATAGCTTTCGTAGACCGCATGGATCCGTTGATGAAACCTGAAATCGTTGCTGAGTGCAGGATTGAGTGTCGGCACTCCACTGGCGGGATCGACGTTTTCACCCACGTTGTCGAATCCGTAATCATCCTGTTCGAAGGCATATCCCAGTTTCAATGATTGTGTCTTCGACAGGGGCAGCGTGTAGTCCGCGTCGGCCTCGGTATCGCCGTGGTCCTCTGTGAAACTCAAGTTGTTTAAGAACGTTGGCGCCGATGGCACGAAAGAATCGTTAACGTAATCGTAGTGCTCGTGTTGGTGCGAGATCGAGCGGTGCAGGGACAAATCCAGGGTTTCCCCTGGGACGTCGAGCTTCTGAGTAAATCGCAGCACCGTGTTGTAATCGTCTTCCGGATCATGGCCACTGGAGAGCCGGCGCGTGGCGCTCGTGACGGTGCCCGACTCCAAGACGCTGTCATCGAGCTGAGTGTAGGTGCGAAGCCCTCCACGCCGGGTCCAGCTCGCCGAGCCCGACAGGGATTGACGATCGTTCGGGTCATACTCACCCGAAAAATCAACGCTAGGGATATTGCGCAGAAGATGCTCGCTGATATGGTCCAGGCTCTCAAGCACCTGACCGCTCGTTGGGTCCTTCCCAATCACCTCGGATTGAACAGTTCGCTGCCTGTAGTCCTTCCGATATCCCGCGCCGAGGGAAGCCACGAACCGCTCGCCGCCATAGCTGCCGTTCGCCGCAACGAGTGAGCGTCCTCCGTCACCGAGACTTCCCTGGAGGGAGCCCGACGCCGCTTCCTTCGCACCTCGCTTGCGCGTAATGATGTTGATAACTCCGGCGGCACCCTCGGCTTTGTACTGCGCGGGGGGTGTCGTGAGGATTTCAATGCGCTCGATATCCTTGGAAGAGATCGACTGCAAGTTGTCACCGGCCTTTGATCCTTGAAGCTGGGTCGCCGGCTTGCCGTCAATCAAGATCAATACGTTAGTGTCCCCACGCAGCGATACGACACCGTCGGGATCCACATCGACGGACGGGACCACACTTAAAATGTCGCTCAGTGTGCCGACCGTACTTTGTGCATCTTCCGGTACGCTATAGATCTTGCGGTCGATCTTTGACTGGACACTGAGCTTCTGCCCCTGGACGACAATGGTATTGACGGCATTCGCCTCGGACGGAGGGGGATTCTCCGCCCCTGTGGCGAATGCAGTCGCGGCGATTGAGATGAGGGCCAAGACGCCACTCCAAACGCCGGCCTTTGGATCGCATCCCTGCTCTACTTTGTTATCCGAGCGCGACGGCATCTCGCGCCATCCCATGATCTGCAATAGATAAATCAGCCTAGCAACGACGACGTAAGGAGGCCGTTAGCAGTACCATATTTTTCGAAAGAGATGGACTGCCTAGTTCATCTCGGATATCACCGCACGCGCCTTGCGGATATGGACCTCAACGATCGCGTCATCCAGCAAGTTGTGCTCGACTACCATGACGCTCTTCGACCCCTGAAACAAGCCAGACACCAGGCGTTTGGCTGCACCCAGGGACCTCCGGGCCGAAAAGGCCGAGGGACAGATCAAAACGGTACTCAGCTTCGATGCGGAACAAGACCACTACCAGGATAACTTGCCGACCTGGAACTCGAGAAGGCAACAAAAGACGATTGCTTGGACTGGCGCGGTCGGATCGAACCAGGGCGCCTCCCACGTACTGTCAACCGATACCTTCGTGTTGTGCAAGCCGGCCTGAATCGGGCGCACGAACTTGGCCATGTTGGGTGTTACGTCCGTCTCTCTGTAGGGCGTAACTGACTACTTTGTCCCGAGTAC
>CAZBTV010000160.1:0-16487 GCA_964494895.1 uncultured Steroidobacteraceae bacterium | reverse complement strand
AACGATACAAGACCCGCGCCCTGGGTGCAAGCTAACACGAGCCATTCCAAGCACTTACGCCTGTGGCCTGCCGGAGCATCCCGCTCCTGCCCCCTACCAAGGGGTTGTGCCCCCACACTGGGTCAGGTCTGCAGTACCGCGCCTCGGCGACCAACGACCGCCTGGCCGCTGTGATCCGGCACTGCGGCGGCCGGCTCGAGCGCCGCGACGCATTCCGCGAAGCTCACGACGAGCTGTCTGGCACCGGCCGCTTCGAGCCGCTCGCGCGGTTTGGTGAGGTCACCTTCCGGGTCCCAAAGACCGACCATCAAAGGCAAGTCCCGCGTTCGCGCGCGGACACTCCTGCAGACAGCCCTTGCTGGAGCAACGGCCTCAGGCGGAAGTGCGGAGATCACCACCGCCGCAATGGCCCTGCCATTCTCGCCGAAAGGGACTTTGTCCAGTACGTCCGGCCTTGCGAAAGCAACCCGCACACCTCGCTCGAGGAGCGCGCAACCGAGCAGCTTCGCCACGATCTCATCGGCACGGTCGGCGGCGGGAACACAGAGAACCCCCGGAGCCTGCGTCACCGCCAAGCCCACCTCCCCCTTGCCGGGACTGACGCCCTCCAACGACTCGAGCCGCTCATCGACCCAAGCGTCGATACGCTCCAGGACGGCCTTCCGCCTCGCCGCTGACAGCGCGCGACGGTCATAGTCGGCTTCCAGCAGCCGGATTGCCGGAACGATCGTGACGTCGGCCGTGCGCACGATCGAGCCGTTCAAGCGGAGGGTTTCATCCAACAACGAGTCGGCTTCGTCGCGATTGCCCGCCAGAAGCCTTTGGTACAAGCTTTGGTGAGGCTCCAACACCGGCTCATCGCCCAGCAATACGCGCAGGAACTCGAGCTGCGGAACGTACTTGGCCATGACGGAAACGCACACGGTCATCGGGATCGCCAGCAGCAGCCCCATGCCTCCCCACAGCCAGGTCCAGAACGCCGCCGACAGCAGCAGCGCGACCGGTGAAATGCCGGTGCCATTCGCGTATAGCCAAGGCTCGAGCACTGCGTAGTTGAAGAAATCCAACACCCCGAACAGCGCGAACACCAACAGCGGCTTGGACAGGTCGTCCGAAACCGCGAAGGACAAGGCGAACGGTACGACGGCGGCGGTCCACAACCCTACGTAGGGTACGAAGCGCAGTGCGAGAGCCAGTGCACCCCACAGCCCAGCGTTAGGCACGCCCAATGCCCACAGGCCAACGCCGACGGCAATCCCTGTCCAGCTGTTGATCAGAAATTGAATCAACAAATAACGGCCCACACGCTCACCCACGTCATTCAACGCCTCGGTAGTCGCATGTAGATTGCGCCGACCCAACACTCTGATGAGCCGCTCGCGCAGATCACGCAACCGGAGCAGCATGAACGCGACGAGGACAATCACGACCAGCGCGGTGCCAAAGGGCCTCAGCAGCGGCCCGATGAAATCCCGCAACATCTCCATCGGCGTCGGCGGCGGCTCCACGACCTGCACCTTGCGGATCTCGCTCGAGAAAGGCTCGCCCGGAGCGACGCGCTCGATCTCTCTTCCAAGCTGCTCTATGGCCTTGCTGGCATCCGCTATTCCTCCGCGGACAGCGCCGCGGATGTGCGTGAGGTTTTCATGGAGCTGCCGCTGGTAGCCGGGAAGCTTGTGCGCCAGGTCGGTGAATTGATTGAAAGCGATATCTCCCAGCGCGCTCAAGACAGTCAGCGCGATGGCAATCGACACGATGACGGCCAACAGGCGGTTGACGCCCCACCTCTGCAAGCGGCCGACCAGCGGTGCCAGGAGGAAGGTGAGCAGGATCGCGGCTGCAAGAGGAATAAAGACCTCCTGGGCCAGCCGTAGCACGGCGACGACGATCACCACCGTCAAAAGGACACTGCGCGTTCCGGACGCTTGGCCTGGGCCATTCATGCCCGTAAAGCAGCAGGAATCGTTCCGTCGGCACGCTCAACCGCGCTGATGGGCTCAGCCCACGAGCTTCTTGGGCAACCCCAACTCGATCTGTTTCAGCCGCTCAATGTCGTCCCGCAGCCTTGCGGCTTCCTCGAACTCGAGGTTGCGCGCCTTCTTGAACATCTCGGCTTCGAGCTTCTTGATCTGGCGCACCAATGCCTCCGGGCGCAGGTCGGTGGGCGCGGTCGTGTCGGCAGTCTGCTTGCCGCGCTTACGGCCTCCGGGTACAGGTGCCGATGAGCGCGCACCTTCCATAATATCGGCCACCGCCTTCTGGATACCGCGCGGAGTAATACCGTGCGCCAAGTTGTAATCCAACTGCTTGCGCCGGCGGCGGTTGGTCTCGTCAATGGCCCTTTGCATCGAGCCGGTCACTTTATCGGCGTAGAGAATTGCCCGGCCGTTCAAATTACGGGCGGCACGACCGATAGTCTGGATGAGCGAATTGTCCGAACGCAGGAATCCCTCCTTGTCAGCATCCAGAATCGCCACCAACGACACCTCGGGCATGTCGAGTCCCTCACGCAGCAAGTTGATACCCACCAGTACGTCGAACTTGCCGAGGCGCAGATCACGGATAATCTCTGTGCGCTCCACTGTCTCGATGTCCGCGTGCAGGTAACGTACCCGGACATCGTGCTCATGCAGGTAGTCCGTCAGATCCTCTGCCATACGCTTCGTGAGCACGGTAATCAACACGCGCTCGTTTCGCTCCACGCATTTTCTTATCTCGGAAAGCACATCATCCACCTGTGTTCCGACGGGCCGCACTTCGACTTCGGGGTCGACGAGGCCCGTGGGGCGAACCACCTGTTCAACGACCTGCGCGGCGTGCGCGGCTTCGTAACTCGCCGGCGTGGCAGAGACGAAGATCATCTGCGGAGCGATCGACTCCCACTCCTCGAACTTCAGCGGCCGGTTATCGAGTGCCGAGGGCAACCGGAAGCCATATTCGACCAACACCTCCTTGCGCGAGCGATCGCCACGGTACATGGCGCCGAGCTGCGGAATGGTCTGGTGGCTCTCGTCAATGATGAGGAGCGCATTGCTGGGAAGGTAGTCGAACAGGCAGGGGGGCGGCTCCCCCGGCGCACGGCCGGATAGATAACGTGAGTAGTTTTCGATCCCGGCGCAATAGCCCACCTCCTTGATCATCTCCATGTCGAACATCGTGCGCTGCTCGAGCCGCTGGGCTTCCAGGAGCCTGCCCGCGTCGCGTAGATCCTTGAGTCGCAGGCGCAGGTCCTCGCGAATCTGGTCCACGGCGCCGATGAGCCGCTCTCGCGGGGTTACGTAGTGCGTGCCCGGATAGACAGTGAATCGCGGTACTTTGCGGGAAATGACACCCGTCAGCGGATCGAACAGCGAGATGGAATCAATGGTGTCGTCGAAGAGCTCGACGCGCACGGCCTCACGCTCGGACTCCGCCGGAAAGATATCGATAATGTCGCCACGCACTCGATAGGTGCCCTGCGTCAAATCGAGCTCGTTGCGCGTGTACTGCATCTCCGCCAGGCGCCGCAGTAGTTTTCTCTGATCGGCGCGATCCCCACGCACCAGGTGAAGGATCATCGACAGATACGCCTGTGGATCGCCCAGGCCGTAAATGGAGGAAACGGTGGCAACGATGATGGAATCGGAGCGCTCCAGCAGCGCCTTCGTCGCCGACAGCCGCATCTGCTCGATGTGCTCGTTCACCGAGGAGTCCTTCTCAATGTACGTATCCGAAGACGGAACGTAGGCCTCGGGTTGGTAATAGTCGTAGTAGGAGACGAAATACTCCACCGAGTTATGTGGGAAGAACTCGCGAAACTCGCCGTAAAGCTGAGCGGCGAGTGTTTTGTTATGGGCGAGCACCATGGTGGGTCGCTGCACGCGTTGGATGACATGCGCGCACGTGAGCGTCTTTCCCGATCCGGTGACCCCGAGCAGAGTCTGGTGCGCGAGCCCCTCGTTCAGCCCTTCGACGAGCTTCTCGATAGCCTGAGGCTGATCGCCGGCGGGCTCAAAGGGAGCTTCGAGTTTGAACGGAATTTTTTCCATGCGACTCCAAATGCGCGAGCACGTCGCGCGCAGCGCTGAAACGGCCGAGAGGCGGGCTCAAGCCATTACCAACCGGGGGAAACGTACGCGCCGCAGCTTGGTGAGATGCGCCCCGATCCCGTAATATAGCGTCGCCGCTCGACTTCTGGTGCACCACAGGAATTCCCTACGTGACCTTATCTCTTTCACGACGCGTCCAGCGCGTCAAGCCCTCGCCTACGCTAGCCGTCACCGCCCGCGCTGCCCGCCTCAAGGCCGAGGGGAAGGACGTGATCGGTCTCGGAGCCGGCGAGCCCGATTTCGACACCCCCGCGCACATTGCGCAGGCTGGCATTGACGCGATCAAGAGCGGGTTCACGCGCTACACGAACGTCGACGGCATCAACGAGCTCAAAGACGCGATCATCGCGAAGTTCGAGGTCGATAACGGGATCAAGTACGAGCGCTCGCAGGTGCTGGTCTCATCTGGGGCCAAGCAGACGATTTACAATCTCTGCATGGCCGTGCTCGATCCAGGCGACGAGGCCATCATCCCGGCGCCTTACTGGGTGTCCTATCCGGATATGGTAATGCTCGCGGACGGACACCCCGTCATGCCGTTCGCAGGGTCGGCGCAAGGCTATAAGATCACGCCGCGCCAGTTATCCACCGCTATCACGCCAAAAACACGGCTGGTACTGCTAAACAGCCCCTGCAATCCGACCGGCGCCGCCTATACGCGCGCGGAGTTGCGAGCTTTGGGTGAGGTACTGCTCGAGCATCCCCGAATCGTCATCGGCACGGATGACATGTACGAGAAGATCTATTGGGCGCCGGAGCCCTTCTGCAGCTTGCTGACAGCGGTTCCGGAGTTATACAGCCGCACGGTGACCATCAACGGTGTGTCGAAAGCCTACGCGATGACCGGTTGGCGCATTGGTTACTGCGGCGGTCCGAAGGAGATCATCACGGCCATGGGTACGATCCAGGGCCAGTCGACTTCGAACCCCTCGAGCATTTCGCAGAAAGCCGCCGCCGCGGCACTTTCCGCGGATCAGTCCTGCGTATCCAAGATGAATGAAGCGTTCAAGGCCCGGCACGACTTCGTCGTGCAGGGGCTGAACTCCCTACCGGGAGTGAGCTGCCTCCCGGGTGCCGGTACGTTCTACGCGTTCGCTGATGTTTCGAAGGCGATGACCGCTCTTGGCTGCCGGGACGATGGCGAGTTCGCGGAGTTGCTGCTGAACGAAGGCGGCGTAGCGGTGGTGCCCGGCGGTGGTTTCGGAGCGCCGGGGCATATTCGGATCTCGTTCGCTACGAGTATGCAGAACCTCGAAAAGGCTATTGAGCGCATGGGCCGCGTGCTGGCGGGACAAGCCGTCGCGAAGAGCGCGTAGGGCGGACGGACCACGGATCTCGGTGCGAGTGCACTGCGCTTCGGGACAGCGCGCAGTGTACCGTCGCCGCGATCCATCTTCTGGTGCAGCTTCGTCGGCGAGGCGACCCTTCTTCTGGAACGTTTCCGCTCAAGCCGCGGAAGCTGCCCGCCTTGAAAGGCCCGGCAGCAACTGGCGCTGCTCCAACACCTGACGCATCGTGCCGAATCGGAAGTCACCTAACACTCGCCGCAGGCGCGCCTCGCAGCGATGCAGGTTGGTGTAGTGACGAAAGCGTGAAAGCGCGCCGACCTTCACCCGCGGTTGTTCGGGATCCACTTCCCACGGATGCAGGTAGAACGTGAACGGCCGGCCGGCCTTCTCGTTGATCTGCCTCAGGCCAGCACGCGTGACCCAGTACGGCAGGATGCGGAAATATCCGCCCCCGGAAACAGGGACCTGCACTCCAAAAAACTTCGCGGCCGACATCGGAAACTCGACCAGCGTACGTTTCGAAGGCGCGGTGATCCATCCCGGCTCAGGTGAGGCTCCGGGTATGCCGTACCGATCGTGGCGGATAGGAAAAACCGAGGAGTCGTACTCGAAACCGGCGTCGATAAGGATATCGAGCGCCCACAGTGACTCCCGGGTAATCGAAAAGCTCGCCGCCCGGTACCCGGTCACGGGCTTGCCGATCACGTCCTCCAGGAAATGCTTAGACCGCAGGGTTTCCTCCCGGAAGACTTCCTGCGTCTGTCTGTAGATGAGCTGATGCGAAAAACCGTGGCAGGCAATCTCGTGCCCGGCATCGGCGATGCGCTTCACGAGGTGCGGAGACTTCTCGGCCACCCAGCCAAGGACGAAAAACGTGCCTCGCACCTTATTTTCCTCACAAAGCTGGAGGATGACGTCCGTATTGGCCTCGACCCGGTACTCCCAGGTCGACCAGCTCTCACGCGAGATCGCCGAAGCCAGCGCCGCAACCTGGAAATAGTCCTCGACGTCGACTGAAAAGGCGTTCAGGAGAGGTGTGGCGGTCGAATGAGGCGCGCGGCTCGGGGTCATAGGGCGGTAATTGTGCCATTGGACCTGTGGGGTCGTCGGGATTTGTGGGCGTCGGAGATCCACAGCCCTGGCCGATGGGGGGAAGCCAGCGCCTACCCCGGCTTTAAGCATATGAAGATGAAGTGCATCGCCTCCGAGGAACGCTTGACGAGCCTCGCATGGTGGCCGAGAATTCGCGCCCTTCGATGGGTAACCACCCAAGCTTCCCCGGTAGCTCAGCGGTAGAGCGTCGGACTGTTAATCCGTTGGTCGTTGGTTCGATTCCAACCCGGGGAGCCAATTTAATCAGCAGGTTACGGCGGATCGCCGCAAATCCTTAGAACGGCTAATTTGTCTATTTAAGCGCTGTGTAAGCGGTTACGTGGAACTCCCCTACCCCCTTCGGCCAGCCTCCGTCAGTGCGTCAACACCGACGGGGACCTACCACAACAGACCCTGTTCAAGAGGCCGATCATGGGTTCCACACGTCCGCGCGATTCTATCCGCGCCAACAAGGCACATCTCAAAATACCCGAGCCCCGGCGCAAGCCAGTCTCTCCCAATCCTTCGAAGCTCCGCACTGCTCCAGACGCACTTCGTTATGCTGAGCGATTCTGGGGCTGCAAGCCGCGCCCAGGTCCTGAAGCCCTCCGGCCGGCGAAGTGCATGCCGAACACAAGTCTTGGGACAGCGGCGGGCGATACCCTCCGCGAAGCACGCGACGGTGTACCGGCATCCGCGCTCCGCGAGATTCGCCGCAAGCTGACATCGCGAGTGCGGTGGCCTATGTCTGCGCCGCCACCCTCAGAGCGCAAACAGCCGACGACGACACCGATGTAGCACTGTTGTTGCAGCGCTGCTGCGGTGATCTGCTGTTTGATCAGATGCAGCAGATCAACCGGCTGCTCGGCGAGCCAAACGACGGCGTTGAGGATGGGGGTGCACTATGAAAGCCCAACCTCCACAGCAACATGACGACGCTTTGGCGCTTCAGGAAAATTCTGAGCCTCGTCGAGCAGTCGGTCAGGCACTACAACGCCATCGTTTGCGAAATTCGTGCCCGCCTGGACCGGATCGCGGAAGAACGCGCCGCCCTTGGCACGCTGCGTACTCGTCTCGTCGGTATGCACAGGGCACTCAAAGAATGGGAGGATCGAGTGTGGGACATGGGGTAGCGCCAGGAGGTCACTCACGAGGCCCGCGCGAACGCCAAGCGCCAAATCCATGCGCACGAGAGGCCATTAGACGAACTCGCCTGGCAGCTCTTTGACTTCGGGGAGAGCGATGGAGGGCGGCCGTGATGCTGGTCACCTTGGCAGTTTCCAATTTCCGATCGTTTGCCGCGACACAAACTTTTTCGCTCATCGCGAGCACGCGCCTGGACAATACACACGAGGATCACGCGGTGCCCATTCCGGATTCCGATGAGCGGGTCCTGCGAGTGGGTGTCATCTATGGCGCCAACGGCGCCGGCAAATCAAACCTCCTTGTGGCCCTTCGATGTGTACGGCACATCGCCCGCACGCTAGCCGACGCGGCCAGACACGGTCCTTCCTCACAGTCACTTCCGGTAATGACGTATGCGATGGTTTCCCGCTATACCGGCGTCAGGCCACCATTGGCACGCAACACTGTGCGGCCGCGCCTCATGCCGCAGTGCAATATAGAAATCGAGTCGCACACACGCACGCCACTTGACAGCGGCTACGGATTCCCCGAGCAGCGGTCCCACATCGCGCCGCCCACCGCCGGGGCATCTGATGCGATACGCTAGGCGCGTGCCACAGCTCCATTACGACTCCGTGCTCTTGCTTACTCTTGCACTCAAGGCCGCGCGCGCCGCGCGTGCTGATCGCGACTTGCGCGGCGCAAGCTCGCTGCAAGACGACGCCCTTACGGCCATCCTTCTCTCGTCCGCAGCCGCCGAAGCCTTCATCAACGAGATACCGGAACACGTGCGAATCCACCAGGGGCGCATACCAGAGGAGCCGCGAGAGGTAGCTGAGGAAGAACGCGAACTGCGGGAGCGCATCCGTCGCGAGCACCCGGAACTTTTCAATCGGCCGCCGCCTGATGTTTTGCCGGAAGTCGATGCTATGGCGAGTGTACTCGAGGCGGCCGAGGATGCGCATGCGTCCACGGTCGATAAGTACCAACAGGCAAAACGGGCACTGACCAACTCCCCGTTCGACTGCGATCGAGCACCGATGCAGACGTTTAAGGAGCTAATGGGACTCCGCGACAGCGTGATGCATTTGAAGCACACCCGTCACGGACGGCGCCATAAGGGCGAACGCTTGGCGCAAAGTCTCGGACAACGCGGCATTATCGAACCGGAAATCGCAAAGACCAACCTATCGCCGATTAACAAGTTGCTCAGCCCAAGGGTAGCAGCCCACGCGTACCAGTCGGCGCTGGGAATCATCCGGGGGCTGCTGTCACACATTCCCGTGGGTCCGTACCCGATAGAGAACCCGGCCGAAACAGCACGAAGCGTATACAACGATGAGACCCGATTTCCGAGGTGGTTGGCCTAGCAACGGCAGTCGCCTCAGTATCTCCTCGGCCTGCATATAGTGGATCTCCTCGGCCTGGATATAGTGGGTTCGTTACGCATCAAGGAACGGATTCACGACCGTCAATTGCTCATCAAACACTTGGCCGCTCTGCAAATCCTCGCTGTAGAGAGTGTCACAGCCAGCCACCAGCGCTGATGCGACGATGAGCGCATCCCAGTGCGAAAGCTGATAACGGATTGCCACTGCCGCAGCCCGATCTAGGGTGGTCTCGTCCAACGGCAATACGTCGGTCTGATCCATGAGCGTGCGCCCAAAAGCGTAAGCCTTCTCTCGTGTGAACGAGAGCTTCCGAAGGCAGACGCTGATGCTTTCATTGACAACCTGGGTGCTTATCGCGGGATGTCCGCCAACCAGCTCGCGCGCGATCTCCGCTTTCCGAGCGTCCTTGCCTATGGTGTACAGAACGACGTTGGTATCAACGAAGCACTTTGCGGTCATACAGCTCGTCGCGGTTGAACTGTCCGTCATAAACCGCACCGAAGCGATCGAATGCGCTCACGTCTTGCTGGGCAGGCTTATTACGCTGTAGGCGGGATTTCAAAAAGGCGACAAAATCCAACACCTCCCGCGCTTGCGCCTCGGGCAATGTCCGCACTTCCGCAAGGATTTTCTCTGCCGTAGTCATGGAAAATGGCTCCCGATTTCTCGGCGCTGCAGCCTATCTCACCAGCACGAGCGCATCGCGGTCAAATCGATTCAGCGGCGGCGCGAGGTTACCTCAATAAGTGATTGAACTACAATGGAAAATATGAATTGTAGCGCAGGAGGGATGAACCTACACGGCTCGCCCTACGGTAACGCCAACGGAGCGAGGATTTCAATGGACGAACCGTGACCGCCCAGCCACTCAAAGTGTAGCCTTTTCGCTATTGTCCGCTACCAAGCGCAAATTCTCGGCTTCCACAGCCGGAGCCGGGATGCCTGCCTGACCGAGAATCCAGACTTCAAGTTTCTCGTGCCACAAACGCAGGGGATCGAGCGGCCGTCGGCGATAGTGTTTTTCCGCGACCGCAGAAGGTTTGTGGCCTTGGATCTGTGCCACAACCCCTGTTGGGATCTCCACCCACTCCGCGAGAGTCCCGAAGCTTCTACGGAGGCCGTGCAATGTCACGTGCGGGAGCCCGGCCGCCTTGAGAGCCGCGTTATGGGCAATGCGCGGTTCGACCAAGCGACCGTCCTTCGCAAGCTCGCTTGAAAACACCCACTCGTTCTCTCGTCGCAGCGCCGAGAGCAAAGACGCAACGTAAGGCGTGAGCGGAATCTCTCGATTCCCCTTGTTCTGCTCTCGTTGCTTGGCGGTCAGGCCCTTACCCTTCACCTTGTCTCGAATCGTCAGGCGGTTCCACTTGAAGTCAACGTCATCCCAACGTAGCGCCGCCAGCTCCTCGCGCCGGGCTCCAGTGAGCAGAAGTGCTTGTAGATACGCCGCGATGACGGGATTCGAGCGCGCACGGATTGCGCTGAACCATGCTGACAACTGTTCGCGTTGTAGGCAATCGCCCTCCTTCGCGTGGGACGCGGGCACCTGCGCACGAACGGCGCGTGCGTTGTATGCGTCATCGGGAATGATCCCTTTGTAGTCCGGAATGTCGGCGGCCCAGCGAATGAATGCACGGAGCAGACGATATGCTTGCGCGGTGTTCTGGGACGCGCCTTTGCTTCGCGCGCGAGCCACTTCGCAATGCGCTCGGACGTGAGTTCGAAGAGTTTCAGCGGCATGAGTGAGACCAGCGGCCCTGGCTTGGTCTTCCCCTTTCCCCGGCGCTTCGTTTCACCACCTGCGTGAGCAAGCGAGATGTGGTCTTTGTGGTGGCGCTCGCCCCAACTCGACTTGTTAGCCGCGACGTAACGCTGCCAGACCTCAGACAATATGAGGTCGCGCCGCCGCTCCTCGGCGCGTTGTGACTCTGCTTGAACACGTTGCTGCTCGGCTTCGTCGCGTGGATCAATGCCGCGATCAACCAGCGTCGCCAGGCGACGCGCTTCTGCACGGGCCTTCGCCAGCGGCCACGACCTCACGTCTCCGATCGTGACGCGGAGAGCCTTTCCGTGAATACGGCCCTGAAATATGTAGCTGCGAGCCCCCGCCACCGTAACCCGTACGCCCAAGTGCGGATAACCGGCATCCCAACACAGCTCATATGCCGCATCGGGCGGGCAGGAAAAGCCCTGAACCCGAGTTTCGGTGAACTGCACTTTGTCGACCATCCGAGGAGCAGGAAAAGGGGCTAATAGGCTGTTTTTAAGGGATTTGTGGGATTTTAGGCAACGACGGGCAACACCCCGAAATATCTAGACCTACCGACTGTTAATCCGTTGGTCGTTGGTTCGATTCCAACCCGGGGAGCCAAATAAATCCGTAACTTAGCCCTCTGTGGGGGCTCCGACTCAGGCCATCATCGAACGTGATCGGCCAGCGCCATCTAACCCATCAACAACCCTGACCGCACTCACCCGGTCAGCGGATGGCGCCAAGTGCGCGCGGCGAGCTCGCTCAAAGGCCGCCTGCAAATCCCCAGCAGCCCGAGGCGCGGCCAGCAACCCACCGATGATGCCACAGCGCAGATTTACCCATCGATCCCGCCGTAACGGATCGTCGTCGGAACCCACTCTTCGCCTCCCACCACCGTGATCTGCGACGGCGCGGCAGGCTATGCGCCCGCACTCCCTCGTGCCACACGGCGCACGCGTCTTTAACCGTTCTCGGAAACTGTCCAATACGGATGCGCCAACAGCATCCGCCAAAGCGGTCGACGTTGCGCGCCTGCTCCTTCTTATTACTTACCTCCAGCGATAACCGCACCAATTCGCATTACCGCTTCTTTGAGTGGCATCAGATCTTTCGTGCACGTATCCCAGAGGACAGTGGGGTACGTCTCGTGGTAATCGTGGCAGAGCACGTTTCCAATGCCGGCGATGGCACGCCAGGGGATTTGTGCTTCGACCTCCTTCAACTCCGTCGGCAGACGACGGCTGGCTTCGGAAAGAATCTCGAGATTGCGCTCAACCAGCTGCCGGGTACGCCGATCGGTGCGAAACTTCTCAAAGTCGTAGCCGGCCGTGTCGGCCTCGATATTGGCGATCGCCTAGAGCATGTGACGGACATAGATTGCCGGGTCCCTTCTCCATCAGAACACGGGCTGGGCTTCGCGAAGGACACGATCTCGCACAGCAGGTTCGAGTCCCTCCTTTGTGACCACATCAACTCGCCGCCCGAGCCGATCCTCGAGGAAATTTTTTACCGAGACCAAGTCGATCAGACTGAACTGGATGTTGGGGGCAATATCGACGAGCACGTCGACGTCACTGTCAGGACGGGCTGCGCCGCGAGCAATCGAACCAAACAGGGCGAGCGAGGCGAGGCGACGCTCGCGTAGAGGTTTCTCGAGCGCCGCCAGCTCGGCAAGAACCTCGTCCTTGCGCGGCTGCTGGTCAGGAATGCGATGTCCGGCCGAAGCGCTTTCCCGCTCGAGGAGAAGCCGAAGCGCCTCACGAATAACCTCGCTCGCGTTGTTGTAGAAGCCGGAGGCCACTTTGCGCCGGATGTATTTCTCTAGCTCAGGTGTCAGGGAAACGTTCATCGTCCCTTCTCCATTCCCAGGCCTTTAAGCTGTCGGAACAAGGATTTAGTGCCGTTTCTTCAGGTTTTACGGGAGTCACCTGTCTCCCCTTGTTTCCCAAACGGGTGAGTCCCGCCAGCTCCGCGATCCGGTCGGCGCTCTTGCCGAATCGGAAGACAGTCCCCGGTTGGAGGCATATCTGGGTCGTGTGGCGTTCGACTCCGTCTCAAGTCTTGCGGCCACCGATGGTGGCTGTGAAGGCGCCCCATTCGCTGGGGTCAGAATTTGAGCCGCTGAGCATCGTGCGCATAGCTTCGCTCAACGCCGCTGTCACCGACCTGTGATCTCTCAGAAAGGCTCGGTAAAAGGCCGTCATCAATTCAGAAGTGGCTTCGTCGGGCACTTCCAAAAGCGAGGCCACCACGGCGCCGGCACCACGGGCCATGACAATGTAGCGCAGACCCATCAGGCCCTCCCCAGCCACGTCCTTACCGAGTGACGTGTCACACGCGCTGAGGACTACCACATCGGCATTCAGGCGAACAGTCATGAAGTCCGTTGCGAACACCAGGTTGTCAATTTTCTTCCCTGTAGGATCGAATGCACTGAGAGCTAGTGCTGACAGGCCGAGGATCCGGGTGTCGGTCATCGCGTGAGTGGCAACGTGTATCACGCGATACCGATCGAAGTGAGCTGCCAGGAAGCGATTCTTGGTCGCCGTGAAACCCTCCAGGCGATCAACATGATCCGGCGCGAAGAGCGACGTGATCGACTCTGCCTCCTGAGCGGTGAATATCAACCGGGGTAAGGATGCACCGTTAGAGCCTCTGAACACGATCGAGCGCAGGTCAGTTGCTTTGGACTGAGTGTTCTGGCTCGCAACACTGGAGCGAAATCGGCTGTCATTCTCTGTGTAGACGGGGTCAGCCACCAGTAACAGTCGGTCGGCCCCAGTGGGAGGAACAGATAGGTCCGAGAGTCGATTGAGCAGTATCCTGATAGAGGGGGTTTCCGCAATGTCGTGACTCTCGATGAGGAAATGAGGCCGGTCGAGACTCCTCGCGCTCAACGCCCCGAAGGGAATGTAGTGCAGCGCCCCGTCTGGAGCGAAGATCAAGGTGTGATAGGGCGCGATATCTCGTTCGAGAGGCTTGATACTCAAGGCGTAGAGATGAGCGCTGTCCTCCAGTCGTTTC
Organism: uncultured Steroidobacteraceae bacterium; assembly: GCA_964494895.1. Lineage (GTDB taxonomy): Bacteria > Pseudomonadota > Gammaproteobacteria > Steroidobacterales > Steroidobacteraceae > 13-2-20CM-66-19. The sequence goes on along the minus strand of CAZBTV010000160.1, from coordinate 2,725 downwards.
GAGGGGTGAACTTTTCCAAACGCGCTCAGAGAATCATGGAATGCGCGTGCCGCATCCGTGATCTTCGCACTGGGCCCGAGATCCAGCAGGCTCAGTCGCTCGCGGGTGGCGACCCAGGCGATCGCGTTCTTATCACCCAGCCAATACTCCACGATGGCTGTATCAGTTGGGATATTGCGCCGATCGAGAACCCAACCCTCACTGCCTGCCTTGGGCCGTGAGGTAGAAGCGCTAGCGTGGATCTGTGCATCCGTCTCATCGAGCTTCACCCTTAGAGCGGAGATGTCGGAGCGTATCGCGCGGACTCGCACATCGTCGTCAGCCATTCGCTCGCGACTGGACTCGAGTTGAAGATGCCGGGCTGCAAGCTCGTCGTAAATCGATCTACGCTGTTCCAGTAGATGCGCTTGCGCCGCTGAACGTCCTATGTCGAGCCTTTCGAAATCCGCAAACGCTCGGGCTCTCGCCAGCTCTGCTGTACTCAAAGCTTCCAGTGCACTTTGCTCCTCCGCAGCTGCATCCTTCGCACCACGCGAGGAGAAATATCGATCGGCCAGGAGTACGATCTTAAGGTCGAACGCCGGACGCAGAGGCTGCAGCAGCGAAGCCCGCAGCTCGGGACTCGCGCTTTGCTGTCTGACCTCCTCCGCAAGCTTCAGTGCATGGTCTAGCGAATCCAACGCCTGCTGGGTCGAGCCACGTTTGTGTTGGGCTTGCGCGAGTGCCGTCCAAGCTGAGAACGCGTCTGCTGGGGACTCTTCGGCCGCAAATGTGGCGATGGCAGAACGTAGGTCCGCCTCGGCGGCCAATAGGTCTCCCATAGAAATCCGGATCGTGGCGCGCGTCAACAGCGCCTCGGCCTGGACGACCTTGGGGCCGGGATTTCTCTCTTGCACCGCCGCCTCGAGCGCTTCCAATGCTGAGTGGTTCTGACCCAGCGCCTCGAGATCCACGGCGCGTTGGATCTGGATCAATTTGTGCTCAGGACCGGTCGAAGCAAGTGACAGGGCTTCGTCGTGCATCGAGAGTGCTTCCTGCACCTGACCTTGAGAGCGCAGTACGCTCGCGGTTTTACGCAAGGACCTTACTCTGCCAGGGGCATCAACCTCGACACTGATCAGCGCCAGGCTTTGTCGGTAGAACTCCAGCGCCCGGTCAGAGTCACCGAGCGTCTCGTAAACGGTACCGATTCCGTACAGGCAGCGGCCTTGCGCCACAATGTTTTGCTCCTGCCGTACGAGCTGGAGTGCATCGGCGAATTGCCGCAGGGCGACGTCCATGTGGCCGGCGAGCCGGTTTGCGACCGCGCTGTTATTCAAGATAGCCGCGCGTCGCTCTGGACCAACGCTCGCCGGCATAGACCGAAGCAGTCTCGCGTATTGCGCGACGGCGTCGTACACACGGCCGAGGTTTGTGTCCGCCGTCGCGATGCCATTCAGCGCTGCACTCTTCCAACTCTCCTCTCCGAGTCTTTCGAATATTGACAGTGCCTCGCGATAGGCACTGATTCCTTTGTCATTCAATCCTTCGCGCAAAAACGAAATCCCGAGTTGGTTGAGAGCCATGGCTTGGTCGAATAATTCGCCTCGCAAAGCATGAAATCTGGCTAGCGAGCGGAACTCAGATCGTGCCCTGCGCAGCTCTATAGCAGTGCGTCGCAAACGTTCGGTGCCTGCAGCAGGGGACCGGAATGCAATCTCCGTGGATCCCACTGTCTCGATCCATCGCGCACGCGCAGCGCCGTACGGGTCGCCTGCGCGCGTGTACGTTCTTCCCGCTGCCTGCGCCCAGAAGCGAGGAGTTGTCGAGTCGTCCTGCAGCCAAAAACCCAGGACTTCAGCCAACGCCAGCTCTGCGTCGGCCTGCAATGCCGGCTCGGAGATCTGTTTGATTGCGATGAGATACTGATCAGCCGCCGTTTTGTATTCACGATGTGCGTCTGTTTTCGAATCACCGCTGTTGTTTTCCGTAACCGCCTGTGCTTGCGCGTAGTGGCCGTCTGCCGCGGCCAGCACTCTCTGCACACGCCAACACACATCGTTTTCCGCCGCTTTGCTGACGAGGAACGTCCGAACGACCACCAGGCCACGAACGCTGGAATCTCCCTGCGCCTTGATGACCAAGGAGATTTTTGCATCTGGCTCCGTCCGAAGTGTCAACCGGGCAATTCCAGTTCGAGGCACGGGAGTAGCCGTGCGTCCAATCACCCGACCCGCGCTGATGGCTTCGAGCATGATATCGAGCCCAGTCTCAGATGCGGTCAGCAGTACTTCCGAGTGCGCGGGGATGGTTATGTCATGGGTGACGCGGCCTCCGCCGCGCAGCTGCAGAGTCGTAGCCGTTGATCCCGCGCTTAGCGCCGGATCACAGGGAACTTCGACGCTCGCAAACACTTTGGCCGGAAGACAGAAAGTCGCTGCAAAGACCCACAGGGCACCGAGATACTTTGCGATGTACCAGAGCACCTCAGCGCGTGGTACACGCACCATCGCCTGACTCCTTGGCTGCATGGGTTATCTCAATTCGCACCTGGCGTCTGTCATCTGCGTTTAGATGCCCCAGAATCTCCGTCCGGCGTGGCAGCGAGATGATCAAGCACGCCGCAGCCCCCGCGTGACGAGCGGCCGCCCGTCTCCACCAAAGTCGCGGTGGAACGGGCCGAAGGCCCGCTCCACCGCGCAAACGCGGATGGTCAGTGAAGGTTAGTTGACAGTGCAGGCGGTTC
>CAZBTV010000159.1:0-16616 GCA_964494895.1 uncultured Steroidobacteraceae bacterium | reverse complement strand
GTCACGATCAACTTATGCGGTCGCGCACTCGCAATACGATGTTACAGTTTCGTCTTAGTACAGTGTTGGTCCTTCAGGGGCGCGAGTGTGACGACAGATAGCAAATCTGCGCCGGCGAGTCCTCCCAAATGCAAGGAACAAGGATGACTACCCTTCTGGCGGGGACTCAAGTTGAGGCGCGCGGCCTTCGTTGGGAAGTTGTGCACAGTGAGCCTGCGGGGGGCCAACAGCGTTACCGGCTGCGCAGTTTGCAGGGTGATCTTCAGGGGATGGAGGTCGACCTGCTTCACCCCTTCGAGCCCATCCGTCCCATTGCTATGGATTTTGAGCCGGGTCGCGCGGGTCGCCTTCGGCAGTGGCGGCTGTATCACGAGGCATTCTTGCTCGAACAGGCGTTGGGCCCTTCTGCACTTCTCGCTGCCCAGCCGGGCCGACTGGACATCGCGCCCTACCAGCTGGTGCCAGTAATGCGCGCCTTAGGGATGAGCCGCCCGCGCCTGTTGCTCGCCGACGGCGTTGGCCTCGGCAAAACGGTGGAGGCGGGGCTCATCGCGGCAGAGCTCATAGCGCGCCGTCGTGCTCACCGCATCCTCATCGTATCCCCCGCTGGGCCGCTCCTCGATCAGTGGCACCGTGAAATGCGTGAGCGGTTCGGTCTGCGCTTTGAAACCATTCAAAGTGCAGGTGAGCTGCAGGAGGCCCGACGCTCGCTCGTACTCGGTGCTAACCCTTTCGACCACACTTCGTATTGCCTGACGTCGGTCGATTTCGCCAAGCAGGAAAAAGTCCTCTTGGATCTCGAGCGCACCATTTGGGACCTGGTCATCATCGACGAGGCGCACCACTGCGTTCGCCTCGGCTCCGCAGGCGATTGGGAGGATTCTCGCCGTCGGCGTCTTGCGGAGGTGTTGGCGCGTCAGGGGGACGGTTTGCTGCTTCTTACCGCTACACCTCACGACGGTTTCGACGCCCACTTCGCGTCGATAGTCGAGTTGTTGGATCCAAGCTTGGTGAATGGACGCGGCGCCTTGCGAGGTGAGCACTATCGTCGGCATGTCGTCCGGCGCCTCAAGCAGCACATCAAAGACCCACAGACCGGTGAAGCGCTATTCAAGACGCGTAATGTCATCCCACGGGCGGTTATTTTCGATCCGGGAACACGCCCCGCATTCTCGGCTTTTCAGCAGGCGCTGCTCGCGGCTATCGCTCCGCGTCTACGTGCGGCTGTTCGCGGTCGACGCTTTGGCGAGGTGCTCGCCTTCGTCGCGCTACTTAAACGTTCAGTCTCCACTGTTACCGCGTGCCGTAACACCCTGGGTGTTATCCGCGACCGCTACCGAGAGTTAGTCGCCGCGGGCGAAGCCGAGGCCGAGACTCGGCGCCAGCGGCTACGCACTCTTCGGGAATACCAACGCCGCCTGGAGCGCTACGGTGTGCTCTCTTTCGAAGAGGAGCAAGACCTGGCTGTGCTGGAAGCGGAGGACATGGCCGCGGAGCTCGTCTCGGCTGGACTCGAAAGTCTTTCTCCTCGAATCGATGAGCTGCGCCGAGCGCAGCGCTGTGAACGCAGCCGCGGCAAGCGCGTGGAAACAACCGGTGATGTCCTAGATGCCCTCGTCGACATGGCTGAGGCCTGCCGTGCCGAGGATCCGAAGCTCCAAGCCATCCTGGACGAGCTGCGAGCCATCCGTCTCGTCGAACCCCGAGCCAATGTCCTCGTGTACACCGAGTACACAGACAGCCAGGATGAACTCGTATCCTACCTGCGAGCGGTTGTCCAGGCAGGAGAACTAGACGGGGAGGTGCTAGCGATCAGCGGGCGGCCCGAACACGCCCAAGAACGCACCGGGATCACTGATCGCTTCGGATCCGAAGACACTCTCGTCCTCGTCAGCACCGATGCAACCGCCGAGGGTCTCAATCTCCACGAGAATTGCCATCACCTTATCCACTTCGAGTTGCCCTACAATCCTAACCGTCTCGAGCAGCGCAATGGTCGTATCGATCGTTACGGCCAGCGCAAGACCCCGCAGGTGCGCTACTTGTACCTCGCCGGCACTTTCGAGGAGCGCTTGCTACTACGTCTGGTCGCCAAGTACGAGCGCCAACGAGCCCGGCTTACCTTTGTGCCCAACACCTTGGGTGGGATCACAACCGACGATGCCCAGACTGCGCGGCTGCTGGAGGGGCTTGCCGACGAGGAGCAGACGCTCTTCGCACGGCCCCCATACGAGATCCGGCAGATCGAAATGGACAGCGATGAAGACGTCGGCACACCGGCCTACCAGGAATTGCTTGCCGAGGTCGAACGCGCGATGGCTGGATACGAGAAGACAGCCAAGAGCAGTGCCTGGTTGAGTGAAGGGGGTCTGCACGCGGACGTCCAATGGGTTGCGGAGGCACGCCATGCTTATGATGAGGGAAAGCGTTTGGGCGCGGTCAATCTGATGAATTTCGTCTGCAGCGCACTGGACGCGGACGGGGGATCTGTAGCGTCCGTTTCGGGTCTCACCGACATGCAGTGCGACGTCGAGTTGCGCGTGCCACCCGTCTGGACCCATGGGTTACGCGATATTCCTGGTTACGACCCGGAGGAGCGCACGCTGAGGCTGACGACCGATCGTCGACGCATGCGAGACGAAGCCGGTCGCCGCCTAGGGTATCTTGGGCGCGCGCACCCGGTCGTGAGGCGCGCGATTGATCGCGTCCGCAATTTGCACTTTGGTGAGAGTCGCACTTGGCTGGACCGCAGAGTCAGTGCGATCGAAGTTGCCACCGCCCAGCCCGCCATCCTGTGCACCTTCCTGGGAGTTGTAGAGAGCCACCGCGGTCACGAGTTTGAAAGAGTTCTGGCGGTCAGCGTGGATCAAGCCGGGCGTTGTCAAGTCCACGCGGAGCCCGAGTCGTGGTTGCCCCTGCTCGAAATCGGGCGACCCGTGGCGACGCACGATGTTTGGGAGCGAACCTTCGCCGAATGGGCACCGAGGGCTCGGACCCAGGCCTTGGATTTGGCAGGTGAGGCTTTCAACCTCATCGCCGCCCCACAGCTTGCCGAACTCCGCAAGGTGCTCGAGGACGAGCAGCGCGAATTGGATGCGTGGCTTCGTGCCCGCGCGGAACAGATTTGCGGCACAGTCGTCCATGTGCAGACCGAGCTCTTCAGCGAAGCGACCCAGCCCTCGAGCTGGCAGATGCTGACAGAGCCTGCGGAGCGTCTAGTCGCATTCACCTGCGACTGCGGTAACACACCTGCCGATCGGCGTGAGAGCGACGGCGTCCTCCACCTTTATCAAATGCGCCGGAAGGATCTGGAAGCTCGTGCTCAGTTGCGCACTCTGGCCCCCTTGCCATTGGGGCTGCTGATGTTGGTACCGGGACCCGGTCAGGAAGCGGGCGCTCATGTCCCTTGAACTAGGCGATTGCTCTTTCTTCGGTCCGGCGCTGCCTGAACCCTTCGTGAAGTTCCAGCTCGAGGGCGAGTTGATGAAGCGAAAGCTCGTGCCCAAGGCCAGCGGCGGCGCGGCTCGTGCGTTTCAGGATCGGTGGGAGGTCTACCGGCGCAAGCTCCGCGCGCTGGGTGAGCACGGCGGCGACCGCCGCGTGGGGAATCACGTGCTCGAGCCGCTGATGGAACGCCTCGGCTATGAGCGTTTCGAGCCTCAGGCTCAGGTCATTACACGCGAGGGCCCCGAGGATGGCGGGTGGCTGTTCACCGCGGCCAACGGTCAGACGTTGCGCGCGTGGTCTGTCAGCCTGAATACCGATCTCGATGCACCCAGCCGTCGTGGCAGGGCTTATCGCTTCAGCCCCAGCCGGGTGGCGCAACGCGTTCTACTGGCACGTAGCGAGCGCGCAGGTCTGCTGACCGACGGCGAAGAGTTGCGTTTGCTGTTGTGTGACCCGGCGCGTCCGGACAGCCACATCACTATCCGACTCGATCGATCGAGCGGGTGGCGCGCGGCGCATCGTGCTCCGGATTCGTATCGCCTCCTGTTGGCCCTTGCCTCGCCGAAAGGGGTGACCGCCCTGCCGGACCTGGCGCAGGCCGCTCGTCTGGCGCAGAGCACGGTCACCCGGAAACTGAGACTGCAGGCCCGCCGAGCTATTGAGGGATTTCTGCAGGAGCTCCTCGACGACCCCAGGAACGCCGCCATCCATGACGAGTGGCCGAACTCCGATGAGCTCGCCAGAGTGCTGTGGCGTGAGGGCTTAATACTCGTCTATCGCTTGCTCTTTGTTCTGAAGCTCGAATCCTCTGCGGATCCCGCCCGTGCCTTCAGCTTTGCGGCCACGAGCCTATGGAGGAACTCCTACTCACCCAATACCGCACTGGCCGTTTTGGTCCGGAGAGTGCTCGATGAAGGGGCTGATACGGGCGGCTTCCTCGAGTCGGGGCTGCGAACTTTGTGGCGCATGTTTGCCCAGGGCCTGAGCTCAAGCGAGCTGGAGGTCAAGCCGCTGGGCGGCATGCTCTTCGGCGGCGACGCAACCCCCTGGCTTGACCAGTTGAAGTGGGGTGAGCGCGGGGTCGCCCGGTTGCTTGATGCACTTCTTTGGACCCCGGGCGGCGGAAGGACTGAGCGCGAACGGGTCCACTACGGGGCCCTTGACGTCGAGGATCTTGGTCGCGTTTACGAAGCCTTGTTGGAGTTGGAGCCGGGAATCACTACCGAACCGATGTGCCGCCTGCGAAGGGCAAAGCTTGAAGTGGTCGTTTCTTTGGCGCAGGCAGCCCGCTACAGGACCGAAGTCGCTGGCACTGACGTAGACAACATCGACGACGCAGGCGATGACCTTGACGAGGGCGAAGAGATCGATGAAGCGACCAACGGCCTGCCCGTTGCCCAGGACAGGGCTGCCGCCGGCAAGACAAAAGTTCAATTCATTGAAGAGATTCGGGCCGGTTGCTTCTTCCTCAGGGTGGGTCTGGGCCGCAAAGCGAGTGGGAGCTACTACACTCCACACCCGTTCGTGCGCTTTCTGGTGCAGGAGACTCTGGACCCCCAGCTCGCGCAACGCAGTCCCAAGGAGGATCCGCAGCCACGCCGTATCCTCGAGTTGAAGGTCCTTGATCCGGCCATGGGCAGTGGCCACTTCCTGGTCGAGGCCTGCCGTTATCTGGGAGATGCGCTCTACGAGGCGTGCCGCCTGTGTGACGAGCTGGCGGCTCAGGCGGAGGAGCAGGCTGAGACAGCGGAAGTGGCGGACCGGGACAGGTTCCTCGCCCACGCAGCTGAGTTGCGCAGGCGAGTGGAGAACCTACCCGATCCCCAAAACGAGCTGGTCGCTTACATGCCGAGCCGAGCCGCAGAGGGCGAGGAGAGCGGCTTGTCGCAAAAGAAGGCCGAGGCCCTGTGTCGGCGGCTTGTGGCTGTGCACTGCCTTTACGGCGTGGACAAAAATCCGCTCGCGGTGGAGCTGGCGAAGCTTTCTCTCTGGCTAGAAAGCTACGCCGAGGGATTGCCGCTCACTTTCATGGACCACCGGCTGATCTGCGGCGACTCGCTCGTAGGGCCGATGTTGGAGCACCTCGTCACCTACCCGAAGAGCGAGAAGAAACTCGACGACCTGTTCGCGCAGGGTCTCACGGACCGGCTGCGACGCACGCTTGACGCCGCGCTGACCCACGTATGTGATCTTGAAATGAGTGTCGGTAAGGACGTGGCCGATCTCGAGCAGAAGCGTACGGCCAAGGGCAAGTTGGATGCTGCGATCGAACCGTTCAAGATTCTAGCCGCTGCGTGGAGTGGTGGCGTGATGCTCGGCGTTGCCTGCGACGACATCGCATACCAACAGCTGGCGCAGGCAGTGGCTGAGGGCGGCGAAAGAAGATCAGTGGTGCTCACCGAGTAGCCGCGGCTGCGATAGATGGTAGAGGTGGGCAAGGGCGGTGTCGTATTCGAGTTGGCGTTTCCGGAAGTGTTTGCCCGAGGCGACGGCAAACAAGCTGGCTTTGATGCCGTGCTCGGCAACCCACCGTGGGACGCGCTCCAGCCGTATGCCAAAGAGTTCTTTGCGTCATTCGACCTTCGCGTGCTCGACGCACCCACGCGTAAGGAGCGTGAAGTGCTCGAGAGCGAGTTGGCAGAGAATGCGGTGGTCGCCGCCTCGTGGGAAGAGTACTCCACGCGCATCGATGCTGCCAAGCGCATCATGGAGCGGCTGAGCGAGCACGGCGGGAAGCAGGCTGGAGGGCATGCGAGCGGAGCCAATAGCGACGTGTGGCAGATATTCGCCGAGCGTGGCGTAGTGTTGCTCGGCCACGGCGGGTCTATCGGATATGTGCTGCCGTCTGCCTTCCACGCTAACCAGAGCGCGACAGGGTTGCGGCAGCTCTATCTGGAGAAGATGGCACTGCGGTGCTGCTTCTCGTTCGAAAATCGGAAGAAATTGTTCGATATCGACTCACGATACAAGTTCGCGGCCGTGGTTGCGCGAAAAAACCTACGCGGAACTCGCGAATTCGAGTGCGGGTTTTATTGGTACGATTTGGAACGGCTGTTCGATGGTCATGAAAGGCTCCGATACACAGCGGAGTTCGTCAGGCGGACCGGCGGCGAGTACTACACATTGTTGGAGCTGCGGGCACAGCGCGACGTGGATCTGGCGGACACTGTCTATTCTGCAGCAACGTCGATGGGCCGACATCTCTCAACTGCCCAGGTCCGGTGCGGCGAGGAGATCCATATGACAAAGGGATCCCACCGGTTCACCTCAGTAGCCTCGCTGCTTCCTGCGGGCGCTGATCTATGCGATCCTGACGTTGCTGATGGTCTGCGTACTCGCGGCTACCTTCCGTTGCACGAGGGCAAGACTTTCCACCAGTACGACGACCGCTGGGAGGCTCCCCGCTATCTAGTTGGGCTCAAGGCGCTGGCTGACAGGCCCACGTGGCTTAGAGCAGCACAGCACTATCGCTTGGCTTTCCGCGATATCGCCAGATCGACGGATGAGCGCACCGCGATCTTCTGCCTGCTGCCTCCTGGAGTGGTGTGCGGAAATAAGGCGCCGTGTGAGCGCGAACCCCATCGCCGCACAACTTGTGACTCACTGTCCATCCTCAGCGTCGCCAACTCTTTTGTTTTTGACTTCGTTCTGCGCCTGAAGGTGCAAGCAACCGTCAATCTGTTCATCCTCAACAGCTGTCCGTTTCCAACCCTGGACGCCACTGTCAGACAGTTCCTCGCCCACTCGGCTGTCCGTCTGTCCTGTAATGATGCTGCCTATGCTCCGCTCTGGACCGAGCAACTCGGTGACTCTTGGCGAGAATCGACTTCGAGGCGCACATGGCCTGTGCTCGATGGCGGCGACGCTCGTTGGGTCGTCAGGTCGGCCATCGATGCGGTGGTGGCCGACGCCTACGGGCTCAACCGGGCACAGTACGAACAGGTTCTGTCCACGTTTAACCACAAGAGCTACCCCAAGGCACTCAAGCAGTGCCTCGCCGCGTTTGACGAACTGAAGGCCGTTGGTCTCGACGCATTTACGAAAAATCGCGATCCCTATTGGGACATCCCGCTCAACGAGAGCCTGCCGAAGCCGGTCATCGCGCTGCCCATACCTGGCGACCCGGCGCCGGGGCTGACGAAGTCGGGTTCGCTCTTCGATTGGAGCGACGAGGAAACTTCTGCGCCCGATTCGCCAACAGCCCTTCCAACGGAGTGAACATGGCGCTGAATCCCATCACGGTGGTCGAGCAGGTCATCGAAGAGTATCGCAGCTATCTCGCCACCGAGTTCCAGGCGCGCGATCCTCAATTGCGAGAGGCTCTTGAGGCGGCCTTGATCGAGGAGGGCTTCCTTGCACAGGAGCCGTTCTTTCAAGGCCATCGACCTTTCAAAGCCGGCAAGCGCTGGAGTGAGCTCGGTCTGGATGCCGCGTTGGCCCAGGTGATGCAGCAGCGCAGTGGTTCCGACGCGGCGTACCTGCACCAGAGCGATGCCATTGAGTACCTGCTGGGACCGCATCCCGGCCCCTTGGTCGTGACGACCGGAACCGGCTCGGGTAAGACAGAGTGTTTCCTCCTCCCAGTCATCCAGAACGCAATCGAAGACGCGGTCCGGTTCTCGCGCGATGGTCTGACAGCGCTGCTGGTCTATCCCATGAACGCGCTGGCCAACGATCAGGAAGAGCGCATCCGACAGTACCTGCAGGCGTCCGGGCACACGCATGTCACGGTTGCGCGCTATGACCGCTCTACCAAGGAGGCGGACCGTCGGCAACTGCGCGAGCGTCCACCGCACATTCTTCTGACGAACTACATGATGCTCGAGTACTTGCTCGTGCGGCCGGCGGATCGAGACGCGCTCTTCGCGAACCATCGGTGTCGTTTCGTGGTGCTCGATGAGGTCCATAGCTATCGAGGAAATCTCGGAACCAACATCTCACTGCTCTTCCGCCGGCTGCAGGCTCACTTGCGGCATGCTCTGCAAGACTGGATAGTCCACGATCCCAGCGACCCGAGGCGCTTCCCCGAGCTTCTGACGGTAGCGACGTCGGCCACCATCAAGAGTGTCGACGAGGCGGGTCGCTCGCCAGAAGAAGTCTCAGCGCTGCGCGACAAGGCGGTGCGTGCTTTCCTGACGAAACTGACGGGTATCGAGGGCGAACGCTTCAAGGTGCTCGGTGAGGCGCTGCGCGAGTTGGAAGTACCGCCGGAGGCACAATGGCCTCCCATGCCGGTGGCAGTGAACCCGCCCGCATCGGGGGATGTCATGGGGATTCGGGCTGCATTGGCTGCCCTGGCCGGCTCGACACCAGAACAGTCTCTCGAGCAGCTTGCTCGCCAAGCGGGTGTGCTCTGGACACTTAACGACCTGCTGGCGCGGCGCCCGATGTCGGTGTCCCAAATTGTTGAATACGTGCGCAAGCACGTCCCTGCCCGAACTGAATCAGATCCTGAACTCATCCGTCGCGAAGTGATGCTGGCGCTGGTGGTGGGTGCCGCGCTTCCCGATGGGAACCCGGGCGCGCTGAGGTTGCGAACGCACCGGTTCATCCGAGGCGGTTGGCGTTTTACGCGCTGCGTCGATCCGAAATGCGGTCGGCTCTACCCGATGGGTGAGGAGCAATGTGAGTGCGGCGCGACCGCTGCACCGCTCTATTTGTGTCGCTCGTGCGGTGCCGACACCCTTCGCTTTCGGGATGGGCCGCATGGTTACGAAGGCGGGCCGCTGCGGCCCAACGCCTCCCGCGCCGACGAGGGCGAATGGTTGTTGTACGACCGGAAGCGCTTTGAGACCGGTGATGAGGAGGGTCTGGTTGGCGTCGAGCGACAGATGCGCAACCGCGAAGTGCACGAGGGCAGCTTCGATCCGGCGACGTGCTCGTTCTCGCGCGAGGAGGGACTCTATTCCATGAGCGTTGTCCTGGCGCCAGCCAAGAGCCGTTGCCTTGTGTGCGGGGGTACCGCTGGCGCGCATGACGTCCTTACGCCAGTCTCTCTCGGCACCTCCGCAGCGGTTCGGGTGCTAGCCGAGGGCCTTGTCGAGGGACTGTCCCTCCAGAATGCGGCTCGACCCGAGCACGACGGCAAGGAGCGGCTGCTCATCTTCTCCGACAGCCGACAAGATGCGGCGCACCAAGCGCGGTTCATCACCTATGCCGGTCGCTACGATCGCATGCGGCGCCGCCTGATCCGCAAACTCAAGGACGCTTCTGATCAACGCTTGACCATCGAGGCGGCACTCACACAGCTTGTCGCTATAGGCGTCGAGCGGGGTGACAACCCCCACTGCAAGGGCCGCGACGATACGGAATACCTGCCGAGTCAGGTTCAGGTGCGTGCTCGAGCCTGGGAGGAGGCGCCGTTGCTCGATGATCTTGCGGTGAGTGCGGGATACCGCGCCTCCCTCCTGAACCTCGGGCTGGTTGGGATTCGCTACGAGCGCCTCGACTCTTACGTCGAAGCGAAGGGTGCGACTCTGGCGGTTGCATTGGGAGTCACGCTCCAGCAGCTTGCTTTCATCTGCCGCTGCCTCCTTGATGAAATGAGGCGGCGGGCGGCGCTGTCTCGGCCCATGCTCTGTTATCACCCGGGCAGTCCGAGCTGTCCGGAGGAGTTCCGCGGGCCGGCGGACTGGGAGCGGCGGATCAAGAACCCCTCCGGGTATGCGTGCAGCGACCAAGGGTCTCCGCTGGGGTGGCTCGATAAATCGGAGGTGCCTGATGGCATCACATTGCTCAATGCTTGGCGCCGTCCCAGGACGGGCGGACGGGGGCCGAGCTTGGAGCGGAAGCTTCGACACCTTTTAAAGCAGATGGGCGGTACGGAGCCAGATTGTGAGCAGATGGAGGCACTGCTTAAGCTCCTAGCGATCGGGCCCTTCCTGGTTGCGCAGCCGCTTCATGGCCATCGGAAGGGCCGCCATCTGCTGCAAGTATCTGCTGACGTGGTTAGCCTTGAAATCGTGCGGCCCGCAGATCGTAGACGCTGCACGATCTGCAATGTGCGCATGCCGTGGGTTTCTGCCGGCAGCCCGTGCCCGAGCTGTCATGGCGTGCTCCAGCCGTGGCCTGAAGGGGATGTCGAGCGAAATCGCTATGTCCAGCGCATTCAGAAGCTCGATCTCATGCCGCTCTCGGCGGGAGAGCACACCGCCCAGATCACCAGTGGGGAGCGCATCGAGATCGAGGATGATTTCAAGGCACCGCCCCCGGGGTTTAGGCCGCCGGCAGGTTGGTCGGGTACGAACCGCCGCTCCGCGATCAATGTGCTTGCCTGCTCTCCAACACTAGAGATGGGCATCGATGTGGGCGGCTTGGATGCCGTAGTGATGCGTAACATCCCGCCGCGACCGGACAACTATGCTCAGCGCGGGGGACGCGCAGGGCGTCGCTCGCGTGTGGGCATTGTTCTCGGGTACGCCCGTAGCACACCTCACGACGGCTATTTTTTCGATCGTCCGGCTGAAATGATTGCGGGCGAGGTGCCGGCGCCAGCGGTTGGCCTCGGCAACCGCGATGTCGTCCTCAGGCACTTGCATGCCATTGCCTTCGGCGCCGCCGATCCGGGACTAGCGGGTCGGATGGTCGAATACATCAACATTCGTGGCGAGATCGATCACGAGAAGGTGGAAGAGCTCATTGACGCTGTGGTCGCGCAGTTTCCCCGTGCGGTCAGCATGGCACACGAAGCCTGGGGCGCCGACGTGCTCGAATCCTCTGGCCTTGCCAGCAAGGAGGCCCTCACGGAAATGCTCGATCGGCTTCCGGCGCGGATCCGTGATCTCTTTGATAGGGTGCGACTGCAGATCCTCAAACTTCAGGAGACCATAGACCGCTGGAATGAGCTCGGCAAGGGGGATTGGTCGGCCGTGCATGCTCAGGACCTCAAACGCAGGATCCTGGGTATTCAGGATGACCGCTACGAACGGGTCGAGGCAGATGATCGCAGCAGCGGACATCCCATGCGACGGTTCGCCGAGTTTGGAATCCTGCCCGGCTACGAGTTTCCGTCTGCGCCCTGCACGTTGCGCCTATGGGGCGATGAGCACGAGGAAGACCCTATCTCGGTGACTCGCCGATTCGGGATTGCGCAGTACCAACCTGACGCACTGATTCACGCGCGTGGACACCGATGGCGGGTCGTCGGCCTAGATCTCTCGTCTCCTTGGAATCCCAAATCAACCGATCCGGATTGGATCTACGTCCGCTGTAAGGCCTGCGAGCTTCGGTATGACGCCCAGACACCCGCCTGCCCTCGTTGCGGTTCCGACGAAACGGCCGGTGATGGGAGTGGCTACGCCGGACATGAGTACGGTGGATTTCTCGCGAAACGGGACGATACGCCTGTGATGCAGGAGGAAGATCGATTCTCGATCGCCTCGCTCGTCACCTGCCATCCACAGCGTGATGGCCGCGTCATCACCCGACGCCGGTTGGCCACCGGATGGCGTGCCGACTTACGGATCGACGAGACGGTACGGTGGATCAACGAGTGGAAGCCTCCTACCGAAGCAGACCTCAGAGTTGGAAAGCCTTACCTCCACAATAAGGGGCGCGGCTTTTATCTTTGTCCGAGTTGCGGGCGGTTGCTCGCGGTTCCTGACGACGACCGGGACCAGAATGCTCGGAAAAAGGGGCGCGCGAAAGTGCGAAGGTCGAGCGGAGCCGACCCTTTCGGTCACGGACCAGGTTGTCAGCGCAGCGGCCAGCCACCGATGCCTATCGCCATCACAACGGCGACTCCCGCGACGACCTTGCGGTTCAGTGTCGTTCTTCCCCGTGATTTCAAAGAAAGTGAGTACCTGCGCTGGGGGTACTCGCTGGGTTACTCCCTGCGAACGGGCCTCAAACAACTCTACATGTTGGATGGGCCCGAGCTCGAGTTCGAGCTCGAGCCCGTGTGGGAGGAGCACGGCACGCGGAAGGTGGGGGCGCTCACCTTCATTGATACCGCCGTGGGCGGCAGCGGTTTTCTCGACCGCTGCATCGATGAATTGCATCTGGTGGCCCGTCGAGCGATTGAGCATCTCGACCACCCGAAATGCGAGACCGCTTGCTATCGCTGCCTGAAGTCCTACGCGAACCAGCGTCACCATGAGTATCTGTCCTGGCCTCATGTCCTTCCCGACCTCGAGGCGTTGGCCCAGAAGCCGCCCGAGCCTTTGCCGGCAGAGGGCGATCCGGACGACCCTCGCCCTTGGCTCGAGGCCTACGAAGCAGGCGTGGGCTCGCCCCTCGAGTTACAGTTCCTCCGCCTTTTCGAACGGCACGGCATGGAGGTGGAGAAGCAGGTTCCTGTGGGTCCTGAACTCGATGGGCCGCGGATCAGCCAGGCTGATTTTCGGGTTGTGGGTAGCTCGGTGCTGGTTTACGTCGACGGCGCTACCTTCCATACCGGTAGCCGTCTGCGTCGGGACCGGATTATCCGGAGAGCTCTGCGCCAGGGAAATGCTGCGTGGCGTATTGTTGAGCTTACGGCGAGAGATCTCAGGACGCCGGAACGGACGATCGAACGGGTTCGGCGAGGCGGCGGGCCGCTGGATGACATGTGCCGGCAGACGCGCAATCAGAAGGCTGTTGAGATTGCGCGCCTGTTGCTTGATCGGCTCGACGCAACGGAGGGTTGGCCTCTCACCTTGAATGACGCCGTGACTTTCGCACAGCAGGTGGGAACTGACGAAGAAGATGCTTTGCTGGCGATCGAACGGCTGGTCCAGCTCGGTGCCTTGCGGCGTGAATTCCTGGACCTGAATAATGATCCGCCCGCGCTGATGTCTTGGAAGGACGTGCTCACCCGCCTCGGGGGCGGCGAAGGCATCGCCGGTGAGAGGTGGCGGCAGGGCGCAAGGACTATCGCAGTGCGGTGGGTTGCGAGTGAGGGGAAGAGCCGATGACGCTCCCTGCAGAGATGACAGCGGAACGCTATATTGAGCTGGTCAAGACGTTCATGCCCGACTTCCATCGCATCGCCTGCGCGCAGACGGAGGACGAATTCTGCGAAGCGGCGACACTCGCCGTGCGGCATTGTCTCCAGAAGTTGGAGGACCGACGTAAGCTGCTCACGAAGGCGAGCGAGCTGGAACTCTCCACGAATCTAGCCGATCTCCTCACGCGAGGCGGCCTCCCGACGAAGGCTGAGCCTCATGCCAATGGGCACGTGGACTTGCTCATCACCCACTTTGAGGAGGGTCGCTACAGGATGCTGGGGGAATGTAAGTTTGACCACGGCCCGAAGACCTACTGCAAGGCGACGGCACAGCTTCTCACCTACTGTTCCGGCGCGGAGCAACGGGCCCTATGCATTGGCTTCTGCCGGGATCCGGACATCCTCGGACGGATGAACGTGACCCGACAACATTTCGTTGACCCGGACGTCTGTCACAATGTCGAAGTGACGAAAGGTCACCCCTTGCCCTGGTCGTTCCTCGGCATCCATCGCCACCCATCCGGCAGAGCCATAGAGGTCCTCTATATTGGCTGCAATCTATTTGTTCTCGCGGCGTGACGGCAGAAGATCCCCGCTTCCTGCGGGAACATTCCCGCATTCCTTTTGCTCTGGATTTGCAGCCTCACCTGCGAACTCTTGTGACGGCGAGTGTGCGTCCAAACATTTCCCTGCTCAAAAGACTACAGATTGTTCTTACGATCGCTGCCGCTGGAGCACACGCCTGACCAGCATGCCGATTTTCAGTCGGTTGCTGCGACTCGTACAGTACTCCGATCTCCATATTACTGAATAGAAGCACGGACATGGCTGCGCGGAATGCGCGCCCATGAACACACAAAAGACATCCCTTCGACCGCGCATCCGCCAACCAGATCCTCGGAGTCTGGGTGCTTCAAGAGACTGTTGTATACATTCATCAGAACCACTTTGGGAGGGCCTTCCCTTTCGCGGTGCCGAACCCTAGAGTTCGCGCACGGTTAGGTGACTGTAAGCCCGTGGTGATTCCACGGCATGGTGCCAGCAGCATCGGGTGCTTACGTAGGGTGCCTGAGCGAATTCCGAAGTAGAGTATGACAGAGTTTTGATGTGCGAGCCGTCTGGATGAGTACGACTGCTCCTGAGTCGGGTGACCTCGCTTCCCGACTTACTGTGCGAGTATGTTGATTCGGCAACGCTTGGTGCTTTCCAACCGGGGCCGCGACATCAGCGAGGTGGAGAAATCCGATGTCGCAGGTGGCTCCGGTGGTGAGGTGCCTGCGTATGTCAACGACCGAGCTTGTCCGGCTATTAACCCACCTAACGCTTCCTGCCGCCTGCGTTGCGGGTTTCATTGTCCTGGCATATCTTAAGCAGCCTATCCAAACGCTGGTCGCGGCGAGTGTGCAGCCAGATATTTCTCTTGCCTAAAGGCTGCAAATTGTCCTTTCGGGCATGGCGTGCTGCGCGCGTGCTGCGGCGTGCCTGCGTGCGTAGAGCTCATACCGCTGGTGTTCTGGTTTGTCGTGCGAGTGGAGTGGCGACGCTCGCATTAGGTAATACACCATCGATATCTACGCCCGTGGCTACGGAGGCCGCCTCAATCGCGTACCTAGGCGCGACTACAACGCCTAGCCGGTAAATATTCTATTATCCTGAAATCTCTTGCCATTTGCGCTGATCGCCATGGTGGCGTGGGGCAGGGATAGCAACCTCGACCACCATCCCTGTGCAAAGCATCCGATGAACAAAACCGTTGTGCGAAAAACTATCGTGCTTTCGGAGGGGTTCCCAGTGTTGCCTTTCAAGCTGGCCGGCCTGGTCGAACTGATTCTCGTCATCCTGGAATTCGGCAGATTTGTCCACTTGCCCTGGTTGCCACTCGGGGGCGGTCAGATACAACAGCTCGGCATCGTGTTCACGACCGCCTACGTGATCGCAGAATTCATTGAACTATTTAAAGGCCGCCCAGACGGACCCGACCGTGGAACTAAGCCATCAGCGAGATGGAGGTCGGATCGAGTCCAAATGGAAGCTTGACACTACCATCTGAGCACACGACCACACGACCCAAACATCACCTCCGGTTCCACCTTCAGTGCCCTGGCAATCGCGATGAACTCCGGGACATCCGGCCATCGTTCACCCAACTCGATCTTGCGATGGTGCTGCTGTGCCGTTTGAGTCTTGTGTGTCCACTCCGGTAACCCCGTTCCTCAACACGCAGGTGCCCAGGCGGGCTACGGCTACAGTTCTCGAGCTACTTTCTAACTCGATAAGTTCGAGCGGCCCTGATTCCTCGGCTAGCGCTGTCACACCTCCGTAGAAGAGGCCGATCAGGGTAAATCCAAAGAACGCAATGATCTGCTGCTTGCTATTGAGGGGTGTTCCAGCGATCCGGCACAACCCTATGCTCGCCGCACCCAGCAAAGGCGCGGGCGCCTCGGTCACCGCCGCTTCCGCTGACGTGGTTACCGGAGTGCACACGAGCGAGGGGCCAGGGATTCGCCGAAATTCTGGGAGACTCGACAAATGGTTTCTTCCCTCCGGGGGCGCGAACAATACCTGTTGGCGCTGGGGTACTGGGGTACTGGGGTAGGAGCTGGACTTGGTGTCTACGGGGCTGTTTTTGGCGAAGGTGGTTTCTTCGGTCTGAGCGCACCCGGGAGCGGCCTAAACGGTCTTAGCGCCGGTGATAGGTCAGCCGCGCTGGGTCTGGCGACCACACTAGTGCTTAATGCTCTGCTGTCCCAGACTTCCGGGGCTACGCTATGAAGGCGCAAGTTGCTCCGTGAGCATTCATGACGATAAGTCCGGACATTCTAATCGACCGAATATTCTTTGGATTTGGCGCCTTTGTATTTGTTCTGTTTGCTTTACGGCCGGTTGCATTCTTGCGCTTAATCACTCTTGGGAAGTTTCGACAAGGAGATGTGCCGGAGAGCGCCTTGAGGGCGCTTCGAGTTGTAGTGGCTGTTACTGCGATTTGTGTGGCAATGAGCCGGAGCGCGTTTTTTGAGGCTGGTTGGTGTGAGCAGGCTATTTGAGGGGGTTCCCGGTTCCGGTTCCCACGTGCTGTAGAGTGAGAGGGAACCGGAACTGCTGAAGAAGACTGAGGCGCTCGCGAAAATGAGACCGCTAGTGCTCCTCAAAATGAGGCCGGGCCGGTTACACGATTGCGTGCATAATTCTAGAGGTCTCGCGTAGCCTGAGCTCTTGAACAGAGTCGCTAGAACAGGGTGCTGGA
>CAZBTV010000158.1:0-16859 GCA_964494895.1 uncultured Steroidobacteraceae bacterium | reverse complement strand
CATTCATATTGACGAGGAAAACATTATCTAGCGACTCTTGTCCGGTATAGGCATGCCGCGTAACGGTGGCTGCCGACGTGGCTTGCTGCGCACTGGTTTCGTTGATGCCGCCAGCGGAGAACTTTTCGTCCGCAACCAATGCGCCCGTTTGATCGGTAATGACCGCAGTGCTTCCCAGGTGGTCCTCAGTGACGTAGTAGATGGCCGGCTTCGCCAGCGCGGGCGAGTCGGTATAGACCACGAAGTTATTGCCGGCGGGGACGTAGTGCCGGTAGTAGGTTCCGCCCGAGTTCGTCATCTTTTCCAGCAGGCCGCCGATGTAGATAGTCGTCTCGGGCGTGCCGCTGTAGCTTGCGATCTGTTTCCAGCGCTGGTGATTCTGATCATAGAAAAACTGGCTGCTGCTGGTCGCCGTATTGATGTTTGGCCAGCCGGAGGTGATCAGGTTCGGCTGGTTGTAACTCGTCCAGGTCAGCGTCGAGGTAGGCGCTCCGCGCCAGGTCTGGCTGACAAGGTTGCCGTTCTTGTCATAGCAGGACGAACCGACTCCTGTGCCCTGGGTATACTGCCGCAGCGCGTGCGGCTGAGCGTTCGCGTAATAAGAGCATCCGGGCTGCTGTGTCGTATAGTCGTTGACGTTTGTGGTGCCGCTGTAGACTGACCACGTCGCGAGCCGCCCCATGTTGTCGTAGGTCAATGTTGTCTTTGAATCGCCTACCGTGTGATCGAGGCGATCCAGGCTATCCATGTAGACGTTTTCGGTGGTGTTGGCGACGTTGTCCTGGCGCTGGATGAGGTTGCCGACGTTATCGAAGAGATAGGAGTTGTTTTGCAGGCTCGTCGGCGCGGTGCTGGGTCCGGCGGTGATGCTGTTGGGTAAGCCCGTGACTGCGTCGAAGCTGTGATCGACCATCTCGCCGTTGCCGAGCGTTTCCTGAGTGAATCGGCCCCCCGCGTCCACGGAGTTGGCCGTCCAGAGGGCGACATTGGGCGAATCGGAGACATCTGTAACGGATTGCAGGAGGCCGTTCGCATAGCCGTACTTGACCTGGAACTGGTAACCCGAAGTGCTGGCCGGATAGGTCAACGTATCCAGGAGACCTGTGGTTGCGCTATAGGCCCACGTGTAGGTGTAGGTCGCATCGCTGGGAATCTGGATCGAGCGCTGCCAAAGGCGTCCAAGGTTGTCGTAGGCTTCGCTCTCGGCGTAGCCGGCCGCCGTGCAACTGCTGGGGGCCGCCCCCGTTCCAGTGCACACACTATGTAGTTGCCCAATCTCCCGGGCTGCCGCACTCGTCCCCCAAGTCCAGTGGGTGTACAGGTCTGGCTCGTAACGGTCGGTTGGCCGACCGAGGGCATCGTAGTTCGCTGTGAACTGCTGGCCTTTCGCGTCGGTCCAGCCAGTCTGCTCACCGAGTGCATCATATGTATAGTTCCATGAACCCAGATCCGCATCTGTGACGGCGGTGGCATACGGGGCAAGACCGTACTGGTAGCTGGCGCTCAACAAGGTATCGCCGAGGCTGTCGGTCACTGAGGTCTTGCTTCCGGCCGCATCATAGCCGAGAGTGACAGTGTATCCACTCGCATCCTGCGTTTGCCGCAGCCAACCGTTCACGTCGGTAATGAGGGTCCGAGCGTGTGAGTTGCCGTCCGTAACGATTGTAGTGCGGCCCTCATAATCGTAAGTGGTCGTCTCCAGAGTGCTGTTGCTCGCGTTGATGGGCCTCTGAATCTGTTTCGGGCGGCTGAGGGTATCGTAGTTTGTCGTCGACCAGTAAGGGCAGGTCGCTGTGACGCCGCTCCAAGTGCACGGAGACGCCCTCTGTACCGTTCTACCTAGACTGTCGTAGCGCACTTCGTTTCTATCCCAGCCTCCGGCGAGCATCATGTTGTTGGAGAGCAGCGGTCTCCCGAGCGGGTCGAAATAATCCGTACCACTGGTTTCAAGGGAGCCGTTGGTGACGTAGACGTAGTGCGCGAGTGCCAGCGTGTGAGAGCCGATCAGGCAACCGCCCCAATTCACACAGTCATTGTACGTCCATGTGGTGTAAGTTCCGTCTGGACGTGTTTCCTGCGTCCGGCGTCCGAAGCCATCGCCGTATTGCCAGCTTGTCGTCAGTCCATTCGGGTCGGTGAAGCTGCTTCGCAGCCCGTAGCTGAAATTGTAGTTGTAGCTTACGGTTGCAGCGGTGGGGTCTGTCACTGACATCGGGAACTGTCCAGTCGTACCCCAGTTTGTGCTCGTCTGCCGTGACGCCATGCCGATCCCTGCCACCGTGTCACTGTTTACATTTCCGAAGCTGTCGAAGCCAAAACTTTCGGTCACTTTGTAACTGGGGCTCGTCGGCTCGGTCACGATCTGGCTGTAGCGGCAGTAGGAAGTGTCCGGGGTGAACTGCTTCGTTCGCGTTACCGCGGCACCGCCACCTGACGCCGTATAAACGGTCTGGGTCTGTGTGAATAGGGGCAGGCACCAATTTCCCGCGTCCACCTCGGGTGTGTTGGTTGTGGTCGTGGCCCAGGACTGATTGAAATAAGGAGAGCCGCTATCGTTGTCCGTGACGGTTGTGGCGATAGTGGTCGCATTCCCGTAATTGTCGTACGAGTAATTCGTGGAGGTCGTCTTGATGAGCTGCGTGTTTTTCCGTCCGCCTACTTCGTAATTCTTCAGGGTTTCGTTCGCGATATAAGGAAAGTAGCGCTGCGAGCCCGAAGTGCCGTCCAGTATCTGGGCCGCGTTCGACCGGCTGAGGTTGAAGATCGCCTGCGCGGGCGAGTTGTTCAGCGTTTGCGACTGGGAGACCAGCATTCCAGTGAGCGGAAACGCTCGCTCATACCCCACGGTCTCCCAGACTCCATTGCGGCTATCGTAGGTCTGGTGCGAGCCCAGCCCGGAGAATCCACGCCCCTGCAGATTGGTCCAGGCGCCATCATAATAGTGATTCACCGCGTAACTGCCACCGTTCGTGCTGCTCGGATCGGAATAGGTGACTGCATTTACCAGGTATAGCGGGCCGTTGTAATTTTGATACGGGTACTGCGCGTCGTTCCATTCGAAATAGGTGCTGCCCACTGTCTGCGTCAGCGGTACGTACGTCGGGCTCGCCGAATTTCCGTATCCATCGGTGATCTTCGACAACAGATCGGGTGGCTGACCTCCGCTATTGTGGAGGTTGTAGCTGAACGCGTTTCCAGTCCAGGCGGTCAGGTCATCCAAGGCATCGCCGTTGACGTCGTACCCGATGTAGGTGGCGGCTGAGTTCCAGGGGATCGAAGTTGCGATCGGAGTGCTCAGACCTTGTCCGGTAGACAGTTGGACATACAGGTATCCGCCGGAAGCATAGACAAGGTCGGTTCGCCCATCACCGTCCCAGTCCATTACGGCCAGCGGCTTGTAACCCAGGTTGACTGATGCCCCTGCGTTTCCATTGCACGCGGAGATCACCAGCATGCTGCCGGTGATGTAATCAGTGCAAGCATCATTGTTCCAATTTACGAAATAGGGTGTGGATCCATCGGTGCCGAATGATACAGCCGTGAACGTGGAGCCGTTCCCCAATAGCTGATATCCGGAGTGGATGTTGATCCTGTCCGCACTGTCACGATAGGTCAGATGCAGTATGAGATCCTGCCGGCCGTCGCCATCGAAGTCAAAGTAGCTGACGGGCCCGGCCCGTTGCATGTCGATGCTGTCAAGGGAGCCGGACGTCAGGGGAAACTCGGAGTCCGTATTGGTATAGGCGGCGGTTGGAGCACCGAAGCTCAACGTACCGCCCGAGCTGCTGTTGAGCCGCGTATAGACGGCAGCCTCCGCTGCTCCGCCAGGGTTCAATTCAAGTGAGACGAGATCGGGCAGGCCATCTCCATTGGTGTCCGCGAGAGCGAAGGAGGTTGCTGCCGTGTCGTACGGCACGCCGGTGCTGGTTCCGGAAAAAGCTGATCCATTCCAACGGTAGTACCACCAGGTACCGCCGTTATTTGCAAGCAGCCCGGCCTGACCTGTGCCGAGCAGGTCCCCGACGAGCAGATAGCCCCTTCCTGCGATATACCCGGGCGTGTTGACGCCAGTGTCGACGGCTGCACCGTAACCGCTGGCCGAGCCGAACGCGACATACCACTCGCCGCTTGAGAGTTGGTACACCAAGTCATGGTAGCCATCTCCGTTGAAATCGTAATTTGCAAGGTACCAATTGGCACCGCTTCCCATGCCCACGCTGGATGAGGTGGCGGAGACGCCTGCTGCTCCATTCTGGTAGGTGATCGTCGTCGGCGCCAGGCAATTGGTGGCGCCCGCGTCCGCGCATTCCTGTATCTGGATGAGCTCCTCGCGCTGCGTAGTTGGGGACTGTTGGTAGCTCAGCAGGTACTTCTTGACTGTCGATCCCAGGTAGTTGATCGTGATCGAGCTCAGCAGGTCCGTATCCACGACAGGGGTTCCCGCCACATAGGCGTATGTGGAGCTTTGCGCTACGTTGGTGCCATAGCCAAACACCATGGTGTAGTTGTACGAGCTCGATCCGTAGGCACTGGGCGTCCAGGAGATTGTCGACGGGACTGCCGTGCCAGTGGCAGCCGTATAGGAAATCGCCATGGTATTGCCAGCCGGGTCAGTAATCTTGTTCAGGAACCAGGCGAGTGCGGTGGCGGCGTTGCTCGCGAGGATCTGGGAGCCACCCCCATTTCCATACTGATACGACACACCATTGCGATCTTTGACAATGAAATATTGTGGACCGTTGCCGGCACTTCCATAGGCCGTCACATTTCTGAAGTCGGCGACCTCTGTCTGGTACGTCGACCCGGGCATGCCGTAAGTGCCGGATGTAAGTCGCAGCCGCAGGCCATCCATGCAGAAAACGTCGCCGTATGTGAGAGTGATCGGAGCGGGCGAGGTGTCTTGGGCGTACGTCGCGTTGCAACGTGATATGGAGCTCAGTCCGGTGAGCGCCCAGCCAACCCCAACAGACCCGCTACCTTGCCGACTGTCATACGTCAAACTCAGCTTCGGCTGCAGCCCGTGAGGTCCCGGAGGAGCCCAGATCGGAATGTTATACGTGGCACTCCCTGTCGCTGACACGGCAAACGCACCCGGCATGCGCCCGACGGCCGCATGGGCCGGGAGGTGGAAGCCGAATAGCATCGAAAGGATGATGGACGCGAGCGACAACCAACCTGCTTTCGACGAGACGTGATGGAACAACATCTGGCTCTTTCCCTGCATGTTTCGTAGACGAATGGCCGCTCTCTCGTCCAAGCGGTCGAGTATTTTCAGGCACACAGCAGCGCCGGGTGCACGACATTGCAGCCCCGCGTTACCCCGAGGGGATTGAATGTGTATTCGCGGGCAAGTCGTCCCGCCGATCAAGGGTTTACGTTTGAGGCCGTCGCGCCAACGAGTTGAGCGTCAGACCCGGTGCGCTGCCTTGCTATATTGTTCTCCCTTCTAGATTTCAGAGAATAGCCGTCGCGTCCTTTTTTGCAACTACATTGTTGTTGAGCGCGCTCTCATACCTCGTTCGGAATACCATTGTCAGACGAGTGCTCGATATCGGTTCCGCGCATGCAATTGATTGTTGATGTATAGAAGGTCGTAGTGAAAGGCTTGACTCGGGAACAAGCGTGTGCGCTTTTGACTGCTCATGCCGTTGCGAAACGCCAGACTTCGCTCGCGTCACGAGCGGGATGGATGCTGCCGCTATTTTGCGCCTCGATGTCGGTAGCTCTGCATGCGTCGTTGATCACACCGCTCATACTGGAAGGCGGGCGCGGTGGGCAGAAATCTGTGAATGGTGAAGGTGCCCGTACCAGAGCCGGGACAATTGCGTACGAGATGATTCTGGTGCCTCTTGAAGACCAGCCATCAGATATCGAGGAACCGCGGGCAACTATTCGTAAATTCGCGCTCAGCCCCAAGCAGCTCGAGCAGCAGCGGTCGATCAGGCTGAGTGCCAAGGCTCTGGAGATAGGTAGCCTGTTGGATCACGCTGAAGCCGCTGACGGTGAGTTGATCAAAGCGCGGGGGGACACGCCCGAAGGCGCATTGATGTACAGCCGCCATATGGGACAGATCACCGCGCGCATCGAGCGCGCCTGGATTCGGCCTCGCAGTTCCACCGGCAGTGGGCAGTTCAAGTGCCGAGTCGAAATCGAGCAGGATGGTCGAGGCAACGTCGAGAAAGTCACGCCGCAGGAATGCAATGCGGATTCCATATGGCGGTTGTCGCTCGTACACGCCATCCAAGCGGCGTCTCCACTGCCAGTGCCGCCGGATCCTGCTGTCTATCGCAAATCCATGATCCTGGAGTTCGAATCGCCGTCGCTGGAAGCTGGCGGTCGGGAGGAAGGTTTTGAGCCGCCGCTGGCGGTGGATGCTGTTAGCTCTCCGCGACCCGACGCCTCAGCAAGGCACGATGACAATAAGTAGCGGAGCAGACGACCTGAATGCGACTCCTCGCGGGTGCTCGGCGACTGACATCCTGTTTCCAACTCCTCTTCAAGGCTGCACGTCCTCGAAAGTGACATTTCCCGCGAAATCGAACCGTGTCACCAGTATCCGACCGTCGCCGCTCAAGGTGCTTGCCGGAGAAATACAGAACCCGCTCGCGATGATGCGATAGGAGCGCCGCGGACCTCCGAGCGCGCCGAGGCGTTCCTGCTCGAGCTTGTCTACCGTGCAGCGGTCGTCGCCTCGGGTGGCGAACAAGCGCTCCTCACCTTCGAATATGACAGTGAGGTTGGTGGGTAGCTCGCGGCCTGGGCGGCCTTCTTTCGCTTTCCCGACGCCGAAGACCATGCGCAATCGACGGCCGTCGGAATGCTTCGGGCCGGCGAAGCTCACTCTGATCCCGCTGCCGTCCGGGCGCGGGCCGCCGTCGCACTCGATTTCGCCATTGCGCCAGTCGATGTCCAGGTTGAACGCGCCTCGGATACGGGCGCGCAGATAACCGTTGCCGGTGGCGAGGCACCCAGCCTTGGAGTGGATCTCCGATGTAGCGAGGGGAGGCGATACCGCTTGCAGCGAGGCTGCACCGCCGGATCGAGCAGGTGCATCAAGCGTCGCGCGTGCTTGCGGCAGCGCCGCGATCAATCCCACAGCGGGCCACATCAAAAAGTGAAGTCGAGACATCCGGACAGTCTACCTTGACGTGCGCCGACTCTGCTGACGCTCGACCGACCCCGGGGTGAATGCCGTCTCCTCGGCAGTTGCTCAGATGTCGACCTCTGACCTAGTTACCCATCGGTCGGCGGCGGCCCCGAGGCATAAAAGGACTTCGCACATCGACAGGCACGCGCCAAGGCACCGGGGTGTGCCCCGTCGCCGCTTACGAGCCTGGCTCGACCAGCAGTGCCTTCGCCAACCGCGCATGCCCCCGTCCGATGCCGCGCGCAAGATGCATCAGCGCAGTGAGCACGACAACGCCCAACGCAAGCATGATCAAGGAGCCAACCCAGGATCCAAACGACGGAATCATCGATCCATCGTGCGCGCCCCAATGATGGTGAAAAACAAACGGCCCCCCGATCCAGTCACTATCGATCCAGCCGAAATGATCCCCCAGCATCACGACCGGCGCGGTGACCAACTTCAGGCCCAAGGACAGGCCGACGGAGGCGATCACAAAGTAAACAATGCCCAGCGGCAGCATCAGGACGAGATAAAGGAGAGTGGTCCAGGTCCGGGCATCACGGAGCATTGCGCCGATGCGCTGCCACCATCCTGCGGGTGCACCCGGGTGTAAGGGACGACGCGGCATGCGCTCTCCGGTGATTGCCTCGATGAGCTGGCCTTCGCCTAGTGAGATCACACGGGTGACCCCAATGAACGCGAGAAAGAAGGGCACTCCAATGATCAGGATGGCAAGGCCCGCCGATAACGACAGGCCGGCGACGACCAGCGTGAAATACAAGGTGCCGGTCGCCAGTGTCAGCAGCATGTAGAAGAGCGACATGTAGGCCCGCGGGTCCAGATAAATACCGAAGAAGCGCCGCATTCCGGTGAGGTTTTCGGAATGTTGGGGAGGAGGCGTGCGCAATGCCGCCTTGACCTTGACTTCGGTGTCCCGGTAGGCCGCGGCCACTTCTTCGGGAGCCCCATAGGTGCTGGCGATCAGCTCGAGCACGTCCGCTTCTGACTTGTCCGGATGGGCGGCAACCTCCGCGCGCAGGTATTCCTCCGCGTCATAAAGCGCGTCCTGGATGAGCGCTGGATCCTCGCCCTCCAAAGCGGCGCGCAACTGTTTCAGATAGTCGTCGATCGAGCGGGGTGCGGAGAAGCGAGTCATACGAGCTTCCTCAGGTATCGGCTTGAAAGTCCGCCCGGGTTGAGTGGTGGCGGTACATGCGTCAGCGCGAGCGGTTGTCGCGAGCCCACACCCTTGCCCGGCGCGAACACCGGCGTGCGCGCAGCCGAAAGTGAAGCGTTCAGCGCAGTCAGCGCTGCGCCCTTAGCCGGGCGGCCCCTCATGGCGCCGCTCCCTCGATGAAGCGGTCCACAAAATCGCGGGTCTGGCGCCAGATGCCGCTCCACTGAAGCAGGACGGCGCGCCCTTCGGGGGTGATGCGGTAATACCGCCGGGGTGGGCCGGAGTAGGACGGCACGACCCGGCTGGTCAGTAATCCGGACGCGCTCAAGGAACGTAGTACCGGATAGATGGTGCCTTCCTTGAACAGCGCATCGCCCTCGTTCGCCTTCTGCAGACGCTTGGCGATTTCATAGCCGTACAGGTCCTCCGGGCTACGCTCGAGCACGGCGAGCAATACCAACGCCACCAGGCCTGCGTTCAAGTCTTTCTGGAATTTCCGAGCCTGGCCCTCGTCATCCATGCCACTAATGTAGACTTCATAGTATTAGCAGTCAAACACTATTGTGTGCTTACCATAGCTAAGTTCCGGAGCGAGGCGCGATTCGAGGCTCCGAAATGAGCTGCTACACTCCGCGACCGTCGTGCACTTCGGAAAAGCTGATGAGAAATCCACTGTTAGAGGTCACTCCGGTGATCCCCACCAGCCTGGCCCGTCTGCCTGAGCTGGCGGGCAACCTGTTTTTCAGCTGGCACCGGCCTTCCCGGGCGCTGTTCGAGGATCTGGATCCGGAGCTGTGGAAACAGACGGGCGGCAATCCCCGTCTTATGTTGCGTTGTCTTTCGCAAGCCACCCTCGACGGTGCCGCCACTGACTCGGTCTATCTGGGGCGGTATCGGCAGGCATTGGACACGCTAGACAGCTATCTTTCCGCGAGCGCTCCTGGCGCGGACCAGCCTCTGACCGCTTATTTCTGTGCCGAGTACGGCTTTCACGAAAGCTTTCCTGTCTACTCGGGTGGGCTTGGAGTATTAGCCGGAGACTACTGCAAGGCCGCCAGTGACGACCGCGCGAACTTCGTTGCAGTGGGATTGCTTTATGGACAGGGATACTTCTCGCAGGCGGTAGATAACGACGGCGTTCAACATGCCGAGTATCGTGAACGCTCACCACGCGATCTGCCGGTCGAGCCGGCGCGCGGCGCCGATGGACAGTTGATAAAAGTCGTGGTCCGGATCGCCGGCCGGGATGTGCATGCCCGTCTGTGGCGGGCACAGGTCGGGCGGATTCCTGTTTATCTACTCGACACAAACGTCGCCGACAACGCTCCCTCCGATCGCGACATCACACACCGCCTCTACGGTGGCGATGAGTCGACCCGCATTCGCCAGGAGATGATCCTCGGAATCGCTGGAATTCGCGCCTTGCGGGCGCTCGGCATCCAACCGGCCGTGTTCCACCTCAACGAAGGCCATGCCGCGTTCCTGATCCTCGAGCTGCTGCGCGAGCATCTGAGCGGCGGTCTTCAATTCAACGCTGCGCTGGAAGCGGTCGCGGCCAACTGTGTGTTCACCACTCATACGCCGGTCGCCGCTGGTCACGATGCCTTCGGCCATGACCTGATTCTTTCCCATTTCAATGATTTCATCCGCGAGCTCGGCGTTCCCGTCGAGCGGTTTCTGGAGCTTGCCCGTGCTCCTGGCGCGTCCGGAATGTTCAACATGACGCGCCTTGCCCTGAACGGCACCCGCCACGTGAATGGCGTTAGCCGTATTCACGGCATCGTGTCCGCCAGGCTGTGCGCCGATCAATGGCCCGAGGTGCGCCCGGAGGACAACCCGATGGGATTCGTCACCAACGGCGTGCACGTTCCCACCTTCCTGCATCAGACCTGGACCGACTTCTTCGATCGCGAGCTGAGCCCCGACTGGCGCGAGCGCTTGCGCGACCGCGACTTCTGGAGTGCCCTCGAGAACGTTCCTGACACTCGATACTGGCCAACCGCGCAGTCCGTGAAGTCGCGGATGCTCGCCGGAGTACGGGAGCGGCTACAACGGGAATACGCTCGCAAGGGTATGAGTCCCGCGCAGCTACGGCACGTGACTCGCCTGCTCGATCCGCTGCGGCCGAATGTGCTCACGATTGGCTTCGCGCGACGCTTCGCCACTTACAAGCGGGCTGCCTTGTTGTTGCGCGATCGCGTCCGTCTGGCCAAGCTCGTCAACAATCCGACCCGTCCGGTGCTCTTTCTATTCGCGGGCAAGGCGCATCCGGCCGATGAGCCGGGTAAGCAAGTGCTGCGCGAGATCCGGCAGCTGATGACCACGCCCGAATTCATCGGCCGCGTCATCTTTCTGGAGGACTACGACCTGCAGCTCGCGCGTTGGCTGGTTTCAGGCGTCGATGTGTGGCTCAACAATCCGATCGCACCGCTGGAAGCCAGCGGTACCTCCGGGATCAAGGCAGCCATCAATGGCCGGCTCAACCTGAGCATCCTCGATGGCTGGTGGGCGGAAGCGTGGGCGCATGATAACGGTTGGGGCATTCCGCCGGCGAACGTACAGGATCCCGAGCGTCGCGACGCGATCGAGGCGGAGCTTATCCTCGATACTCTGGAGGAGGAGGTAGTACCGATGTACTACGACAGCAACGAGGATGGCTACTCACCGGAGTGGGTGCGGCGTAGCAAGCGGGCGATGATGACCGTCATTCCGCAGTTCAACATGCGCCGTGTGCTGTTCGACTACACGCAAGGATTGTATCTGCCGGCTGCCCGGCAATACCGACGACTCGCCGCCAGGGGTTTCGAAGGTGCCATCGTGCTGGCTGACTGGAAACAGCGCGTTCGCCAGCTCTGGCCTCGGGTGAGCTTGAGGATGCTCGCTGACCTGGCTCCGGATTTGCCGCACCGTGAGCGCCTGCGCCTGCGTGTCGCCGCGCAATTGAACGGCCTGCAGCCGGCCGATGTCCGCGTCGAGTTCGTTGCCCGTCGCCTGCTGCCGGAGACCGATTTGGCCCCACCCGCATTGTCCTCCTTCAATCATCCGCCGCCTCCCGGTATCTGGAGCGCGGTGCTCAGTCCCACCGGGGAGGTGGACTCCGACGGATCAATGGTGTTCGCGCTGGATGCGGCACCTCCGGAGTGTGGACAGTTCGCTACCGAAGTGCGCATCTACCCATGGCACGATCTGTTGTCGCATCCCTACGAGCTGGGCCTGATGAAATGGCTATGATAGTGCGGTCGCATCAATTCCGCGGACATCCCGGCCGAAGGCCCTGAAGCTCGACAAAAAACCATGCCTCGACAGCCCGCGCGCGCCTCTTCCGGACGTTACGTAAGTCGCCTGACAGGCGGTACTCTCGCCGTCATCATGGCCGGCGGACGCGGTGAGAGGCTCAAGGATCTCACTGCCCACCGGTGCAAGCCGGCCACTCCCTTCGGCGGCAAGTTCCGCATCATCGACTTCGTGCTCTCCAACTGCGTGAACTCTGGCATCCGCCAGATCTCGATTCTGACGCAATACAAGGCACAGTCGCTGATCCAGCATGTACAGCATGGCTGGAGCTATCTGCGCGGCGAATTCGGCGAGTTCGTGGAGGTCATTCCGGCGCAGCAACAGCTGGGACCCGCCTGGTATCGAGGCACCGCCGATGCGGTGTACCAGAACATCGAGCTCATTCTGTCGCATCGACCCAAGCATGTGCTCGTGCTCGCCGGGGATCACATCTACAAGATGGACTACGGCCCCATGATCGCCTATCACGTCGAGAAGGGGGCTGATATTACCGTCGGCGTTGTGGAGGTTCCGGCGAGCGACTCGATCCATTTCGGCGTGCTGACCGCCACGGAGTGGAATCGCGTGACGAAGTTCTCGGAGAAGCCCGCCGTGCCCGACACCCTGCCAGGGCGCCCGGACGCCATTCTTGCCTCCATGGGCATCTACGTTTTCAACACGCGGTTGTTGCAGAAGATGCTGGAGGAAGATGCCTCGATCGAGGCCTCCGCGCACGACTTCGGCAAGGACATCCTCCCAAAGGCGATCGGCAGCAACCTGCAGGTGTTTGCCTATCCATTCCAGGACGTCAAAACCCGCGCACAGAGCTACTGGCGCGATGTTGGAACCATCGACGCCTATTATGAGGCGAGCCTGGAGCTGGTGCACGTCAAGCCGGAGCTCAACATCTACGACCAGGACTGGCCCATCTGGACCTATCAGGTGCAGCAGCCCCCGGCAAAGTTCATTCTGGACGAGGATGGCCGGCGCGGGGTGGCCATCAACTCCATGGTGTCGGGAGGCTGTATCATCTCCGGCGCGGTGGTGCGTGAGTCACTACTGTTTTCCAACGTCCGCGTGGACGAAGGCAGCTCGATTCAGAGCTCGGTCATTCTTCCGCACGTCGAGATCGGCCGTGCCTGTGTGATTCGCGGCGCGATCGTGGATGAGGGATGTGAGATACCGGACGGTATGACGATCGGTGTCGATCGGAGCGCGGATTCGAGCCGGTTCCACGTCACCGACAAAGGCGTCGTGCTCGTCACGGGTGATATGTTGCGCCGCCTCGCATGATCGCTGCGACCGGCGGCCCCCGCCTTCCCGTGGTTTTGTTGTGGCACATGCACCAGCCACAATACCGCGACCCCTTGACGGGACAGTTCGTCCTGCCGTGGACGTACCTCCACGCCATCAAGGATTACACCGATATGGCCGCGCATCTGGAGGCAAATCCGGCAGCCCGCGTGGTCGTCAACTTCTCCCCCGTGCTCATCGAGCAGATCAAGGAGATCTCGCATCGAATAGCCGAGCACCTGCGCTCGGGTGCGCCACTGCCGGATCCCGTATTGGGACTGTTGGGACCTGACCCCGTGCCCACGGAGCCGGGCACGCGGCTCGAGTTGCTGCGCGCTTGCCTGCGCGCCCAGCGTAAGCAGATGATCGAGCGTTTCGGTCCCTACCTGGAGCTTGCGACGCTCGCCGAGACGCTGGCGACGCCGGAGCGCATCCCCTACGCGTCCGATCAGCTCATCCACGATCTTGCGGTGTGGTATCACCTCGCCTGGCTCGGCGAAACCGTACGGCGGTCCGACGGCTTGAGGCTTTCCTTCTCCTTGATCAACGAGCTCACCGAGCGTGGGCGTGGCTATACTCAGGCGCAGCGACGTCAACTCCTAACCTTGGTCGGCGATCTTGTCGGTACGGTGCTTCCCCGTTACCGGGCGTTATCCGAGCGCGGACAGATCGAGTTGTCGATCACTCCCTACGCGCATCCCATCCTTCCATTGCTGCTCGATTTCAAGTCCTCGCGTGACGCCGTTCCCAACATGCCGCTCCCGGAGCACAGCGGTTACAACGGTGGCGCCGAGCGTGCAGCCTGGCACGTCGAGGAGAGTATCCGTGTGTTTTCGGACGCGTTCGGCGCACGGCCGACAGGCTGCTGGCCATCCGAGGGCGCCATCAGCCGCGCCACACTGGAACTGCTCGACCGCTACGAATTCCGTTGGACAGCCACCAGCAACAACGTGCTGCGCGGCTGCCTGGACCTCGGCGATAAGCACGCGTTTCAGGATCCTAGCGCCTACAACCGGCCGTATCGTCTGCCGGGGAAGTCGTTGAGCTGTTTCTTCCGCGACGACTCACTTTCTGACCTCATCGGCTTTACGTACGCCACGTGGCACGGAGACGACGCGGCTCACAATCTGGTCAACGAGTTGGTGCAGCTTGCACGCAGATACGCCAACGCGCGTGGACATGCCGTGCTGATCGCGCTGGATGGCGAGAATGCCTGGGAACATTATCCCTTCAATGGCTATTATTTCCTGCGATCGTTGTACTCGTTGCTGGCTAATCATCCATTGCTGGAGTTGACCACCTTGTCCGATTGTCTCGCGCGCGATCTGGAGCCCGCGCCATTGCAGAAAGTGGTGGCGGGAAGTTGGGTGCATGGCACTCTTGCTACCTGGATGGGCGATCCAGCCAAGAATCGGGCATGGGATCTGCTGTGTGAGGCGAAACTTGCGTTCGACCGTGTGATGCTTTCAGGCTCTCTCGATACAGCACAGCGCGCCGCCGCCGGGCGGCAGCTGGCTTTGTGTGAGAGCTCGGACTGGTTCTGGTGGTTTGGCGACTATAACCCCGCCGACGCGGTGAGCCAGTTCGATCGTCTCTATCGCCGGCAGCTCATGAGCCTCTACCGGCTTCTCGGGCTCGAGGTTCCTCCAAGTCTCGCGCAACCGATCTCCGCTGGCGGCGGCAACGCCGAGCATGGAGGCGTCATGCGTCGGGCGTACGCTGATTAGAGGCGCCAGTGGCATTGAATCGGTTGCCTGTTTTCGATCGCCGCCGTGCGGGCGTGCTGCTCCACATGGCCTCACTGGAGGACGCGCTAGGGCGTGGTGGGCGCGCGTTCATCGATTGGCTGGCCGGTGCGGGCTTTACCGTATGGCAGATCCTTCCTGTCGGACCTACCGGGTCGGACGGGTCTCCGTACTGGGTTCGCTCCGACTACGCGGGCAATCCAGCGCTCATCGATGCACATGAATTGCCGGACTTGCAGTCGCCCGCATACGCGGCTTTCGTAGAGACCTCACGGCCCTGGCTCGAAGACTACGCCCTGTTCGAGGTGATCAGCTATGTCCAGGGTGGAACGCCCTGGTGGAGTTGGCCACCAGAGCTGCGCGACCGGGTGCCCGAAGCACTCTCCCAGATAACACAACAGTACGCTGCTGAGCTGACACGCGTCAGGGACGTGCAGTTCGCCTTCTGCGTGCAATGGCGACGACTGCGTGAGCACGCCCATTCCCGAGGCGTGCGCCTGTTTGGCGATCTTCCGTTCTACGTCGCACCGGATTCCGCAGAGACGTGGGCTCATCGAGAGCAGTTTCAGTTGGATGCCACGGGGCGTCCGGCCGCGGTGGCTGGCGTTCCGCCAGATTACTTCTCCGAGACCGGGCAGCTCTGGGGCAATCCGCTATACAACTGGGATGTCATTCGTCGCGACGGCTTCAGGCTCTGGCGTGATCGCGTGGCCGCTCAGATGCAGCGGGTTGATGTGCTGCGGATAGATCACTTTCGCGCTCTGGCGGCGCATTGGGCCGTACCGGCCGGGGCTCCCGACGCGCGGGGTGGAGAGTGGCGCAAAACGCCAGGCGAAGAGTTGATGGCGTTGATAGGGGAGGACCTGGGTGACCTGCCGATCGTCGCCGAGGATCTGGGTGTGATTACCCCGGATGTCGAAGCCTTGCGCAAAGGGTTTGGCTTGCCGGGAATGCGTGTACTGCAATTCGGCTTCAGCGGCGAAGGCACCAACCCTCACCTCCCGCACATGCACGACCACGACAGTGTGGTCTACACGGGAACTCATGATAATGACACGTCTCTGGGGTGGTACCTGACCTTGCCCGATCTCGCGCGCCAACAGGTCGACTATTTTTTTCGAATCGAGCCAGGCTTGCGGCCCACGCCAGGCGCCATGCCGGATGTGCTCATCCGGGCAGCACTCGGCTCGGTGGGGGGGCTCGCGGTCGTGCCGGCACAAGACCTCTTATCGCTGGGGTCGGAAGCGCGGCTGAATACGCCCGGTACAGCCACAGGCAACTGGAGCTGGCGTCTGCCGCTCGGTGCCCTGACGCCGGATCTGGCTGGCCATTTTGCGCGGCTCAATGGGATTTACGGTCGCTGTTAAGCGAGACCGGTGCTGCGTCCCGTTCCTTTGCTACCATGAGCGGTAAGACGTGCGCGCGACGGAGGTGGCTCGCGTGAGAGCGCTTTGGGTATTCCTCGCAGTGCTGGGGTTCTCAGGCTGTTCACTATTCGTGCCGAGGTTGCAGCCGCCGCGATTGTCGGTCGTCGACGTCGAGGTGCAAAAGGCCGCCTTGTGGCAACAGAAGCTCAGGGTGCGCATGCACGTGCAGAACCCCAACGACCGCGTCCTCCCGATCCGCGGCATCAGCTACACGCTCGACGTGAATGGCCAGCAATTCGCGCACGGCGAGTCGGCAGCGAGCTTCGTCGTTCCGGCCCTTGGCGAGGCCGAGTTCGATATGAACACGACCGCCAACATGGCCGGCACCCTGATTACCCTGCTCGGCCACGGCGCGGAATCACTCGACTATCACCTGGTCGGCAAAGTCTCGCTGTCAGAAGGGCTGCTGCGATCGATTCCTTTTGACGAGCACGGGACATTCAAGCTGCAGTAGGCAGCAGGCGCTCGTATAGCTGTACATAAAGGCTCCCCTGCCGCTGCCAGGAAAAATCGCGGCGCATGCCGTTACGGACCATGCGCAGCCACTGCGTGGGCGCCGCGTATAGATCCAACGCCGTATTCAAAGCCCATTCCAACGCCTCGGTGTTGAAATCGTTGAAAACGATGCCCGTCCCCGCGCCAGTGTCCGGATTGTAGTGCTCGACCGAGTCGGCGAGCCCGCCTGTCCTGCGCACAATCGGCACTGTTCCATAACGCAGGCTGTACATCTGGTTGAGGCCGCACGGCTCGTACAGCGACGGCATCAGGAAGAGGTCGCTCGCCGCCTCGATCCAGTGCGACAGCGGATCGTCGTA
>CAZBTV010000157.1:0-16914 GCA_964494895.1 uncultured Steroidobacteraceae bacterium | reverse complement strand
ATAGCCCTCTCAAGGCTAGTACACCGGTTCGAATCCGGTTGGGAGCGCCAATACTTTCAATGACTTACACTCGTCACAGCCTTCAGACGTGAAACGAGCTGTCGGGGAACGGGACAGGATTTCACGCGCTGACGACGCCTCCCCAGGGTAGGATGGGGCCGTCCGCAGGTTATTCCCCAAAGCTCTCTTTTCTAGGGCAGCGCGTTTCGTCTGTGCCGACTTGCCGCCATAGTTATGCGACGGAGCGCAGAGCGAAGTCGGCGTGAATCTCGTCATACGGGACATGTATCTTCCCGTCGTCCGTGTGCTCGATGAGTCCGTATTCCATCAGAGTGCCAACATCTTCGTGAACCCGCTTCACGTCCCGATCAAGCTCCCGAGCAAGCCCACGAACGCTGCTAGGGCCTACGCTCTGCAACCGATCGAGTAGCTCCCAACGCTTGGGCGAGAGCACGCGGAACAGAGCGGCAGGAGACTCGAACTCCAAGGCATTGCCCGAAGACTTACCCGTCTTCCAGGCTTTGGCGAAGCGCTCGCCCATCTCCTTAAGCGCGGCGTTCGTATCACGGCGAATTCGAATCGTGACCTTCTTCATGGCGTGACCTCCGTTGCTCTACGTCCGTCAAGAAATCGCGGACTAACATTTCCACGTCCACGAACTTGTACGGCTCCTCCTTTCCATCGCGATGCCGATGATCTCCTTTCGGCCGCTCGTTGTCGTACCCCACAACGCGCTTACCTGAGTAGCCGTAGAAAAGCCGATATTTGTACGAGTGATTGGACCCCGGTACCGGCTGAGGTACTTTCCAAATCACCATCTCCAGAACGGCGCCGTCGTCGAAGTCCAAACGGTCCCGCTGGAGCAGCTCAGCTTTCATCGTTGGCAATCATGCCAACGCTTTGCGTCGTTGTCAATTACGCCAACGCCAGGTCCTGGGGGGCCGCGAGCCGCCCCTATGGCATGCGATGCGAACGGCCCGCGCATAATCGTCGCGGAACCATTGATACATCGGGGAGGAGTTTCGTTGGTGAGCCCACCTCAGTGCTGCATGATGCGCGCATCCGGTTGGGAGCGCCACTCACGCAGCAGTTCGCCAGGGTGCGGGGGCTGCGCATGGACGTAGCCGTCTCCTTCAATGGTAATCCTGGGAGTCACGTAAGACTGGATTTCGCTAGGCCATCGTCCTTGCGATCTCGACCAACTGAACGCGGCGGTCGGAAGCGGCTGCCTCGAACTGCGCATGGATGGCACTCAGCTCCCACACGTTGTTGGCATTGACCAGGGTAATGAGACAAGCACGGTCCCCGCCCTGACGCTTGGCCTGACGCAGCGCTTTGCCGACGAGAGTAATAGCGTCATCCAGCGGTATGTCGACGGCGGCTCCCCTCACCGGAAAACTTGCATAGCCGATTGAAACCGTACACTCCACGTCTACACCATTGTAGTTGACAGGCTCGCTATATATGGCGGAGAGCAGCCGGCGCGCGGCGAGGCTCAGCTCGGCATCACTCATCGGTCGAATCATGACGAGAAAGACTTCGCTGGCCCAGCGCACGATGGCATCACAGTCGCACAGGGTGCTCGACAGGCGCCTGCCGATGACGCTCAACACCCGGTCGCCTGCGGAATAGCCGACGGAGTCATTGATGTACTCGAGGCGATCCACGGCGATCAGCATGAGGCAACCGACATAGGGCCGATCGGCTTGCTGCGCCAAAATGTGCTCGTCGAAGTAACGCCTGTTGAGCAGGCCGGTCAAGCCATCGTGCTCTATATTATGTAGCAGGTTGGCGTTGATTTTCCGAATCCGCAAGATACCCCAGGCCAGCGCACCGCACACCAATGCGATCAGCGCGGTCGCCACCGCAATCATTTGTTGGCGCAATCTCTGCATCTGCAAGTCGCGACTCTTGATGGTGTTGTCACTCTTGAGCAGATCGATCTGACGAACCCGGCGCTCATTGTCGAACTTCGCCGAGAGCTCGAGCAGCGCCTTCTCGCGCGAGTTCGCCGCCAGCCGATCGCGCACTGACTCCTCGCGATGCCACACTTGCAAAGCTCCGCGCAAGTCGCCTACTCCCTCCAACGCTGTGCGGTATTGGCGCATCATATCGTCCGCGTCATAGAGGTCGCCGCTCGCAAGTGACTGCTGGATCGTACTCTCCACTATCCCCTTGCCGCTGGTCCAGCATCCCAAGCCAATCTGCGCCAGACCCACGTTGACGCGGGCGAGCCGCTCGAACAAGGGGCGCTTCAGCTCGCGAGCCAGCGCGAGCGCTTGTGTAGAGCTGTCGAGCGCGGCGGCGTAGGCCTTCGTTGCGATGTAGAACGAGCCCAGGTCGACCAACACCATTGCCTTGATTCGCTCGCTGCCACCCTGCTGTGCATGGCGCAGCGCCTCGAGCAGCGCACGATGCTGCTCTGCCTGATCCCCCCGGAGATCGGCTAGCTCGTAATCCATGGTCCAAGCTTCAGCCCACACACCTTCGTCGCCGCTCTGCTGGGCTATTGTGAGTAGCTGCTCCACCAGGGGTGCCGAGCGGTCAGCCTGTCGCGCCGTGGTATAAAGTCCGGCCAGCTTGATCAGGGCTTCCACCACGCGTGAGGTGCTGTGCATGGCGTTTGCCATGTCACGAAGCCGCTGGTAGGTGACCAGTGCGGCTTCCTGCTTGCCACTCAACATCTGTGCGGTGCCGCGCACCGCCTCCAAGCGATAGCGCACGAAGGCGGGCAGACCGGCTTGCGCGCCAATCAATTTCAGTTCCGCCTCGGCGCGCTCGTATTGATCGCGGTGCACATACAGATAGGACCGGAGAATATGGCTGACCGCCTCGGCGGAGGCTTGAGTGCTTCCCAGCTCGTGCAAGCGCTGAATGATCAGCTCAGTCTGCTGCTGTTCACTGTCGGCATACGCGATGCCGCGCGCCATGAGCCATTGCACCAGCGCATCCCCTGTCTGTGCTATAGGCTGCAGCGTGTCCAGCAACTGCAATGCGGCCGGAGCGTCCATCCAACTGAGTTGCTCGGCGCGATCGAGATCGGCTGCGGAGCGGGCGTCCAGAGGAAAGGCCCACGCCAATAGCCCGCACAGCAACACCGCGCCGCAATTCCGGACGCGCCTCCCTGCGCCGACGTCGATCAAGCTTCACCAATACCGTCGACCAATTGCGGGATCATTCCGGGGCGGCGTTCGGGGGGGTGGCGGCGACTCCCCGATTGGGGACCCCGGTTCATGAGTGGCAGAGTCAGGAGAAAGCAGCAACCCGCACCCGGGGTGCTTCTCAGTTCGATTTCTCCGCCCTGCGAGCACAATATCGCCTTGGCGATCGACAAGCCCAGTCCCAAGCTGCGGCGTGAGGACCCGGCGCCCCGATAGAAGCGCTCGAATACGAAACGCTGTTGTTCCAGAGGGATGCCCGGGCCGTTGTCCTGCACCTCGATCAAAGCCTCCTCGAGCGAGCCACGTGTCATAGCCACCCGTATTTGAGTGCCTTCGGGACAATGCTCGATCGAATTGTGCAAGACGTTGAGCAAGGCCTGGCGGACCATCGTCATATCTGCATCCGCCAACACTCCGGGAGTCACGTCCACTTGCATACTCTGCTGCTTCTCCTCGGCCAAGACCCGCAGCGACTCCACGCAGTCCCACACCAGCGCGCTCAAATCCAGCGCCACGGGCTGCCGAGTGCTCCCCTGTTTTGCCGGATGTGTGAGCGAGGCGCGCGTAAGGTCGAGCAAACCTTCGACCAGCCGCTTCATGTGCTTGGATTCCTCCAGCATACTGACGATCGCCTCACGCAATTCCGCACTCGTCACCGCTGGCTTGGCCAAAGTGCTCTCGCCGACCAGGGACTGCGCTGTAAGAGGTGTGCGCAGCTCATGGGCTGCATCGCTGAGGAACCTGTGCTGGCGCACGATGACCTGCTCCAGATGCAATAGGCGTTCTTCCGCGCCCACAGCCCCGTACAAAGGCGCGGGGCCTCGCCGGCCGGCGGCGGCGGATAACGGCGCGGATTCTCCGTTTTGGCTGGCTTCCCGCTCACATCGCTCGATCATCGAAGCGATACCCACGATCAGCCAGATCACCAGCAGCGCGAGGACCCAACACAGCGTCGCCAAGTTCCAGGTGTTGGTCTTGTTTGCCAGTACAGTGGCATAGATCGCGATCAGGGCCGCCGGAATACCGAAGCACAGCTGGAAAACGCGAGTCCTGAAGCGCGTGCGGGTCCAACGGCGCCCCATCTCGAACAGGCGTGCTGACACGGTTCCCTCCGCAGTCAAAGACGTCCCATTATGGCTCACCAGGTTCTGTCTAGCTCACGACCGTTGCGGCATTCGACGCCCGAATAGAGCCACTCATCGCGCATCGGATGTTAGCCAAGTCGTGAGCCATCAGGATGAGCCATTCACCCACCCTCGCTTGGACCACTTGTGTGGCGCTCTTGTTCTCGAGGTGGCCCTCGACCAACGTCTCACGGCGCGTACCGCAACGCTGCAGTGCGCGCTCGCCTATGCTGTGGGGTTGGAAGAAACGGTCTAGTTGACGCAGTCAATGCGAACGCGCGGGAGTCGGAGGCCGCCGAAAGGAATCCGCCATCACTACCACGATATTGCGCTTGCCCTTGAATGCAGATCGAGCATGGGCGCTCAGCATGTTGTCAATGATCAGGAGATCGCCGGCCTCCCAGGGATTTTGCACGGCTGCGCCGGTGTACAACGCGCGCAGCTCTTCAATGGTATCGGCCCCGATGGGCGTGCCGTCCCCGAAGAGGGTGTTGGTCGAGAGGGGATCGTCGGCCGGGTCCTTCAAGAAGGCCGCACGTAGACTGGGCGGCTCGATGGCACGGACATTGAAGAAGAACGCGTGGTTGAACCAGACAGGCTGCCCGGTTTTGGGGTGGGTCACGACAGCGCTGCCATATTGCCGCGTGCGTAACACGCCCCCACTGCGCCACTCACATTCGATCCCTGACTCGGCACAAATCCTCTCCACGACAGCCCGATCGTCCGTGGCAAAGGCCCGCTGCCAACTGACGCCGGCGTTCGGCCTGTAATTACGGACATAGAGAACTCCTTTGCGCTCGAACATCTCGCGCGTCGCCGGCCGCATATTCGACAGTACGACTCTCGTGTCGGAGATCGGAGTCTCTCCTGCGGAATCCGGAGGTTGGAAGCAGCAGAAGTAGAGCTTCATCGGCCAGCGGACAGCGTAGGAATACTCATTATGGAATTGAATCGGATATCGGCTCGGATAGTCCGTCGATGTGAGCACCCGCCCTCCCACGGCGGTTCGCGGCGAGGACTCCTCCTTGAAATCGGGAATTTCCGCAGACGTCAGGCGCGCGAACTCTTCCAACTTTTCCGGGGTGTTCAGGGACGTGCGCTTGAGCAACATTGCTCCGACGCAAGTCAGGGTCTCTTCGATTCTCGCCGCATTCGCAGCGGCCCATCTGCATGGGTCGGGTCCGATTTCGGACGCCTCGACTCTCGCCGGGTAGTGTTCCGTGTGAGACATACCTCGCCTCCTGCTGTAATTCAGATCCGCTCGCTGACGATTTTCGCAATGGCACGCACATGCGGATCCCGCAACATAGTCATATGATTGCCCGTCACATACGAGACGTGCAGCTCGACCGCGAAGTCGTTCCAGCGTGCCCGCAGCAGCTCCAGCTCTCGTTCGAGATCCGTCTTCGCATCCGGGATCGCGACCACTTGGAGCACGCCAGGGAACATGTCCCGGGGCCGATACCGCGTATTGGTGTTCATCTCAAAAACCCGCACGATACCGGCGAGCGCATCGATGGGAGCCGACGCAGGCAGCAGCCCGACCCTTACCAATACCGACATCAGGGTCTGCAATTGCTCTTCCCGGCTCTTCATCGCCAGATCACTACGCGCGATGCCCAGCGAATGCTCCACACTCATTTCGAAGAGGCTGATCAACTCCATCAAAACATCCAGGCGTGAACGAAAGTCACGCTCCCCGCTCTTTTCGTCCGGAGGCGGCGTGTCAAGCAGCACCAGTGTGGACACCTCTTCCCCCTCGGCCGCCAGTTGCAGCGCCATTTCATAAGCCTGCCACCCACCAAACGAGTGGCCCAGCAGGTGATATGAACCTCGCGGGGAGCCCTCTCGAACGGCTTTGATGTAGGCACGAGCCGCAGCAGGCACATCGCTGTGTGGGATGAGACGTCCGCACAATCCGCGAGGCTGGAGCCCGTGAACGGTCAGGCGAGAAGGAAGCGCCTGAGCAAGTCCGGAAAACGAGGTGACGCTCGCACCGGCTCCGGGTATGCAATACAACTCCCGCTTGCGCGTACTGCGCGCCGAGCCCGCCCGAATATTGACTCGATATGCGTGATGCAGCTCCGCGCGGTCGCTGGCACCTCGGGCCGTTGCTCGTGCAATCTCCTCGCAGATCCGCCTGGCCAGTGGAACTGCATGGGGAGGCGCCACCATGGACATGTGATTTCCCGCAACGGGAATGCGAATTGTCCTCTCGGCGAGCTTGCCCCAACCATCCATCGACCAACTCCAACCCTCTGCTTCGGACGCAGGGAACATGGTGACTGTGACCGGCAGTCGTGGCGGCACGTAGGCCTGCTTGGCGACCTTGATGGTGTGCTGCAC
The DNA here is from genome assembly GCA_964494895.1 of uncultured Steroidobacteraceae bacterium. GTDB lineage: Bacteria > Pseudomonadota > Gammaproteobacteria > Steroidobacterales > Steroidobacteraceae > 13-2-20CM-66-19. Next base: position 10,283 of record CAZBTV010000157.1, on the reverse strand, counting down.
GCGCAAGTAGCGCTCGAGGAGCTCGACAGGCAGGTCCGCCGGTAACGCCCCGGCGGCTTGACATGCCATCAACATGCCACGCCTGTCACCCGCGGCTGCAAGGTCGGTCAAGCGCGCACGAAGCTCATCCGGAATGTCGTCGGGAATGCGTCCAAGCACGCTGGCCAATTCGGACGGATCGACTTCTGCATCGGTCGGCGAGTCGATCATGCCGAGGAACTCGATCTCTTCGTCAGCCCCCAGCAATTGATGCGTCATCTCATAGGCTATCTGGCCACCTGCACACCAACCGACAATCCGGTACGGCCCGTGCGGTTGGACCCGCCGTATGGCTCTCAAGTACTCCGCCGCCATCTCCTCCACCGTCTTCAACGGCTCCTCGCCGGGGAGAAAGCCGATCGCCGCCAGGCCATAGACAGGAATGTCCGGATCGATTCCGGGAACGAGGTCACCGACATAGCCGATTTCCCCAAGGCCCGGGTGGATAAAAAAGACGGGACGTGCACTGCCGGCGCGCCGGAACGGGGTGAGGCAGGAAGGCAGCCCGTCGTGTGACAAGCCCGAGATGGCAGCCGTGAAGTCGAGCAGTGTGGGATGCGCGAACAGCTCGCGCAATGGAACTTCTACATCCAGCACTTTGCGGATCCGTGATACCAACTGCACCGCCAGTAGCGAGTGGCCGCCGAGCTCAAAGAAGTTGTCGTGCCGGCCCACGCGCTCGAGCTTCAATACCTCGCTCCACAGCCGCGCCAGTGTCTGTTCGATCTCCCCCAGAGGGGCCTCGTATGTCCGGCTCGCGTAGGCACCCTCCTGGGGTGCTGCCAGCGCCTTGCGATCGAGCTTGCCGTTGGGTGTCAGCGGCATCTGCTCCAGGTGTACGAACGCCGCTGGCACCATGTACTGCGGCAGGCGTCGCGCGGCATGCTCGCGCAACTGCTCTGTTGGCAGCGCCGCTCCGGTGTAGTACGCCACCAGATACTTCTCCCCGGGACCATCCGAGCGCGCCAACACCACAAGCTCGCGTATCCCCTCCAGCTGTGCCAGCGTCGCCTCGATCTCCCCCAACTCGATGCGGAATCCTCGGATCTTCACCTGAAAATCGTTGCGGCCCAGGTACTCGATGTTTCCATCCGTCAGCCACCGCGCCAGGTCTCCGGTCTTGTACAGCCGTCCGCCCGTCATGAACGGATCTTCGATAAAACGCTGCGCGGTCAGCTCCGGTTGATTGAGGTAGCCGCGAGCCACCTGCACCCCGCCGATATACAACTCCCCGCTTACGCCCGGCGGCACCGGTTGCATCCTCTCGTCCAGGATGTAGATGCGCGCGTTGGGAATAGGCCGGCCTATGTGCAGCACTGCGTCGCCTTCATACAACCTCCCGGAGGTAGCCACCACCGTGGTCTCCGTCGGGCCGTAGTTGTTGATCACCGCCTGCCCGGCCGGTACGGATTGGGGCCAGCGCCGCAGCCGGTCACCACCGATCAGCAATGTGCGCAGCCCCGGGTTGGCACGCCCGGTTGCATAAGCCAGCTCCGCCAGGGGCGTGACCAGGAAACTTACGTCCAGCTCCTGCGCCTGCCACCACTGCAACAGATTGTGCGGATCACCCAATGCGCTGTCGGGCGGCAACAGCACACTGCCTCCGCCACACAACGGGGGCACCACCTCCCAGGTAGTGGCGTCAAAACCGACGCCGGCCGTACTGGCGCTACGGCTACCGCTGCGTATATCGAAGGCCTGGAGGTGCCAGCTCACGAGGTTGGTCAGACTGCGATGCTCGACCATCACTCCCTTGGGCTCGCCGGTCGAACCGGAGGTGTAGATCACATAGGCAAGGTGATGGGGCGTCAGTCCCGCCAACGGCGGGTTGTTCGCATCTTTGGCAGCCCAGCGCATTGCCTCCCTTGACAGATCGACCACAGGCGCCCGGTCTCCTTGTCGGACCCCGGAGCGACTGAGCTGCGCGTACACGGACTCACCCACGCGAGCATGGGTCAGCACTGCCACAGGCTCGCAGTTCTGCAGCATGACGTGCAAACGCTCCACGGGATGGTGTGGGTCCAATGGCACATACGCGCCGCCAGCCTTCAACGTGGCCAGCATGGCTACAACCATATCGACACTGCGTTCGAAGCAAATCGCCACCCGGCTATCCGGATCGACGCCCAACTCGCGCAGATAGTGTGCCAACTGGTTCGCACGCGCGTTGAGCTCGCGGTAAGTCAGGCGCTGCTCCCCGTGCACCACCGCCGTGGCTTCGGGTGTGCGAGCCACTTGCGCTTCGAAAAGCTGGTGTGCGCACAGATCCCGTGGATAGTCCTGCGCCGTCTCATTCCACTCGTACAACACACGATGCCGCTCCGCCTCCGATAACAGACCAATACGCGTAATGCTCGGGTTTTCCTCCTCCACCAACGCCTGTAGCAGGCGCGTCCAATACCCCAGGTAGCGCTGCACCGTCTCCCGATCAAACAGCGCGGTGGCATAGTTGAGCACCCCGCCGATCCCCCCCGGCCCCTGCCCCAGCGACAGCGTCAGATCAAACTGCGCCGTGCTCAAGGGGCTGTCCACCGCGCTGACTCTCACCCCCGGCATCCGCAAATCGCTCTCGGGCGTGTTGTGCCAATCAAACATCACCTGGAACAGCGGGGTATGCGCCAGGCTGCGCGGCGGCTTCACCACCTCCACCACCTGGTCAAACGGCAGATCCTGGTGCCGTTGCGCCGCCAGTACCTGCTCCTTGGTCCGCTCCAGCACCTGCGACAGCGTCGGCTCCCCTTGCAGATCCACCCGCAGCGCCAGCGTGTTGACAAAAAAGCCGATCAGCGGCTCGATCTCCGCCCGGTTGCGCCCGGCCACCGGGCTGCCAATCACCACCTCATCCTGGTGACTCAGCCGTCCCAACAGTACCGCCCAACTGGCCAACAGCGTCATGTACAACGTCACCCCGTGGCGCTGACTGAGCTCCTGCAGGCGCTCGCTCAAACCGCTATCCAGCTGCACCGGCACGCTGTCCCCAGCACGATCCTGCTGCGCCGGCCGTGGCCGGTCGGTCGGTATCTCCAACAGCGTTGGCGCATTTCTGAGGTTGTCCTGCCAGAACTGGCTCTGCTGCTGCAGCTGCCCGGCCGCCAGCCAGCTGCGTTGCCAGGCAGCGTAGTCGGCGTACTGGATCGATAGCGGGGGCAGCGGGTCGGCCTCTCCCTGCAGATAGGCGCCGTAGAGGACACTCAACTCCTTGAGCAATACCCCGATCGACCAACCGTCGGAGGCGATGTGGTGCATTACGACCTCGAGCAGGTACTCCTCCTGCGCCAGGCGCAGCAGCAGCACGCGCACCGGCAGATCGCGCCGCAGATCAAAGCGGAGGCTCGCGTGCGTGTCTCTGAGGCGTTGCGCTTCAGACTCCGCCGCCGGGTGTCCGCGCAGATCCTGTTCTTGCACCACCAGCTCGACGTCCGACTTCACCCGTTGCCGCGGCTCCCCATCGCGCAGCTCAAAACAGGTGCGCAGTGCTTCGTGCCGCTGCAAGATGCGTTGCAGAGCACGCTGCAACACCTTGCGGTTGAGCGCTCCACTCAGGCGCGCCGCTCCGTGGATATGATATGCTGCACCCACCTCTTCCATCTGGCTCAGGAACCACAAACGCTGCTGGGCCAGTGATAGCTCGAGCGGGCCTTCCCGGCTGATCACGGGAATCTGTGACAGGGCTGCGGGAGCGGCCGCCTTCACACGTGCCGCCAACGCAGCCAGCTCCGGATGCGCAAACAGCTCAGTCAACGCAATTTCCGCATCCAGTGCCTTGCGGACGCGCGACACCAACTGCACCGCCAGTAGCGAGTGGCCGCCGAGCTCGAAGAAGTTGTCGTGGCGGCCGATACGCTCAATCTTCAACACCTCACTCCACAGCCGCGCCAGGGCCTGCTCGACCTCCCCTTGCGGCGCCTCATATTGCCGCCTGGCGTATGCATCCAGCTCCGGCGCCGGCAGGGCCTTGCGATCCAACTTGCCGTTGGGCGTCAGGGGCAACCGCTCCAAGTACATAAAGGCTGCCGGTACCATGTACTGTGGCAAGCTTCGCGCGACGTGCTCACGTAACTGCTCCGCCGGCAGCGCCGCTCCCGTGTAATACGCTACCAGGCGCTTCTCGCCAGGGGCGTCCCGCTGCTCGCGCGCCACCACTGTTACATCACGCACCCCCTCGATCTGCGCCAACCTCGCCTCGATCTCCCCCAGCTCGATGCGGAAACCCCGGATCTTCACCTGAAAGTCATTGCGGCCCAGATACTCGATGTTGCCATCGGCCGACCACCGTACCAGGTCCCCGGTTTTGTACAGCCGTCCGTGACCGACAAACGGGTCCTCGAAGAAGCGCTGTGCCGTCAGCTCCGGCTGGTTCAGGTAACCTCGCGCCACACCCTCCCCGCCGATATACAGCTCTCCGCTGACACCCACCGGCACCGGTCGCAGCCGCTCGTCCAGAACGTACACACGCGTGTTGGCAATTGGCCGGCCAATGTCAGGCCGCGGGTCGGTGTCGGTCAGGCGGCGTACTGTCGACCAGATCGTGCTCTCGGTAGGGCCGTACAGGTTCCAGACCTCAGGCACCCGGGTCAGCAGCTGCTCCGCCAAGCTCGCTGGCAACGCCTCACCACCGCATAGCACCTTCAATGGCCGCGGCTGCCGGGGCCAGGGTTGCTGAGTGAGCATCCGCCAGGTCGACGGTGTGGCCTGCATGATCGACACTCGCCAGCGCTCGATCAGGCCCTTCAACTGCTCGGCGTTGGCCGCCTCCTCGCGTGTGGTGAGAACAACATACGCTCCGTGAAGCAGCGGCAGGAACAACTCCAGCGCGGCGATATCGAAGGAGATCGAGGTCACGCTCAGCAGAACGTCCTGCGGTGTAATGCCCGGCGCACGACGCATACTGTGCATGAAATTAACCACGCTCCCGTGCTCCACCATCACGCCTTTGGGTGTTCCAGTGGAACCGGACGTGTAGATAACATAGGCCAGATGCCGCGATGTCTGCGCCTCTCGCACGAGGTTCGTGACCGGCTGGGCTGCAATGTCGGGCCACTGTGCGTCCAACATCACTATTGGCGCGGAGCCGGCTGGCACGATGGACTGCAGCGATGCTTGCGAGAGTACGAGCGTCGGCCTGGCATCCGCCAGGATGGACTCCAGGCGATCCCGCGGATACGAGGGATCCAGCGGGACGTAGGCGCCACCAGCTTTCAGTATCCCCAACAGGCCGACGACCATGTCCGCGCCGCGCTCGAGCGCCAGCGCCACCAAGCCGTCCGGGCCCACGCCCCGTCCCACGAGGTAGTGCGCCAGTTGATTGGCTCGCGCGTTCAACTCGCCATAACACACCGCCAATTCGCCGTGAACCAATGCTGTCGCTTCAGGCGTGCGCGCCGCCTGCAGCTCGAACATCTGATGTACGCACAACTGCCTCGGATATTCCAGTGTCGTATCGTTCCACTCCACTAACATCTGCTCGCGTTCGGCCTGCGGCAGCACATCCAAATCCCGAGTCCAGGTCTGCGGCGCTTGCTCCAACGCCTGCAGCAGCTGTTCCAAGGCCGCTTGCATCAAAGCACAGACGCGCAGCGGCGCAATCGGCTTGCTGACCTGTACGCTGAGAGTGAAGCCGTCCCCCAGATCGTCGACCGCCAGCGTCAGCGGGTAGTTGTTGCGATCCTGGCCGCTGAGAAACTCGACCTCCTGATCCGCGGTCTGGGTTGCGGCACTCTCCTGCTCCTGTGCCGAGTATCGGTAGTTCAGCAGCGAGCTGAAGAGCGGCGTTTGTGCAGGCACCTCACTGCAGCGCTGCGCCAAGGCAAGCGGCGCATGCTCGTGGTATAGAAGCTGCACGAGCAGCTCATGGGTCTGCCGCACGTCCTGCTCGACATCTCGTTCCCCGATACTGATACGAACGGGCAAGGTGTTCATGAATAGACCCAGCACCCGGTCAGCCTGCGCTCCACCTTGCATGCGGCCGAACAGCACAGTGCCGAACACCACGTGCTGCCGTCCGGTGGTCCGAGCCAATACCAGCGCCCAGGCCAGGTGCATCAGGCTGGCCGCACTGACACCCAACCGTCGCGCCTGCCGCCGGACAGCCTGCGACAACTCGGGCGGGAGGGTCTGCTGTGCCTCGCCAATGCCGCTGCCATCGCCCTGCACATCGACCAACCCGAATGGGGCCGTGGGCTCATCGATGTCGCCCAACATCTGTTTGAAGAAGGTGGCATGCTCTTGCGGACTCACCCCCAGCCGGGCTTGGGCCACGTAGTTGCGGAAGGGCGCCGGTTTCGACAGGCGCTCGAGGTGCCCCTGCTCGATCGCGCGTGCTTCCTCGACCAACAGTTCCATGGTCGTGTGATCTACTGCCAGATGGTGTGACAGCACGCTCAACACCCAGCGGCCGTTGCCGACGTCGTGCGCAACCTGACAGCGCAGCAGGGGTGCTTCTCTCACATCCAGGCGATAATGGCGGGGGTCGTAGCGGGCTGCGAGCTGCTGCGCGATGTCGCCTCCTGCGACGTCGAGATCGATGAGCTCCACGGGCAGTTGCACCTGTCGCCGCACCACCTGTACCGGTTGCTCCAGCCCCTCCCAGGCGATACCCGTGCGCAGGATGTCGTGGCGGTCAATCACCCGTTGTAGAGCTTCCAGGAAGCTGTCGAGCCGCGACCGCGTCCGGAAAGCCAGCAGATGGGACTCCAGATAGGCGTCGCCCGCGGAATTCAACAGATGATGGAACAGCATGCCTTCCTGCAGGGGCGCCAGGGGATAGATGTCCTGCACATTGGCAGCCCCCCCTTGCACCTGCGCCACGATCGAGTCGATCGCCTCCTGGCTCAGACTCACCAGGGTCAGCATCTCCGGTGTGATGCGGCGCGCGTCCGGCGGAATCAAGCAGGGTGGCACGGTCACTTCAGTGCGTTCAGCGCCCAATTCGGCGGCGAGCGCCGCCAGCGTGGGAGCTGCGAACAAGGCGCGTACGTCCGCGTACAGCCCTTCCTCACGCATGCGCTCGATCAGGCTCACGACCAACAGCGAGTGGCCACCGAGATCGAAGAAGTTGTCGTGCCGGCTGACACCATCGAGCTTCAACAGCTCGCTCCAGATACGTGCCAGTGTCTGCTCTGCATGGCCGCGAGGCGCCTCGAACGGCCGGCCGCTGGCAACGTGATCATCGGGCGCTGGTAGCGCCTTGCGGTCGAGCTTGCCGTTGGGGGTCAGCGGTAGCGTCTGCAGGCGCACATAGGCCGCCGGCACCATGTAGTGTGGCAAGCAACTCACCGCGAGCTGCTTGATCTCTTCCGTCTGAGGTGCCTGATCTCCAGTGTAGTACGCTACCAGGCGCTGATCGCCCGATGGAGACTCCTGCGCTATCACTGCCGCCGCCGCGACGCACGGGTGCGTGCACAAAGCCGCCTCGATCTCGCCGAGCTCGATGCGGAAACCCCGAATCTTGACCTGCCGGTCATTACGCCCGAGGTATTCGATCCGGCCGTCAGAACGCCACCGGCCCACGTCTCCGGTGCGGTATATTGTCGCGTGCGGCTCCCCGACGAACGGGTCGGGCGTAAATCGCTCCGCGGTCAGGACCGGTCGGTTGATGTAACCGCGGGCCACTCCCACGCCGCCGATGTAAATCTCCCCTACGACGCCGATTGGAACCGGCTGCCTGTTGCCGTCGAGAATGTAGATCCGCATGTTGCTGATAGGTCGGCCGATCGGTACCGACAGGGGCGGAATTTCCGTCACCTCATTCATGACGCAGCCCACAGTGGTTTCTGTTGGGCCGTAATGGTTGAAGATCCGCATCGCGGGTGCGCGCTCGCGCCACCACTGCAACACAGAGCCCTGCAGAGCTTCGCCACCGAGCACCAGGGCGCGAATACGACCGTCCAGGGCGTCGTCGCGGAGCGCTTGCTGCAATAAGGACAGATGAGTTGGTGTCAGCTTCAGCGGGCACAGGTTGTGCCCATCGAGCAGGCTCTGACGCCATTGCGACAGCTCATTACCCTCGGGGCACAAGCGCACTGCCCGCCCGCACAACAGCGGTGGATAGAAGCTGGTGAGCGTCAGATCAAAGCTGAAGGAGCTGAGGATCAGCGACCCATCGCCTCCGGCTACGTCGAGCCGCCTGATGATATGAGTCGAGTAATTGACGATCGAACGGTGCTCGATCATCACGCCCTTGGGCCGGCCCGTGGAGCCCGAGGTGAAAATGACGTAGGCCAGATGCCTCGGCGTCAGTCCCAACTCGCCGGCATCCAGATCGGATGCGCCGTACTGCACCTGGTTCCAGTCTTCATCCAGCGCAACCACCACCGGTCTGTTTTCGGGAAGCGCCGCTTTCAGCCGCCGCTGTGTCAGCAACACGCTCGGCGCCGCTTCATCCAACATATCCTGCAGACGCTGCGCCGGGTAGCTTGGATCCATCGGCACATAGGCACCGCCAGCCTTCAGGGTAGCCAGAATGGCCACTACCATCTCGACGCTACGTTCCAAGCAGATCGCCACCCGACGGTCAGGGCCGACGCCCAGCTCACACAGGTAATGCGCCAACTGATTGGCCCGAGCGTTGAGCTCGCGATAACTCAGACTTTGCTCCCCGTATACGACTGCCGTGGCGCCAGGGGTGCGCGCCACCTGAGCTTCGAACAGCTGATGCATGCACAGCTCTCGCGGATACTCCTGTACCGTCTCGTTCCATTCATACAACACCCGGTGCCGCTCCGTTTCTGGCAGCAAGCTGATACGCGCGATGCTCGGGTTGTCTTCCTCCACCAGGGCGTGCAACACACACGTCCAATAGCTCAGATAGCGCTCGACGGTCTCCCGATCAAACAGCGCAGTGGCATAGTTGAGCACCCCGCTGATCCCCTGCGGGCTCTGCGTCAGCAACAGGGTCAGATCGACCTGCGCCGTTCTCAGGACGTTGTCCACCGGGCTTACCTGCACTCCCTCCATCCGCAGATCGCCCTCGGGTGTGTTGTGCCAGTCGAATATCACCTGGAACAGTGGCGCGTGCGCCGGGCTGCGCGGCGGGTTTACGAGCTCCACGACCTGGTCAAACGGCAAGTCCTGGTGGCGCTGCCCCGCCAGCACCTGCTCCTTGGTCCGCTCCAGCAGCTGCGCCAGAGTCGGCTCACCTTGCAAGTTGAGCCGCAGTGCCAAGGTATTGATGAAGAAGCCGATCAACGGCTCGATTTCCGCCCGGTTGCGCCCGGCCACCGGACTGCCGATCACCACCTCGTCCTGGTTGCTCAGCCGTGCCAACAGCACCGCCCAGCTGGCCAACATCGTCATGTACAGCGTCACCCCATGACGTTGACTGAGCTCCTGCAGGCGCTCGCTCAGGCGGCTGTCCAGCTGCACCGGCACGCTATCCCCACCCCGGTCTTGGTGGACCGGTCGCGGACGGTCCGTCGGTAACTCCAACAGGGTCGGCGCGCCCCGCAGGTTGTCCTGCCAGAACTGGCTCTGCCGCTGCAGCTCCCCGGCGGCCAACCAGCTGCGTTGCCAGACGGCGTAGTCGGCATATTGGATTGCCAAGGGCGGCAACGGATCGGCTTCTCCCCGCAGGTAGGCACCGTAGAGCGCACTCAACTCTCCGAGCAGCACCCCGATCGACCAGCCGTCGGAGACAATGTGGTGCATGACTACCTGCAGCAGGTAGTCCTCTTGCGCGAGACGCAGCAGCAGGACGCGTATGGGCAGATCCTGCCTCAAGTCAAAACTGATACGCGCGCTCGCGTCGCACAGGCGCTGTGCCTCGGACTCCGCCGCCGGATGCCCGCGCAGATCCTGTTCTTGCAGAACCAACTCAGCATGCGGCTTCACCCGTTGCAGCGGCTCTTCGTCGCATAACTCAAAGCAGGTGCGCAACACTTCGTGCCGCTGCACGATGCGTTGCAGGGCTCGCTGCAACACCTCCCGGTCGAGCGCACCTCTCAGGCGCACTTCTCCGCGGACGTTATACGTCGCGCTCACCCCTTCCACCTGGCTCAGAAACCACAAGCGCTGCTGGGCTAGTGACACCCTGAGCCGCATGTCTCGGCTGGCCAGCGGGATTTGTGGCAATGCTGTCGGGGCGGCCGCCTCCAGGCGGGTCGCCAGCGCGGCCAACTCCGGATATGCAAACAGCTCGCCCAGCGGAACTTCCACATCCAACGCCTTGCGGATCCGCGACACCAACTGCACCGCCATCAACGAGTGGCCGCCGAGCTCGAAGAAGTTATCGTGCCGACCCACGCGCT
>CAZBTV010000156.1:0-16969 GCA_964494895.1 uncultured Steroidobacteraceae bacterium | reverse complement strand
GCTCGATGTAGGCATTCGCCACATACTCGCGCCGCCGGGTTGCAGGCCAGACATTGTAGGACGTGAAGCCCTGCCGCCGCATGGCTGCTACATGGCTTGGGAGCTCCACTGGCTGCACGGTAAATGCAAAGCCGATGAGCTGCAGGCCTGGAAAGCGGTGCTGTAAGTCCAGTTGCTTCACGTACCTGTGCCAGTCCTTTCGCGACAGGGTGCCGGAGGCAGTGAACAAGGCCACGCCGCTACGCAAGATCGCTTCCTGGGCGAGCATCTGACGTTGCGTCATCTGGGCGATGCGGGTTACCTCCAACTCGAATTGCGCGCGGACGTTGTATTCGGTCGAGGCCCTGCTGACATACCACGTGCATACGGTCAGCGCCAATGACGTAGTCAGTACGATCGTCGGGAGCCTGTCAGGCGTAATAGACCTGACGCATGAAGCAATCATTCGCCTCAGAGTCGCCGGCGTTTTCATTTGAAAGCGTCTGCCATGAGTTGACCGTCCGCGGGACCCGCAGCGCAAGTCCCGGCAGGCGCGATTATATCGTCAGCGCAGCAGAATCATGAGGTAACTGCGCCGGCACTCGAGAGTTGACTGACGTCCTGTGTCGTTCCACCCTGTCGAAGCGCAGCGTACCGTCGCGAGTAGACGACGATGCTCAGCGTTATGTTACCCAGAATGAGCCGGGCAGGGGGTCACTCGATCAAGGAACAAGTTGGGAGGAGTGGGCTGTTGGTGGAGGAAAAGCGAGCACTCAGGCAGCTCGAAGCAGTCAAGACGCCTGAGGGACCGACTCGCTGGGGCGCCGCAAGCCGAACCGGATCACGAGTCGGTACAGTAATCGCACGAACAGCAGCGCCAGGATCGCCTCCGCAAATGTCATCGCGAATGCGATGAGTGGATTCAGGCTGCCTGAGCGAGCACGGAACTTGGCAGCAGCCCGCTCGCGAGCGATCTCGATGCTGTCGTAGAAGGTCGGGATTACGAGAAGGGTGAGAACAGTGGAAGTGACGACGCCGCCAATGATGGCTACAGCCATAGGACGGTAGAATTCGCCGCCTTCTCCCAGGCCGATTGCGACCGGCATCATGCCGGCGATCAGCGCGAAGGTCGTCATGAGAATAGGGCGCAACCTTACACGGCCCGCGTGCATCAAGGCCTCTTCACGGTCGACTCCCCGTGACTCCTCCTGCCTGGCGCAGTCCAGAAGCAGGATTGCGTTCTTGGCCACCAGCCCCATCAGCATGATGACTCCAATCAGGCTCATCAAGTTGATCGTTCCGCCCGTGAGAAACAATGCCAACACGACACCGATCAGTGAGAGGGGAAGCGAGAGCATGACCGCTATAGGCGCGGTGAACGAGCCAAACTGCATCACTAGCACCAGATACATCACGAGAATGCCCATGAACAGCGCGGCAAACATGCTAGCGAAGATTTCCTGCTGATCGCGAGAGGAGCCGCCGAGGGAAATTCCGTAGCCGTTCGGGAAATCAATCGCTTTCGCTATCGCCAGTGCGTCCGCAGTCACCTCCCCTGAAGAGCGGCCCTGCACGTTCGCGGAGACAGTGATCGTGCGCTTACCCCCGAGGTGCTGAATCTGTGCTGGACCCTTGTCGTGCGTGATCCTGGCGATCTGTTCAAGCGGCACTATCATGTCGCTGCCGCTGACGGCAACGGGTAGGTGATCGATGTTGGATGCATCAATGCGGTCTTCTGGATGTAACCGCACGTTGACGTCCCGCGAGTGCCCGGCGGGGTCGATCCAGTCGCCCGCTTCGACCCCGGCAAACGCCACTCGCAATGCCTGAGCGGCATCTCCTACCGAGATACCCAATTGGCTGGCCAACCCACGGTCGAGATCGATTCTCAGCTCGTCTTTGGGTTCCAGCTCTGACAGTCCCACGTCGACAGCACCGGGGATGTGTTTCATCTTCTCCATGAAGTCGTTGGTCAGTGCCATGAGCCGTCGCGAGTCCGGCCCATAAAACTGGATCTGCACGGGCTTGGATGCGCCGTTGTTAAGGTCATCCAGGACTACGTACTCGGCTCCGATCAACCGTTTCAGACTGGCACGGATCACTTCCGCGATTTTCTCCGCGGAGCGACTGCGTAGGTTGCTCTTGCCGATGTCGACGTACACGCGGCCGCCACCAGCGTTCACCGTAGTATTGGTCGCTTTGGTTTCAGGAACCATTCGCGCAAGCTCCGCGGCCTCCTCCACCTTCAAGCGGGAGTACTCGAGGCTCGCGCTGGACGGCGTGCGCACGTCGATTGCGATCGTTCCATAGTCCGATTTTGGCAGGAAGCTGGAACCGCCGACGGTCATCTGCAACATCAGCGCCAATAGCAGGCAGGCAACAGAGATGATCGCCATCCATTTCCGGTGATGCAACGCCCAGGCAATGACGTTTCCATACCGATCGGCTTGCCGGTCGAACCACTTGTTGAATCCGGCGAGCCACTTCCCGATTCCCTGATGCTGCCGATGCGCATGATCCACCGGGTCACCCCAGTAAGCTGACAACATCGGGTCGAGTGTGAAGGAGATGAACAGGCTCACCAGCACAGACGCAGCAACCGTAACCGCGAACGGACGGAACCACTCTCCAGCCACCCCGCCCATGAATGCCACAGGAACAAATACGGCCATGATGGAGAGAGTAGTCGCCGTCACAGCCAGCCCGATTTCAGCCGTGCCATTGCGGGCGGCAGTAATCCGGTCTTCGCCTTCCTCCATGTGACGAACAATGTTCTCGCGGACCACGATCGCATCGTCGATCAGAACGCCGATCGCCAACGACAGTCCGAGCAGCGTCATGAAGTTGAGCGTGAAGCCACAGGCCCATACCGCAATGAACGCGGCCACAGCTGATGTGGGTAGGGAAAGCGCCGTTATGAGCGTAGAACGCCAAGAATTCAGGAACGCGTACACGACGAATATGGTGAGGCCGGCACCGAAAATGAGTGCCTCAACCACGTTCCTGAGGCTCTTTTCAGCGTCGTCGCCACCATCCTCGGTGATCTCGAGCTGGGTTCCTTTCGGCAGAGTCGCGTTCAGTTCCTTGACCAGGTCCCGAACCCGCGCAGCGACCGTGACGGTGCTGGCTTCGCGCGAACGAGTGATCCCAAGACTCACGTTCGCACGACCGTTGCGCAGACTATATCCTCCCATCTCGGCAAAGCCGTCCTCGATCGTGGCAACCTGCCCCAGGCGCACAATCGTGTTCCCGCTGCGCTTGAGGACAATGTCTCCGAATTCCTTCGGCGATTCGATTCGCCCCACGAGACGTATGCTTTGTTCGTCCAGCTCGCCCTTGACTCGCCCAACGGGTGCCGTCGTGTTCTCTGAGCGAAGAGCGTTCACTACATCGTTAACGGACACGTTGTACTCGCGCAGCTTCTGCGCGTGTAGCAACACTGACAGCTCACGCTGAAGAGAGCCGTTCACATTCACGGTCGCCACGCCGTCTATCGCGCGAAAGCGGTCCGCCAGCACGTCCTCTGCCAGCCGTGAAATTTCTGTGTGAGTCTGCGTCGTAGACGAAAGGGCGACCTGCACGATAGGCTGATCAGACGGGTCGAAATGCTGCAAGATCGGCTCACGCATCTCAACCGGCAACTTGTAACGCACCCTGGCGATCGCGTTACGGACTTCGTCGGACGCTTCCGACATGTTCTTCTTGAAGTTGAAGATGATGATGATCTGAGCCTGGCCTTCCGATGCGGTCGAGCGGATCTCATAGACCTGCGGAATGCCCTGCAGAGCCTTCTCGATCCGATTGATTATTTCGCGCTCGACTGTCTCCGGCGAGGCGCCGGGATAGGGTATGGTGACGACGATGACAGGCTGCTGTACATCGGGAATCTGATTGACGCGCAGGTTCTTGAACGCCAGCAGGCCCAGACACATGAGTACGATGACCATTGCCACCGTCGTCACCGGCTGCCTGATGCTGAAATTCGAGAGGAACATAGCTACTTCCCTGCGCTCGTGACTGAAGCCTGAACCTGCGGAACGGAGGACGCAGCCGCCCGGCTGGCCAGTTCGACCACCTCACCATCCCGCAATGTAGAGGCCGGATAGCGAATGAGCTGGTCACCCTCGGTAAGCCCGCCGACGAGAGCGAACGCACCGCTGCGCGGATCGCGATCACCCACGTTGATGCTTACTTTGTGCAAGGTGCCATTCGTAAGACGCCAGGCGTAGGCCTGATCGCCGTCCCTGACCAGGGCTGTTGCCGGAATCGTCAGCGCGGTCGTGCTTCGGGTCTCAATATGACCCTCAGCGTACAAGCCGGACACTTCCGGCCGCTGCGTTGGGTCGGCGAAACCCACCAGCACTTCTACCTGCCTGGTCGTGGCGTTGGCGGCTGGGTTTATTCTCGTGATCGTTCCCGGGAATTCGCGATCAGCGAAGCCGTGAACGCGAAACATTACGCGCTGTCCTACTTTGACCTCGCCGATGCTATCGGCCGAAACCAGCCCCTCGAAACGCAAACTGCGGGGGTCGATGACTTTGAGCAACTCTTTGCCCAGTTGAGCCGTGTCGCCGGCGGAGACTTTTCGCTCGCTGACTATCCCGTCAAACGGCGCCCGCACCAGAGTGCGCTCCAGCTGCTGGCGAGCGCTGACTACGCGCGTTCTCGCAGCTTCAAGGTCGCTCTGTTCCGTATTGCGCTTGGTCTCGGCGTCCTCCAACTGCTCAACGGTGACGACTCCAGTCTGTCGCAGTGTAGACATGCGCTGGAACTGACGCTCCCCCTGTTCGAGAGCGTGCTCGGCCGCGCGCTCAGCTGCCTCAGCTGCGGTCAGAGTGTCGCGAATGGCCGTGTCGTCGAGACGCACCAGCAGGTCGCCGCGCCGGACAGAGTCGCCGTTTTCCTTGAGAACTTGCAAGACCACTGCGGAAACCTCGGCCTGCAGATCGGCCCGTCGCTCCGGCTGCACCGACCCCATGATGGCGGGCCCCGAGGACAAGGCGCTGCTATGGACGACGATCAAGTCCTCCGCGGAGAGCAACAAGGTGGGCTGGGTTGCGGCCGCAGTCGACATGCCGCTGGCAGCGGAGGTGACGGCGGTTGCCGCGCCATTACCGCACCCGGAAAGTCCGGCGACAAAGCTTGCCAGGACAACCATCGCCCCTGCGAAGCGCGGGACAGTGCTTCTCGATCTCACCCGATCTCCCTTCGACACCGCATGAACAGGCTACGCCGCGATACGCATTGCACGCACCACGTGAGTGCCGGGTCGAATTTGACGTATTCAAAAATTGGTCGCTCTACCCTACCGGAGCAAAGCATGGCATGACTGATCAATGTAGTGGAAACCGATAAGGGGAGCAGATTTCAGGGTGGAAGGGGCAATCCGCACCAGAGTAAGACTGGCTGTGTATACAGTAATAGCAGTCGCTTGGGGCTGTGGCGCGCACGCCCTGACCCGAGCCCATGCCTTTACCAGACCAGCCGGCATCAGATTTCCGATGCTGTCACACTAGGACCCCAAAAACAGCGTCGGGTAATCCAACGAGCGCCATGTCTGACTTGAACGAGCACGCTCGCTCGCTGTCCTGGCGTCAGGCACTGGCGATTGCCGTCGGCAACGGCCTGGAATTTTACGATTTCGTCACCTACGCATTCTTCGCGACCCAGATCGGTCATACATTCTTCCCCTCCAAAACTCCCGGCCTGAGCCTGCTGTCATCCCTGGCCACATTCGGAGTAGGGTTCCTGACGCGGCCGCTCGGGGCGATCGTGATCGGTCGATTCGGCGATCGGGCAGGGCGCAAGCCGGCGATGATGTTGTCACTTTGCCTGATCGGAGTAGCCGTCACGGGCCTCTCACTCACCCCTGCGTATTCCTCCATAGGCACACTCGCGCCCATCCTGGTCATTGTGTTTCGTTTGCTGCAGGGATTTGCGTTGGGCGGCGAAGTTGGACCCAGCACGGCGTTTTTGTTGGAAGCAGCTCCGCCTTCGCGCCGCGGCTTGTATGTGTCGCTGCAGGCAACCAGTGCAGACACCGCTGCCCTCGTTGCGGGCGTCGTTGGAGTGATTCTTGCGACCACATTGGACGCCGGGCAACTCGACGCCTGGGGCTGGCGAGTCGCGCAGCTGCTGGGCGTCTGTATCATCCCGTTTGCGTTTGTGGTGCGCCGGACACTGAACGAGACATTGACCCTGCCCGATTCAGCAGATCACGGCAACGCTTCTGCCACGGGCTATGCCCACGTGTTCGTGTTGGGACTCATGATGCTGAGCGCGGCAACTACGAACAACTACGTGCTCGAATACATGACGACGTATGCGAGTGACACCCTCGGAATGTCCCGCGCGGTATCATTCGGCGCTACCGCCGTGATCGGCGCCAGCGGGCTGGTTTGTGACACACTCGGTGGCTGGCTGTCGGATCGATTCGGCCGCAAGCTGGTGATGATCATCCCATGGTTGCTGATGATCGTAGCGATATATCCGTCGTTCTGGATCCTCGAACGGCTGCGCACCGGTACGGCTCTGTTGACGGTGAGCGCTGTACTGAACGGTATTCAAACGCTGTCGTCGGCGACCATCATCGTAGCCGTTACCGAGTCGTTGCCAAAAAGAGCTCGCTCGGGTGCGATCGCGCTCATCTATGCCCTTGCGATTTCCGTATTTGGTGGGTCCACGCAGTTTCTCGTGGCGTGGATCATTCATGCGACCGGCAATCCACTGGCGCCCGCATGGTACATGCTTGGGGCAGTTACGATCGGGCTGATAGCGATGGTCCGACTTCCCGAGACGGCGCCGGCAAGGTAATGCTCCTGCGCTGAAGCTTCGCGGGTTGGATCGGTTCAGGGCAGCATCAATCTTTCCTGGTGAGATGGCGCATACTCGGCTCTCCAACCCATCCTGTTCCATGAGGAGTCTGCGGCATGAGCACTATCACCACCGAAGACGGCGTTCAGATCTATTACAAGGACTGGGGCAGCGGGCAGCCCATCGTATTTCATCACGGCTGGCCACTGTCCTCCGACGACTGGGACGCGCAAATGCTCTTCTTCCTATCGAAGGGGTTTCGGGTCATTGCGCACGACCGACGCGGTCACGGACGATCGTCGCAAACTGCGATGGGCAACGACATGGACACGTATGCCGCCGATGTGGCGGCACTCGCAGCGCACCTGGATCTGCGCAATGCCATCCATGTTGGGCACTCCACCGGCGGTGGCGAGGTGGCGCGCTATGTGGCCCGCCATGGCCGTGGTCGTGTCGCCAAGGCCGTGTTGATTGGAGCGGTGCCGCCGATCATGCTCAAGTCCAACAACAATCCGGGAGGTTTGCCTCTGGAGGTCTTCGATGGATTCCGCGCAGCTCTCGCGGCCAACCGCGCGCAATTCTATCGAGATGTGCCTTCGGGTCCGTTCTACGGCTTCAATCGTCCGGGCGCCAAAGTGTCGCAAGGCGTTATCGACAATTGGTGGCGGCAAGGCATGATAGGAGGTGCCAAGCCGCAGTACGATTGCATCAAGGCCTTTTCTGAAACCGACTTCACCGAAGACCTGAAGGAGCTGACTGTCCCGGTGTTGATCATGCACGGAGACGACGATCAGATCGTGCCCATTGCGGACTCGGCGCTCCTGTCGGCCAAGCTGGTCAAGAATGCTACATTGAAGGTCTACAAGGGATTGCCGCATGGGATGTGTACGACCAGTCCCGAAGTGATCAATCCGGACCTGCTGGATTTCATCAAATCTGCATAAATCCAATCCGGGCGGCAGCGCGTGCGCCTCGCGCTGCTGAACCCGATTCAGGGGAGGTCATTGATAACCCAATCAAGAGGCCTTGAAGACGGATAAGGCTTTCGTCCCGCCCTGTTGAAGTGCGCCTCACCTGTTCGGGCCACATCCAGCATCTACTCGTAGCTGGCACTCGCTTGTCCGGGCATGCTTGGATGCTTGCGGCAACGGCTGCAATCACATATCGATTTCACGTGCGCGATGCGCATCTCCTTTGTATAGTCGTGCTCGAGCCCTGGTGCTCAGCACCCGCCGGGTACCCAAGAATCAACACGGAATCATCAAGGAAGGGAGGTTGCTATGCGAGTTCCTTTGTTGGTGGCACTGGCCTTTTCGGCAGTGTCCATCCCATCGCTTTCGTCCGCTCAGATGCAGTCGGACCAGCTCGATCCATCGGCGCTGGTAAACGTAATACCCACAACGCAGCATTCCACCCTGGACGGGCTTGGCGTCAATGTAGTGGGTGCTCGGTCCAACTCGAATGTCCTGGGCGTCGATACGATCCCAAGCTTCACGAGCTGGTTTTACCGTGGCGATACAGCGATCTATGGGCAGTTCACGTGGCCGTATACCATGGTCGGCCGTTCGCCTCTCACAAGGGGCGATGACGGCGACGGGCAAGGCGAGACCACAACGATCAATGCACCGGTGATTCCGGTCACTGTCGTACTGCTCGCTGCTGACGGCACGACGCGGACCGTCGGCGGAAAGCCGATGATCCAAACGGCCACGCAATTCGTTGGCCCGGTCCTGAGCTCGCCGATCTTCTCGACAACGACCTACTCCTCGAGCGAGAAGCCCACTCAGTTCACCGACGCGGTTCATCGGGCGCAATTTTTCAACCAGGCTGATGATGACTGGCACACTCTGCTGCGGCCGCGGCCGGCTCAGGCAGTCACCATGTCCATACCCTTTGGTTCCTACAACTTCGCGCTGAATCCCGACGGCTCGTGCTGCAAATTCATCCTGATCGACATCAACGCCTTCACGAGCCTGCTCTTCCCGAGCGTACCCACGGACACAACGACACCGATCGGCTTCGCGGAGAACAACGGTGTCATTCATACGACCGACATCTCGACTTTCCTGTTCAACAATGTCTTTCTCTTCTTCGGAACACCCAGCAATTGCTGCGTAATCGGTTTCCACACGGCCGACATCGAGCCCGGCACGAGAGCGAATGGCCTGCGTGAGAAGCGCTTCGTGCTGAATTACTCGAGCTGGGTCTCTCCGGGGATATTCCGCTCGACCAGTTTCCTTGATATCGCCGCTCTCAGCCACGAGCTTGCAGAGACCTTCGCGGATCCATTCGGGAACAATGCGACGCCATTCTGGCTCGCTCCGAATGGTAATTGTCAGAACAACCTCGAGGTCGGCGATGTGATCGAGGGCCTGCCCAATTCGAACCTTTCGATACCGCTGAACGGCACCACCTGGCACCCCCAGAACGAGGCGTTGCTGCAGTGGTTTGCAGGCGTCACTCCGTCGAACGCCATCGCCGGCGCGTACAGCTACCCGGATACCACGGTGCTGACGGCGGCTGCGGCCGTTCAGAACCCGAACTGTAAGTAGACGGGCGCAAGTTTCGCCTGTGAGCAGGCGGAACGAAAATGCGCGGAACCCGGTCAGCCCGGCAGATGATTGTCGGGCTGACCCGTCTATTCTGGGTTTTCTTTCAGCCGCGTCAGATCGGCTTTGAAGGCCGTCACCCAGGTCCGGCCGCCATCCTGCGACAAGGAGATCTCATAACGATGAGAATCCGGCGTGATGTCGGACCACACACCACGGACCAACACATTGCGTCCCTTGTACGTCTCCGTCCCGTAGAGCTCGCCACGGCTGCCTTTGAAGCTGCCGATGGTCGGCGCTTCGATCTCTCCGCTGGAGTCGATGTAGGTCTGGCTCCACTGGCCTGACTTCGGGTTGTAGATGAAGAGGGTCATTCCCTCCCAGTGACCGTTCGGGCCGTCCGCCTCGATTTCCTCGACCCACGCCTTCCCGCCCCACAGGGGATGTGACCTCTTTGTACCCTCCAGAGTCACTCGGTGTGTTCCTCCGTCGAACGGATCCAGCACTTGGATCGCGTGGGTGTGCCAGAGGCCATGGGCGAAGTCGAAGTCGTGGGCACCATCCCGTGGCTCGGCTCTGGTCGTCGCAAAGATGAGGCAACCCAGCACACCAGCGAGCGCCAGCCCACTCCGTCGTAAATCTATTCCCATCACTGTCTCCGCGATGCTGATAAGACGAGCATCGCTGGCGTGCCGTCTGAGCTACAGGGCCAGTTGAGGGAATTTCGGCCGGGCCACTTGGCACGGCGCGTGCAGCCGCCTTCAGTCCGGCCGCTTCCCTTGAAGGCGCAGTTGGAAAAATAATGGATGGGCCCCCATAGCGACAGGGTGAGGTGCGTGGATTCACTATTCGAAGTAGAGCTCGACCTCGGCTCGTCAGGATCCAGGATCACCTCCAAGCGCCTTTATGAGCAATTGAAGGCAGCCATTGTCGACAGGAGGCTAATCCCTGGCGCTCGTTTGCCGTCTACCCGGCATGCCGACAAATACTTCGGTGTCTCTCGCAACACCGCTGCGGAAATCTATGAGCGGCTGGCCAACGAAGGGCTCGTCGTCGCTCGGCGTGGCTCCGGCGTGTATGTCGCAAGCCAGACCGCGCACGCCCCTGTAGTCGAGACGCCGCGGCCCGATTTTCGCCTCAACCCAGTTTGGCTGCAGTCCGACGTCCGAAGCTCAATGGGATTCTGGCGAGAGTCCGAGCTCGCTGTCAGGGAGATCGGCGCCAGATTGCCCATCGATTTCCGTCCAGCCATGGTCGACGCGCGCCTCTTCCCTTCGGAAGAGTTCCGACGGATCACAGCGAGACAGCTACGAGAGCTCGAGCGTAAACCCGGTACCCTGAAGAGCCCCCAAGGCAATCAAGGCAGCTATCGTTTGCGGAGCGCGATCGCGGGACACATTGCCGTGACCCGCGCGGTGGTTTGCCGTCCCGAGGACGTGCTTGTCACTGCCGGAGCACAACAAGCGTTTGATCTCCTCGCGCGGGTCCTGGTGACCCCAGGGGAAACAATGGTGGCGCTAGAGGATCCTGGCTACCCACCGATGCGGGCGGCTTTTGCTGCCGCTGGGGCGCGGATCGCACCGGTACGGGTCGACCACGACGGTCTGGTCGTCGACGAGGTCCCGAGCGAAGCCAAGGTGATTTGTGTTTGTCCATCCCACCAGTTTCCGTTGGGCATGGCGCTCACTGCGCAGCGCCGCCTTGAGTTGATCGCGCTCGCGCGTGAGAGAGGGGCAGTCATTGTTGAAGACGATTACGACGGGGAGTTCCGGCTGGATGGCGAAGCACTTCAGGCGCTTTGGACGCGGGCGGCCGGCGACGTTGTCTTCTATGTCGGCACATTCTCAAAGTGCATGCTTCCGTCGCTGAGATTGGGGTTCATTGTGGCGCCGCCGTGGGCCATGCCGAGCCTCGTCCTGGCCAAGAACTGTGTCGATTGGCACTGTCCCACACTCATCCAGAGAAGCGTCGCGGCGTTCATTTCGGAGGGACACCTGGTGCGCCACATCCGAAAGGTGCGTGAGATCTACCGACAGCGACGAGAAGTTGTCAGAGAGGGTCTGGAGGCCGAGCTCGCCGAGTGGTTGGATCCGCTCCCGTCCTCGTACGGAATGCACATTGCCGCCGTGACGAGGCCGGGGCTCGATATCGAAGCAGCTACGTTGGCATTGCTCCAACGGAATGTAAGGGTGCACAGCCTTGCCCGCTATCATGCCGCCGGGCAGCACGTGTCAGGAATGATACTGAGCTATGCCGTTGCGGGCCTTGCTGAGATTCGCGCGGGGATCAAACAAATTCGCAGCACCCTGGCTGAATCCGGGCTCCCCGTGATCAATTCTCATAACAGGGGGCATCCACGTTGATTTCGTTGTTCGTCAGTCGTGCCGGAATCGGCCGATCAGACCCGCCGCGCCCAGCGCATGGCCCCCGAGCGCCGCAAGGAGCTCATCGCGCGTCATTCCAGGCTTGAGTGCTGTCGGATCGAGATCGGTTGCGATGAGGGTGAAGGTGTAGTGGTGCCAGTCCCCGGGTGGGGTACAGGGACCAAAGTAGGTGCCGAGATTCCGCGTGCTCTTTCCGCCGACGTACTTTTCTGAGGGCTTGCTGACTTCTCCTTCTGCGAACCCTGTCACCGAGGCCGGTATGTTGTAAGCCACCCAGTGGGTCACACCCAGGCCAGCCCGGCCCTCCGGGTCGAACAATACCAGCGCGTAACTTTTTGTCCCCTTTGGAGGATTCGACCACGCAAGCGGTGGTGAGATGTTTTCGCCGACGCAATTGGCGTTGGACGGATCCTTGCCCGCGAATTTCCTCGCCAGGTGTCCATTGTCCTCGAAAGCCGGAGATGTCAGGGCGAACACACCGGCGGGCGTAGCGGGCTCCGTAGCTCCGACAGAGGATGAAACCAACACAGCTGCAATGAAACATCCAGTCTTCACCTTCACGGGATTCTCCTCATAGGGTGCCTTGAGAGGGTAGGTTGCGGCATGCGCGCGGACGATACTATATATCAGGACGTTCCCGCGCGGAGATCGAGAGGCCCGCTGTGGACGCAGGCGCGGGCCCCTAATTGGCGCTATCCTTTCGAAGGTCGTTACTGGCCCCGAACTGCCGCGTTGTTGTATGCGTATTTTGTGTTGTCTAACCCGCGACCTGGCAAGTAGCCTGGCGCTGAATAGCTTATTGCCCGCCCTCGAGCGCCACACAGTGCGGATCGCGCTCGCTGAGCAGGTAGGCCGTACCCCTGTGGACGAGCCGCCGCAACGGCGCGAGCTGCGCATCGCTGAACAGACCTGGCCCAACCGCGCACTCTTCCCGCTGGTCGAGCGCGCCGCGCTGGCCGACAGCGGCGGTCGCAATTTGACCTTCGCGGAAATACAGCGATTGCGGGGAATTCCCGTGGATTCGCTGGCAAGCCCGAACAGTGCCGCCGGTCTGGATTTCGTGAAGTCCTTTGCCCCGGACCTGATCCTGAGCGTCCGTTATGGCGCGATTCTCAAGCATCCCCTGCTGGGGATCCCGCGGTTGGGAGTGCTCAACCTGCACTCCGGCATTCTTCCCTGTTACCGCGGAATCCTCCCAACCTTCCGAGCGATCATGAACGAAGACCCAGAAATCGGGTGCACCTTGCATTACATCCGCGACGGAAGCATCGATACTGGCGATGTTGTCTCGATTCACCGGCGCCCATGGCTACGCGAAAGGTCGCTGCTGCGAAACGTTCTGGATCATTATCCGCCAGGCATAGCTATGATCCGTCGTGCTCTGCAAACGCTCGAGCAAGGCGGCGAGCTCTCGAGTTTCGTTCAACACTCCAGCGACGCGGCCTACTACACCTACCCGACAGCACAAGAATGGAACGAGTTTACCCGCCGCGGCTGGCGCGTAGCCGATCCATCAGATCTGGAAGAGGTGATGCTCAGCTACATGGGTGATGCGCATAGCTGGTGATTGGCCCTTCAGGCGTCCGCGCTATCCACGGTTAGGACAAAGATCGCAAGCTGTCGCCGTCCGGCCAGGAACGTGCGATCGTAAGCGGCATAGCGCACCAAAAAGGGGGAAGTGCATCATGGGACGTCTCGGCGCGGTGTCGGGCTCGTTTCGACGCGGGTGGCTTTCGGTGTGCGCGTCGCTTGGCCTGCTCGCGGCAGCGGAGGCGCTCGCACATCATTCGTTCGCGATGTACGACAACGATCACCAGATCAAGCTGGTGGGCACCGTTACCAGCTTTGAGTGGAACAACCCGCACGTCTACATCGCGCTGGCCTCGAGCGACGAGCACGGCGAGACCAAGGGCTACACCGTCGAGTGCGCCAGTCCTGGCATCCTGAACCGGGTTGGTTGGAAGTTCAACATGATCAAGCCCGGTGACAAGATCACGGTGATCATCGCTCCATTGAAGACCGGCGAGCCGGGCGGCCTCCTAAAGCAGATTACCCTCGCCGATGGACGCGTGTTTTCCAACGGGGCTCCGGCCGGTAAGGCCAACATTCGATAGGAGCACCCGATGCGGACCTCAACCCTGCGAGTTGATTTTCTGGCACGGACTCTGTGTGCCTTCGGGATCGTTACGTTCGTAGGATTTTCGGGCACCACGCTTGCGGCACCGACTTCCGCGGCGGCCGATCATGGACTGACGGGAACGTGGAATCGTTACCCGCAGTTGGATGAAAAGCCTGACCCCAAGCTGCCGCCACCTCCGCCTCCGGTGGGTGACCCGCCACTCAAGCCCGAATACCTGGCGTCCTGGCAAGCCCAACAGAAAGCCGCCAGGGAAGCGGACGCGCGCGGTGAGCCGTTATACACCGATTACGTGAAGTGCCTGCCGGACGGAATGCCCACCATGATGTTGGCCATGTTTCCGATGGAAGTCCTGCAGACGCCGGGCCAGGTCACGATCGTGCAGGAGGCCTACAACCAGGTGCGCCGGATCTACCTGAATGAGAAGCAGACCCCGATCGAGGACGCGGAACCGGGCTACTGGGGGCACTCCGTGGGCCATTGGGAGGGTGACTCCCTTCTGGTCGACACCATCGGTATCAAGGAGAAAGTGCGTTTTCGGGGCGTACCGCATAGCGACCAGATGCGCATCCACGAACGCATCCGTATGCTGACACCGGATTTCTTCGAAGACCACATCACGGTGGAGGATCCGGTGTACCTGTCGGCTCCCTGGAGCTTTACCTACGCCTATAAGCGACTGCCGCACTACAAGATGAATGAGTACGTCTGCGACTCGAACCGTGAGTACAAGGACCCTGAAACCGGTGGGACGCGGCTGCGGCTGCTGAACGATCCCGCCGGAACCCAGAGGCCGGCACAAGAGCCGGCCACACCGCATCGTCCTTGACGACCGGGAGATCAGGCAATCAACGTCAGCGCTGGAGTTTGACTGCTGCTGCTGACTTCAGGCTGCGCATTGCGGCATCCGCCAATTCCAATGCCGCGATTCCGTCCGCGAAGTCTGGACTCATGGTCGAGTGTGCCTCGATCGCAGCAACGAACGCATCCACTTCGGCATCGTAAGCCTGACGATACCGCTCGATGAAAAAATTCAACAGGGGATCACGTGCCGCCGTCCGCTCTGCGCTCCAGGATTCCACCGCCGTGGCGCGCTCATTGCCGGCTTGTAGCATTCCCTTCGAGCCGAAGACCTCCACGCGCTGGTCATATCCGTAGGAGCAACGTCTGCTGTTGTTGATCTGGATCTGTGCGCCGGATCTGGCCTTCAACGTCACTGTACAGGTGTCGATATCACCCAGTTTCCCGATTTCAGGGTCCACCAGGCTCGAGCCGAACGCGAACACTTCTTCGATATCGCCGGCCAGGTAGCGCGCCATGTCGAAGTCATGAATGGTCATATCGCGGAACAGACCGCCGGAGGCCTTGATGTATGCAGCCGACGGGGGCGCGGGATCGCGGCTGGTAATGACGGCCAGCTCCAACCGGCCGATTTCGCCGGCATGCAATCGCTCGCGTAGTGCCCGGAACGATGGATCGAAGCGTCGGTTGAACCCGAGCATGACAGGCGGGTTCTGCCCGGAAATTGCGGCCCAACCGGCTCGGGCACGCGCCAGATCGAGATCGATAGGCTTTTCGCACAGAACGGCCTTGCCGGCTGCGACCGCTGCCCCGATCAAGGGCACGTGGGTATCGGTGGGGGACGCAATCAGGACTGCCTCCACCTTTGGATCTGACCATATTTCATCGACGGCCGTCGCTGCTTTCACACCGAGCTCTGTGGCCGTTTCGCGGGAGCTTTGCTCCGCGGGGTCGAATACCGAAAGCAACTTGACGCGGGCGTGCCGCGCCAGATTTCTCGCGTGCATGCGACCTATTCGACCGCATCCAATCACCGCCATTCCGATCACTACGCTCTCCAATAAATGATTCTGCTACGACTGCCAGATCACTGGCAGCGTTCTGCATTGGGCAGCAAGAGCTCTGGGCGCGCCGGCCTCGAAGCCCGCGCGCCCAGATACTGTCCCCCAATCTTAACGTGTTACCGCATCAAGGAAAGCGAGGCCGAATGGCGTGCCCCATCCCGTCGCGGGATCCCAGCCCTTCTTGACCGTGAGTGAGCTATCTATTCCGAAGGCAAAACCGAATGTGGTACCAGTAAAGCTGGTTAGCTGCCCGTTCGCGCCGATCTGGATGACGATGTCCGAGAAGTTCGAGGGATGCGACAAGATCGTGCTCGTGAAGTTACGGTTGCCATCGAGGAAGGGGGCGAAGAGTTGTGACGCCGAAAAGGTCGTGGTGCCATTCTGGTCCGTAACCATTCCGGTCAGATTGTTCGGTGTGCTGTCAGTGGTCGGAAGCACATCCTGAACCCCGCCCGGGGGTAGAGCGGCGATCAAAGGCGCCGCATTGCCCAGGGCGTGACCCGCTTTTTGATTGGCCAGAGCCCAGAAACCCGAAAAGATCGGGCAGGCGAGGCTGGTTCCTCCCACGCCGTATTCGAGGAACTGCACCGTGCCGGAAGTGATGACAATGGGAACGCCGGTGAATGGGTTCGCAAGCGCGGAGACGTCTGGAGTTTGCCTGCCTTTACCGGCAAGAGCCGCCTGCCAGGTTGGCTTGGGCCAGAACACGCTCTCGCCGCCGCCGCCTCCGGGGAAAATGCTGACAAACTCAGTGGGTGGATCGAACACCACGGGATTGTTGTTCGAATCCACTCCTCCCAGAAAAGTGACCACTTCTCCCCACGACGTGGTGATCGTGGAACCCGGATTGAAGACATCGTTCAGGATCGTGGTACCACCCACAGCGGTGGCATGGGGGGAGACTGAAGGAACTCCGGCCGCGCCCAGCGGAGTGCCCAGGCCATGATCGCCAGCATCGCCGGTGGAAAAATTGACGGAAATGCCTTTGGCGGCGGCCAGCTCGATCGCCTGGTCCCACGAGGTCTGCTCGAGGGGGCCGGCGATCATGTCGATATCTTCTTCGTAGCTATTGGAAACGGTGTTGCCGAGATCGTGTTCCGCCACGTAGGTGATGGAGTTTTCGAAGCTTTCGCTGTCCTGGCCGTTGGTTACGACCACAACGACCTTGGCCCCAGGAGCGACGACGTGCGCCCACTGGACGTCGAGGGCTATCTCGGTGTTCCAACCCGTAAGGATGCCCAG
>CAZBTV010000155.1:0-17020 GCA_964494895.1 uncultured Steroidobacteraceae bacterium | reverse complement strand
AATGATATCAAATTCCTCAGCATTTCAAAGTGTTAAACGTGACGAAGTGGAATTAGAGGCAATTGAATACCTGCAGGCGGAAAACCGACTTCTCAAAGCTCGCTTGAGCAACCAACGTCTGCGATTCACCGATGCAGAGCGCCGTCGGCTTGCCAGGAAGGCACATGCGATTGGCCGCCGGGCACTCTCGGACCTTGAAACTCTGGTTACGCCCGACACTCTCCTGAGATGGTATCGTCGGCTCGTGGCGGCCAAATGGAACTATTCCCACCGCCGAGGCCCGGGGCGTCCCTGCATAATGCAGAACATCACCACACTCGTTGTGCGCATGGTCATTGAGAATCCCTCCTGGGGATACACACGCATTCAAGGTGCGCTTGCAAATCTGGGTCACGAGGTTGGACGAGGTACGATCGCACGGATTCTCAAGGACAACGGGATCGATCCGGCCCCGCAGCGTGGCCAGCGCACGTCGTGGTCTACTTTTCTGAAGGCCCACTGGGAATGCGTAGCGGCAACCGATTTCTTCACCGTCGAGGTCTGTACGCTCAGGGGCCTGATGACGTACTACGTGTTGTTTTTTGTCGACATCAGCAGCCGCGCCGTAAAGGTCGCAGGCATCACTGCTCATCCAGACAGCCGATGGATGATGCAAATCGCACGCAATCTAACCGACCTGCACGAGGGCTTCCTGCGCGGCAAGCGCTGCCTCATTCTTGATCGAGATACAAAGTATTGTGAGGGTTTCCGTAGTGTCCTCTTGCGCGAGGGCATCGAAATCATTCGCCTACCGCCACGAGCACCGAATTTGAACGCGTTCGCCGAACGCTTCGTACGCTCAATACAATCCGAGTGTTTGAACCGAATGATCTTCTTAGGGCAAGCGTCACTCCAACATGCGATTGGCCATTTCATGGCGCACTATCATAGTGAACGTAATCACCAGGGCCTCGAAAACCGGCTTCTGCGGCCCGCTCCTGTTATCGCGCACTCTCAGCCGGTGCGCCGGCGCCAGCGTCTCGGTGGCATCCTCAACTATTATCACCGCGCTGCCTGAGCTCCGTCGACTCTCTTCGGGACATTACGCGGTTGCTCGACTGATGCGTCCCCAATCCAGTCCGAAGCGCGCCAGGTACTTCCGAAGTCGGTCCGAATCATTCACGGTGCTGCGCTTCTGCCGGGTTGCCGCAAACAGCTTTCGTCCAGCATCGGCTACCGATGCTGAACGTCGGCAGATCCCAATTACCGCCTCCAACTGCAGGCGATCGAACAGATCAAGCGTCTCGATCTGATCAACTGTCAAAAACGCCGATAGCATGTCATCGCGTGCCGGACTCCACGCCGCACGCAAGCGGTCAATCTCCTCGCGCGCCACGGCCTCAGTAATCCGACCGCCGTCAGCCAACGTGGCCATGCGACTCACGGAGGCCGACAGCTCGCGGAAGTTGCCGGCCCATTCTGCCGCGGCGGATGTCGCGAACCCAACGTAGAGCGCGCGGGCCTCGGCGTTGAACCGCACAGTTGAGGACGTGATTCGCGCATGCCGCTCGAGCTCGTACTCAATGTTCGGCTCGATGTCCTCTGGCCGCTCGCGTAACGCAGGCAGCACGAACGTCCACAGATTGATGCGCGCGAGCAGGTCTTCGCGAAATCGACCCGCCCGCACATCATCGCGCAGATCCCGATTCGTCCCCGCAATCAGCTGGAAGTCGCTCTGGGTTTCCTTGTCCGCCCCCAATGGAAAAAACCGCTTCTCCTCGATCGCTTTTAGCAACATCGCCTGTTCATCGCGACCCAGCTCACCAATCTCATCCAGAAAGACGATTCCCTCGTGGGCCTTCCGCAGCAGGCCCGCACGATCGGTCTGCGCCCCAGTGAATGCGCCCTTCACATGTCCAAACAGCGTCGAGATCGCCGCGTCCCCACGCAAGGTCGCGCAGTTCACCTCCACGAACTCACCCTTCAGCTGATGGCGAGCCCGCTTCAGCTCATAGACCCGCGCTGCCAGCTGACTCTTTCCCGCTCCTGTCGGACCAATTAGCAGCAGCGGAGCACGTGAACGCACCGCCACGCGCTCGATCGCGTCGATCATTCTGTTGAAGGACGGACTCCGAGTCGCGATGCCCGACTTCAGGAAGTCGGTCGATTCCTGGCGCTCCCGCGCAAACCGCGCGGCGATCTGATCGTACTTCGACAGATCCAGATCGATGATCGAGAAAGCCCCGACCGTATCCGTGCTCTGCCGCCGCGAGGGAGAGCTCTGCAGCAGGCTCGCCGGGAAATAGCGAGCTTCGGTCAGAATGAACATGCAGATCTGCGCCACGTGCGTGCCCGTGGTGATGTGCATGAGATACCGCTCGCTCTCCGGCTGAAACCGATATATGCGTGCGAATTCATGTAACAGCCCGTACACCTCCTGAAAATCCCACGCGTCACGCGGGTCAAACAGGTGCAGATTCACTTCCGTCTCAGGTGACACCGACGCGATGTCCTCCTTGATCTGCTTCGCCAGCTGGGTGTGCTGACGCGCGTGCAGCAGCTCGAGGCGGTCGACCACGAAGTCTTCGTGCTGGCAGATCGATACTGTGGGACGCCATTTCTCCCAGCGTCCCGCTCCCAACCCACCATCTAGCTGAGACCCCAGAAACCCGATGACAATATTTTTCACAGATCTATCTTAATAGATAGATAGGCTATCTCAAAAGCGCATTCTGACGGACTCACGCGGATGCCGACTCTAATTCCGCAGCCCTTCTCCGCTTAAAAAGGTCGCCATTTTCACATGGTTAGGAGAATACAGCGCCGGGACAGCAGCTCTGGCACAGCGGCTGCACCACTGATCA
Source organism: uncultured Steroidobacteraceae bacterium (assembly GCA_964494895.1). GTDB lineage: Bacteria > Pseudomonadota > Gammaproteobacteria > Steroidobacterales > Steroidobacteraceae > 13-2-20CM-66-19. The sequence continues at coordinate 14,177 of CAZBTV010000155.1, read as the reverse complement.
TCGAAACACACGGAAAAAACACGAAACCGGCGGCGCCATGGGGGCGCCGCCACCTTCGGACAAATCCAGATCGGGAGTGCCACATGGCCAACAAGACCCTATTCGCCTCCACGCGCGGCCGTCTGCTGCCGGCGGCGAACACGATCAACCGCGAAGGATCGGGTGCCTACGAGTACGCCCCGAAGCAGAAGCTCGCGCAGTACGCCGCGACCGGCTGCCTCTCGAATACCTTCTACGTCGGCGGACAGGAGCAGCTCTCCACCGTCCTGGAGCTCACTCGCGAAGTGGAGCCCGAGTACATGGCGAAGTGCGCGATCTACGCGCGCGAGGCGGCTGCGATGAAAGACATGCCGGCGCTGCTGCTCGCCGCGCTTTCAGCGAGCAGCACCCAGCACTTCAAGCAAGTATTCCCGCGCGTTATCGACAACGGCCGCATGCTACGCACGTTCGTGCAGATCCTGCGCAGCGGTGCCGTGGGCCGAAAGTCACTCGGCTCCGTGCCGAAGGCGATGGTCCAGAAATGGGTGAACGGCGCCTCCGAACGGAAGCTGATTGATGCAGCCGTCGGCAGCGAGCCATCACTGAAAGACATCGTGCGAATGGTCCATCCCAAACCGGTGGACGCTAAGCGCGAAGCCTTCTACGCCTGGCTACTAGGCAAGCCCTATGTGTTCGAGCAGTTGCCTCAGGCGCTGCAGGAGTTCGAGCTGTACAAGTGGGACCGCTCGCGCACGCTGCCGGATGTGCCGTTCCAAATGCTGACGGCACTCGGCCTCAACCGCGACGAGTGGGCGCAGATCGCTGCGCGTGGCGGCTGGCATATGGTGCGGATGAACATCAACACGTTTGCCCGCCACGGAGTGTTCGAGCTGCCGGGTATGGCCGAGCACGTTGCAGCCAGGCTGCGGGATCGTGAGTCCATTGAGCGAGCGCGGGCATTTCCGTACCAGCTCATGACCGCATATCACGCGGCCGGTCCTACGGTGCCGCAGATCGTGAAAGAGGCCCTGCAGGATGCTATGGAGATCGCCATCGGAAACGTGCCAGCTTTTGGCGGACACGTGGTGATGTGCCCGGACGTGTCCGGCTCGATGCGCTCGGCGGTGACGGGCATGCGCCGCGGAGCGACAAGCGCCGTGCGTTGCGTCGATGTCGCTGCCCTCGTGACGGCCGCGATCGTGCGTGCAAATCGCGAAGCGCTCGTGCTTCCGTTCGAACAGTGCGTGCGAAAAATTGAGCTGAACGCGCGGGACTCGGTGATGACCAACGCGCAGAAGCTAGCCGCGATCGGCGGCGGTGGAACCAACTGCAGCGCGCCGCTGGAATGGCTCGAGAGGCACCGCGTACCCGTGGATCTGGTAGTTCTGGTTTCAGACAACCAGAGCTGGGTCGACAAGCGGGCGGGTGGCGCCACCGAGACGATGCGCCGATGGGAATCGCTCCGTGTGAGCAACCCTCAGGCGAAGCTCGTCTGCATTGACTTGCAGCCTTACGGATCGACCCAGGCTGCAGAGCGTGCCGACGTGCTGAACGTCGGCGGCTTCTCAGACGAGGTGTTCGAGACCGTGGCACGCTTCTCGCGCGACGAGCTCGGCGCCGGTCACTGGGTTGAGCGTGTCGAAGCGATTGGGCTGTGATGACTACATCCTTCGAGAGGGCAATGTCACACGCAACCATTGTCCCGGGCACGTTCTCGAGGAACCGACTTTGCGCGAATGCCGGTGTGGACTACATGGGTAAAGCCCCTTGCGGGCAACGGGGTTCGAGAACCCGACCAGTCCTTCGGGCCTGGAGTTCCTGCCACACCTTGTCGCGCTCTTTTTTTGAATGAGGACTGTGTTTTTCGGTGCGGCGAATGCCAGTGGAACTACATGCCTGTCACGCACGAGGTTGCGGGTTCGAATCCCGTCGGCTCCATCACTACGGGGCCGTAGCTCAATGTAGAGCACGCCGTTTCACTAACTACTTTGTCGCCACACCGGATTCTTTCAAGGACAGCAGCAATGAACTCAGAACACTATGAAGTAATGAACGTGGAAGGGGGCCGCCATGTGAAGATGTGGACGCGCGGCGTGCCCATCGAGGATGAAGCCAGACGCCAACTTGCCAACACCGCACGCATGCCGTTCATATTTCGTCATCTCGCGGCCATGCCTGATGTGCACGTGGGCATCGGAGCGACGGTCGGATCCATTGTGGCGACCAAGGGCGCAATCATTCCGGCCGCCGTCGGTGTCGACATCGGCTGCGGAATGATGGCCGTGCAAACGACTCTCAAGGCTGCAGATTTGCCGGAGTCGCTCGCGACCGTCCGCGCGCAGATCGAGCGCGCAGTACCCCACGGCTTCGTCACGGTTCCCGGCCGCAGCCATAAGGGGGCCTGGTCCGTGGCGCCGAACTCGATCATCACGCGCTGGCGCGGACTCGCGGAGCGCCTCGACCGCATCGCGGAGAAGTACCCGCGCCTCAAGCCAAAGAAGCCACAGGACCAGCTCGGAACGCTTGGCGGTGGCAATCACTTCGTTGAGATCTGCCTGGACGCCGAGCAGACCGTGTGGGTGATGCTGCACTCTGGCTCACGTGGCATCGGCAACCTCATCGGGCAGACCTTCATCGAGCTGGCGCGCGACGACATGCGCCGTCACTTCATCAATCTGCCGGACCGCGATCTGGCTTACCTCGTGGAGGGAAGTCAGCACTTCGACGATTATGTCGAGGCAATGGAGTGGGCGCAGGACTATGCCGCAGAAAATCGCCGCGCCATGATGGACAGCGTTCTGCGTGTGTTACGCGAAGAGCTTCGCCCCTTCGCGCTCGGTGAAATGGCGGTGAACTGCCATCACAACTACACGGCGCGCGAGCGCCACTTCGGGGAGGACGTACTCGTCACGCGCAAGGGCGCTGTTCGAGCCGCCCACGGCGAACTCGGGATCATCCCGGGGAGCATGGGCACGCGTTCGTACATCGTGCGCGGCCTAGGTAACGCAGAGAGCTTCGAGAGCTGCAGCCATGGCGCTGGTCGCCGGATGTCGCGCACGGAAGCTCGCAAGCGCTTCACGGTTGCCGAGCACGAGGCCGCAACGGCAGGTATCGAATGCCGTAAGGACGCGGAAGTGATCGACGAGACGCCAGCGGCGTACAAAGACATCGACGCCGTGATGGACGCGCAGCGTGACTTGGTTGAGATAGTGCACACGCTCAAGCAGGTTGTTTGCGTGAAAGGATAACGAGTGATCAGGATCGATGGAGCACAAGGTGAAGGCGGGGGGCAAATTCTGCGCTCCGCCCTTTCGCTTGCCCTCTGCACAGGCCAGGCCTTTCGTATCGAGCACATTCGTGCGCGACGTGAAAAGCCCGGCCTCCTGCGCCAACATGTGACCGCCGTAATGGCAGCCGCAGAGATTTCGGACGCCGACCTGGAAGGCTGCACCGTCGGATCGAGCACCCTTACCTTCAAGCCACGTGCCGTGCGAGCAGGTGAGTATTCGTTTTCCATCGGGACCGCGGGAAGCTGCACGCTCGTACTGCAGACTGTCCTAGCGCCACTACTCACGGCATCGGCGCCGAGCATCATTCGTATTTCAGGAGGTACACATAACAAGGCAGCGCCGCCCGTTGACTTCCTCACGGGTGCGTTCTTGCCAGTGGTTGCCCGCATGGGGGCGATAATCAACCTCAAGGTGGAGCGCCATGGTTTCTATCCGCGAGGCGGCGGACTGATCGAAGCGCAGATCGCGCCAATTCCCAGACTCCAGCCGATCGAGCTGATCGAGCGCGGCGCGAAGAGGCGTGCATATGCCGAGTCGTATATCTGCGGCGTCCCGCTGCATGTCGCAGAACGTGAGCTCGCGGTAGTCGGCAATCGCCTCAACTGGGCGGCGGATCAAATGAAGGTGAGAGGTATCCCGAGCGAAATGGGACCAGGTAACGTGCTAGTGCTGACGCTCGAGTACGAACACGTTACCGAGGTATTCACGGGATTCGGCGAACGCGGTCGTCGTGCCGAGAGCATTGCGGAGGGAACCGCCCGCGAGGCGCGCGAATACCTCTCCCATGAAGCCCCGGTGGGCCCACATCTCGCCGATCAACTCCTGCTGCCAATGGCCTTGGGCGGACTCACGAGGTTCATGACGTGCGAGCCGACGATGCATTTTAGATCCAACGCCGAAGTGATTCAGGCGTTTACTGGGCACCGAATCATCGCGGAGCGCTGTGGTGCAGCATATTCGGTCACGATCCGCTGACTATCGCTGGCAGGATTACAACCAATTCTCACTTGTGGATCAGCATCCAATGAATCTATCGCGTACAGCCTTGGCAGCGGCCGATCTGGCGAACCGATCTTTTCACGACAACGCTATTCATGCGTGGCATCTCACTGACGAGAATCCCGACGAAGGCACCTGTACGCTGACTTTGGACATCGATCACATTGTCGAATGGATAGATGTCCCAGGTCGCTTTGAATTCAAGATCGTTCCTGGGCTACTCAGCTTCTACAGAGTATTCCGACTAAAGATGGAGGTTGATTATTCTGTTGGTCCGATTGGCGTCACGCCGTTTCAAATAGATCGAATCGAACAAACCATCAAAAAGGGAGAGTTTGCAGACACCGCGCATTGGCTGATTCCGATAAATTTCCCATCCGGTGCGATCTCGTTTGAGGCAACAGGCTGGTCGTTAATTTTGGTTGGGGACCCAATTCATTCGCTGCGGCAGACACTAACGCGCCGCACTCTTAGTTTATAGGGGGCCACAGAGTGGAGAGCGAGGGACGTCTGGATGCCAAACGAAAGCTGGAACTGCTACAGGAGTTTTCAGGACGGCGACTTCATGCGGTGACTTTTATTCTGGACTATGTGCAGTTTCAGTTCGATCCTCCGCTCACTATAAGCACAGCCCGCCAAACCCCATTCGTCGGTATAGGTAAGGGGATTACCACCGACATAACTGTAGGTGTTCAGGCCACCGTCAAGCCCGATCAGATCGCTTTCCACGTAGCGCTCCGTTCCGTAGGGCTCTCCACCGAGCGCTGGAATACGGAGGAACGCACCGACCCGCTCGCCCAATCCATCGCCGATTACATGGCGCTTCTTGATACCAGCCTCACCACTAGCCAGGCCGCAAAGTATCTCAAGGTGGATCCGAACCGAATCCGTCAGAGGGTACGGGCGGGCAGTCTCTATGGAGTCGAATACGATGGGGAGAAGCGATTGCCCCGATTCCAATTCGAGCGTCGCCATATCCTTCCTGGGCTCGCGGAGGTGCTCGCTGAGTTACCTGCGAACCTTGTTCCCACAAACCTCTCCGCATACGCATTCAAATTAGAGGCACGTACGGGGAGGCAGATTACTTCAACACCCTCTCGTGACAGCGAGCGCCAGAAATCATCCGTGCACTTTGCGTCTCGATCCAAGGTCAGGTAGCGCTTGCCACATAAGAAGCCGTCACCCATGTCCGTCACCTTGCGCGCCACTTGCATCATCCGTGCATGATCCGACCGCGCACTATGGCGGGAATCTGATAGACGTACAATCTCTAGAATAGTGTCTAGCAAGGGGAGCGGTTCAAGGCGGCACAGCGTCACTCCGGAAGGGCTAGGGCGCATTACCCTCTGCTACAGAAAGCCAGCGTTCGTTGTACGAATCCACCCAGTTCTGCGTCGGTCGGCATGATCGTTAGATAGCCGTGCGGGTTGGAGTCATGGTGAAATCTGTTCCCATAGTCAATCAGGTCTCGGAGTTCCTGTAGGTCCATCGCTGACATTACTGGGGCGCCTTGATCTAGCCGGGTTTGGCATCTATCGCGGAAGTTTCCGAGTAGGTCCCCTGGCGGATAGTTGGCGGTGTAAGCCACGCGGCAGAAGTGTTCCAGCATAGGTCTGATGTCAACGCCAATGTCCCGAAGATTGCCCGCATACCCATTTTGTAGATAATTGCGCAGCTTCTCATGGCGACGGTCGTATTCCGTAACCAAGTCGGCATCAACGTTCCATGCGTCAATAGTGGAACTTGTCGGGCCATCACGGCGCACTTGAAGAGCTACCCGTTGTGTGGAGTCCGAACTGTCCCATGCTTGGCAGAGAAATGGCTTGCTGTGTGACAGGATGATTATCTGGGTGACTCGCGGGAGTAATCGCCGAATCTCCTGAACCGTTGTGAGTGACCGATTGTCATCAAGGCTCGATACAGGATCGTCGATCACTATTACCTTGTTAGCCAGACCCGGATCTTGGTCGAGAGACGCGAAGAAGAATGCGAGCGCCAGTGTATTGCGGTCCCCGGCGCTGAGGGTGTTTCTAAACGCTTGCCGTCCCGGTGCTGCGTCCGCCGCGACGGGCACAATGACGTTGTTGATCCTCAGGCTGTAGGTACACGAAGATCCTGCGCGAGTATTAGCCGCCTGGATTTGCTCCAGGCGAAACCCTGCGTTGAATCGCCCCAGATAGTCGTTAATGGAATTCTGATAGTTAGGGAACACGTTTTGGCGATACTGGTTTAGGGCAGTGCGCGCCTGGTCTCGTTGCTGTTCAGTGGCCGTCTTCGCTGCCTTTTCGGCCGAATATGCATCACAGAACGGCGCCACCGCCGCCTCATACCGCGCCTTGTGTGCGCGCAGACGTGCAAGGTCCGCCTCCCGTGCGACGACATTTCCCGCGGCAGCTTGTTCTTTAACAAGTCTAATTGTTTGATTCGCAGCTAGCAGCCGGACACTCAACTCATCGGCAAGTTGCCGGTGCGCGTCATAGGCAGCGATTGCGTCCCGCGTCTTCTGAGATAGCCTGACTTGTTCCAACGGTGCGGCGGCCTTGGCTGCCAAAGCGGCCGCGACAAGCTGCCGTGCCAGCAACCAATCCTGTGTGAGTGTCGTAGTGTCGAACGCCATTTCTGGCATATCAGCGAACCGCGCCCAGAATGCCCTTCGCTCCGCGGCGCTGCGCAGTGCTCGTTCGAACGCGACGGGCGCATTGCCTGAATGTGTCTGCTCTATGCTCTCCGCCAGGCGCGCGATGCTCGCCTTAAGATTTCGGTACTCCTCGCTGAAGAAAGCCCGGTAATGCGCTATGACGGGGGAGCCAGTCAGGTCCTGTGCGCAGAAGGGACAGTCCCGACCTTCGACCGCGACTCGTCGCATGCCTTCGGCCACCCACGCTTCGCTTCCGCGCGGCAGTTGCGCGAGATGCTCCTGCACGCGCGCTGCCGCTGCCGTATCGAGACCCGAAAGGTCACGCATCAGCAGGTGTTCAATCGCCGCGACGTCGAACATTGGCAATGCCAGCGCGTCGAAGAGAAGGCCTTCCCGAATGGGTGCTTCTTCGCGCGCGGCAGTCAGGGCGCGCTCTGCTTCCCGAATATCTGCATCAATTGTCGGGCGGGCCTGTAGCGCGCAAAACGTGTCGATGGTCATGCCTCCCATCACCGCGGCGGGCACGTCAGAAGCCCGCGCGCGGAGTTCCGCGTTATGCGCCTCAATCCTGTTAACGAGTGCCTGTAGCTGTTGGTTGAGGGCCACCCCCTGCGCGCCGACGATAAGCTCATGCAGATTCTGTCGGTGACCGGCACTAACCGACAGCCCGGAGTAGATGTTTTGATCTACAAAGACGTCGTCGAAGATTGCCAACGACGGGAGGTGGCGGCTCCAAGTTCCGTTCCGAAACATCGCCATCGGCGGACCGCCGGCGCAGTCAATGATTGCCTCCGGCGGATATGCGGCGGCGAGACGATGACGCTCCAGAATGAGATCAGGACGGTTTGTTGCAAGCGAGCGCAATAATGCGGATAAAGTGGTTTTGCCGCGTCCGTTCTCGGCGTATAACAGAGTTAGTTTTTGGAGCGAATGCGCGTTTGCCGCCACATTATCAAATTGACCAATATTCCGCAGCAGTCGGAAGTTGCTAATCATGCGTGCGCCTCAGAGGAGATTACGAATATCAGTTTGCTCGCGATCCTCTTCCTCCTCTTCGGCGATCTGGGCCGCCCGCGGTGGGATCGGTGCCTTTACCGCAAGCGTTACGGTTTTTCCGCTCTCAATCACAGCCTCAATCACGCGCTCAAGGACCTTGGACTGTGGCACGGTGGTGCCTACCCATGCTTCCGCGACGAGGGCTATGAACTGCGTATTGTTTAGCCGCCGGCTGACATTGTCGTAGGTAATAACACGGCCGTCTCGCGGTCCTTTCGTGACATCATCTGCGGCGAGCGCTTTCCAGAAGTCGAGCGGAAAATACATCCCCTTGGCAAGTCCCTTGTCATCCGGGTTGAAAATTAGCCGTGGGCAGAGCTTCATGAAGAATGGGTTACTATGCAGCCGGAAGCTTGCAGCGCTGGGATCGTGCTGTACTTTGCTGAGGGCCTGCAGCAGCTCGTCCATGCGGGCGATTTCCTCCGCCAGTTTATCGTTAGGAATCCATCTAAACTCTGCGCCATTCTTGCCCTGGTTCATTGACTTGTACTGGACCATGACGAAGGAGCCAAACGTATCGTTGTAATAGATGAGGTCTGCACCGGTCTGCTCCTCCAGCGGGAGGCGGTTCGCCATGATGACCTTGAGTCGGATCGAGGGGTTATCCGAGGCCTGGAACTGCCGAGCGGCAAAAGGATATTTCTTGATGACGTTGAATCCCGGCATGTCGGAGTAGTCTGAGATCAACACAGCGTCCTCCCGCAAATAGGCCTCGGGCATTCCTTCGAGGAAGGACCGCGTTTCGCCGGCTGCGGGCGCCCAAGCCAAAATTTCTTCAGCACCGATGCCCGCGATGTCGAGTGCGGTTGTTAGCGCTTCCTTCTGCTGAGCGAGATTGGTTCGGCCTCGGGACGTGAGCCTACCCATGCGCTCAGCGCTGCGCTTGGAGAAGCGCTCCAGTCGCGGCCCCATACCGGGTTCGAGTTCCAGTATGGTGTCGATGAACGCGCCAAGACTCTTTGGGGGGAGTTTCCCACCACCCTCAAGCCGCGACTTCAGATGACGGCGGAATTTCTTGGGTGCGCGCGCCAGGAGATCTTCAAACGATATGGGGCGGGGGAGTTCCTCTAGTGACGAGAGGTTGAGGCGGGCCAACCCGGTGCCGGCAGACATTCCTTTACGTCCGTTGGCGATGTGGGTTATGGCACCATTCTGAAACGAGCAGAACACAATCAGCGGCGCACGCTTGCTGTGATCAAAACGTGGCACGGGCTCTGAGCCCGCCGGCTCCGATGAGTACATTCCCGGCTCGGCATACGAGTCAAGGAGCAGTTGGCGACGAGTCTCCGGGACCAAGAGGATATATGCTGCAGGTGCGATCATGCCGAATTGGCTCCCTTTTTGTTTTGGGTTGGGGCCGTCCATGAGTATTGCTTGTCTTATATAGTAGGTCGACAGCGCACCTGTCAGATTCTTTGACACCTATATGTGACGCTTGGCTTTTTTTACGGTAACTCCGATAAATTCGGATATCGGAAGTAAGGACATCAGACAGGGGCGCGACTGGACGACGGGGTCCCGATACCAGGCCAAGAGAAGTTGCCGGCATTGCCGCCGGTGATCTCGGGCGCATACACACCCGAAGTCGCGGCCCCACAGTGTCCATAAAGAGAGTCGACGGAAGTCAGGCAGCGCGGTGGTAATAGTTGAGGATGCCACCTAGACGCTGGCGCCGACGGACGACAAAGCCGACGGCCGCGTCTATAAAGTCGGCTCGAGCCCGCGCACCTGTGAACATCGGGAGCACGACCCCGCCACCAACAGAAGGCCAATGAATGTTGGGTAGGTTAGGAGGGCTGCCTCCAGCGCGAAGGCGTATCTACCAGTACGTTGCATGTGGTGTCTAACTCGAGTCATGACTCAGGAGACACGCCATCGCGCCGATCACAATCAGCAACCAATGCCGCTAAAGCGCTCACCACCGTTGATGTCGTTACGATATTCGAGTTCCGCTTGCCGCTGGAATATCCGGCTTGTGAGTGACTCAGGTCGCTGAAGGACGGCTCTTGGCCAACTCGGACCTCAGGTTTACATAACTCCGCGTCACCACAATACCTAACAATGCTACTGTTGAATTCAGCTAGATGTTCTGCGGGTCTCTCATATTCGGCATGTGTTTGCGCTACCGACCTTCTCGACCGGTAGCGGCCGAGTTATTCAGCGCGAATATCGAATTTCGTGACAAACCCCGCGCCGCTTTCCTTGACGTTCCAGCCCCCTCGCGATCTGAATCGCGAATCTCTCATTCGTTACTGGATAGAAAATCGACTGACCTGGATGTCGCGGCGGAAACCGCTCTCGCCGCTCGTGTGCTGAAAGCGAGACCCGCTCTCGCCGAGGCCCGCGCGAGGCAACGTGCGCATCGGCTGAAGCCGGGCCGACGCACCATCAACAAGGCGCTCACGGTACTCAGCATGATCTTCAACTACGCGGTGCGTAATCAATGGCTGACACGCAATCCCGCCGAGTATGTTGACCACGCCCGAGATGACCGCCCGGTCGAGCAACGGCCTCTGGACGTGGATGTCCTGACACCGACTGAAATCGCGGCATTGCGGGACGCGGCCAGGCCCGCCACCTACCGCGGCGGTAACTTGGTCACCAACCACTATCGGTTGCTGATCTCGTTCGCCGTCTTCACGGGCTGCCGGGTCGGGGAGATCTTGGGGGCGGCCTGGAGCCATATCGACTGGAAGAGCGGTCAGTTTCACGTGCGCCGAACTTTCAGAGAAGGTCGATTCCAGGAACCGAAGGCGCGCACCTCGTACCGGCGCCTATCCCTGCCGACGTTCCTATTGCAGGAGTTGAAAGTGTGGCGTTTGGCGTGCCCCCATAGTCCGCATGATCTGGTGTTTCCCAATCTGGACGGGCGGCCCATGAGCCATACCAACTTACTGCAGCGTGGGTTCTATCCGGCGTTGAAACGCGCGGGCTTAAGAAGAATTCGCTTCCACGATTTGCGGCACACGTATGCAAGTTTAATGATCCGCAACGGTGAGGACATCGTGCGGGTATCGAGGCTCATGGGACACGCCAACGCGTCCATCACGCTCAACGTGTACAGCCACATGATTCCGCGCGAGCACGATCCGAGCGGCGATCGGCTCGCCTCCTTGATCTTTGGAAACAAAATGGAAACGGACCGTGAGCTCAAGGCCCGAGCAGAGTTGCCCGACACAGAAAGCTCTGCCTAATCAGCAGCTTGATGGTGGCCAGGGGCGGAATCGAACCACCGACACGCGGATTTTCAGTCCGATAAAGAGCGTCCAGTGAAGTCCACTGGGCGCCACCCGTTTTCCTAAATCATTGAAATTTCAAAACATTGCGTCCAGTGAATTCTACCACGGTCTGCCGACAACCAGTCGCGAACTACAACGGTACTCCAACGAAGAATGCACCTGAGCAGACACGCTTCGCTGGACGGGGAATCCCGCCCCCATCACACCCGCAGCGAGCAGGACCCTTTCTTGCCTCGGAGCCGCCGTCGTCGTCTCGGCCACCGCCGATCGCGCCACCCGCTAGCCAGTTCACTTCCTTATCGAGCGCGTACGTGACCGTACTATTGAAAGCCTCATTAATTATAATTAGGCGCACCAGCGTCGCTGTTTACTCGCTGCCAATAGCTCGGCTTGAAAGGCTCAGGTCCTGCGGCAGACATGACGTAGCCCTTACGGTGCCCCCTCGACCCCTCAGATGTAGGTTGATTCCCTTTCGGCTCTGGGCAACGCAACACCCAAAGCTATGTGCGTCAAGACCAGCAACGCGTTCTTGATCGATTATCTCCCTAGTCGGACAACGCCGCTGATCAAGTAAATTGCTGAGCCTAGCCCCGGTATTTGAGGGAATGTTGGCGATTTCTGATCGCGATCGTTGAGGGACGCAATGGTGTGCGCCTCATTTAGCGCGATCGTGCTGCTTTGCTATCGCCATCCAACTCGCTTCAGCCACGCCTCCTGTTGCGCCAGATGCCGATTTCGATCCGGCGGCGGACGTTCACCGCTCTCCTGAGCGTTCCTCCGATGACGGCTCATCGCATCGGCGAGCGGTTCGAGACCTACCTGGTCGCGCCGCTGATCAACACTTGCCGCGTCTTCGATCGGCAGTGGAGAGATTTCACCATTGTCGTCCCAGTCGAACTGGGTCCCATAAAGCTGAGGTTGGCCTTCGAGCACACGGATGCGGTCAGTCAGCATGGCGAGCTGCCACGCAGGAGCTTCACTACGCCGCACCGCTTCGCGCAACAGCTCACGGCACTGCCGCTGAAAGTGCGGGAAGCTGATTGCATGCTGCGCAATGAGCCAGGCGGCCTGTTGACCGTCTTCGCCGACATCGCTGGCCTTGGGCCAACCATCGGCAATAAGCTCGCTGAGCGCACGCATGTTGGAGAGATGCACAGCTTCCATGCGGGGGTGGTAGCCGGTAAAGAGTGATCCGTCCCTGGCGAGCTCGGTGCGCACATGCCTGTCTTCTTCGGCTAGCGCCAACAGAAGCGTTCGACGTTCTTCGTTTCCCGCCACCATCCGACGTACTCAACTCATGGACGGCGGATCGAGCTCGTCGATCATCTGCTCGAAGGTAATCGTGAAGGTGGGTTCGTACTGGTCGGGATGGGCAAGCACGAACTCGATGACTTTGCGATAGCAATCGGCGGCCTGTTTGTTCTGGCCGCAAGCCTCGTACACCATCCCCAACCGATCATAGCCGTCATGGACTTCCGGATAGCGCTCCAGTAGATCGCGAGCGGCGACTTCGGCCTGATCGAGCTTACCTTCGTGTACGAGGTCCACGACGGCGTTGGAGTCGCGGGTCAGCTCATCCTCGTCGTCGAGGTGATGACCACCGCAAAAATCGCATCCCTCATGAGTGTGGTGGTGTTGAGCTGCTTCGGCCGCTCTGGCGGCAGCGGCCGCTGCCAGAGCGGTGCTCTGGGCGAGCTGATCTTTAGCCAAGCAACAGCGCTTGTACTTTTGCCCGCTGCCGCAGGGGCATGGATCATTGCGTCCAGGCTTATTGCTCATGGTCGACTCACACTCACCAAGAAGGAGATCGGCGATGTACGAGGAGCTGTTGGGCGAGAGCGGATTTTACCGGCTGTTACTGCGGTTCGACGAGGATTTAGCAGCCCGGACCCGGGTTCTGGGGTGCTGGCGGTGTGGGAAGGCGCTGCATGCGGCGGACTTTACCCGCAAACCGCGCGGGGTTCCGGCGGGTCTGGGCGAGCGCTACAACGAACGCTTCAGCTTCTGCTGCGCGGGGCGGCAGTGTCGTAAACGCCGCACGTGCCCTTCGCTGCGCTTTCTGAGCCGCAAGGTGTATCTGGCGACAGTCGTGGTGCTGGTCTCGGCCCTGCGAAGCGGCGCGACCCCGCGCCGGGTGCGGTATTTGCAGGAGCTGGTCGGGGTGAGCCGACGGACGATCCTGCGCTGGCGTATGTGGTGGTCGGAGGTGTTCATCCAGACACCGTTCTGGCGTGCGGCAGTCGACACACTACTGCCGCCCGTCGAGTGCTCGCAACTCCCGATCTCACTGCTGGAGCTCTTTACCGGGAGCCCTAATGAGAGGCTCCTCGCACTGTTGCGTTACCTCGCACCGATCAGCAGCGACAGTGCCAACTGGTCAGGCTGACTGAAGGGCCTCGCTGATCCGCACAAGATGCGCCTCGCGCAGGGGCCGGTTGTCCTCTACGGTGCGGGCCACTCTCACGGTGCGGACCGAAGTGGGCATGAGCGGCTCGAAGCACGCCTCGATACATGAGCGCTGGGCACACTATCGCTTCTCGGTGGTGGGGCAGCTGTTGGCGGCTCCACCACCGAAGGGCCAGTTGCGTGCGGAACTCAAGAAGTTGGCCGCACGAACCTGGCAACACCCGATCACGGGTGAGCCCGTGCGCTTTGCCTTCTCCACGATCGAGCGCTGGCTGCATCGGTCGCGCCGCGAGCGGCGCGACCCCGTGGGGGTTCTACGACGCAAGGTGCGGGCGGACGCCGGCACACAGGAGTTGAGTGTGCTCGTGCGGCAAGCCTTGCGCGCGCAGTTTGCCGCCCACCCGAGCTGGTCCATCCAACTTCACTATGACAATCTGCGTGCCCGCAGCGAGCAGGACTCGGCGCTCGCCCCCATACCCTCATACTCGAGCATCCGCCGCTTCTTCCAAGGCCAAGGATGGCGCAAGCGAAGGCGCCTGAGCACTCGCGAGACCGCGGGCGCCGAGCGCG
>CAZBTV010000154.1:0-17098 GCA_964494895.1 uncultured Steroidobacteraceae bacterium | reverse complement strand
TCGCGGGCGCCTCGGTCACCGCCGCTTCCGCTGACGTGGTTACCGGAGTGCACACCGCGGGCCTGCAGCGTGGTGAGGCTATCGCGGACGGCATGGTACCGACGACCTGGATCGCGCAGGGAGCGCGATCGGGACGTGATTGAACTGTTGAACGAGATTGTGGGCCGCAAGCCGCGCTGGGGCTTCTGGAAGCTCCATGACCGGCTCCGGCTGGAAGGCTGCCGGATCAATCACAAGCGGCTGCATAGGGTGTACTGCGAAATGGGCCTGAATTTGCCGCGGCGGACGCGACGTCGGTTGCCAGTGCGAACGAGACGGCGACTGTGGGCGCCAAGTCATTTGAATGTTATCTGGGCGGCGGATTTCATGGCCGACGCGCTCAACGGCGGCCGCTGGTTCCGTACGTTGAATGTGATTGACGAGGGTAACCGCCAGGCACTGGGGATCGAGGTGGCCACCTCGATCCCCAGTGCCAGAGTAATACGGGTGCTGGAGCAGTTGATCGAAATGCACGGCAAACCCTCAGCTCTACGCGTGGACAACGGCGCGGAATTCACCGCCCACGCGTTCACGGAATGGTGTGAAAAGCAGAAGATCGAGCCTGGAAAACCCGACCAGAACGCCTTTGTTGAGCGATTCAACCGGACCTACCGCGAGGAAGTCCTCGATGCGTACCTGTTCGATTCTCTCGAGCAAGTCCGGGAAATCACTGAATCCTGGATCCCGGAATACAACGAGGAGCGGCCACACGACAGCCTTGGCTGTGTGCCGCCCCTGATCTTCAAGCCCAGGCATGCAACACGGGAGTCTACTTTAGATCTGTGTGCTTGACGGGGAAGCCTTCAACCGGACACGCGTTGCCGCAGTATTGGAGATTGCAAAGTGGCAGCCCCGCTTCGTCACGTGCGATAGCCGCATAAGTGCTGGGTGGCTGACCTGCTGGGCGATTTGCGTCCCAGCTGAAACTTCGGAAAATGGTCCCTCGGGGAGCGAGGAACCATGGAACCATGAAGAAGACCCGATTTTCAGAAGATAGTATGGACAGATGTTCACTGGTGGCCGCAAGGTGAAGCTACACCAGATTATGCGACGTCGGAAAAAAGGCCCGCCCTCCCGCATTCTCTGTGGCTATCGATGCAATGAGGAGCGCAATCCATCAACAGTGCATGATCCGGAGCAGTGCGTAACGCCGGAATACGCAGCCGAGACTGGTCCGTAGAAAGCAGGCAGATCATGGCCTGCTTACGCTGCGGTGTGTGCGACTGATTCCGGTAACGAATCGGACGCTGGATGTGCTGGCGATACAGGTCCATTCGTCCGCCTAATTGTAAACCCCCCATCAGCGGGCGAACGAGACGGCTCTGGGAGAAGTTGCGGCGCACAGCTTGCGAGCGGCATCCACTATTGTGGTTGTGGTTGGATACATTAGGCGTTCCAGTTGTGGACTGAAGGGTACAGGGACATCTGGCGCGGTTAGGCGCACGACTGGTACCTTAAGTGCTTCAAAGGCAAACTCGGCGACGGTCGCTGCGACTTCTGCTGCCACGCTGCACATGCCCGGCGCCGGGTCGACAACGATCAGGCGTCCAGTCTTCGAAACGGACTTGAGAATAGTCTGCCGATCCAGTGGTACAACTGTCCGGATATCGACGACCTCCACCGAAATCCCCTCTTTCTCCAACTCTGTTGCTGCGGCTAGGCTATGTTGTACTGCGGCAGCCACCGCCGCAATGGTGATGTCGGTTCCGATGCGCTTTATGTCGGCTGCACCGATTGGAACTGTGTAATCATCCTCGGGGACGTCCCCTAAAACGGTGCTGAGTGTGATGTCCTCAAAGCACAGAACAGGATTTCCGTCACGGATAGCTGACCGCATCAGTCCTTTGGCGTCAAAGGGCGTAGTGGGCACAATGATTTTCAACCCAGGCGCCTGAGCAAACAAAGCCCACGGCCGGTCAGAATGGTGTGCAGCTGCCGAGATTGTGTACAGAACGGGCGCCCGGATCACAAGTGGAACGCTTGCCTGCCCACCAAACATGTACCGGCTCTTGGCGGCTTGATTCACAATCTGATCCATGGCTGAGTACAAGAAGGTCGAGCACCCCAGGCCAACGATGGGTCTCATGCCTGTGAGCGCGGCGCCAATTGCTGCACCAATAAAGGCGGCCTCCGAAATGGGTGTATTGCGCACCCTGGCGGCCCCGAATTCCTCCCAAGGGGCGCTGGAGTCAAACTGCAGGTCCTGTCCCAGAAGCAGGACTCGCGGGTTGCAGCGCATCTCCTCTCGGATCGTACTCCAAATTGCTTCCATGAAGGTCATCGCGGTCATGGGGGCGTCCTTAATGTGTTAGACGAATAGATCTTCCATGAGTGCATTAGGTTCCGGTAGCGGACTGCTCCGTGCAAAAGCAACGGCCATCTCGACTTCCTGCTTTACTTGCGATTCCAGTGAATGTTGCTCGGTTTCGCTCAACTCGCCGGCATCATGCAGTCGGTTTATAAATAGCCTTATGGGGTCTTTCAGCCGCCACGCGCGCATTTCCCCTTCCGTCCGGTATGTTGGAAACGTGTACTCCTCCATGTGGTCGCAGTAGCGGTATGTCTTTGCCTCCACCAGGGTAGGGCCTTTTCCTGCGCGGGCTCGCGCAACAGCTTCTGATACTGTTTTGTAGACAGCAAGCACGTCTTGTCCGTCAACAATGACGCCGGGGATACCGTACGCCGCTCCACGAGCCGCAACATCCTCGATTGCCATCATTTTTGTGTGCGGAGAGCAGCCGGCATAGCCGTTGTTTTCACAGACGAATATGACTGGCAATCCCCACACGGCCGCCAAGTTTAGGGACTCGTGAAACGGTCCGCAGTTTGCAGCCCCATCGCCGAAGAACGATAGGCAGACCTGGTCGGTGCCGCGGATTGTTGCGCTCATTGCCGCGCCTACTGCAGTTGGCATCGACGCACCGACAATGCCAGATTCGCCCAAGCTTCCCGCTCCAAATGCGGCAAGGTGCATGGAACCTCCCTTACCGCGACAGACGCCGGTTTTCTTGCCAAATAGCTCAGCCATCAAGGGCGCGAGCCTGATCCCCTTTCCGATGGGATGGCCGTGAGAGCGATGATTACCCGTCATGTAGTCACTATCTCGCAGCGCCATGCAAGCGCCAACGATCTCGCCTTCCTGTCCGACAGAATTGTGCAGAAAACCTGGAATCAAGTTACCCTTGATGCGGGTCGCACACTCGTCGAATTCGCGTATTCTCAGCATCCGTATCAACATTTCGTGCAATAGGGGCTTTGGAAAGTGGACGGCCGCCGGGTTTTCCTCTTCCTTCATGACTATTTCCTCTCTACGGCATCTATGTTTGATATTCGTTTACGAAAGCTGGCTTCGACCGTCACTGATGTCTGTCCTTGAGACGCCCTACGATGTCAATGTCAGAGGGGCTACGTAGCTCCGGGTCTTTCGAGGACATGCTAAGCAGAACTTTGGAGATAACAGCATCGCCGATCTCGGGAGCTACAATACCCGCGCCCTTGAGCACACTGGAGGTTCGGCTGCAGTCCACTTGGGGGCGCCGGGATTGTTGTCTGCGCTGGTGGTCGTAGAACTCCTTCTCGTTCATCGCGAACGCATATTCAATGAGCGGTACGACCGGTAACGCACGACCCAGTTGATGAAGGCGCTTGATCTCACAAACCCAGTCGTAAAAAGGCAATAGCGTGAGTCCTGTTGCGAGTACTCTATTGCAGCGCTCGAAGAAGTCATCGATGGCGGGGATGGACGAGGAGATATGGAAGATCCCCCTACCATCCGGGTACTTGCCGGCTAGAAAGACGATAGACCGTGCTACGAAATCCACGGGAGTCGGGGACATCTCGAAGTTGTAGTTTTTGATCCCGTAGCCTGACAACAAGCAACTTGCCAGAAGCCTATACTCCCGCTGTAACTCGTCATATCGGCCCTGCAGTGTGTCGGCCCATACCAGCCCGAGCCGGAATATGTTTATGGGAACTCCGTGCTCACTGGCGATCATGCAGAGCTTTTCCCCAACCCACTTACTCGCCTGATAACCTTGAGAGTTCAAGTGTTTCTCGAAGTCTATCGGGGTGCTTTCGCTCGCCACTCTCTGGCTGTCTTCGTCGACTGAGCTGAATACGTCCAAGGTGGATATGTAGTTAAATATCTTCGAGGCACCTCGATTAGTGAGTCTCAGCAGTTCCTTGCATCCCTCTACATTTGTTTGCTTGGCCATCCGGTAAGATTCGAGATGATTCATGCTGGTGCCGCAATGGTAGATGCTGTCGACGTTCTCGTACAGGACCCGATAACTGTCTGCGTCAATATCCAAACGCGGCAATCCGAGGTCACCGGCAACAGCCACGACCCGGTCCTCAAATTCTTCTGACCACAAATCCCACTTCGCCAGGCTATCTCGGACCCGATCCTTAGCCTGTTGCGAAGACTGGGCACGCACTAGGCAGTAAACAGTCGCGTCCGTATCCTTCAGGAGTTGTGCTAGCAGAAACCGCCCCACAAATCCCGTACTACCTGTCAGCATCACGTGCCGCGGAGGCTTCTTGGGAGCCCCAATGACCCTGATGATATCGTCAAACTTCGCTTCCTGTTCGAGATCCACGAAATCATCGGTTGGACGTTCACCGCCCAAACGCGTGGCGAACTCTTGCAATGTGGAGCTTTGATATAGGTCAGCGACTCGCACTTTTGCGTTGAAACGCCGATTGACCTCCGAGGTTGCCCTGATTGCGAGAAGAGAGTTTCCGCCGAGGTCGAAGAAGTTATCGTTTCGGCATACTAGATCGATTTTCAGCAGCTCTTTCCAGAGCTTAGCTAGGCTCTCCTCCGCGTGAGTCTGCGGTGAGTGTTGACCCAAGCTTGTGTGGTCTTCCCGCCCGGGTGCCGGCAGCGCTTTCCTATCTAGCTTGCCGTTTGGCGTGAGAGGAAGGCGCCCCAAAATCACGAATGCGCTAGGAACCATGTGTTCAGGTAGCAAAGATCTCAGGTGCGTTCGCAACCTGTCAGCGTTTGCGCTGGCCCACGTATTGGTTGCAATCCGTGGTACTAGGTAAGCTACAAGGCGTTTATCCCCAGGCGTGTCTTCCCGAACAAGCACCGCCGTCTCCCCGATTTCGGGGTACTTCAGCAGTGCTGCTTCGATCTCCCCGAGCTCAATCCGGAATCCACGTACCTTGACTTGCCGATCACGACGACCGAGGAATTCGACAGTCCCTTCTGGTCTCCAGCGGCCGAGATCGCCTGTGTTATACAGCCTTGCACCTTCCTCGCCTCCGATAGGTGCGGCTACAAACCGCTCGGCGGTCAGCTCCGGGCGATTCAAGTATCCGTTGGCTAAGCCGGCACCCCCGATATAAATTTCTCCGACCGCTCCGAGAGGCACAGGGCGCCGATTTCGGTCAAGGATATACACCTGTGTATTGGAAATTGGCCGGCCAATCGGTATGCATCCAGAATCTGCTACTACGGTGTCGATCTTCTGGGTTGTAGCAAAGGTTGTGCATTCCGTCGGACCGTATGCGTTCAATAGGCATTCCGGCGCCGCTCGGTCGAGGATCCGTTTGGCTATCTGCGCTTCCACTATGTCTCCGCCGGTCAGAAGGTAGCGAAGCTCCCCAAACACTGGTTTTAAAGCGTCCGCATATTGAGCCAAAAGACTGACAGTCATCCACATTACACTGACGTGTTGCTCACGTAGGATGTCGGCGAACCGTTCTGCGTCCAGGACGACCGACTGCGGAATAATTACGACGGTCGCTCCATTGAGTAATGCACCCCAAATTTCGAAAGTTGAGGCATCAAAAGATGGATTACTGTAATGTGCGATTCGGTCTGTCGGCCGGATTTGCGCATAACTATTCTTGATCACCAGTCGGATCACTGCACGATGTGGTACGACAACTCCCTTCGGAGTTCCCGTAGACCCGGAGGTATACATCAAGTATGCTGGCGCAGAAGACGGTAGCTGCACTCGTCGACGAAGTCTCTTCAGAGACTCATCCATCAGAACCTCGCGTGGGTATTCAATCCATTCCAGGCCGTCGATTGCAGTTCTCGATCGAACACTCAAATCTGACACGATCCGCCGGGCAGCGCAATCCCGGGTAATAACCGCCAACTGCTCCCCTGGAACTTTCGGATCCACTGGCACGTATGCGGCCCCGAGCTTGAGCACCGCCAGCTGAGAAATCAACATTTCGAGGGAGCGATACATCAAAATCGGTACGTAATCTCCAACTCCAACACCCCTACTCGAAAGATAACGGGACAAATGTTCCGCTTTGTCATTGAGATCGGAGTAGGTGACCCTCCGTCCCTCATGGAACGCAGCGATTGCCGCCGGAGTTTTCTGCACTTGGGTTTCGAACAGTTCGTGAATAAGCTTGTTGTGAGGAAACTCGGTCCTAGTCACGTTGAAAGAGTCGATAATCAGCTGACGTTCGCTATCAGGAATAACTTGAAGCTCAAGTGCTGGTGTGTCTGGCGCCTTTTGCAACGCTTCCAGCAAGGACCTCGCCGCAGTGGATACATACCCAAGCATTCTGCGAGTATCGATGCGGCGATCCGTAGTCATTACCAGCTCGAATCGCTCTCGTTGGTCCTCGATAGAGAGCGCAATCGGGTAGTTCGTCCACTCGGGACTAGAGAGTAGGAAGAATCCTGGGGAGATCTCCTTCTTCCTGCCGGCGACCCCGCTCGTTTCGCCATGGCGGAAGTTCAGAAGGGTCGTGAAAAGCGGGGTCGGTCCTGGAATGTCGGCCGCACTTTGAGCGAGGCTGAGCGGGGCCTGTTCGTGGTTCAACAATTCTATCAATTCGCGGTGTGTTTTCTCCAGCACGTTTCGTGCACTAGCAGAGCGAAGGGATATTCTGAGCGGCAGGGTGTTGATCAACATCCCTAGCATTCGCTTGGCGCCCAGGTTCTCCTGGAGCCGTCCGAGCAATACTGTACCGTAGACCACGTCATCGCAGCCACTGGTGCGGGAAACAACGAGTGCCCACACAGCATGGAAAAAAGTTGCTGCGCTCACACCCAGTCGCCGGACAGCTGATCGTACCGCCAGAGCCAGCGTCGGCGCGAGTTCGTCACGAACCTCAACCGTTCCGCGTCCATTCACGTTGGAATCTGCGATGCCAAAGGGTACCGATGGTTCCCTGACTCCGCCGAGCTTGCTACGAAAGAAGGTCGCAGAATCGCGCATCCGCGCACTAGCGAGCACGTATGCCACATGGTCTCGGTATGGAGCCGGTTCGGGAAGCTCCGTTGCGCGCCCCTCCAAGTAAGCTAACGCTTCCGCCAGCATTGTCTCTCGCGACTCATGATCACAAACTAGATGATGTAACTGTATGAGCACATACCACTGTTCGCCGCCAGGCTCCCGGGCGATTGTCACCCGAATTAGTGGCGCGTGGCGCAAGTTGAGCCTTTGGTGCTCTGGTCGCATCCACTCATCTAGCTGCTCCATAACGCTTCGATTCGAGGCAAGCGATTGTTCTATAACAGGTAAGGTCGCCTTGCGATACACGACTTGTACTGGACAAGGTAGATGCTCCCAAAAGATGGCGGTGCGCAGGACGTCGTGACGATCGATCACGGCTTGCAGGCTCTTAATGAATTGATCGAGTCTTGCGCGCGAAGCGGCCGTTAACAACGTTGGTAACACGTAGGGGTCGCCGCTGTTTTCGCCTAGCAAATGGTGAAACAACATGCCTTCCTGCAAGGGCACCAACGGGTAGATGTCCTGAATGTTTTGGGCACCCCCGGGCACCGACTGGGCGATAAGCTCAATGTCAGTATTCAGGAGGTCAACCATGGGCAACATTGTTTCTGTGATGGATTTAGTCCCCAAGGGGATCATGTTTTGTGGCGCTTCGTGCTCGAGTGAGGCGCCGCCTGTCAGGGCCTTGGCTAGGTCAGATAAGACGGGGTTTTCATAGACTGTTTGTATCCGGGCGTGCAAGCCGTTGTGACGCAATCTTTCCAACAGTTTTACGATGAGAATAGAGTGACCACCAAGCTCAAAGAAGTTGTCCCGCCGCCCTATCTTCTGTATGCCCAATAATTCCTCCAATAGGGCTACCAGTATTTTTTCTGTCTCCCCTACAGGGGGTTCGTACCGCTTCTTGGGATTGTGTTCAAAATCAGGGGGTGGAAGGGCGCGTCGGTCCACCTTCCCATTTGCTGTCAGGGGAAATTTGTCGAGGATTAATATGGAACTCGGCACCATGTAGGTTGGGAGTTTCTCCCTTAGATAGTCGTTTAACTCCAATGTTAGCGTGTCCATTAAGGACGCTCGCAATGGGGCGTTTGCATATTTCTCGGGTGACGTTCTCATCGAGTAGGCCCTTTCTGGCACTGTAGGGCACCGCTTACTTTCAGCTGATTTTCTCGCGTGCTGCCGGCTGCGTGGCGCAATTCAACGTCGAACCGGCCGTCATAACATCCCATGGTCCAACTCACTCGAACGTTATATCCTGATTCGACGCCCATGATGTAGAAGCTCTCAGGATCCTCTCCATTGACTCTGTGCTGTTCCACCTTAGGGGTCAGCATTCCTACGGTGTGAGAGCCTTCGCTGACCTGAATCATCCTCGACCATTCAAGGTGCCTAGAGAGTCTCCGGTTTGAAATTCCAGAAAGACGCACTACCGTTGGTCGTGTTTCCCGCAATTTGAGAAAGAAGCTCGCCACCGATTGCTCTTCCAGGTTCCAATAATGCACTTCTTCCCCGGTCGTCGCTTCATCTGCAATGCCGACCCTCAATATCACGTCATATCGATAGTTTGTGAGTTCATTATCAGAGTGACCACGCTTGAGCAACACTTTTACGCCGGCGACTTCGGGTAGGGTGTCAGCAAATTCCGTGAAAAATCGGGGGTCTATCAAAAGCTCCTCTTCGCGCCGCATTGCCGCGGCGATCCTGCGCTTCAGATCCCCGACCGTCGTTTCCGCACCGGCGTGTGCCACCTGCACCGAGGTGTGAAACGTTGGCAGGAGGCCTAGGTGACGCACGTCTCCTACGAAGATACTTCCACCTGGTGCTAGGAGTTTGACTGCTTTTGCTAAGACCTGCAGGAGGTATTCGACGTCAGGGAAGTATTGCAGTACCGAGTTCATGATCACCGTGTCGAAGTATCCGGACGGAAAGTCATCAATATCTGTCGCCCCTTTGTGCCAAAGTTCAACATTTCGGAACTCATCCCGACCGGCGATCCACTGTTGCAATCCGCGCAACGCAGCCGACGAGAAATCCGTTCCGAAATATCTGGAGCATCGGGGCGCGATCCGATGGAGCAGCAAACCTACGCCGCAGCCGATCTCTAGGACGTTGCGGGGTTTTAAGGTGAGAATTTGACGAACTGTATGGTCGAGCCACTCTTGCATCTGAATCTCAGGGATCGCTTCCCCCGTATAGCTGCTATGCCAACCCACGAAGCTTGGTCCGACAGGCGCGGCAGAGTAAGTCTCGTCGTACAGTCGATTCCATTGATGCACTACCCCAGCGGCCATCTCCGGAGCCGTTCTATTGCCTGCTGCTTTCGGCTTTTCTAAATCTGCAACCACATAGGCCACCAGCCGCTTCTCGCCAGGCATATCTTCGCGGACCATGGCGACTACCTCCCTTACCTGCGGGTGGCACGCGAGTTGCGCTTCGATTTCCCCAGGTTCGATCCGAAAACCACGGATCTTGACTTGCCGGTCATTTCGACCCAAATAATCGATACCTGCATCCGCCCGCCACCGCCCCAGGTCTCCGCTACGGTACATCCGCGCTCCCGACTCGGAGGTAAATGGGTCAGCAATAAAGCGCTCTGCCGTCAGCTCGACGCGGTTTAGGTAACCCCGGGCTACCCCTGCCCCACCTATGTAGATCTCTCCCGCCACGCCTAAGGGCACTGGCTGTTGAAAGCGATCGAGGATGTAGATTCGTGTGTTAGCAATTGGGCTGCCTATCGGCACGGAGGGGGCTCTGTCCCACGCCTCTGGAACATCGTATGTGGAGCAGCCTACAACTGTTTCCGTCGGGCCATACTCATTGACCAAGCGGACCTTCGGCCAAATTGAACGCCAAAGCTCGACGGTTGCCGGCGCCAGCGCCTCTCCTCCGATCACAAACACACCCACGTTGCAGGGCAAACGCTTCGCCGCGATGCGTTGCCCGAGAACCTCTAGGTGAGCCGGCGAGATTTTTATGAGGCTCCACTGGATAGGTTCTTGCAGCAAGGCTTCCAGGCCCTCGAGCTCCTGTCCATCCTTTATCAGTGCGACGGAGCGACCGCTCAGCAGCGGGCAGTACAAACTCGTTATTGTGGCGTCGAACGCCAAGGGTGAACTCACCACCGCAGCTTGACCGGATTCAGGTCTATATTCCCCCAACGCCCATTGTAGGTAGTTCGACAGTCCTCCGTGTCGGACCATGACACCTTTTGGGAGACCTGTGGACCCCGAAGTGTAAATCATATAGGCGAGGTGATCCGGTGAGAGAACCGGGTCATCGGGCAGATTTCTTCCGTCGTTCGAGCCGATTTCGCCCCAATCAGAATCGAGTGCAATGATGTTTCTGTCGCCTGGTGGAAGATTCCCCCTCAAGCTCTCCTGGGTTAGCAGTATCTCCAAGTTGGCGTCACTTACCATGTAATCCAGTCTTTCCTTCGGGCAACCGGGATCGAGCGGAACATATGCACCTCCCGCCTTAAGTATCCCAAGGATCCCAATCAACATATCAAAGTTTCGCTCTACGTGGATACCAACAAGCGTATCAGGACGAACGCCGCGCTGTCTTAGGTGTCTTGCGAGTTTATTCGCGCGGGCGTTTAGCTCTGAGTATGAGATAGACTTTTCCTCACATGTCGCTGCAAGGTTATCGGGTGTTCTCCCCACCTGTTTTTCAAACAAGGAGTGAGTGTGGGAATAGTTATGTTTTGATGACATACAATTTTGGTCACCATAAAAACTTACGTAATCTTCTACCGCTAGCATTGGCAGCAACCATGGTGATCTCTCAGTTTTCGAGATATTACATAGCAATTTACGCCAACAGTTTAGTACCTGTTGCGCTGTGCTGACTTCATGAATCTCGCTTGAGAATGTGACGGTGGCTCTTAGACGGTGACCTATCTCTGCGACGGAAAGAAATGGTCCATGTGATTTTTCAATGCCATTCGGAGTGAGCTTCTGAGCGCTGGACTCTAGGTTGGCGTGCTCGCGTTTTATAATATTATCCGGGAAACCATCGAACGAAACGACCGAGGCGGGAAGGAATGCAGTATGTGGGCCATATTTCCTTTCATTCGAGTCTAGCCGTTCATAAACTGATTTTTTCCGCTGCTTCAGCGCAGTTTCAGTAGATCCACTTACTTGCCTAAGGATCTCTTCAACAGACGAGGTGTCATGCAGCAGCACTCGGATTGACACCGTGCCCTCAAGCGGGCCCGAGAATGAGGTTAGCTCGTTCCCCTCCCTTTGCCACAGTTTTAGTCCAATCGCCACCTCTTCCTGTCCGCTCCAGCGAGCCACTAAAATTGCCCACGCGCTCAACAGTGCCGTCAAAAGGCTCACCCGTTGACTTGCCGCGAAAGTCTGCAGTTCATCAACCAGCACCTCTGGAAAGTCGAAAAGAGCGTGACTCTCCTCAGGTTGTCGTGACGGGGGTCTGGGTTCATCTGATAGTAGTTCACTTGACAGATGAGCCGCTGCCAGGTTTTCTTCAGAAAATCGGCTTTGGTTCTCTGTCGAGGTACGATACTGTGAGCTTCCGATGTCCGTTCCCGTTGTCTCTTCTGCATCCGCTCTTGCGTCGCACTTTTCACAAGCAGATGTGGCCGCATCACTAGGCTTCGTTATGATCCGAGCTTCCACGCTCGAGCTTTCCATAGCTTCCATTCCTCAAGTGGACTGGTTGAATTGTCGCACGTGCCGGGGACGCGCCAAGGTATCACGCCGCGTTACGCTGGAGGGTGACGAAAGTGTCTGTGTATTCCTGGGCAATTGATATCTAAGGCAGCCCGTCCTGGCGAAATCGCCGCGTCAGAGAGCGATCCTCTTTCGGAACTGCCAGCTTTAGCGGTGAATCGTGTAGCATCGCTTTTACTAGTTCGCCATCCGTTGGGAGCTGAATCGCGGGTCGTGTCGGTCGGCGAGCAGACTATTACGCGGACGCGGTTAACGTGTCAACGCGGTAAACCTGTTGCGCGCCGGTAAGCGTGTTTGCAAAATTAGGTCTCAACGCATAACACGTTTCGAGCCTTTCTAGGAGGTGGCGGGCGACTAGAAATTCTCGCAAATGATTCTAAGCCGGGACGCCATTTTACGGCAGAATGTAACGTCTAGTGCTTGAGAATGTCTGCAGCGGACATTGACCTTGCTCGAAGCACATATTTTTGCAATCGCTCGCGTCCGTCAAGGACAGGTCGCTCTGGAGAGTCTTGGCGTGTTGCAAAAAACACCACCTGATCACTGTCAGCCGAAGTCTGAATGTCAGAGAATCAGCCAGGAGAGAATGTATCGGATACACGGGACGATGGGGAGCCGAACGCTGTTTATTAACGGACACAGAGGTAATGGTGGAGTCTCTGATACGAGGAGAGTTCACGAGGAAATCGCGGTTCAACGAAGTGTAAGTTCGGTTTCAGGTTCTCTTGGTTGTGAGCGCATTGCGAGGCGATGTCCTCCGCCGTTTCGGCTGTACACGTGAGGACCCCGATGCGGTGTTACAGCATATTTTCTTGCTCTTCGTGCTGACGTTTGCCCTAATCGCATGGATAGGGCAAGTAAGCCGGAGATGAGTTCCGTGGCGACGGAAGGCTCCGCCTTGGAGTTCCAACGTTGATGTAGTTTGTCTCTGGTCTCTTATCTCCCTGCAGCGAAAAATCCGCGAGTGAGTCTGATGTACAGGTGGCGCGTGAGATCGAACCGCGAGGACGAATTGAGCTAGGGTGTTCTCCTGGGAGTTTAGCTTTGGTTATGGAGAGACAAGGTGACTAGTGTGGTGTCCCATTTGTTCGTGGCATATTTATTGCCTGCTCAGTCATCGGGGAGATCCCGAGATGCCACGTGGTCGACCGAAGGCTGAGTTGACCTTGAGCGAGAGCGAACAGGCGCAGTCGTCTATGCCGCATCCTGTGCCCGCGCTTGATCGACGAGGATGGGTCGCGGCGCTGATTCGCAAAACCCTGCTCAACAAACCCAAGGACGGCAGCACACGCTGGTGCGTGCGCTCGGGGGCTGCCGAGACCAAAATCTCCAAAACCAGCGCGCATCGATACTTCCAACTCTTCTGGGTCAAACTCTATCTTACCGACAGTTCCACCAATGCCGTCCTCGTTAAGAAGCTGCGCGATGTGGTTGGTTTGGGCGTGATGAACTCCTGGCGGAGTCCGTAGCTACGTACCAGCGCCGTGTAGCTCCTCGAGGTGAAGACCAACCCGTTGTCCGAGCGAAGCAAGAAGGGCGTCGGGACTCGCCCAAGAGTACCGAACCCGAACGATTAGAGCTTGCTCCAAAGCCGATTCTGTCGCCGCCGATCGTAATGTGACCCACCCCGCCAGAGTAAAAGTGGACCACCTGGGCGAAGATGGCGGTTTTGGAACCGCCCATGCTGACTCGGGAGCAAGCTGTGGAAGTGAGGGTATTGAGGCGTCAGGGGTGGAGCATCCGTGCGATAGCGCGCGAGACGGGTTTGTCGCGGGTGACGGTGCGGCGGTACTTGGAGGATCCGGCGGCGGGCGAGTGCTATGGGCCACGTGCGGCGAGGCCCGGCAAGCTGGATGGATATAAGGATTACCTGCAAGGGCGGATTGAAGCTGCGCGTCCGGGGTGGATCCCGGCAACTGTTCTATTTCGTGAGATACGCGAGCGCGGATACACCGGGGGACTGAGCCTGTTGAAGGGATATCTGGCGCCATTGAAGCGCGGTGAGCCAGAACCCGTGGTGCGCTTTGAGACCGAGCCAGGTGCGCAGCTGCAGGCGGATTTCACCTATGTGCGCCGCGGCCGCTATCCTCTGCTGGCCTTCGTCGCCACGCTCGGCTATAGCCGAGCCAGTTACGTGCAGTTCACGGTCGGTGAAGACACTCAGATCCTATGCACGTGCCTGCGGGAAGCGTTGATGTTCTTCGGTGGGGTTCCCGAGCACGTCCTGTTTGATAATCCCAAGACGGTCGTCATCGAGCGGGATTTCTATGGCGAGGGTCAGCATCGTTACAACCGCGAGCTGCTAGCACTGGCCGAGGAGTTTGGCTTCAGGCCGCGACTGTGCCGTCCGTATCGGGCAAAGACCAAGGGCAAGGTCGAGCGCTTCAATGGTTACTTGAAGAGAAGCTTTGTCGTGCCGCTGGCGGCCACGCTGAAGCAGGCAGGATTGACGCTCGATCACATCGCTGCCAACGCCCACATCGGACCGTGGCTGCAGTCAGTGGCTAACGCCCGCGTGCACGGTACAACGCACGAGATCCCGAACGAGCGGTTGCAGATCGAGCGGCAGCGAATGCAGCCATTGCCTGTCACGGTCACCGCTACCCCGCCGATCCGCGTCGCACGCGGCGCGCAGGTGCCACCACCGTTTGAGAGCCTGCAGCATCCGCTGTCGGTGTACGAGTCACTGCTGGAGGTGGCCTAATGAGCTTGGTCACCGAGCGCATCTCGCAACACTGCAAACGCTTAAAGCTCCTGCATCTGGCGACTGAGTGGCCCGCCATTGCCGAGAGCTCTGCCAAGGAGCAGGAGTCCCTGGCCGATTTCCTGGACAAACTACTCGCTGCGGAGTGCACGGCGCGTGAGCAGCGTATCCGCGAGACGATGTTGAAGCTGGCGACGTTGCCGGCAATCAAAACTCTGGAAGGCTACGATTTTGCTTTCGCCAGTGGTGCGCCTCGCAAGCAGATTACCGAGCTTGGCGGACTCGCCTTCATCGAGCGACATGAGAACATTGTGCTGCTGGGACCCAGCTGGGTCGGCAAGACGCACATTGCCAGTGCGCTCGCCCTGAAAGCCACGCAGGCCGGGATGAAGACACGCTTCATCACGGCGGCAGACCTGATGATCCAACTCGCCCTGGCCAAGAGCCAGGGACGCATCACCGAGTACATGAACCGCGCCGTGATCGGTCCGCGGCTTCTGGTGATCGACGAACTCGGCTATCTACCCTTCGGGCGCGAGGAAGCAAATCTGTTCTTCCACGTAATCGCCAAGCGCTACGAGCGCTCGAGCACCATCGTGACCACGAACCTGCCATTTGCGCAGTGGGCCACGACGCTCGCTGACGATGCGACACTGACTGCCGCACTGCTGGATCGCTTGCTGCACCACGTGCATATCGTCCAGATCAATGGGGAGAGCTATCGGTTGAAGGATCGCAAGAAGGCCGGTCACATCAAGGTGGCAACGGGGTAATAGACCTTCCCGCGCGGCTTCGTCGCTACGGGCTACGCCCTCCGCGTCGAAGCCCCGAAAACAGGTTCAGGGGGTGGTCTACATTTACTTTGGCGCTGACGATCAGGGGTGGGTCACTTTTACTTTGGCGTTGACACGATTCCGCGGTTTTCGAGCGTCCACTGCGGGAAAGATGCCATCCGAACAACTCTCGGCTGTGACAGTCCATCACCAGCGCTAACGTCGCCCAGCCATCACGACCGGTCCACACACGACACAGATCTGTCGCCCAACGCTCGTTCGGCACTGCAGCGACCGAGGGCAGAGCTCTCACTCGCGGACGAAAGCCCACAGGCCGGGTTCTCACCTGCCCGCCAGCGCATCAGCTGGAAAATCCGCTGCACGGTGTTCTTGTTGAATCCCAGCAGATGCGCGACTGTGCGATAGCCGAAAGACGGATGTTCTCGATCATCCGCTTGATCGGTACCCAATAGCGCTCCTGGATCGCCGGTGGCTTACGCGTCCGACGGTAGTAAACCGTCCTGCGTGGTACATCGAACCAGCGGTACAACTGACTGATCGAGACGGTGTAGCCGTCCTCTTTGAGTCCCTGGCGGATCGTCTGTGTCCACTCCGGTAACCCCGTCTGTTCCTGCATGATCTGAGTCGCTCAAGCTGCCCGTCCTCGGCGATACGCCGTGAGGATGGAGGCAGATATGACGACGACAGAACCGTTGACCGAACAGGAGCAGCAGGCGCTCGAGCAGATGCGCCAGGCCCAGGAGCAGGGATCGACGTTGAAGGAACTGGCGGCGAGGCTGGGGCAGGATGTGGGGCATCTGTATGAGATCAGGAGACGTCTGGTGCGCAAAGGAGCGTTCGGCCCAGTGCCGGGACGCAAAACCCGGAAGCCTCGCAAGACAGGCGCATTCGTGCCGGTGCGAGTGGTGCCTGCGGCGCCGACACCGAAGGGCACTTCAATCACGTGCCGACTATTGCATCCGGGCGGGTGGGTACTCGAGTGCGATGGATTGCCGCCGGCTACGTGGATCGCAGCGGTGCTCGCGGGAGAGGCCCATGCTGCGTCCTAGCGCACCGGAGCTGATGGTGTATCTACATCGCGCTCCGATTGACATGCGAGCAGGACGGAACGGGCTTGCTGCCGTCGCTCGTGAAGTGATGCAGAAGGATCCGTTCGGCAAGACCTGCTTCGTGTTTACCAACAAGCGCTATACCGCCTTGAAGATCCTCGCATGGGACATCAACGGCTTCAGCAAGCCATCGACACAAGACCCACGGTGCCGCTTCCGAGTTGAGACGACTGTGTTACCCGTGGCACCGTTGGTCTGGTCGTGACGTACTGACACACAACGGAAAGGGCGTATACGCGGTAGCCTCGTACACTTGCCGGTTGCCGGAGGAACCTGAGGCGATTCTGCAGATTCCCCGGTGGATGTTCGATTCGAAGACCTGCGCGACGATTTGCATCGGTGAGCAGCCGCGTGTCGAGTGCAGCACGCTTCGCGAGCTGCAGACCGTGATCGCCGAGCTGAGAGGCATGATCGCTAGGTCAGCGGTGGTACAACGGGAGGCGTCTCAAACCCTTGATGGAGGCGCCGATGGGGAAGACCGCGCAACGAGATCGTCTCAGGCAACTGGGCCTGATCTGGGAAAGGGTCGCCGTGCCACAGTGGG
>CAZBTV010000153.1:10735-17119 GCA_964494895.1 uncultured Steroidobacteraceae bacterium | reverse complement strand
CTGTCCGCCCAAAATAGCTCGGGACGCTTCGTCTCATTTTTTGCGGGACGTAACATTGGGAATCCGGCCAGTTGGCGCATGCAGTCTATCACTGACGATGATGAGTCAGAAACCGCTGTATTCCTTACGCCACTACAGCGAAAGGGACTCAAACAAGCAGCCCAATGCCATGCGCCCAGCGCAGGATAGACGCATAGTGCTACGATCGTCTCGTGAAACGTTGGAGCTTTGGACCTCCGGGTCTGCTCCATTCACAGGAAAAGGTAGGATCCGAATGAACCATCAGATAGATCGGCCAATGCCGGATGCGACCATCGTCAGAGGATCTTCGCGATCCGAAGTGGAGACGCGGTGGCCAGGTGGTCGATTGCACGGCGCGGTCAAGCACTGGAGTGGTGTTGATCCAGAGCTGTACTTCTCGAGGTCCGCATACACGATCATGCCTCACCCTGAATGGCGGAAGCGACCTGACGGGAAGCAAGATTTCGGGAACCGCCGCTCGCGTCCCGCAGCTGCCTGTGGGGCTGTCTATTCCCCCTGCGTCCCCAAAAGCTGTCTCTTCGCTGTCTACAGAGAGTAGGGAGTCCACCGAACCGGGGGAAGATCAAGCACGAATACCGACGGGATTGAATTTCTTCTCGATGTCGCGCTGAATCTCCGCCGCTTCACTCTGACGTTGAGACAGGTAGGCTTCGATCTCGTTGGCATACGAAAGGTAATGACCGATGATTAGATAAACATCCCGCAGTTCCACAGTTGGAAATTGCTGGGCAATTTCCTCTGCTGTGGTGCCGGACTTGAACGCGACGACAATCCTGTCCAGAGCCACCCGAGTCCCGCGCACACGAATCCCTCCGTGTGAATCGGTGACCAGAGGAACAACGGAACAACAGCGGTCGTGGCAAGCGCGGACACGGTGCTGGGAGGCTAATGTGCTTCCGCCTGATAGAAAAACGACCCAATGCATCGACGCCGTTGAAGGAGTCTATGTGTTGGGAAGTCATGGCAGCACAAGTGACGCCGTGGTGTAACGGGAAGGTCGACTGCGAGTGCCCAAAGGGGCGCAAAAGGCCGCATTGCGACACGAGGGTGCAGCCTTAGCGTAATTATCGGGGAAATGAAGACTCTCAATGTGAGGCCACTTGTAGGCGTAAATCATTGAAAGTATTGGCGAAGCGGACGGGACTCGAACCCGCGACCCCCGGCGTGACAGGCCGATTTTGACGTCAGCGAGCATGAGCGAGGGAGAGCGAGCACCACATGAATCAGGAATTTACCCCATTCCCGATATTGCTCGCACGTACCCGCTCCTGCCGGGACATTAGACGATCATTAGATAATGGACCTCGTGATCTCTCCGCGCAGCGGGATGCGATTTGCCTTAGACGGTAAATTAAATTACGATAATCTAAATTACTGTAATTCAAATTACGGTTGAGCCTATGTTCATAGGTCGTCAGCGGGAACTCGAAGCTCTCCGGAGCGCACTAAGCCGCGCTCCCGCTTTGATCATTCTGTACGGGCGGCGGCGGGTCGGCAAATCCGCACTCCTGCGAAATGCCTTGAAAGAGATTCCGCACGTCTCGTTCCAGGCCACCCGCCTCACTGATGCCGACAACCAGGCGACCTTCAAGGAACAGATCGCCCGCCAGCTCGACATGGGAGTGACGTTTCCCGGGCTCTCCGGCTGGGAGCACCTCATCAACGCAATTCGCGAACGTGCTAAAGCAACACCTGGCCTCACCCTGGTTCTCGATGAGTTCCCTTACCTTTGCGAATCCAATCCCGGCCTGCCTTCCGTCCTGCAAAAAATTCGCGACGAAGTAATCCACGAGGGGATCCCGTTTAATTTCATCCTGTGTGGGTCACGCATCGCGTTTATGAGCGAACTGCTCGCCGAGCGAAACCCCCTTTACGGTCGGCAATCCGCCGTCATGGACCTCAAGCCTCTGCCGTTCCGCGATGCTGTGCAGTTTTTCCGTGATTGGGGACTGCAGGACCGAGTACGCGGTTATGCCGTCTTCGGCGGCATGCCTTATTACCTCTCGCTCATTGACTCGCGCGAAACCCTCGCACAAAACATCGAACATTTGTTCCTTACTTCCGAAGCCGCCCCGCTGCGCGAGGAACCTCAGCACCTGTTGGAAGCAGAGCTCCAGAATGTCGGGCGCTATGCCAGCATACTCCACGCTATTGCTGAGGGTGCCAACAAGCGTGGCGAGATCATCAATCGGATTTTCGGCCCTTCCGATACCTCCGACTCCATCAGCCCCTATTTCGAACGGCTCATAGCGCTACGCCTCCTGACTGCGGAGTCCTCAATCGACGCCGACCCCGCTCGTACTCGCAATATTCGCTACCGAGTGGCGGACCCGTTTCTCGCCTTTCATTACCGGTTCGTCACACCTAATCTCTCCGCGCTGGAAACCGCACCGCCCAAGGAGTTTTATGAGGCATTGATTGCCCCCTACCTGGACGAGTACACGAGCGGCCCTTTCGAAGAGATGGCTCGAGAATACGTTCGCCGTTATGGTCGCGAGGTGCTACCTAGCGCCGCGCGCGAAGTCGGCAAAATTTTTGGATCCGACTTTGACGTTGATGTGGCCGGGACCCTGCTGGACGGCAGCGCCGTATTCGGGGAGGCGAAATGGTCTGTCAAACATGTGGGATTGAACCAGGTCAGTGAGCTGCAAAGCAGGATCGCTCGAGTCAACTACCTAAAGGATTCCGCACGCAAGTACCTCTTCCTTTTCTCACGGAGCGGATTCAGCCCACAAGTGATCCAGCTTGCCGAAAGCGATCCGCTGGTGAGGCCGATTTCCTTGAAGCAAATGCTTGATGCAGCATTGGATCGAGCCCCCTGACCCATCCCGCTTGTTGCACGCGCAGTCCCTATCCCCGGCGCTTGCTTTCTCCACCGACAGGCTCCGTTGCGCGCACTTTCTGTAGCGCCGAGATGAGCCCCTCCAGCTCCGATTGCGAAAGAACACCGAAGAGCCCCTGTTCAATCGCCAACAGCGCGCTCTGGGCTCGTTTCAGAACGCGAGCTCCCTCGGACGTGAGCCGCAGCGGCAGGCGCTTGCCGTGGCTCGGCGATTCCGCGCGAACGACCTGCCCCCGCTCCTCGAGCTTCTGCACGATCAGATTCATCGTCTGTGGAGTCACGAAGCAGCGCTGCGCAAGTTCCGCGTTCGAAAGACCGGGCATCCGCTGCAACCAGGTCAACACCGCAAATTGAGGGGTCGTGATGGAAAGATGCTCCAAGGCCTGATCCATCCGCCGGCGCAAGAGATGCTGCACCTCCTTGATAAGGTAGCCCGCTTGCGCCGATTTCGTCGTAGGTGTCACGTGATCATTCCTCCCCTTGACATATCAGTGTACTGATATCATCATATCAGCACACTGATATGTTACCCAGGGAGAAACGGATGTCGAGCGTTGCCGGACCCGATTTCATTGCCTTCCAGGTCGCCGATCTGGAGAAGTCGGCGCGGTTCTATTCTGAAGTCCTCGGACTTCCCCGCGCTCCCCAGTCACCTCCTGAGGCTGTGGTGTTCGCGACATCGCCGATCACCTTCGCGGTTCGCAAGCCGGTCCAGCAATTCAGCGATGAGCGACGAGGCCAAGGGGTCGTTCTTTGGTTCGCATGCACAGGAGTTGATGAGCTGTACGCGAAATTGAAGGCCTTGGGCGTAGCGGGGTTGAGTGCGCCCGCCGCGACTCCTTTCGGGCGAACGGTGCGATTTCTCGACCCCGACGGGTACCCTGTGACGCTGCACGAGCGACCGTCGGAAGGAGCGAAACAGTGAAAGTTCGCGATGCCGTCGTCCTGGTGACCGGTGCCAGCCGGGGCCTCGGATGGGCGTTTGCCCAAGCAGCCCTGCAGGAAGGCGCTCGGAAGGTCTATGCTGGCGTACGAAATCCGGACTCACCCGTTCCCGAGGGGAGCGCCAGGGTGGCACTCGACGTAACGCAACCCGAGCAGGTACGCGCGTTGGGTGAGAAACTCTCGGATGTAACGCTCGTCGTGCAGAACGCCGGCATACTGTGCGCAGGCAACCCACTCGAGCCCGACAAGGACGAGGAGTTTCGGCGCCAGCTTGACACCAACTTCTGGGGAGTCCTCCACGTGACTCGAGCCTTTGCACCTGCGCTTGTTGCTCATCGCGGAGGAATGCTGGTTGTCCTCTCGGCGGGGTCGTGGACCGCGCATCCGGTGCTGGGCAGCTACGGCACGAGCAAAGCCGCCGCGTGGGGACTGACGAACAACCTGCGCGCCGCACTGGCTCCCCAGGGCGTCACCGTGACGGCCTTGCATGCGGGATTTATCGACACCGACATGGCCAGGAACTTTCCGGGACCGAAGCTTCCCGCGGCTGAGGTCGCGAACGCCGCGTTTCGAGGGCTCGAAGCGGGACAACCGGAAGTTCTCGTGGACCCCTTCTGCCGAGCATTGAAGGCTGGGTTGTCGAGTGAGTCCGCCCCCTATCTCGGGTACATGCCGCAAGGCGCGGCGTCGAAGTTGCCCTGATCAGAATGTTGCACTCCTCGGGCACGACGACGGAGGTGACCTCGGCGAGCACGGTGTTGGCCGAGCGCGCCCACCGCGTGCCCCAATCGCCTGCTCTATCGCCAACCCTTTAGCCGAGCCGATTCCTTATCTCGCGCCTTCTGAAGTTTTGCGAGATTCGCGGCGTTCAGTTGGTCGTATAGGGATGCTTCGCAAAAAACGGTCCGAGCCTACCGTCCTCGTGTGTGAAGGCAGCCGTCCACGCGAGGTTTGGGGGGAACACCAGCCATCATGGCAATCAAGT
This sequence comes from uncultured Steroidobacteraceae bacterium, assembly GCA_964494895.1. Lineage (GTDB taxonomy): Bacteria > Pseudomonadota > Gammaproteobacteria > Steroidobacterales > Steroidobacteraceae > 13-2-20CM-66-19. The sequence goes on along the minus strand of CAZBTV010000153.1, from coordinate 12,305 downwards.
CCCGGTAGCTGAGCCGGTAGGTGAGATACCAGCGCACACACAGTCCGAGACGTCCACGGAGAATCGGCGCCCGCGGTAGATGGGGTCGCGCGGGATTGCATGGGCCATCGGGGGCCTCGCTTTTGCAGGCAGGGCTCCAACGCGGTGCTTTTCCGTTAATGCACCAGAACCAAAGCGTGGATGGGATCAACCCATTTCCTTACGAAAACGTTACCGCGTGTCAGTACCGAGATGAGCCTGCATGTGCTGGCTTACAACTTCAGACGATTGATGCGGATTCACGGCGTGAAAGAGGTCATCCAGGCAGTGAAATCGTAACCTCGTTCACTGCTCTTTCTAACCTCACCGCGGGAACGAGAATTAGACTCACTCAACTAGTTAGGCTCCCACGTCACGGTCGATCACATTTTGGTTTTTACACGGCCTTGACCCTTAGCCGCCATCGGGTGGTGTCCTGGAAGATGGCTGGCGGAGCGGACGGGACTCGAACCCGCGACCAGCGCTTGAGAAGTCAGCAAGTTACTGATTTCAAGGCGTCTACACCCCCCTGCTCTCCCCCTGAATTCCCTAATTTGGCACGGGATTTGTCACCAGGGATCTCAGACCCGCCACTCGCTTCGAGAACGACGCCGAACGAATCATAGGTGGATGTCAGCGCGGTAAGCTCCGCGGTTGTTCCGGCGCTGGCTGATATAGCCGGGTGGGTTCTTGCCCCAACGGGCAGAGGAAGGGTTCGTACGGGCCCCCCCTGCCCCCTGCCCATGCATTTGCCAGCTTGGTGCTGCTTGCAGCACTCCCCCAACCGCGCGTCAGGTCCCGCCGCGGGCTACTCATCGCCGCTCCTGCCCACCACCAGTAAGCCGGGGCGTATTGCCGCGAACCCGTGATCGGTAGAAACACGAATACTCCATTCATGCCTTGCCGATTCTAAATTAGAAGCCAAGGGATGACATGAGCCGATCGAGCCGCCGAAGAAGGTCATCGTATGTGAGCACGGTTAGATCGCAAAATTGATGGTTATTGTGAATCAGGCGGCGTTTTGCAGAGTCGTCGAGATTCTCATCACGCCCCGCGACAATGAGGCCCTTGATCGGTATGCTCGGATCGAATGGCGCAGGAACGTCATCAGGGTGCTCACGCCACCAGCGCATCCAGTCGTGAACCTGTTGAATCGCGTGTGTGATTTTCGCATCCCAACGACCGCTACGCGTAAAGAGTTGCTGAGTAGCCGACTCCAATTCGACCAGAAGAATGCGCCGATCCGATTCTGCGTATTGAAGAACGAGATCCATCCGATAAGATTTGCCCAGGCATACTTCCGATCTGACCTCGGCACCGTAGGCATCCAGCACGACGGGATTCGATTCGAGAAAACGGTGAAGGTGGCGTTCGCGGGTCCAGGGGGCTTGTAGGAGTCGGGTCAGCTGTATGTAGAGCAGGTGAAGCGTAATCAGCTCGTATGAGGCTGACTTGTTGGCGCGGCGATACTCGTTCAGCCACTCGACATGTCCGGTGCTGCGGCTCTCGCCTTTCAGGTACGCAGCGCCGGGGATAAGTTCCGGGCCACCGC
>CAZBTV010000153.1:0-10725 GCA_964494895.1 uncultured Steroidobacteraceae bacterium | reverse complement strand
GTTAACGACGAACTGCACCGCGATGCGGGCGCGTCCGGGCCACCGCGGATCAGGATAGAGCCCGTCAACTCAGCGGGTACTTCACCCATAACTACCGCCTCAACCACTTCCCTTTTGAGTAGACGTTCTGCGAGATATATCGAGTAGTCATCGCTGACGATGAAGGAATCCTCCTTGCGGTACAGGAGCATTCGTGCGCTCGTTCCGCTGCGAAGTTCGGCGGCAATGCCGTCGACTGTATTCCTTGGGACGTCAAGTGCGAAGTCGGCACTGTACGGACGGATGGCTGCTAACGGAACTCTCATGATGGCGCATGGCATCTTCCCTTCGACAACCAACAGCAGGAGTCGATGGTATTCCGGGTCATGCGGGGTTTCCGGTATCTCCAAGCCAACTTCAGACGTCAAGGAGATTTCTGAGTCGGTCGATTCAGCCGGCGGCGCCTGTTGATTCGTGCCGACCGGAATGTATACCAGATTGGGCGCGGATTGAGCCGTGTGCAGAGTTTCGAGACATTGCAATGCGAGGTTGATCCATGGCTCGCTGCCGGCAGTGGACACGGTGAAGCTTTCCCATCCCTCTCCGGTAAGCATCGAAAACGTATGGTCGGGATTCGCGCGGCTCGCACGGATCTCCAATCGGGCATCCGCTCTTTCCAGAGGTCTGGAGCCCAGGAATGTGACGACGTAGACTCTCCCGCCGCCGGGCAATCCCAGGGCAGCGTCTGAAACCGCGACGCCGAGAGTGGAGGGAAAGGGCGACGGACAATTATGCACCTCGAGAAATCGATAGTCATTCCAGGGCTCATCCTCGAGTTTTTCCAGGAGCTTCGAGATGTCCGCAATGAGCGGCAGCCTCTCATACCCAGTTAAAACCGGCTTCCCTAACAAGATCGTGTGATAGATGTCGCCGACTTGGGTATTCGCGAGGCTCGTCTTTCGCAAGTACCGAAGGATCTGCCGGAAGTTGGGAATGACGTTCTTTTGTCCGGTGATCAGTTCGCCGAGCTGCAGTCGTAACTGGCCAATGAAAGTTTCGCGCATTTCTTCCGCGACATCGCGCGGCACGGGCATTCCCTCGGACTTAGGTCCAGTCTTCCTAGCTTTTTTCTTACGTGGAGCTGCCATACAACAGTGTAGATAGTCCAGGCGGCCAGGCACTGCGGGGCAGTCTTCACCCAGACAGCAAAGCGCTTTCCTCCGCTCGAGCTGTCAGAGCCTCTCCGGTGGAAGCGCTGTGTCGTCGCGAAGGCTGAGCTCCTCAAATCCGAAGTTCTTGTAATCGTTGTATTCGGCAACACTCATAGTCGCCATGGAGCGCGCGGCACTCTGTGCAACGGCGAATGCGGCCGAGCCGTCAGCAAGCTTACAACCCCGCATCAGCGCCGCAACTTGATCGATAGCGCCCTGGACGCGGCGTCTCGTGTCCTCCTTCTCGAATTCCTCGTGCTCCATGAGTGCGCACAGCGTCACTTCATATGGGATGGCCTGATCTCGCGGGCTTTCATCGAAGGGATCAATATCGATGAGCAGGGCGCGTGTGAGCGGCGAAACGCGCGCCGCTTCTCGTTTGATCTTGGATTGAATGGTCCGAAGGCGCTCGTTGAACTCGTCCGGGAATCCTGGACGGTACCAGCGAACACCGAGCCGAGGTGCAAACTGTCGGGCATACCTATCTGGAAGATCTGCCTCAGACCAAGGCCGGAGGACCTCGAGATCTGCGCGAGGAATCGGGAAAGCAGTGCGCGCCAACAGTTCGCGTTGAACGATTTGACCGATCCGATTCATTTCGAAGTGCCAAGCCCGTGGCCGGTGCACGGAAACAGGAGTGAACTGTTGTGCAATCGGCAAGACGGGGAAAACGGTGACATCCGGTTCGTCGTCGCCGATGTGCGAGAGGATGTCGCAATCGTGGCTGGCAAGTATCAGCGTGTCAGGATGCGCGAGTGTACGGCCAGCAACACGCGCAGCGTGCTGCTCGAAGAGCTTCGCTGAGTCTTCCGGTCTGAAAAACTTGCCTTGCGACCATCCGTTGGCCTCGATGCGGGTACGATCGATGGGCATGGGAGATCAGGCTACTCCTCACGCTCCCACAATGGAGGCGAAGTCTGCTCGAACGCAGAGGGTTGCTTACCTCCGGTGTGACGCTTTTTCGGCGTGTAGGGATCAATCGACAGTTCAGGGCGGGTGACCGCGCGGATGTTTGGAAGCGAAGCCAGCAGGGCGGTCTCGTCACGCAGCGGATCGCAAAGGACCTCTCGGACTTCGAGATTTAGTGCAGGGATGTGCACGTCCCAGAACTTGCGAAGCGGCGGCAGCTTCTGTGTCGACCATGCGTCGGCGAACGACTCGAGGGCGGAAACCCGAGTTTCGTTTCCGGGATGCGGCTGACGTCCTTGATACCATTTGTAAAGTGTTGCCCGCTGTAACTGGAGAGCCGCGGCGAGCTGAGTCATCTTGATTCCCAATTGCTCGCGAATGTGATCTATCCGCGAACCGATGGTAGGTTGTTGAACAACCGAGTCAGCGTACCAGGACCGGAACGCATGAAACGCGTAAACCTGAAAGTCGATGGGCGTCCAGACAGAAGCCTGGCGCGTGCAGATGCTCACGAACTGATCGCACATCGGCACGGCCCAAGAGCCGAGCTCGTGAACGAGGACGACGCCGTAGTTGGCGCTGGTCGGCAACGTCTCCAAGACAGCGGCATCGCGATAAAAAATCGACGCCTGTTGGTTCGAGCCCGACCCGACCGCAATGAATGCATATCGGTACTGGAAGTCGTCGCGAGGCTTGAGCGTAATGCGTGCGTTCAACATTCAACGTACCCCTTCCATGTAGCGCCGCACAGCGTGCTCCGAGAGTGCCGCCTTAAAAATCTGCGACATCGGTTCCTGGAGCTGCCGGATCTGTTCTCCCACGAGCAGCCAGTCCGGCGGCATCCGAAGCTCCTCGACAAAGTGATCGATATCGAATATTAGCGATTCGCGATCCTTGGTGGGACGTCGAGAAAACAGGAGACTGACTGGTCTCAAGTCGACCGGTAACGGGTCCGTGTGATAAGCGCGGTATGCCTTGAAAACGATGCGGCTCCGCGGATACTTCCACTCGATGAGTTGCGCGGATCCACCTCGCTCTGGAGCTCCATCAGCCATCGCGGGAAGATCCGGCGCGAATGCCCGCAGCTGAGGGTGTACATACTCGTCGACACTTTCGTCCGGTCTTGCGGTAATCAGATCGACATAGCGGACGCCGAGACGCGTAATGAACGGAATGTTGGCGTGTTGGACAACCGCCTGAAACCCACGGCGAACGTTTTCGCAGAGGTCCTCGAAATTCGTGTAGCTGCTCTGATGGGTGACGAGTTGGTCGGGTGCTAGGAGGTACCCGAACGTGGCCTCACGATTTTCGAAACGCACGCGTTGCTGGGCGCGAACCTGTGGCTCACCACCGCCCTCGTCTATCGCGATGGCCTGCACGCGCTCGTCCTGTCGACCTAAGCTCCTATCTGCCAACGATTCGTGAATCTGGCGAACGGTGTCATCCCAGCGCGGAAACGGAGCGAAGCGGATCTGGCACAAGGCATATACAACGGGGGGTGAACGGAGAGGACCCGAGAAGGTGGCCATAGTGTCCCGTAGACAGATCCCAGGGCCGAAAGTTTACACCAAAAGGTTACAAAACGTCGGATCGCGGCGCTTGTTACTCGGAAATGCGACAGCTGTCGCCTATTCGGACTGAAAAGCGGACCGGATTTCATGGGTTCCGCGTTCCCCACCCCCAACGCACATAAGGCGCCGGTCGCACCTGCTAAGTACCTGAATGACTTGAGGACACCTCGGGGCTGGCAATGCGAGATTTGTCCCCAGACGATCGAATTTGGCACAGATTTGTCAAGGGAGGGGCAGGTCGACAGGGAGAAAAATCGATATTTCAACGGCTTGACTGGCGGAGCGGACGGGACTCGAACCCGTGACCCCCGGCGTGACAGGCCGGAAATATTCTTCCAAGAAAAGCTACGCTCGTCTTCTTAATTCTGTAAGCACTTAATTTTATTGAATTGAATTCCAAGAAGATCCACCATGCGCCACAGAGAGCCAGGCCTCTAGTGTAACGGTGGTGTAACGAGCTCGCTTATTATCTCGCGCCTCAACCCAATGGATTGACTGAGGCGTAGCGATGCTGACGATTAAGGAACTGCAGAAATTGACGCCGGACAAATGGGCCTCGGACGGAGCTGCGCGTGGCTCCGGCGCACTCTGGTTCCGCAAGTCCGAGGACGGCAAGCGCGTGAGCGTCTACTTCGGTTATGCACACGAGGGCAAGAAACGGAAGCTGCCCATGGGCATCTACGACGAGCAAGGCGTGTGTGGGCTCACGCTCGCGCAGTGTCGGGAGAAATACGGCGGGATCAGTCGAGTCTATCAGTCAGGCATCACCGATCTGCATGCGCATTTTGAACGCGAGCGTGAGACAACGGAGCGCGCTCTGCAGGCCGAGGCAGAGGCCGCCCGGCGGGCCGCTGAGGAGGCGCAGCGCGGTGCTCTGCGTCAGCTCCTCGCCGCACGCGTCTCATATCTCAAGCGCAAAGGCAGCACGGATACCGCAAAGGATGAGGAGAGCATGTTCCGACGGCATGTCCCGGAGGAGCTTAAAGATCGCAAGGCGACTGAGCTCGGGACACCCGACTTCAAGCCGGTCATCGCCAAACTCGTGGAGGCGGGACACGGTCGTGGCGCGGCCAAGCTGCGCACTGCCTTGCGGGCAGCCTATCAACTAGCCGTTGATTCCGGCACTGATCCGGCTGTACCGGACGAATTCGGAGCGTTCGGGATTACGGTCAATCCGGTCGCATCCGTCAGCGCCCGCTCCCTCGCGCAGTACAACCAGGCCCGCGAGCGCACACTGTCGGCGCTCGAACTCACGGCCTTGCTCAAGCGCGTGGATGCCCTAGACCAGGTGCCGCAGCGGGAGGCGCTAAAGGTATGCCTGTACTTGGGAGGGCAGCGCCCAACACAACTTCTGAGAGCGCAGGTGACTGATATCGACATCGATGCAGGCAGCATTACCATCCACGACAGGAAGGGTCGACGACGCAACGGACCGCGCCGTCACATGGTGCCTCTCATCAAGGAGGCATCCCTGATCCTCGATGCACGTCTGGCAGCGATCAGGAATATCGTGGAGCGGCGAACAGCAATCGGGGACCATAGACCGGTACCCGTGTTCTCCACTGACGACGCCACGCCGATGTGGCGAAATACTTTGAGCGCGCTGATCAAAGAAATCTCCGACAACATGGTCAAGGAGGGTGAGGCACGCGCACCATTCCAGTTGCGTGACATCCGCCGCACCGCCGAGACTCTCTTGGCAAGCCTCAAAGTTTCCAAGGATGTCCGCTCGCACCTTCTGAGCCACGGGCTAGGTGGTGTGCAGAACCAACATTACGACCACCACACTTACTGGCCGGAAAAGCGGCAAGCTTTGAAGAAATGGGGCGCGTACCTGGCCAAGCTGAAAGAGGGGAAAACGGCGGACGCGGTGCTGCTGGCCAAACCTACGGAAACTCACACGTGAATCGCGCCGGTCTAGTACTCCGGCTAGAAAAGTCTTTCCGCATGACTCTACTGTTGATATCGATGCTTTTGCGCGCCTTGGCCTTCGTAACGCGCCACTGGACTACCTGCCGGAAGTCTATTCGCCGCCTTAGTACGCGCGGCAGTCCTTCCCAGGCGGCACTTTGTCCACAAAGCGATCGAGCCTCGGGCGAAAGCCAGATGGGGCACCCAACTTTAGATATTGACCAACGTACCTCTAATCAGATAATCTGATTGCTATGAAGATCACCCTCACCGAATTCCAGCGTAACTTCCGCAAGGCACGCGAAGCGGCGGATAGCGGCGAGGCAGTAATCGTCAAGGGCGAGCATGGTGACTACCTTTTTGAGCGCCGCACTGCGGTGACCGATCATCCATTCGTGGGTCTCGAAGACGTATTCGGTGCCGTGAGCCTTGGGCACCGAGAAGAATCTCTCCGTGATCAAGTCCGCAGTCGTCTCGCCGCGAAGAACCGTCATAGTCGACGCAGGACCGCTTAGGGCGGCCATCGACCGCGATGACTCCGCTCATGCGTGGGCGGTGCGTGCGCTGCGAAACGTACCTGGTCGGTTCATTACATTCGAAGCAGCCATTACTGAAGCCCAACACGGACTCGAGAACCACCCAACCGCCGTGCGCGCGCTGCGGCAGCTGGTGGGCCGCATGGACGTAGTGGCCGTCGCCAAGTCCCTGCTCGACCCAGTCTTCGACGAGGTGGAGCGTTGGGCACCCCGGATGGACTTCGCCGATGCCTGCGCCGTCGTACTTGCCCGCTCCTATGAGCGGTCGTTCGTCCTCACGACCGACTTTCGTGACTTCTCCGCCTATGCGGTCTCGTTCGCGTCTCCTGAAGGCGCTTTTCACGCGTAGGCCAACATATCGGCGGCGCGCGCGGAGGCACATCTCCGCATCACCTCCTTCTAACTCCACGAACGACGTTTTAATGACTCAGTATCATGCGTGTAGGAGCGAGCTCACAACCAAATGCGCGTCGACTGATGGTCTTTTGGCGTCGCTCGACGCATGCTTCCTACTCAAAACCTAACAGCTTTGATAGGATTGATAGCGCTCAGCTCAGCCTCGCTCGCGAGCGCACAGACAGTCCACCCTCCGACTCCACCGCGCCGAGCGCTGCCTCGAGTCCGAGCCAGCGAGAAGCGACTGCCAGTCACGCTGTGGAGGCCCCCACTACGAACGGGACCACACCTGCGTCCGCGTCTTCTCCACACCAACAGCAGGTCACAAGCGGAGCCAAGTCGGGTGTCAGCACATCCGATATCACAGCGTACTGCAGCGAGCTTTTGCTGAACTTGATTTCGCATGCGTACACCGTGTTATTGCGGCATTGGATCATGTAGTCGATCTGGCAGCCTCGGGTCTTTTGTGTAGAGCTTCGCCAGAAGGGATTGTCAAAAATGATATCGTCGGCGCTGATGTCAAGTTTGGCCCACACTGCTCTATTCTTGAGAATCAGATTTTCGAACTGCAGGCCCAGGAGCCCATCGCTGCCGGCCGGCAAGCGCGCGGCGCCGCGCTCGACCGCTGCTTTGTTAGGTTTAATACACCTGAAATAAAATCGCGTGTAGTTGTCGATGAAGGCTGCGCTTCGAGGGTCCTCCCGTTTTGCCGTTCCACGTATGGTGGCGGGCCAGGAAGCCTGCCTCAATCAAATCCTGGATGCATTCCGAGATGTAACCGGCCTTTTCGACGTTCAGTTTCCGGTAGATATCCTCCAGCTCCACAGGCTTTTCGGCCGCGACAGCGATCAATCGGCGGTAGAACTGCTTCTTTTGAAAGAGATCGTTGAATAAGAGATCAAACTCGCGGAAGAGAAAGCCCTCGCGCGTCAAGCACAGACGGTGAATGTTCGCGTCCGCGCTCGATGCAGGATCGATACGTTCCAAGTACGAAGGGATCCCGCCAGTAACCGCCACGATCTTGAATTTCTCGTAGTCCGAGAGATATTGATGTCCAGCCTGGAGGAACGGCGCACAGTGACGCAGAGGAAGTTCGTCAAGCGTCAAGTCGAGGTGAACACGCCCGACAAATCCGGTACTGTGCAAAATGTTTTTTTCGATCCAGCCGCTCAGAGACCCGCTGAGGATCAGTATCAACCTGTTGTTTTTGGAGAAATGAAGATCCCAGGCGGATTTCAGCTTGCCTAGAAAGGTCGCATCCTTCGCCCCAAGCCAATTGATCTCATCGAGGATGATGACCCATTTACCCGTTGCCGTCCGGTCTGCCAGCGCCCATAGCAGCGTATTCCAATCGTCCGCACGTGGCGGCGGCATGGCGAGAGCGCGGGAGAGCTGCGCGGCAAAGTCCTCCCGTTCATCAGCCGCCGTAACCTTCTCAGCAGGTGCCATGCCCGTGAGGAGCACGGATTGATAGCCCGAGAGACGGGCTGCGAATTCTGAGGCCAGCCGGCTTTTGCCGACCCTGCGACTAGATCACGCTCTAGGCACGGACACCAGACTCGATACGCTGGGGAGACTAACCCCAAGCCCGGCGCACCCGCGAGGCGCAGATCTCGGATCACCGGTGCCGATCTTGGGTCACCTTAAATTGGCTGGAGGATTACTGATGATCACCTCGACACGACGATTCTCCTGGCGTCCGGCCGCGGAGTTGTTGCCCCCAGCTCCACGCGTGCAAGCATCGAGTCGGGATTGCTCGCGCTGCGCGCTGAGCGAGGCACGCTGAGCTTCTGCGCGGCTGGTTTCGGCCTGCGCTCTCGCGATTTCAACCTTTCGATCGGCTATGTAGACCTGGTACGCTCCCAGCTGCTTGTCGACCTGCGGCTCCTCGGCGACGCTCACGGCAAGATCCGCCTCCCTTACTGCCACCGGCGCCTGGGCCGCCAAGTCAGGATTTGATTGCAACTGGGTCAGCTTTTCGCGCGCTTCAACGGCACCTTCAGGTATGACAGGAGCTACCGCGCAGGACGCGAGTAATACCGAAGTCACGGCTGTAGCGATCAGCGTCTGAACCAGATTGACGCCACTGTTCACTTCTTCTCTCCTGAGTAGCGCTGCGTCTCCTCGATCGGAGTGCCGATACTGCGCTTCATTTCTTCATTCACCGCGTTGGCCTTGACGTTCCCTGTCTTTGCGGTAGCCAGATCGGCTTCGATGCGTGACTGCTCCGCTAACTGCTCCACCGCCGCCATCTTCTGCTCCGAAACGGCCGCGTAAGCCGACGCGAGCTTGGTGCGCGCCTCAGCCAACTCGCCGGGAGCGTAGCGACCAGCCTCTCCACGCTCAGCGCTGGAGATAGCTTGCTCAGCGGCCTGCAGGCTTTTCGCGGCCCGCAGGCTTTGCATAGATTGCGGGCTTGCGGCCGGCGATGGCAGCGTGGAAGCGCACGCGGCAAGCGTGAGTGTTCCCGTAAGCCCAACTGCTATCAGCAGACGTTTTGCACATTGAGATCGTGAAGTCGCATTCATGTCAGTTCTCCGCCTTGGAAACGATGGATTCGGGCTCCGCCGAATCCCCATCAGGAAGTCAGTATGTAGTCCCACAATCGATGCCATCTGTGCGCTAACAAACAGACATCCGATACATACACGCGCGCAGCGGCTTCCGAGGTCACGCCATCAAGTGCCATGAATCGATCGACCATATGGCTCGTGCAGAAAGCACATGAAGAACGGGATCCCGGGCGTGCTGCGCTCCTTGGCGGAGGCGGCAAAACAGACAAGCGACGATTTCTGGATAGAGATTTCGAAGAACGCTTCCGGGATGAGTGCTGGGAGCTACGTCAGGATCAGGTCACGCGACCCAAGCTGGTCGCTTCCTACGAGCCCAGTCAAGTCTTGTCCGAAGGTGAGCCCAAAGCGCTTCGGACCATCCGCCGCCGATCGCTAAACATCGCCGACACTCCCGGCGACTCTACGAGAGTTGCGACATTCAGGATGTCGGCCACGCCGGCGGGCGCATCGCGCAAATGCGAGGGGACGAGCAAGACTTCTGTGACCGCAGGGCTCAGGTACTCGACACGGGCAAATATCTATCATGTGCAACTGTAGTTCCACGCGAGCCGACCCTCTGTGCGGCCGCGAACACTACATTGGCCCGACGCACCAAGAGGGGCGGAACGCGCCGGTGTCTGGGGCGTTTTACCAAAACATGCCAAACGGGCGGTTTCCTATGGGTGACTCTCATCAATGGATCAGCACCAGTGAGACACCATCCCAAACTGACTTTCCGATGCGTGATGGTGCTGCGTCTGACATGGGCATCACGCCAACCGTGTTCGGCCTCAACCCGAAGCGTTTGCTGATGTAGCTTCGAACCGCAGCGGCGCGTTCCTGTGCTCGTATGAACCGTATACTGGGCAAACCTTGCGCGGCATATCCCTCAACGACTATCGGACTGTTCGGCAGGTAGAGAACGAAAGCGCTCATAGCGTCGTCAATTTGCTGTTGGCCTGCCTTCGTCAATTCCTCTTTTTCACCGGGCCCTGAGGAGAATAGCTGCATTTTGCTCAACCAGACGCGTTCAAAAGAATGCCCCTTCAGGAATTTACTCGAATGATACTGAGCCGGAGTCATTTGATCCAAGTCGAAATATCCGCGCCCTTTGAAGAACCCGCGCAAGAAGAAATTGTGTTTAAGCGCCTCGGTATCTTCCGCGAGATTGGTCATGGCCATCCGCGCACTAGCAATGGTCACGCGCAGATTTTCCGCTGCGTTTTCGGCTCCTTGTGGACGATCCATGAAGATAGCAACCGCTTTGTTGAGCTCAACAGTCGTGTCATTTATCCGGGCGGAGGCGTTGGCCAGGTTGAGAGCCGATCGACGTGCGTTCTCTACCATTTGATCGACAGAACCAGCGACCTTCCGGTCGCTGAGAAGTTTCCCGATCGTCCCCTGGCCCTGCACGACCTGCGCCACGACCTCACCCACGTCCGCCGAGGTTTTTCTCGCGGAGGTAATGGTGGCTTGCAGATCGGGGCCCAGTGCGGTGACCGTTTCGTCGGCGTGATCTGCAACCGAGTTCATCGATAGGAGCGCACGATTCGCACTGGCTCGCAAGTCGTCAATGCCGTTCTGCGTTGTTTTCAAGACGTCTCGGCCCTGCTGCACTAGATCTGCGATATCGGACGGCTCCCTGCTGGCAATAGTGCCT
>CAZBTV010000152.1:0-17521 GCA_964494895.1 uncultured Steroidobacteraceae bacterium | reverse complement strand
CATCGTCATGTGCCGCGACAACCGCTTGCCTTTGCGGGTCTTCAATCTCAACAATCCGGGCGACCTGACACGCATCGTCCGCGGCGACGGCGACGATGTGGGCACGACGGTCACCTTCGAGTAACCGCCGCGGAAGAGGAGTTGGCAGCTATGCTGGATGATGTAAAGAAAGACGCGCGCGAGCGCATGACGAAATGTGTGCAGACCTTCCAGGCGGACATGAAGAAGTTGCGGACCGGCCGCGCTCACCCGAGCCTCATCGAGCATCTGAAGGTCGACTATTACGGGACCGATACCCCGCTCAATCAGGTGGCCAACATCGCCGTGGAGGATGGTCGCACGCTCGTCGTCTCGCCCTGGGAAAAGCAGATGGTCCAGGCGATCGAGAAGGCTATTCACAAGTCCGACCTCGGGTTGAACCCCATGACGGCGGGCACGGTCATTCGCATTCCCATGCCGGCGCTCACCGAAGAACGGCGCCGGGACATCACCAAAGTTCTCAGGCAGGACGCCGAAGGCGCCCGCGTCGCCGTCCGTAATGTCCGTCGCGACGTGATGGCCGACATCAAAAACCTGTTGAAGGAAAAGCTCATTTCTCAGGACGACGAGAAGCGCGCCGAGACGGAGATCCAGAAGCTCACCGACAAGCATATCGCCGATATCGAGCAGCTGTTGACGGCCAAGGAAAAGGAGGTCATGCAAATCTGATGGCGAGCGCCGTGCCCAACATTGTGCCCCGGCATGTCGCGATCACCATGGATGGCAACGGACGCTGGGCGGCCGCCCGCGGGCTGGTGCGCTCGGCTGGCCACAAGGCTGGCCTGGATCCCGTGCGCATGTGTATTCAAGAGTGCACGCGGCGCAAAGTTGCGGCCCTGACACTGTTCGCTTTCTCCAGCGAGAACTGGCGCCGGCCAGCGGAAGAGGTGAGCAGCCTCATGGGCCTGTTTGTCGAGGCGCTCGACCGCGAGATTGCCGAGCTGCATGCCAATGGGGTGCGCGTTCGATTCGTCGGTGATCGGCACTCGCTGTCGGTGCGTTTGCAATCGCGCATCGCTGCCGCCGAGGAACGTACGGGTGCGAACAGCGGGCTGAGTCTCCAGATTGCCATGAGCTATGGCGGTCGATGGGATATTGTGCAGGCTGCACAAGCACTTGCGAAGAAAGCTGCAAGTGGTGCCATAAGAGCCCAGGATATTGACGAGCCTCTGTTTGCTCAACACCTGCAGCTTGCCGGCCTTCCGGATGCCGAGCTCTTGATCCGCACCGGCGGCGAGCAGCGCATCAGCAATTTTCTCCTGTGGAACGCCGCGTATGCGGAGCTCTTCTTCAGCGATCGCCTCTGGCCTGATTTCGCGGTCGCCGACCTGGAGGCGGCTCTGACATTCTTCAGCGGCCGGCAGCGTCGCTTCGGCTTGACGGGCGAGCAGGTGACTCCCAGCCCGGCAGACCGGGCCGGCGGTGGCCGCGCGCCGTGACCGACTCTCTGCGTAAGCGGATCATCACGGCGGTGGTGCTTGCCGCTTTGTTCCTCGGAGTCCTTCTGTGGTTACCCCCAATCGCTACCGTCATTGTGATGACGATGCTGGTACTGGCGGGTGCATGGGAATGGTCGGCGTTTCTTCGAGCCCATCTCAACGTCGCGCGTGCCGCTTACGTCGTTCTGGTTGCGTTGCTGTTGCCTGCTGCCTGGTATGCAACGTCACTTCCTGACGGCCTTCATATCGTTTTGTTCACAGCTTTGGTGTGGTGGCTCATCGCCTTGGCCTGGATCATCTTTGCACCGCAGAGCGTTGCTCCCTGGTCAGCGGGACTGGCTGGTGTGCTAGCGCTCGTGCCGGCCTGGCTGGCGCTCGTGCGCCTGAGGCTTGACCTTCCACACGGGGCGCAGTGGGTGTTGTTCACGCTGTTGCTGGTGTGGAGTGCCGACATCGGCGCTTATTTTGCTGGTCATCGCTTTGGGCGCACGCGGCTTGCGCCCCATGTCTCGCCCGGAAAGACGTGGGAAGGTGTGATGGGAGGATTCGCCCTGAGCGCCATCGTGGCGGTCGGTGGAAGCGCATGGTTCAGCCTGCCGCTGTACAGCTTCGTGCCGCTGTGCCTTGCCGCCGTCGGATTCTCGATTGTCGGCGACCTGACGGAAAGCCTCTTGAAACGCTTCGCGGGCGTCAAAGACAGCGGTACTCTGTTTCCCGGTCATGGGGGCGTAATGGATCGAATCGATAGCGTAACGAGCGCGGCTCCGGTGCTGTTTTTCGGACTGACCATACTGGGGGTGGTTGCGTGATTGGCGTGACCGTTCTCGGCTCGACAGGCTCCATCGGCGAAAGCACTCTCGACGTGGTCGCGCGTCACCCGGATCGTTTCCGCCTCGTGGCGATCGGCGCGAATCGCAACGTGACGAAGCTTGCTGAGCAGATCGCACGTTACCGTCCCGAGTACGCGGCCCTTGCCGACGAAACCGCGGCCGCCGAGCTGCGCGCTCTTTTGAGGGCGTCGTCTTCTTCAACACGCGTCCTGGCGGGCCACGAAGCCCTGACTGAGATCGCCTCGCTGTCAGAGGTGGATGCTGTCATGGCCGCCATCGTCGGTGCCGCCGGGCTACGTTCGACTCTGGCGGCCGCTCGCGCCGGCAAGCGCCTGCTGCTTGCGAATAAAGAGTCGCTCGTGATGGCGGGCCCGTTGTTGATGGAGGCCGTGCGTGCCGGAGGGGCGACGCTGCTACCGATCGATAGTGAGCACAACGCGATCTTTCAATGCATGCCGCACAACATGAGGGTCGGACACGTTCCGAGCGGCGTGCGGCGTGTACTGTTGACCGCCTCCGGCGGTCCATTTCGTGACTGGGCGCACGAAGCGATCGCCACAGCGACCCCGGAGCAGGCCTGCGCTCATCCCAACTGGGTCATGGGGCGCAAGATCTCGGTCGATTCCGCAACCCTGATGAACAAAGGACTCGAGCTCATCGAAGCCTGTCTGCTGTTCGGGCTGCCGCCGCAGCAGGTTGAGGTGGTCGTGCATCCACAAAGCATCGTGCATTCGGCGGTGGAGTATCTCGACGGCTCGGTGCTGGCGCAGCTTGGCTCGCCGGACATGCGTACGCCGATCGCGCATGCGCTGGCTTGGCCCGATCGCATTGCCTCCGGTGTACAATTCCTCGACTTGGTCAGGACGGCGCGGCTCGACTTTCGCGCTCCCGACACCGACAAGTTCCGCTGCCTCGCCCTGGCGCAGGCGGCGGCACATGCAGGCGGGCTGACACCCGCAGTACTCAACGCCGCCAACGAGATCGCCGTGCAGGCGTTCCTGGATCGCCAATTGAACTTTCTGGAGATCGCGACAGTCATTGAAAGCGTCGTCGCACGAATCAACGGGGGAGTCGTCGGCTCGCTCGAGGATATCCTCGCTGCCGATGCGGAAAGCAGACAAAGGGCGCGTGAGCGGGTTTATGGCTCGCGTGTCACCACCCCAAAAAGTGAGGCAGCGAGGGGCGCCCCCGCATGATTGTGATCTGGTACGCGTTGTGGTTCATCGTGGCGGTGAGCTTGCTCGTCACGGTGCACGAGTTCGGACACTATTGGGTCGCGCGGCGCCTCGGCTTCAAGGTGCTGCGGTTCTCGGTCGGTTTCGGAAAGCCCTTGTTGAGCCGGGTCGCGGGCGCCGATCGCACCGAATACGTCGTGGCCGCCATTCCGCTCGGCGGCTACGTGAAGATGCTCGATGAGCGCGAAGGCCCGGTGCCCGCGGCCGACCTGGATCGCTCCTTTACACGCCGCCCTCCCTGGCAACGCATCCTCGTCCTGTTGGCCGGGCCCGCTTTCAACATCCTGTTCGCGATCATTGTCCTGTGGGGCATGTTCTGGTGGGAGGGTACGACCGAGCCCAAGCCTATCGTCGGCGACGTCGTGGTGGGCTCAGTGGCGGCGCGAGGTGGTCTGAGATCGGGCGACGAAATCAAGGCCGTCAATGGCACCCCGGTGTCGGGTCAGCGTGACGTGATGTTCGACCTCCTCGATGCCATGAGTTCCCGCGGTGATGCCGCGATGACGGTTCGGGGAAGCGACGGCAGGACGCGCGTTGCGGACCTCACTGTTCCGGATAGTACCCAGCGAGTTCGGCTCACCGAGCCCGCCGAGCTGTTCCGCGGCCTCGGTTTCGAGTTCTGGGTGCCCTCCGTTCCCGCCGTGATCGGCAGCGTAATGCCCGAAGGGGCCGCGGCTCATGCGGGACTGCAGCCGGGGGACCGCATCGTCGCCATTCAAGGCACGCCGATAAAGGATTTCCGGCAAGTCGTCGAAAGCGTTGGCTCACGACCGAACGAAACCCTGCAAATCACCTACAATCGTGCGGGCGTCGATCACACGGTCTCCCTGAAGGTAGCCAGCGAGCAGGGCAGCGACGGCAGACGCGTCGGGCGCATTGGCGTCAAAGTCATGACGCCGTCAGTGAAACTACCCGACAGCTTCCTGATTCGTACTGACTACACGCTCTGGGGCGCGCTCGGTCGGGCGTCCGCCGAAACCTGGAACATGACCATCATGCAGGGCCGGCTGGTGGCTCGCATGGTTACCGGACATGTCTCCGTGAAAAACCTGAGCGGACCGTTGTCCATTGCCGAATACGCGGGCGAATCGGCAGAGGCCGGGACGGCATCCTTCCTGGAATTCCTCGTTCTGATCTCGCTGTCGCTCGGATTCTTGAACATGCTGCCCATTCCCATTCTCGACGGCGGGCAGATCGTCTTTCAGGCTGTCGAGTGGTTGAAGGGCAGTCCGCTATCGGAGCGGGCGCAGGCCTTCGGCCAACAAGTCGGCATAGCGCTGCTCATCCTTCTGATGGGCGTGGCGCTCTTCAACGACATCGCGCGCCAGTTCGGTTGAATTGATCATTTCCAAGGTATCTTAGGTCAGGGGATCCGGGTCCTCATCGAGGGAAGCGCGCGGTCAACGGCGCCTCCGACGGACTCGTTATAACAGTCGTCAAGAACATTCAAAGCAAGCTATCGGGTTCAAAGCATGAAGCGTCGTCTCGCCATGGTCTCGGTCGCACTGTTTGTGCATTCCGCGCTGTCGATGTCCCAGTCGGCGCTGGCACAGACGTCAATGGCCAGTGAGGCGGACTTCGTGGTGGGGGACATCAAGGTCGAGGGATTGCAGAGGGTCTCGGAAGGCACGGTCTACAACTACCTGCCTATCAACATCGGCGACCACCTCACTCCGCAACGTGTGCGTGAAGCGATCCGCGCGCTGTATGCCACCAACTTCTTTCGCGACGTGCAGATGCGCCGGGATGGCAACACCCTCATCGTGGTGGTCCTCGAGCGCCCGTCGATCGAAAGCTTCGAGATCACCGGCAACAAGGACATCAAGACGGAAGATCTGCAGAAGTCCCTCCGTAACGTCGGGCTCGCCACCGGCAAGACCTTCGACCGCTCCGTGCTGGAGGACGTGACCCAATACCTCACGGACCAGTATTTCAGCCGCGGTAAATATGGCGTGCGCGTCGACACCAAGGTGGACGAAGAGTCCGGCAACCGCGTCAAGATCAAGATCGACATCAAGGAAGGCAAGCGCGCCAAGATCCGCGAGATCAACATTGTCGGTGACACGAGGTTCAAGCAGAAGGAGATTCTCGACACCCTGGAGCTGAAGACTCCCAACTGGCTCTCCTGGTACAAGCAGGACGACCGTTATTCGCGCGAGACGTTGCAGGGCGACCTGGAGAAGGTGCGCAACTTCTACATGGATCGCGGCTATGCCAATTTCAATATCGAATCCACGCAGGTAGCGATCGCACCCGAGAAGCAGGACATCTTCATCACGGTGAACGTGCAGGAAGGGGACGTTTTCAAGCTGGGCGACATCAAGCTCGCCGGCACGTTCGTCGTCCCCAAAAAGGAGCTCGAGCAGCTGCTGCTGGTGTCTCCGGGGCAGACCTTCAATCGCAAGCTCATCACCAGCACCCAGGAGCTCATGCAGAACCGCCTGGGACGCGATGGCTACGCGTTCGCCAAAGTCGAGCCGGTACCTACACCCGACAACGCCACCCACACGGTGCAACTCACGTTTTTCATCGATCCGGGCAATCGTGTGTACGTCCGCAACATCACTTTCTCCGGCGTGAACCGCATCAACGATGAGGTCCTGCGCCGTGAGATGCGCCAGCTCGAGGGCGGATGGCTCTCCAACACCTCACTCGAGCGCTCGAAGCAGCGTATTCAGCGCCTGCCGTACGTGAAGAACGTGGATTTCGAGACGACCCCGGTGACCGGCTCTCCCGACCTGGTGGATGTCAACTACAAAATCGAGGAGGGGCCGAGCGCGCAGCTCGGCGGTGGTATCGGTTATTCCGAAACCTACAAGCTGCAGTTGAACGCCAGTTACTCGGATGCGAACTTCCTCGGTACCGGCCAGCGCGTGGCCGTCGAGCTCAACGGCGGGGCTTTCAGCAAGGTGTACAGCATCCAGCACACCAATCCGTACACCACCATCGACAACCTGCAGCGTACGATCTCCCTGACCTATCGCGACGTGACGCAGTTTGTTTCCTCCTCGTCGAACTTCGACTCGAAGACCCTGAGCTTCGGCCCTACCTGGGCCTATCCGGTGACGGAGTACCAGTTCATCCGCTTCGGGGCCGTGCTCGAGAGCGCGCAGCTCCTCACCAGCTCCCAGGGCAGTGCCATCCAGGCGCAGCAATGGGTGCAGCAGAATGGGAATCCCAACACACGGATCGCGCACGACGACGGTAGCAACAACGAGTTCATCTTCTACGGCACGAATTTCAAGGATGTGCAGCTCGTCCTGGGTTGGGACTGGGATACGCGCAATCGTACCCTCTTCGCGGATCGTGGCTCGCATGTGTCAATATCGGGGTCGGCAACGACCCCGGGCGGGGGCGTGGAATACTACATACTCGACGCCGCAGCCGTGCACTACTTCCCGCTGCCGTTGGGTTTCGCCTTTGTGGCGAACGCCGCGGTCGATTACGGGGAGCCATTCGGCCACACGACTGCGATTCCTCCTTATCGTCAGTTCTTCGGAGGCGGACCTGACAACGTCCGCGGGTTCCGCGAGAGCTTTCTGGGTCCAAGGGACCAGTTCGGCAATCCCTATGGTGGCAACATGAAGGTGACGAGCCAGAACGAGCTCATCTTTCCGATGCCCTCAAAATGGCGCAGCAGTGCCCGGGTGAGTGCCTTCTTCGACATGGGCGGAGTCTACGAGACGGGGAACAAGATCAAATTCTTCGGACCCGACCAGCTGACTCCGGAGAGCTTCCGCCTGACCCAGTGGAGCGACATCCGCCGCTCCTTCGGACTCGCGGTGCAATGGCTTGCCCCCCTTGGCCTTTTCCGATTCAGCCTGGGCGTGCCCCTCAATGCCCAGCACGGAGACCCATTCTTGAAGTGGGGCGACGAAAGAGAGGTCTTCCAATTCTCGATCGGCCAGGCCTTTTAGTAGGAGGTACGGTCCAGGAACCTGTCCGGGTGCTGATCGCCGTCACCAGGACGACCGTGGCGAGGCTGCGCGCCCCGGCAGTGAGGCGGGCGCCTCAAGTCTTTCTCTGAGGAGTGGGCCTCTCGGATGCGGTAGCGCATAATATGGGGTTCGAGAGTTCCCATTCACCTGCCGCTCTTACGGGGGTTTCCGTCCGCCGGGCTGGCCCGGCACGAGCGGTTGAACAACTAAGCTTATTTGAGGTAGGTATTGCCGTGAAGCGCTTGATCAGTACCAAGTCTTTGGCCTGGATGATTGCCGTCGCCGGCACGCTGGCTGTCATGCCGGCGTGGGCGGAGCTCAAGATCGGCGTCGTCGACTATGGCAAGCTGATGGAGGATTCGCCGCAGGCGAAGGTTGTCGTCGAAGCCATCCGCAACGAGTTCACCCCGCGCCAACGCGACCTGCAGAACCAGCAGCAGGCGCTCAAGGCCAAAGAAGATAAACTCCAGAAGGACGGGGCGACCATGACCGAGGATCAGCGGGCCCGTTCCGAGAAGGAGCTCCGTGACAGCTACCGCGATCTTTCCCGCAAGCAGCAGGAAGTTCAGGATGACTTCAACGCTCGTCGCAACGAGGAGATGTCCCGGCTGCAACGCACTCTGATCGACGAGGTCCGTACGTACGCCAAGGCGCAGAATTTCGATCTCGTCATCGCCGAGGGCGTGATCTATTCGACGCCCACCATCGACATCACGCCTGCGATTCTCACTGCGTTACAGTCGCACTCGACCACTGGTAAGACAGCGCCTGCATCGAAGCCGCAGGGGAAATGAACAGTTCGGCGATCTCGCTCGGAGAGCTCGCCGTTCGGTTCGGCTGCGAGCTGCGCGGCGACCCTGATACGCTCGTCGACCATGTGGCGACGCTCGCGGGCGCCGATGCTCGCTCGTTATCGTTTCTGGCCAACCCGCGTTACAAATCGCAGTTGGCCCAGACGCGTGCCGCTGTTGTCGTGTTGGACAAGGTCTCCGCGGCTGAGTGCCCTACGGCTGCGCTGATTTGCGCGAATCCGCATGCGGCGTACGCGCGCATCGCCGCCGTGCTCCATCCGCGGCCGCACGGGCCTGCCGGTATTCACGCCTCGGCGGTTGTTGCCGACAGCGCGCGGATCGATCCAACGGCACATATCGGACCGTTATGCGTGATCGGGGAGCGCGTCGTCGTGGGGCCTCGCACCTTCGTGGGACCACACTGCGTTCTGGAGGACGATGTCAGCCTTGCGGAGGACATCTATCTGGCCGCGCAGGTGACTCTCTGCCGCGGCGTGCAAGTTGGAGCCCGCACCATCATGCAGCCCGGCGCGGTGATTGGTGGCGACGGTTTCGGTTTCGCCTCAGATCAGCGCCGTTGGATCAAGGTGCCTCAGGTCGGCACGGTGCGTATTGGTCCGGATGTTGAAATCGGGGCGAACACGACCATCGATCGCGGTGCCGTAGACGACACGGTGATCGAGGAGGGTGTGAAGCTCGACAACCTCATCATGATCGCTCACAACGTTCGTGTCGGCGCGCACACGGCCATTGCGGCTCTGACGGGCGTGTCCGGCAGCACGACGATCGGTAAGCGTTGCCAGATCGCGGGAGAGGTCGCTATTGGCG
Organism: uncultured Steroidobacteraceae bacterium; assembly: GCA_964494895.1. GTDB lineage: Bacteria > Pseudomonadota > Gammaproteobacteria > Steroidobacterales > Steroidobacteraceae > 13-2-20CM-66-19. The sequence continues at coordinate 8,421 of CAZBTV010000152.1, read as the reverse complement.
GTCATCTGACCATCTGCGACGACGTGGTATTTCTCGGCACCACCATGGTGAGCCATTCCATTACGGAGCCCGGGGTATACTCCAGCGGCATTCCGCTCGAAAAGGCTCCCGTCTGGCGCCGCATGGTTGCGCGCTTCAAGCGCCTCGACCGGCTCGAAGCCCGTATAAAGAAACTCGAAGGCGACTCAGGCGCCCCCCAGCAGGAAGAGGATGATGACTGAACCGATTCGTTTCGATATTGCCGAAATCATGCGGTATCTTCCGCATCGTTATCCTTTCCTGCTCGTCGACCGCGTTCTCGAAATACAGCCGGGCGAGTCGATCACGGCGCTCAAGAACGTCACCTACAACGAGCCGTTCTTTCCGGGTCATTTTCCTGGCCGGCCGGTCATGCCGGGCGTAATGATCATCGAGGCTCTGGCGCAGACGACGGGCATTCTCGCCTTCTTCAGCGCGAATGTGATCCCTACCGAGCAAACCCGTTTTTACTTCGTGGGCATCGACAAAGCCCGGTTCCGCAAGCCCGTCATCCCCGGCGACCAGCTCATCCTGAAGGCGACGGTGCAGCGTGCGCTCAAAGGCATCTGGAAGTTCGAGACCCTTGCCATGGTCGGTGACGCCGAAGTGGCGCACGCCGAGATGATGGTGGCGCCGGAGACCGGGAAGTGATTGACCCCAAGGCGATCGTATCGCCGAAAGCAGAGCTTGCCTCTGACGTTGCCGTAGGCGCCTTTTCCATCATTGGACCGGAAGTTCAGATCGGACCGGGTACGGTCATAGGTCCCCATGCCGTCATCAACGGCCCGACCGTCATCGGCGCGCACAATCGCATCTTTCAGTTCGCCTCCATCGGCGATGCGCCTCAGGACAAGAAATACAACGGCGAGCCGACCCGACTGGAGATCGGTGATCGCAATGTTTTTCGTGAGAGTTGCACGATCAACCGTGGCACGGTCCATGACCAGGGTGTCACGCGCATCGGCAGCGACAACCTGTTCATGGCGTACTCTCACGTGGCCCATGACTGTCAGGTTGGAAGTCAGACCATCTTCGCGAACTGCGCGGCGCTCGCTGGGCACGTCGAGATCGGCGACTGGGTTACTTTGGGCGGACTCACTGCGGTCCACCAGCGTGTCAAGATCGGAGCGCATGCTTTCCTCGCCGGCGGCACGATTGTCCAGCGCGACGTGCCTCCCTACATCATGGTTGCCGGCAACCCGGCGATACCCCACGCGGTAAACTCCGAAGGCCTCAAACGCCGCGGCTTCACGGAAGCCCAGATCCGCAACATCCGCGAGGCCTATCGCATCCTCTACCGCTGCGACCTCAAGCTCACCGAGGCGATGGAGAAGTTGCGCGCCCTCGGCGAGACGCAGCCGGAAGTCCAGTTTTTTGCGGATTTCATTGTGAGGTCTACTCGCAGCCTGGTGCGGTGACAATACCCCCTGAGCTGATCGTTGCCGAGCGCGCGGATGCCCCACCGCGAAGTTTTTAAGCCGATGGGGCAGTATTCAATCTGATTTGAGATCTTGCGCCTAAGTTATTCTATATCAATGAGTTTTCTATTTCCTGAAGGCGGCAGTGTTTGTCAGATATCGCGTTTTCGGGCCATTTCCGGGCCAAACCGAAGATGTGAGATGACTCACGACTTTGGGGGCTTGCCCATACCGGGCAGCGAACCCAAAATGGCTGTCATGAAGATGCCGGACCCAGACACCGAACGCGCATTACGGCAGTTCCTCGCTCGGGTACCGGCTGACCTTCCGTACGAACGAGCCATTCTCTATGGTTCACGCGCGCGAGGGGACTTCAGGCCGGAAAGCGATGCCGATCTCGTCCTCATCATGTCAGAGCATGCTGATGATTGGCCGACACTGAAGGCCCTTTGTGGTTTGGCTTTCGATGTATTGCTCGAGACCGGGATTTTGATTCAGCCCGTTCCGATCTCATCGGAGAGCTGGGCCAACCCCGAGCGCTTCCCTCGGCCAAGCTTCCTGAGAAATGTGGCCCGAGAGGGAATCGATCTGTGACCATTCCGCCATTCGCACATGCTCTAATGCGAAAAAGCGAACGGGCGCTGGAGAGCGCACGCATCGACCTCCGGTACGGGGACCCCGATGGTGCCGTCAATCGAGCTTACTACGCCATGTTCAATGCTGCGCGAGCTAGCTTGCTGAGCGCGGGCGTTTCCGAGGGAAATCTGCCTAGAACGCATAACGGTGTCATCGCGGCGTTTGGTCACCGTGCGGTACAGACCGGGCGGGTTGATGCGACGTTGGGACGCTTGTTCAATGAGGCCGAAGGTCTTCGGCTAAAAGCAGATTACACCGGATCCGAAATTGGCACTAAAGCTGCCGAGGAACTAGTCGCGTCGGCAGAAGTGTTTGTACGCACTGTCGGGCGCGAGTTCGGTTTGGAGATCCCCACCAAAGAGCTGACCGTGGGAAAACATACTCCGTCGATTGAGAGCCAAGACAAAGACTTGGTGGCGACGCACAGCGGAGGGGAGTCAGCCGAGTTGCCGAGGCACGCATCCTCCGCGGAGGATACGCGGCGTCAGGCACGCGAGGATTGGTTGAAGAATTACTACTACAAAAGTGACAGTGCGGATGAGGCTGGATTGCAGCAAATGGATGAACAGAAAGAAGCGGGGAAGGCTCAGCCTGAAAAAGATGTTGGGTTTGAGCGCGACGCCGACTAGTGTGCTGTCCCATCAGTAATAGGTATGTCTTGCTATCCATCGCGCACCATTTACAGGGAGTGCGTCGCTGCGCTTATCAGCAAACGGTGGGCGACAAGCCCAAGGACGGCAGCACGCGCCGGAGCATGCGCTCGGCGGCCGAGAACTAATGTTAGCGTGCTCATCCTGAGCGAGCGCTTCGGCGCGGCTGTCTAAATGAGCCTCGTATCCGAGCCTTCGCGCGGCACATCCGGACCGCTTCGGATCGCCATCGTCGCCGGAGAGTCCTCCGGAGACCAACTCGGTGCCGCTTTGATCGCGTCCATGCGGGCGCAGGTGCCTGACGTGCAGTTCTTTGGCATGGCGGGGCCGAAGATGATTGCGGCGGGGTGCGAGGCGTGGGCGGCGTCCGAGGAGATCGCGGTGATGGGCTTGGCCGAGGTGCTCCCGCATCTGCCGCGAATCATTCGGCTTCGAGCCAGGCTCGTGGCGCGCTTTCGTGAAGCACGGCCGCACGTTTTTGTCGGGATCGACTCACCGGCGTTCAATCTGGGGCTCGCGAAGCAACTTCGTGGTCCGGACTGTAAGACTGTGCAGTACGTGGCTCCCCAGGTCTGGGCGTGGCGGCAGGGGCGGGTGCATGGCATCGGGCGCGCCTGCGATCTGGTGTTGTGCTTGCTGCCTTTCGAGACAGCGTTCTATGAAAGACACGGTGTGCCGGCGGTCTTTGTCGGACATCCGCTGGCAGATCAGATACCTCTCGAGGTTGATCGTGACGGTGCGCGGCGTGCGCTCGAGCTTCCGAGTGTGGGTACCGTGGTCGCGCTGCTACCGGGCAGCCGCCTTGGGGAAGTGGAGCGCCTGGGCGCGGACTTTGTCGAGGCCGCCGCATGGATTGGCGAGCGGCGCCCCGAGATCCGATTCGTAGCCCCAATGGCGTCACCGCGCGTGCGCGAGTCGTTCGAGAGGAAAATCGCGGAAGTACCTAACGCGCCTCGGATCAGTCTCTTCGATGGCCAGGCGCAAAGAGTCCTGGCAGCGGCTGATGCCGCAATTGTTGCTTCCGGGACGGCAACTCTGGAGACTCTGCTCTCGCGTCGGCCGATGGTGGTGGCGTATCGTCTCGGTGCGGTTACCGCGTTCCTGCTGCGCAGGCTGGGGCTCGTCAAAGTGCCATATTTTTCGCAACCCAATCTTCTTGTCGGGCGACGTCTCGTCCCGGAGTTCCTGCAGGAGGAAGTGACTGGTGCGACCCTGGGTGCGGCGCTTTTGCGCGAGCTCGACGACCGTGATTTCCTGAGCGAATTGCAGGGCGAATTCCGTGCTGTTCACGAGACGCTACGTCGAGGTGGGGCTGCGCGTGCCGCCTCCGCGATTCTTGAATGCGTGCGGGGCGTGAGATGAAGCTCATGGCAGCGCGCGTGCGTCGCCCTGCACGCGTGGCTGGAATCGACGAAGCGGGGAGGGGACCCTTGGCCGGGCCAGTTGTGGCCGCCGCGGTCATCCTGAACCCGCGTCGCCGGATCGACGGTCTCGCCGACTCGAAGGTGCTTCCGCCGGAGGAGCGCGAGCGCCTGGCTCCCATTATCCGGACTCGCGCGCTCGCATGGTCGGTTGCGTGGGCAGACCGCGACGAGATCGATAGCCTGAACATCCTGGGGGCCACCTTTCTAGCGATGCGGCGCGCGCTGTTAGGTTTGCCCGTGTGCCCCACCCATATCCAGATCGATGGCAACCAGCTGCCACGGATCGACGACTTGAATCTCGGCTGCACCGTCGAAGCCATCATCGAAGGTGATGCAACGGTCGCGGCGATCAGCGCGGCATCCATCCTGGCAAAGACTCGCCGGGACGCCATGATGCGGGAGCTGGATCACTGTTATCCGGGATTCCACCTGGGCATCCACAAGGGCTACAGCACGCCCGCGCACCTCGAAGCGCTGAGGGAGCGCGAGCCGACTCCTCTGCATCGGCGCTCGTTCAGCCCGGTGCGGGTGGCATTTGATGCGCTCAATGGCGACTCTCAGCTAGAGCTCTTGACCGGCACTGGCGATGAGATTTGAAATCTGCCTCGATCGCGTCTGCGCACAGATCCGCGGCTTCCAATCAAAGCGCTTACGTTTCGTCCATGTCGGCTGAATTCGTCCACCTGCGGCTACACACCGAATACTCGCTGATCGACAGCGTCGTTCGTGTGCCCGAGCTCGTCGATGCGGTGAGTGGGGCGGGCATGGCAGCCGTCGCAGTGACCGACCAGAGCAATCTCTTTGCGATGGTCAAATTCTATCGGGCGGCGCTGGCGAAAGGCGTCAAGCCCGTCGTGGGTGTCGACCTGCTTGTAAAGGAAGCGGGCGAGCGAGCGCAACCCTCCAGGCTCACTCTGCTTTGCCAGTCACAAGCCGGCTATCGTAATGCCACGCGTCTGGTCAGTCGCGCATACCTGGAAGGGCAACAGCGCGGCGTTCCAACCATCGATCGCAATTGGCTGACGGTCGAGAACGTCGATGGGCTGATCGCCCTGTCGTGTGCGACCGAGGGTGACATCGGCCGCTCTCTCGTCAATGCGCGAGAGAAGGATGCGGAGCGCGCTCTGGAGTTCTGGATCTCGCTTTTCCCCGGCCGCTTCTACATCGAGCTACAACGCCTGGGCCGTCCCGGCGAGGAACACTACATTGCGGCGGCGGTCGCTCTGGCTGCGCGCCGCGCGCTTCCCGTCGTCGCAACCAACCCCGTCTGCTTCCTGAAACCGGACGATTTCGAGTCACACGAGGCGCGGGTTTGTATTCACGACGGTGCCCTTCTGGCCGACCCCGGACGGCCGCGGCGCTACTCGCAGCAACAGTACCTCCGCACGCCACAGGAAATGGCCGTATTGTTTGCTGACATTCCGGAGGCGCTAGCCAATTCGGTGCAGATCGCTCGTCGGTGCAGCCTCGTGCTGAAACTCGGCGAAGCTCGCTTGCCGCCATATCCGGTACCCGCTGGGCTAACCACGGAGGATTTCATCCGTGCGCAGGCCGTAGCCGGACTCGAGAAACGCCTTGCCGCCATCCCCGAGACACTGGTGGCGAGCTATCGCGAGCGCTTGCGTATCGAGCTCGAAGTCATCTGTCAGATGGGCTTCGCCGGCTACTTCCTCATCGTTGCCGACTTCATTCGATGGGCACGCGAGAACGGCGTACCCGTCGGTCCGGGTCGCGGCTCGGGGGCGGGCTCACTCGTAGCGTTCAGTCTCGGCATTACTGATATCGATCCTCTGAAGTACGACCTCCTGTTTGAGCGCTTCCTCAATCCAGAGCGCGTCTCAATGCCGGACTTTGACGTCGACTTCTGCATGGATGGCCGCGACCGGGTCATCGAATACGTCGGGCGAAAATACGGTCGCGAGCGCGTATCGCAAATCATTACGTATGGAACCATGGCGGCGAAGGCGGTCGTGCGAGACGTCGGCCGTGTGTTGGGCCATCCGTACGGCTTCGTCGATCGCATCGCCAAGCTCATCCCCTTCGAGCTCGGGATTACGCTCGATGACGCGTTGACCAAAGAGCCCGAGCTGAAGCGCCTCTACGATACCGAAGAGGAGATCAAAAACCTCATCGATCTCGCGCGCTCACTCGAAGGCCTTACCCGAAACGCCGGCATGCATGCCGGAGGCGTGGTGATCGCACCATCTGTGCTGACCGATTACGCACCGTTGTATTGCGACGAAAACGGCGCGAGCGTCGTCACGCAGTTCGACAAGGACGACGTCGAGGCCGCCGGCCTGGTGAAGTTCGACTTCCTGGGCCTGCGTACGCTGACGATCATCGATCGGGCACTGGAGATCATCAATCGCCTGCGCGCCGAGAAGCGCGAGCCGCCGTTGGATGTTGGCGCGATTCCGATGTCCGACGTGAAAACCTATGCTTTGTTGAAATCCTGCAAGACCACCGCGGTATTTCAGCTCGAGTCTCGCGGCATGAAGGATCTCATCCGGCGGCTGCAGCCGGACTGCTTCGAGGACATCGTAGCCTTGGTGGCTCTGTTCCGCCCTGGCCCGCTGCAATCCGGCATGGTCGACGACTTCATCGACCGCAAGCACGGCAAGATCGACGGTCCGATCGATTACCTGCACCCGAGCCTGGAAAAAGTGTTGAAGCCGACCTACGGCGTCATCCTCTACCAGGAGCAGGTGATGCAGATCGCGCAGGTGCTGGCCGGCTACACTCTCGGTGGCGCGGATCTGCTCCGCCGCGCAATGGGCAAGAAAAAGCCGGAGGAGATGGCAAAGCAGCGCTCCATCTTTCTGGCCGGCGCTGTCGGGCGGGGCGTCCCGCAGGAGCAGGCTGCCTACATCTTCGACCTGATGGAGAAGTTCGCAGGCTACGGCTTCAACAAGTCCCACTCGGCAGCCTATGCCCTTCTGACGTATCAGACCGCGTATCTGAAGGCACATTATCCGGCCGCCTTCATGGCTGCCGTGCTTTCGGCCGACATGGATCACACCGACAAGGTCGTCACGTTGATCCAGGAGTGCGCCGAGATCGGACTCGAGGTCAAGGCTCCCGATGTCAACACCTCACGCTACGAGTTTGCCGTCCAGGGTGAGCGCACGATCCGTTATGGGCTCGGAGCTGTCCGCGGCGTAGGGCAGGGCGCCGTCGAGTCCATCATTGCCGAGCGTGAAGCACGCGGCCCTTTCCGCAGCCTGGAGGATCTCTGCCGGCGCCTCGACCTGCAAAAAGTGAACCGTCGCGTGTTGGAAGCGCTGTTGCGCTCTGGCAGTCTCGACAGCCTCGGCGCGAACCGCGCAAGTCTCATGCACAGGCTGCCCGCCGCCATGCAGCTGGGAGACCAGAATTCGAGGGCGAAGGATGCCGGACAGAACGACCTGTTCGGGCTGATGAGTGACGAGCGCTCGAGCGCGCCGGCTCCGGTGGTCCGGACGGTCGAGTTGCCGGAATGGAGCGAGAGCGTGCGGCTCACCGGCGAGCGTGAGACGCTGGGCCTTTATCTCACGGGCCACCCCATCGGACGGTTCGAGTCCGGGCTGGCGCGCCTGGTTTCACATCGCATCGGCGACCTGATCAGCGACCGGCCCTTGAGCGGCATGGAGGGACCGCGTTTCGGGGGCGGCAAGCCCGTGACGGTGGCCGGTCTCATCGACGAAGTGAAGAAGCGCGGTCCGAGAGTCATCCTGACACTCGACGACCGTACCGGCCGCATCGAGGTCAACCTGTTCGATGATGTCTTCCAGAAGCATCGCGACCTGGTCACCAAGGACGCTCTGATTCTGGTCGACGGGATGCTGCGCTTCGACGAGTTCAGCGACTCATGGCGCTTGTCCGCCCGTCGCCTGGTCGAGCTCGACAAGGTACGTGAGAGTCAGGCCAGGCGCCTGGTTTTGAAGTGGCCCCGCAATGGGAATCCCACTGCGCTGCTGAATCGCCTCGCCGAGGTACTCACGCCCTGGCGGCCGGGACCCTGTCCCATCCTGATCGAATACACGGGAGCTACCGCTACTGGCGCGCTTACATTGGGAAACGAATGGACTGTGCGCGCGAGCAGTGAGTTGCTGGAGCAACTCGAGACGCTCGTCGGGCGTGGCGGCGTCCAGGTTCTGTATGGCGCTCCACCTTCGGTAGCTGCCACCATGTCCGGGAACTAGGAGCCTGTCTGACCAATGATCGCCGTAGCGAGGGCGACTCAGATCGAGTCGATTTCGGCGATCGTTTCCCGCGCATAGTCGATACTATGTAAGG
>CAZBTV010000151.1:7766-17723 GCA_964494895.1 uncultured Steroidobacteraceae bacterium | reverse complement strand
TCCGAGTTGCCTGACGGCACGATCTACGCTGAAAAGGCTGCGCTCAACGCACCGGCGAAGGGCATGACGGTGAACGTACTGAACTCCGGCTATCGTTACGCGGCGAGGTGAGGAGAGCAAGCTCGCTGCGAGCTCCTGGACGCTCGCGGGTGGCACTCGCGTCACCCCTGAGCGGCTGCGTGCGACAGGAGCGGCGTTGCGCGTTACTCATCGCTTCCAGCTTCTAGAAGACTCCGCCAAAACCAATCAACGGCCCGGACAAATTGATGTCCATCGCGGTGTCCGCCCTTCCCCTGTTGATCGAGTAGTGTAGCTTGCGATAGCCAATACGCGCCTCCCAACGCTCCGAAAAGTCGTACTGGAACTGCGGCTGCAGTTGGTAGGTGTTCTCGGAGTCGCCAGCGCCTACCTGTACCGTTGGGTTGAACCTCCAACGAGTCGAGATGGGAATACTGGGACGGACGATGAGCACGGTATCAAACACGTCCCTGGATCCATCGTAGCTGCGGCAGAGAAATGCAGCGCATCGAATATTTTACTGAAAGGAACGTCGACACTCGCCGTATGACCGAGCACGGTCACATCGCCTTTGATGTCCGGGGTAAACAGGTACGGGGTAATCTCGAAATGCCATTCGTCCCTGGTGGCGGTGACGTTCGTCCCCGATGCCTGGCTGTCTGCCGCAGCCTGTGGGGGCATGCCGGGAGTGGTGGCAACGAGCGTTGCTACGACTGCCAAGCCCTTGCTGGCGCGTATGTCTGGGTCTCCGACCTATACCTATGTCGCCGTTTCCGCGGCTGGGTCGCGAGCTACCGCCAGCCGCGGGCTTCTGGCGTCCTCCGCCACCTCCGTGACTCCGGCCGCAGACTTGCCGAGCTTGATGACCTGCTCGGGCGTGGTGGTCGCAAACAGGTGCATAGCGCGCGCAATGATGCCCGTCCAGCCGGTCTGGTGACTTGCTCCCAGGCCTGCTCCGTTGTCGCCGTGGAAGTATTCGTAGAACGAAATGTAGTCGCGCCAGTGCGGATCTTCCTGAAACTTGCGCGTGCCTCCATATACGGGGCGGCGGCCCTGTGTGTCCCGCAAGAAGATTCCGGTGAGGCGGCGGGTCAACTCTTCCGCCACTTGATACAGGGTCATGTGTCTGCCGGACCCGGTGGGGCATTCAACAGTAAACTCGTCGCCGTAGTAGGCGTAGTACTGCAGCAGCGCTCGGATGATCAGGCCATTGACGGGCATCCAGATCGGCCCACGCCAGTTGGAGTTGCCGCCGAACATGCCACTGTCAGATTCCGCTGGCAGATAGGATACGCCGTATTCCTGATTCCCTACGCGGAAGACGTATGGATGCTCGGCGTGATAGCGGGAGAGAGCTCGAATTCCATAGGCACTCAAAAATTCGCTCTCGTCGAGCATCTTGGCCAGCACACGGCGCAGCTTGGTCTCGTTCAGGATCGAGGCCATTCGCCGGCCTGCACAACCGGTCCTCTCGGGGTCGTGGATGAAGGCACTGAGCTCCGGGCGGGCGAGGAGAAATCGGCGCAGTTCCTGTCCTAACTCGGGGTACTTGCCTGCAAGCTGTCCCTCGACCACCGTAACCGCACACAGCGGTAGCAGCCCCACGACGGAACGAATCTTCAGGCGTTGAGAGCTGCCGTCGGGCAGCCGCAGCACATCGTAGAAGAACCCATCTTCTTCGTCCCACATGCCTGTGTGCTCCCCCGCGTGTACCAAAGCGGTCGCGATCCACAGGAAATGCTCGGTGAACTTGGCACACATGGGTGCATAGGCTGGCCTCTCCAACGCCAACTCCGAGGCGATCTCCAACATGTTCTGGCAGAACAGTGCCATCCAGGCGGTGCCATCGGCCTGCTCCAGGTGCCCCCCGGTCGGAAGGGGCGCGCTTCGGTCAAAGACGCCGATATTGTCCAGCCCGAGAAAGCCGCCCTCGAACGCGTTTTTGCCACTACGATCCTTGCGGTTGACCCACCACGTGAAATTGAGCAGCAGCTTCTGGAAGCTGAGCTCGAGCCAGTCGAGATCGCCCTCGCCTTGCCGGCCCTTATCCAGGCGATAGGTGAAGATCGTGGCCCAGGCATGCACGGGAGGGTTGACGTCTCCGAAGTTCCACTCATACGCGGGCAGCTGGCCGTTTGGATGCAGGTAGGATTCCCGCAGCATCAGGTTCAACTGATGTTTTCCGAAATCCGTGTCTACGAGCGTCAGAGCAAGGACATGAAAGGCCAGGTCCCAAGCCGCATACCAGGGATATTCCCACTTGTCCGGCATGGAGATGATGTCAGCGTTGTACATGTGATGCCAATGGTTGTTGCGTGGGCCGGCACCCCCGTTAGCCTTGAACGGATCGGCGCCATGCTCCTTCAGCCATCGGTCAACGTCGAAATGATAGTACTGCTTGGACCAGAGCATCCCGGCCGTTGCTTGCCGCATGACGATGGCCGCGTCGGCCGTCAGCGAGGATGGGATGACAGTCGAATAGAACTCGTCGGCCTCCGTCTTGCGCGCCTGCAGCACCGCATCGAAGCCGCTTCCAAACGGAACGGCTTGCTCCTTCTTCGATACTCGGGGCTTCTCCACGCGGTCGCTGAACAGTAGCCGGACCGTTTGAGACTCCCCCGGCCCCACGTTGAGTGGACAGTGCGCTGACGCTTTCGTGCCTTTCTTCTGAGGATTCACGGCTTCCCGCTGGCCATGCACTACGTAATCGTTGATCCCGTCCTTGACATACGGGGTCCGATTCGGTGAATGGAAGAGGCGCTCGTTGTTGGTTTCGTTCTCGGTAAAGAGCCATTCCGCCACTGCATCACAGAACAGGACCCGGTCTCCCAATTCGGGATGTGAAGCGACGATCGCTCCCGCGGTCGCTCCAGTGGAACTTTCCCTGATCGCCGGACGGGGCGCGTGTGGGTCCTGCGACCAACCGTTACGGAACCACAACGTCGGGAGCACATGCACCGTCGCGGGCTCTGGCCCACGATTGAGCACGGTAATCTTGATCAGCATGTCTTCCGGTGTTTCTTTCGCATATTCGACAAACACATCGAAATAGCGATCGTCTTCGAACACACCCGTATCCAGCAGTTCATACTCGAACTCTTTGCGCGTCCGGCTCCTGTTGGTGCTCACCAGGTTCTCGTAGGGGTATGCCCGCTGCGGATACTTGTAGAGGTACTTCATGTACGAATGTGTCGGCGTGCTGTCCAGATAGAAGTAATATTCCTTGACGTCCTCGCCGTGATTGCCTTCGCTGTTCGTCAAGCCGAATAGGCGCTCCTTCAGGATGGGATCTCGTCCATTCCACAGCGCCAGCGCGAAGCAAAGGTTCTGCCGATCATCGGAGATGCCAGCAAGCCCATCCTCTCCCCATCTGTAGGCGCGCGACCGAGCCTGATCGTGACTGAAATAGCTCCAGGCATTGCCGTCCTGACTGTAGTCCTCTCGAACGGTGCCCCACTGGCGCTCGCTTAGATAGGGTCCCCACTTCTTCCAGGCGACGTTCCGGTCTCTCGCAGCGTCCAAACGCTGTCCCTCGGCAGTCTTGCTCATGAACAGAGGTCTCCTGAGTCTCTCGAGTGATTGCGCCACAATTCCGGATATCCGCACCGCTCACTCTCATCGTCCGAGCCGGACTGGCATGGGGCGGCAGGTGAAAGCGCTGCCGCTGAGTTGCGGACCTTCGGTTGCAATTTCGTGCTCCGCGCGGGGACTGCAGTTCCGGCTCGCTCGTCCTGCGCGGGTTCTTCATCGCACGGCGCACAGCCAGCAGGTCCCGAAGCAGGTTGGCGCATGTGCGCCGCGTCGGGCGCGTCAAAGCATTCGATGGCTTCACCTTCGACGTCATATACAGGGCGCTGGTCGATATTCGACAACATCGCACCGCTTTCCGAATGTTGGATCTCAGTGGAGCGCGTCATTTCACCAACCGAGGCGGCGCGCGCCGAGATACTTTCTAGAGAGTTTGTGACCAACCTAACGGGAGGCGTCTTGCTGTGTGACAGCACGATCTCACGCCACGATGTCGGAGGACGAGCGGAGGCGCCCGCAGCGTTGGATACAGCGGTAAAATGAGGTGCCATGGTGACAATAGGCACGGCTGCGTACGCGAGCACGCGGTATCGGTAGCGTTGCCAAGCGGAACCGAAACAGAAGGCTGAACGGGGCATCTAACCTCTCCGGGGCTCCAGCCCAACTTCACGTTGCGCCATAGGCCGCAGTGATTCTCGCGCGGCGCGCGCTCGCTTCGCCATCGGAATTCCGCAGCCGATGACCCGGATCTCGAGCAGACACGGCATAGGCGACGTGCGCACGACATGCTTAGTCCGTGCGCAATCTCGATAGATAACAGGGATGCCAGTTGCTCCAATATGCCCGCGAGCCCGTTAGCGACGCGACGCCGAGCGGAGGGTGTCTGCCATGTCGGAGATTCAGGATCTCTTGAGGCGGGGGTTGGAGAACTTGCTCGCGCGGCCCGCAGGGCCGCTGGCTCTGCGATTCTATCTGCAGCCGCTGATGGCTGGAATCTTGGCCGTTCGCGACGGGATAAAGGATGGGCGCCACGCTCGCACACCCTACCTCTGGGCCGTCGTATCCGATCCCGTACAGCGGGCGGCCCGTCTGCGTGAAGGACTGCAGGCAGTAGGCAAGGTTATAGCCTTTGCCGTGGTACTCGACGTGATTTATCAGATCGTAGAGTTTGGCAGGGTCTATCCTGGAGAAGCGCTGATCATCGCGTTTGTGCTCGCCTACATGCCGTATCTACTGATCCGCGGTCCTGCAGCGCGCATTTCTCGGTGGTGGAACCAGCGAGCTGCGCGGGCCGGATCGGGTGATGCGTAAGTACGGGCGCCGCAACGCGGACCCCCGCCGCTGGAAAGACTCGAGCCATGGCCGACCTGCTGACTGACGAGCAATCCGGCAGGTTTCTGGTGAAGGCACCCGCGGATAGCCATTTCGCGTGGCTGCGGCCAAAAATAGCAGCGGAATTCATCAGGCCGCGGCACGGTGGTAATAGCTGAGCATCCCTCCAAGACGCTCGCGCCGATTGACATTGGAGTGAGAATGGCCAACGCCGACCTCTGGCTGCAACAGGCGGTTTCCGAGTCCCTGATGATTTCGTTCGGTGTGATAATGTCCACGAGTTCGCGTATCGCGTGCCGAAGCGACTCGGCTCCGAAGAAGATCATTCGATTCAAACACTCGGATTTGATGGAGCGTACGAAGCGTTCGGCGAACGCGTTCAAATTCGGTGCTCGTGGCGGTAGGCGAATCATTCCTATGCCCTCGCGCACGAGAATGCCACGGAGAGCCTCACAATATTTTGTATCTCGATCGAGAATGAGGAATCGCTTGCCGCGCAGGAAATCCTCGTTCAGGTCGGTGACATTGCGCGCAGCGGGAGTGGCGTGATCATTGTTCAGTATAGTACGCTTACCCAGCTCGTTCGCATACTCGGACAGTACGGGTTTGATCGGCTCACCCGTGCCTGCTTTGAAGCTTACCTGATGGAATCTTCGATAGCGTGCGGCCACTGCAAATGGGGCTTGTGTCAACTCGTAAGGCCGATGCGTTCGCGCTTGTTGCACAACCACCTGCCACCTCGTAGAGCTACAGATCAAGATGACCAGTCTATGTTGTGGCCGCACTGTTTGGTGAGCACCAACATCATTGAGCGTTGAGATCCGCCATGTCTGGCTCCAGACGAGCGGCGGCAAGCTCGTCCGACGACGGAACAAATCAGGAAGCTGCGCGTAGTTTGAGCACTTTATCAAGGGAGGTGTGCGCCGCCGCTATTGATCGCCGCACGACAGAGTCGTTCGGGTCAGTCTGAAATTTTCTCAAGACAAGGAACTTCAATCATGAATCGCTTCTCGTTGGGAGCGTGCCTGGTCGCGCTACCTTTGTGTGCCGTGGCGGCGCCACCACAATATGCTGCTATAGATCTCGGCCTCATGGACACTGGTGAGGGCCTGCTATGGCTGCCGACCGGGCAGGGCGCTCCGTGCTTGCAGGTACCTCCAGGCACCCCGACGCTCGGGGGACCGAATTGCTGGAAGGCGCTCAACAGCGTAGCCGAGGTTGGGACTTCGTCTACTCCCAATAATCAGCTGCGCGCAGCCATGTGGACTGCGGCTCCCGACGGCAAATCTTCCATTCTCACTGATCTCGGCCTTTTGCCTGGCGCCCAGCCATCCAGTGACGGCGTCGGTCCGAACAGTGCTGCTTATGGTCTCAACAGGGTTGGGGATGTCGTGGGTCAGTCCGACACCGGATTTCCGTCGGCTACGCCCCCTGCTGGCACATTTGCGGCGCATGGATTTGTCTGGCACGGCGGCGTCATGACCGATCTGGGCGCGATCGCCGGCAACGACTACTCCAGCTCCGCCGAAGGTGTGAACGACTCTCAGGAGATTGTGGGCTGGACGAAAACCATTTCGAGTAAAAACGGAGATGTCTTGCAACGAGCAGCTCTCTGGGTGCACGGCACGACGTACAACCTAACTTTCTACTTGGTCGGCGGACCCACGGTGCTCCTGTCGGACGCCACGGCGATCGACTGCCAGGGCAACATTGCCGCGATCGGCAGGCCTGCATCCGACAGCAACGCCGGCCCGCATACTTATCTGCTCGTTCGCCAGGGCGCTGCACGCACCAACTGTCCGACGCAATAGGTTCCCCCCGGAGACAATCACACTCCCCCGGCGAGATGTCCTGATCTCGCCGGGTATTTGACCGTTCCGAGCCGACCACTCGAGCACCAGTGGCGGGCAAGGAGATCGGCCGCTTACGAGCGGCGCGGAGTCCGGAACGCAATGACACACTATCCGTGTTTTTGACGGATGATCAGATCGACGGTTTTCGCACGAAGTGCCGCTATCCCAAGTGGTCTCATCGAGGAGACAGTCTGGCTTGGCGACATCCCGGTCGCGACCCTGCGACCCAATGCCAGCGGCGGTGTGGATATCTTCTACGTGCACACTGATCACCTGAACACACCTCGGGCCGTCACTCGTCCCTCCGACAATATGCTCATGTGGACGTGGTACTCCGATCCCTTTGGGACTGACGCAGCGATTGAGAATCCGGCCGCTGTTGGGCTGGCACGTTCGTTTATAACCTGAGATTCTCGGGACAGGTCTTCGATGGGCAGGCAGGCCTGCACGCAAACGGCTACAGGGACTTTGACCCGGCAATCGGAAGGTACATCGAGCCGGATCCGATCGGGCTTGCCGGCGGCATCAATCCATATGCATATGTTGACGGAAATCCGATCGGCGAGATTGACCCGCTAGGGTTGGCGCCGCCCGGGCGCACAGCGCCGTCGCCATTTCATACTCAACGACGAGCGGAGCTTTGAATCAGGCCAGCCTCCGGATCTTGCTTTATCAAGCGCCCGGATTGCGTGGCAGTTGCATCCCATTCCGCAGCGTCGATCGCTTTCGCCTGATGCGAACGCCCGCGAAACGCGGGCTGTTGTCGAGCTATTACCAACATTCGAGAAGCTGCGCGGGTAGGAGGGACAGGATAGAAACTGCCTCAGAGGGCGGTGCTGCGAGATCGATCGGTTCTCCAACACCTGGATCTCCTGTCTCGAGGGAGCTCGGATCGCGTCAGGGTACGCGCGACCGTTCTTAGCTAACAGCCACGGGATCGTTGGAATGTCCAAGAGCCCCCGGGGTTATTGAAATTTCCTGAGTCAGATGTCTACTGCGACCCCAGTGATGCGAGCCTATGCTCTGCGTCTCTGATCCCGCGGAGGCGACTGGGTGAACAGCGCGATAGTTGGTTTTCCAAGGAGGTCGCCGCCCACTGGGACGCGAAGTCCGTCAATTGCGCCAGGGGTTTGATTTGCCGAGCCAATTGACTCAACGGAGTCCAACTGCTCGAGATCCGGCCTGAAGCCGCAGTGGCGGCCGTAAGGGGGACGAGGCTCGCCGTGGTACCGGAAGAAAGGCAACCAGAGAGCCTGTCTCGATCGTCGTGGCCTGCAATCGCATGACGTAGCTGCGCTTCACGGCTACGCCCACAACGAGCGCAACGAACGCGCTGGCGCAAGCGACCCACGGCAACAATCCTGACGACCGGAAGTTCATCACGATGTGGGCCTCCGTGCCATTCGGTGCAACTGCTGCATCCGGCGGGAGCGAAAGGTGCATCTGCATCGCCCGATCAGGCCCCTACCCAAGCAGTTTGAACCAGTGTAGATACCTGCGTGTCGGGTTGCTGTGAGGTAAAGTACCTGTCGAAGCCCCTTTGATGGCCGGTCAGCTGGCGAGTCTCCGTGGCGTGGCGACATCGCTCGATTAGTGAGCTCGTCCGGCACAGTAGGGATAGACTACGAGCAGACCAGCAACCCTTCGACAGCGAACGGATCCACGATGGCAGACAAGATCATCCAGTGCGGCTATATGTCTGGCGACACCTATTCGGCCGCGGCGCTGCTGGCTGTCGACCCGGATATGAGCATCATCCTGGTCAAGGACACCAAGGCAACGGGCCAGTACGCCGACAAGAGCGGCGTGATCCAGAAAATCTACAAGGAGAGCGGCGTCGCCGACCGGGTTGCGCTGCTCGACATCTCGAGCTCGACGACCACGATCACCGATCTGTGGAAGAGTGTCTCGGAGGCTTACCGGGAACGAAAGCGGCTGCCGGATTCGCGCGATCCGGATCCCCTGGTCCAAACCCAATGCCGACTGTGCTACGACTTCGAGCCCAAGCGCGCATGGCCGCGCTCGATCACGGCGGTCACCGGGTTGCTTGCCACGAAGTGGGAAGCCAAACCCGATGCGACCCGCGCGGCGGTGGCGCAAGCATGGAAGGTCGGCGAGCTTCCGACCGAGCAGAAGTTCGCACTGTACGAATACATGGCGCAGGTATTCGCGAAAACCAACTTCGAGATGCGCAAAAACATCGTGGTGCTGTGGAGTCGGCAAAGCGGTAAGCGCGGCGGCGCGCACCTCGAGCTGGACTCGAGCTACAAGGGTATCCGCCAACTTGCGTGGGCCTTCGCCGAGGACAACGGCAAGCGCGCGACGGTTGTGCTTGCCGGCGATGAGAGGAGTCACAAAATGGAGGACTTCTCGAAGAAATCCGTACACATCGTCAATGCGACCAACATGTGGGAAGCGCCGGTCTGGAAAAAAATGTTCGGCGAGGCTACGTTTCTCGCACAGTTCGCCTTCTATAAATATCTCAAAGGTGACTACAACGTCGTGCACGTCGGCATGCGCAGCGGCATGCTCGAGGCGATGGCATTGCTTGGCATGGACACGTTCTACCTGGAAGGCATTGGTTCGCAGTCCGGCGACCGCATGCTTGCGTTCGGGCGCGCAGGCATCACTTACACACGCGTGCAGATCGAAGACGCGCCCGGCCTGACGGGACGTATTTCGGAGTCGCAAGGGCTCTACACGAAGGAGGACGTCGATCGAAGCATCACACGATTGGCCGATGCCAACGAGAATCGGCGCGGCTTCCAATACAATTTCGCCCAGCGCGCCACGCGGGAAGAGGATACTCGGTGGGCCGCGCAGAACTACGCGAAGGCCAAACTGCTGAAACAGCCCTTGGACGATCGTGAATACGACACCGGCAACCAATGGGACAAGATGGCCGAAGATATGAGAAGCAAGCGCGGCTTTACGAATGCATCCGTGGATGAGATCGTGAGACTCGTCACCGCTACCTTTGTGTGATGCTCAGGTCGGGAGTGTTGGGGCAGTGAGTTGCTGGCCTGAAGCGCCACACTAACCGACGATTACGCCTGCCTTTTGCACCGGCGTAGCGCGATACGCTGTGGATGGGTTCGACTTCGAAACCCTGCTGAACGCTGCGGATGTCGGTCTGTACCACTCTAAGGCGCTGGCAGTGCCGTTCGTAGCCGATTCCACCTCGATGTGCTGGCTAACGCATCCAAAGGACCGGTGCCCAGACAGA
>CAZBTV010000151.1:0-7666 GCA_964494895.1 uncultured Steroidobacteraceae bacterium | reverse complement strand
CGATTCCACCTCGATGTGCTGGCTAACGCATCCAAAGGACCGGTGCCCAGACAGACATAACGATCGCCACAAGCCCTGCAGCGACAGGTGCTCCATATCGGACGCCACCTGTGGTGAACGCTGCAACCAACTTGCTGCACGTATTGGTTGAGAACGCTATCAGGATAGGGACTAGCAGACCTGATGGCGGAAGAGCACCGCTAGCGGCAAGGGACAAAGCCGATGTTGCGCTAGCGTGTGCGTCGAAGATGCCAGTCACGGCGGCCGCCACACCGGTGCCAATGTAGCCATAGCGTGCGTTCACCAACTCCATCCCGGCCGTGACTCCGACAAGAACTGCCGCAAACCCGAGTGCGTGCAGGAGATTGAAGGGCCGACCCGATATCGGGTAGGAATCGGAGGACGCGCGCTGTCACCACAATGCGAGGGTTGCCGCCGTCACGGCCGAGATCAATGCGAGACCTAGAGTGCTGCGGCCGTGTCGAGCCCGCGGAGGCAAAGAGCAACCCCCTGCGGTCCGTTAAGACATCCTTAAGCCGCCCTGCGTAGGCTCACCAGCGAGATGTCCTTCCGACAATCCGTCTCTGTGCTGAGTGAAGTAGGTCCGCAATCGGAAGACACTTTCAGTAAAGAGGGTTCAACCGAGGAATCGCCATGTCCGAGAGAATCAAAGTGTGGGACCTGCCGGTGCGCGTATCCCACTGGCTCCTGGCGGGCTCGTTTGCGGTCGCCTATGTAGTTGCCGAATCCGAGCAGCTCCGAGGCATACACATGATCCTGGGCTACACGGCGACTGGCCTGATCCTGTTTCGAATCGTCTGGGGATTCCTGGGGTCCCGTTTTGCCCGATTCCGGTCGTTCTGGTTTCCTCCGCGGGCGGCTGTTGAATATTTACGAAGCCTGCGTTCGAAGCAGCCACAGCACTTCATCGGCAACAATCCGGCCGGCAGCTATGCGATCTACGCCATCCTCCTCGTTGGATTGGCAACCGGCGTGACCGGTTACATGAGCCTCAATGAGATTGGCGGGGAATCTGCGGAGGGCATTCACGAGGTTTGCGCGAATGTTTGGCTGGGGATCGTCATCGTCCATCTTGCCGGCGTGATCGTGGGAAGTTTGATTCATCGAGAGAACCTCGTGCGCGCGATGATTACCGGCTACAAGGAGGGTGTAGCCGGACAGCGAGACGAACAGGGCGCGAGAATGCCCATGGGTCGCTGATCTGACGGAGGTTTTGGCGTCATGAACATCATCGCAGCCTTATTCGTGCTGTTGCTGGCCTCATCCGCATTGGCGGCAAACGATGCAGATTGGTCGCCGTTGCCGTCCAAGGCGCCGGAGCCAAAGGATAATCCGACAACCACTGCAAAGGTGGAGTTGGGAAAGATGCTGTATTTCGATCCGCGCTTCTCTGAGACCGGCACGGTTTCGTGCTTCTCATGTCACAACGTGATGGAAGGAGGTGACGACCACCGTCCGACGTCGATAGGCGTGCATGGGCAGAAAGGTGGGCGAAACGCGCCTACGGTCTGGAATGCGGCTTTCCTGAGCAGTCAATTCTGGGACGGACGGGCCGGGACTCTTGAGGATCAGGCAAAAGGCCCTGTCGTGAATCCCGTTGAAATGGGGATGAAGGATCTCGACTCAGCGATTGACCGTATTCGCCGAATACCCGGTTATCGGCCGCCCTTTGAGGCAGCATTTGGATCGGGCAATGTCATTACGATCCAGAACGCTGCGAAGGCTATTGCGGCGTATGAACGCACCCTGATCACGCCGGGAAGTGCATACGACCGCTACGTGAGTGGAGACAAGACTGCACTGACGGCGCGGCAGGTCGCGGGCATGAATCTGTTCAAGGAGGTCGGTTGTACCGCTTGTCACCAGCCCCCCGCATTTGCGAGTCCCGTGACACTGGCGAATGGCACGCCTTTCCTGATGAAGTTTCCTACATTTCTGGGCAGCCCGTATGTCGCCAGCTACGATCTGGCAAAGGACCAGGGACGTTTCGAATCGAGCCAGCGCGAAGAAGATCGCTACATGTGGCGGGTGCCGACTCTTCGCAATCTCGGTTACACGGCACCCTACATGCACAACGGTTCGGTGAAGACGCTACCGGAGGCCGTGCGGGTCATGGCCAGCACTCAACTGAATCGGACGTTGAGCGATCAGGAAGTGGCCGAAATCGTCGCCTTCCTGGATTCACTCAATGGACCCTTCCCGAATCAGGAGATGCCCCATCTGCCTCCAACACCCGGAGACCTCCTCCAGTGAGTCTGTTGTCTGGCCCGTTGTGAAGCCGATATCGCGGAGAGCAAACATGAATGAAGGGAAATCTGTCCTGATGAGCCGGCGGGTCGCTGCTATGACTATCGCAGTCCTGCTCACCGCTTGTGCATCCCTGCAGACGACGGCCTCCCACCCGGTCAGAGCCACACCGCGCTCACCGGTCCTGGCGAATAAGAAGAATCGGGACTGGAGCATGCCGCACGATGTACTCTGCGTCGCTGCCCATGACGATTCTGCGTAGTCCTCGCCGGCCGTGGGTCCCGCACACAATGAGACCCGCCGGCCATTGTTTCGCGGCGTCGATAACCAACTCGCCAGCCGGCCTTCCCATAGCTTCCACGAGCTGGGTTTCTGTGGTCAGGCCTTCTTTGTGGACGAGGGACTCGGCGTGCGCCAGAATACTGCGGCCAGCCTTGCGCAGTCCCGCGGTGATTTCGTCGTAGGCGGCGCCATAGATCTGCGGTGATATACCCAGGATCTCATCGACAACATGTATGAGTCGTAGGTGGGATCCGTGGTCCCTTGCAACCTTGCAAGCCTCCCGCAGTCCTGCGTGCGAGGTATCACTCCCGTCGATTGGTACGAGAATTCGTTTGTACATGAGTATGCTCCGGATCGCCTGGGCATGTGGATAACCGACGCGGGCAGCCACCTGCAATCCGTAACTATGCGGATGGTCCAGGAGCAGCGGCGCTTTGTGCCCGGTCACGTGTTCTGCGCAGGTGGTTGGTCATGGAAGTGCGCGCGAGCCTGGCGTGGCCCAAGGATCTGGTTCAACAGGAGCGCCGATCCAGCCTCGGTGTGGGACTGGGGTTCGAAGTGCTCTTTGGCACTGACATGTTTCTCCTGGGACTCGGACTTGCGCTGACGTTCGGCGTGCTGAATGCGATCTGGTACGAGGTCCTCGAGCGCGCTGAGAAGCCTGAGCGGTAAGAACGGGCGCGGTATTCGCCGAGGGCGAGCAACGCGCCCTCAGCTCTATGTATGAGGGCAACGGAAGGTGTTCTCCAACGAATTGTCCATACCGACCGCTGGCTACTCCTGGCTAGAAGGTTTCGACGGTGCGTGCCGGCCCTCGTGATGGCCCATGCCCATCATCGGGCAGCCTTGCGCGCCAACCGTGGTGTGGCAGTTCTTCCTCATCTCGTCCCGGCAGTCTGTGATCGACTTGTCTGAACGCAGGCAGGCCGCCATCTGTTCATGCAGTACAGCCATCTTCTCTCGAGTGTCTTTCGAGGGACCTGCGGGCGTAGTCGTCGGCGGATTGGCGGCAAGCGCGACCGTCCCTACCACGGAAACGATCAGTGTTGTGAGAGCCTTTCGGAATACGTTACGAGTTCGCATGATTTTCCTCCTGGTTACGGGTAATGACCGAATGAGGATGCTCTCAACAGACAGGGTTCACATCGTGGAAAGCCCCGATTGGAGCCGCGGGTGCGTGGCTAAATGCTTTCAGGCGTTGTCTTTTGCAGATACTGCGCGTCGGTGGAACGCGTATCGAGGGTGGCGCGAGTAGCGGGTCTGCGAACCCTCCATGGGTTCCGCGTTTCGTGGCGGTCGGCATGAGCGCCAAGGGACGCTAAGCTCGCGTGAGATCCTTCACAAAGGTCAGGAGCTCGTTGGGTTTCAGGCTGTACGCGACGCGTGTATGTGAGTCCGCTACAAGCTGCGGATTTTCAGGGTCATCGGTGGTAATCACGGCTTTTAGGTTCACTCCGAGCGTCTTTCGCAAGGCTGCGAGTACCTCCGTTCCAGTCTTTCCATTGTCGGCAACAAGCAGATCCGGTTTTGTCGTTCCATCAAGCTGCTGCAAAGCCTCCGATAGGGAAGAAACAGCGGTGACGTCGTAGCCTTCCGTCTTCAACAGCAGGCAGGTGGCATTGCGGACGGCGGAGTCGCCCTTGAGTAGTAGAACACTTGGAGGAGTCTGCTGCATTCCCTGTGTGCGTGGCATCTGTTCAACATCTCGAACCGGCAAGCGCACAACAAAGACACTCCCGGACCCGGGTCCATCACTGCTCGCGGCGATGGATCCGCCATGTGCCTCGACGATGTAGCGGGCCACCGTGAGGCCGATTCCCTCCCCACCAGGGCGGGAGCGGACCTGCTCGTCGCCTCGCACATACATCTCGAAGATCCGAGCAATGAGCTCCGAAGGAATTCCGGCGCCGTTGTCTTGAACTTTCACGGCAATTTCGCCGGAAGCGCGTTCAACGCTCAGCACGATCCGCCCACCAGGTTGGGTGTGATGGGCGGAATTTTCGAGCAGGTTGACGAACACCTGAGTGAGGCGATCGGCATCGCCTTCGATGGGTGCGACACAGGAATGAACCGAAGTGGTGAGCCGGTGGCCATAACGCTCCATGAGCGGTCGCGTTGTCTCAATGGCGCGACGAACGGGCGAGAGCACGTCGATACATTTCTTGTGTAGCTCGAAGGCGCCTGGAGTCAGCGGTGGCGCCTCCAGCAGGTCGTCAATGAGACGGGAGAGCTGTTGGACCTGCCTCGCGATGCGATGGTGTACAACCTCGAGGATGCGAGGGTCGGCGTCCGCAGTCGGCAAAGCCTCGAGTGCGTAACGGATTGCCGCCAGCGGGCTTCGCATCTCGTGCGCGATGATCCTCGTCACCTCGCCTGGAAGAGCGTTCATGGAATCACCGTTTCCCTATCTGATTCTACCGGGCAGACCTTCGAGTGATGATTGTCTGCGCATGCAGTGGGTGGGGCCAGTGGTAACAGGACTTTGACCTGCAGCCCGTGACCTGATTCGGCGTCGAGATACTCGACTGAGCCACGATGGATCTCCGCGATTCGGTGTACGAGAGAAAGGCCTAGTCCACTTCCGGTTCCTCGTGAACCCAGCGGCCGAAAGAATCGTTGTCCCAGATTGGCACGCGTCGCCGCATCGACTCCTCGGCCGTTATCCGCGACGGTCAACACGGCGGTTCCATCGGATGCAGAAACACCGACCTGAACATCTATATTCGAACCGGCGTGACGTACCGCATTGTCGACCAGATTCCGAATGAGGATTTCGAGGAGAGCACCATTTCCCTGTACTTCGACAGGCTCCGGCGCTTCCAATGTCAGGTCCTTCCCTTCTGAAATGGCCCGCGGCGCCAGATCCGACAGCGCCCCTTTGGCAATGTCGCTCAGGTTGCATGTGTTGAAGATAGGAGTCTGTTCCTCGATCCGTGCCAGAAGCAGAAGCTGTTGAACGATGCGGGTCAGATGGTCACAGGCCACAATGACGTGTCGCAGAGCCGCCCGCGAGACCCCTGGGTCCGGAGAGGCAGCCGCAACCTCCGCTTGTACACGAAGCGCCGCCAGAGGATTTCGCAACTCATGGGCCGCGTTTGCGGTAAAGCGGCGTTCCGCTTCAAGTGAGCGTCGAGCTCTGTCGAAGAGGTCGTTCAGCCGCTCGACGAGGGGGATCGCTTCCTCTGGAATACCGTCTGCCTTGATGGGGAGTAGCGTTGAGGGCCGGCGCGCCCCGACTTCGTGCCCGAGTAACGCCAGCGGTCGTGTTGCGCGGGTGACGATCCAGCTGATCAGGGAGGCAAGCACAGGTAGGCCGACCAGAAGAGGAAGAACAGCATTCAGTGCAATTCGAGCAGCCAGACGCTCTCGGGTGGTTCGATCTTCAGCGACCTGTATCAACACCGTATGTTCGCGATTCCAGCCACTGTAGACCCGCCAGTGGCGTTGTGCACTGTCCGAGTCAGCGAACCCCGTCTCGACCGTGGACAGGGGCGTCGAAGGAGCTTCCCGCGCACGCAGAATGAGCGCGTGCTCTTGCGACCAGACCTGAAAGATCACTTCCTGTCCATAGGGAAAGACTTCGCCGAGATTCGGTGTGTCGACCTCCATCAACTCGTGACCGGTCTGTGCAATGAGGAGCTGCGCCGCTTGGGCCAGGTGCGCGTCGAGCAGATGGTTCAGTTCGCGGCGAGCGTCCAGGTATGTTGTCAGTGCGACGCCGATCCAAACGCCGGCAACGCAGATCACCAGCAGCCCCTGCAGCCGTTTCCGGAGTGAGTAGCTAACCATATAGCTCGTCGCAGGAAGCCTGTGGCAGAAGGTAGCCCACTCCGCGCACAGTGCGGATGACATCCGGCGAAAGCTTTCGCCTCAGATGATGAACGTGCACCTCGATTGCGTTGCTCTCCAGCGCGCGATCCCATGCATAGAGGCTCGCTTCGAGCTGCTCCCGCGTCAGCACCCTTCCTGCGTTCGCCATGAGCTCCCGCAAGATTGCGAATTCCCTGATCGGCATTTCAACGATCTTTCCCTTGAAGATCACCTGATGTGCGGCCGGATCGAGCGTCAGAGATCCGATAGACAACAGGGGCGATGCCTGGCCGACCGACCGGCGTGCCAGCGCCCGCAAGCGCGCTGCCAACTCTGCCAGCGAGACGGGCTTGATGACGTAGTCGTCTGCGCCGGTATCGAGTCCGCGGACCCGATCCTCAACTGCGTCGCGTGCCGTGAGTAGCAGGACGGGCGTTCGGTCGTTACGCGCGCGCATTCGCCGAAGCAGCTGCAAGCCGTCCATTTTGGGTAAGCCGATGTCGAGCACGACAGCTGCGAACTTTTCTGTTCTCAGCGCTTCATCGGCGGAGCGGCCGTCTTGCAGCCACTCTGCGGCGAATCCTCGCTCTCGGAGCCCGACCTGCAAGGCGTCACCCAGCAACGGCTTGTCTTCGACGATTAGGATCCTCATAGGTCACCTATCAGGTTGGTATGGCGATGGTCAGTCTGCCGCGCTGCTTTGTCCGTAATTCGTCGTGGTTTCTGCACCTGCGATCGCTGGTTTCCTACCTGCACAAGAGCAGCTCCTCAAGGGGATTCAGCATTGCTAGTGTGGCAGCCGGTGATGGTGCGTCAGTCGGTACTGATACGGATTGCCGAGGGTCTTGGCGGGGCAGGCTATCGGGCGGAGCTTAAGAATTGCTTAACGGCCGCCTGCGACTCGAGGTCCGAGGGTTACATGCTTCGAGTATCTGAACGTAGCCATCGGCGGATGGCGTATACCCAGCGGCTGTCACGAACTCAGGCCGTGACCATACGCCCGCCGCTGGGTCCCGGGACTGTAGTTCTTGTGAGCCGCTGGTTTCTTCTCAGAACACTGATGTTATGTTTTTGTTCTCAGGTTGCCTTTTCATGAAAGCCCCTGACTGCGGGTTTGACGCAGGCCGCGAAGTGATGCAGATTTTCAACTCGATGCTATTCGTCGGAGCTCCAAATGATCGCGGATTCTCGACCGGGTTCGTGGCAGTTTGCGACTTGGCGGGTGTACGGTAAAAAGATGTTGCCGACAAGGCGTGGAGAGCTGGCCTGCCTAAAGGGGACTTATACTATCCAGCACAGAAAATTC
>CAZBTV010000150.1:0-17885 GCA_964494895.1 uncultured Steroidobacteraceae bacterium | reverse complement strand
TACCGAAGACCCCCCGTTTGGCGGGCTGTGGTGCGACCAGCCCGCTATTTTTTTTGGCCAAAAGTCGCCCGGAGGGCGCTTTTGGCGGGCCAGGGGGGGAAGTTTTTGGCGACGCGGCCAAAAAGCGTGGTTTTTGGCCGCGAAACATTTGCCGGTCGACGAGATTCCTGGTGGCCAACAGTTGGCTTCGGGAAAGGCCTCGGGGAAGGCTTCGGAGAGGCTTCGGGGGCTTCGGTCGAGTTTAGGGAGATTGGGAGGTCAGGGGCGTCTGGCTTAGGAAGCTCAAGAAAGAACGGTCTTAGGAACTCGAGAAAGAACGGTGCGGGGTTGGGGAATACGTCGATCGTCAAAGCGAGCTGGGCGGTCATTGGCGTGTCAGGGCGGCGAGGCGGCGGACCATCGGGACGAAGGTGTCGAAATCAACAGGCTTGGGTACGTGGAGGTCGAAGCCGGCTTCGATCGCGGTGGCGACATCTTTTTTTGAGGCGTAACCGGTTATGGCGATTGCGAGCACATGACGCCCGTCCTCCAGTGCGCGCAGCTTTCTGACGAGGGAGTAACCATCCTCGTCGGGCATGCCAATGTCGGTCACCAGAATGTCGAAGTGGGCACCCACGGTCTGAAGATGTTTGAAGGCCGAGCCGGCTGAGTCGGTCACGGTGACTAGCGCCCCCTCGAGGCGCAGTGTCTCGGCGACCACCGTGCGCGCGTCGGCTTCGTCATCAACGACCAGTACCGACAGCCCATTCAGGCTGGAGATCACGGCCTTTTCCGCGACCGCCGGTTCCGTGGTGGCCGGCCATACAGGGGTTGCAGGTAGCCTTACGAGAAAAGTAGCTCCGCAACCAGGGCCGGGGCTGCTGGCGGACACCGACCCGCCGTGAAGCCCAACAATTTCGCGCACCAGCGTAAGCCCGAGGCCCAGGCCACCCGAATGCCGGGTACTGGAGCTGTCGCCCTGCCGGAATCGATCGAAGATGTAGGGCAGCAGATCCGGCGCGATGCCCTGCCCTGTGTCGCTGACCGTCAGCTCGCTGAATCCCTCGACGTCTCGCAGGCCGACAGTGACGCGTCCTCCAGAAGACGTGAACTTCATCGCGTTGGAGAGCAGGTTCGCGACGACCTGCTGCATTCGGTCCGGATCCGCACGTAAGTTCCCGGCCCCCGGGACCAACTCGGTTACCAGGTCGATACCCTTGGCAACAGCGGCCGGCCGCGCCAGATCGACGGCCATGCTCAAAACTCTCGACAGGTGTATCGGACGCGCTTCCACCTTGAGCTTGCCCGTACCGACGCGCCCGAGGTCGAGGAGATCGTTGACCATTTTGAGCTGCGCCTTCGCACTCTGCTCGATGCGTGGAGTGATGGAGGCGACCTCCGGATCCTCCCGCCGCTTGATCGTCAGAATGCGATTCCATCCAAGAATCGCATTCAGCGGCGAGCGAAGCTCGTGTGAGATAACGGACAGGAACTCATCCTTCGCGCGATTCGCCTCCTCGGCCGCACTGCGTAACGTGCGCTCGTGCTCCAACAGTAAGGCGCGCTCACGTTGCCTTCCTGCAGCCGCGAGACGCGCCGAGCTCACGTTTCGTGAAGTAAGCACGAGATCGGCGACGAAGCCTGTCTCGTTGTGGGTTGTGCGGCCTCGGAGAGCCACCCATTGCCGGCCGCGACCCTTGGTCTGGATGCGAACGACCAGATCGACTTCGGCGCCCGCGGCGAAGGCGGCCTGAATAGCCTCAGCAAGCTTCGCGCGATCAGCGGATTGCACACGAGCCAGCACCTCGCTCCAGGTGATCTGAGCATCCGGCGGCCAGCCAAACTCAGCCTTGAATTGCGAGTTGGCATGCAGGGCGGGCGTGTCGTTCGATATCCGGCAAAAACCCAGTTTGCCGGCTGCCAGGACAGTCTCGAGCTCGTCCTTGAGACGCGCCAGCGTGTCGCGCTCAGCGCCCAAGCGCCGCAGCACGCCCTCTAGCTCGCGTATACGGGAACCGGACTCCTTGTCGTGAATTGTTGTCATGTCGTTCGCACGAGACTTCGTCAGCGACAGCTTCGCGGCGGTGGCGTTCTTTACACACCGTTGCAACTTCTCCCCAGGCTTGCCGCGGGAGAGGGCTCCACGCGGGGACGGAAAATGGCTGTGGCCGCTCGTCCTGCGCTGTTGGCATAGCTGTTGCTCGAGGTCGATGGATTTAAAGTTGAGGGTTCCTCGAATGTCCAATGCCGTACTGGGGCTGCGCCTGAAGCAGCAGCTCACGTTGACACCCCGGCTGCAGCAATCGGTAAAACTGCTGCAGCTTTCGGCACTAGAGTGTGTGCAAGAACTGCACCAGGCAATCGCGCAGAATCCGTTCCTGGAGGAGAGCACCGAAAGTCCAGAGTCCTCACAGGTGGAGGAAAGCGCGGCTGACGACAGCGCGCATGCCGATCTCGATTTTTCCGGTTCGAGCTCGAGCGGTGGTGATGACACGCCGGACTGGACAGAGTGGACTGCTTCTCCGTCGACCCTGCATGACTCGCTACGCGAGCAGCTTCTTCTTCTGGGCTTGTCAGAGCGAGACTATGTGCTCGCGAACCTGATCATCGACGCTCTGGATGACGACGGCTTTCTGCGCCAGCCTCTGGAAGAATTCGCCAGCCAGGCCCCTGGCGTACAACCCGGCGAGCTCGAAACCGCGCTCCGCATCGTACAGACGCTCGAGCCGAACGGTATCGCCGCGCGTGACCTGAGCGAATGTCTCTCGCTACAGCTGCAAGCGCTCGACCGCGGACTTCCGGGCCGCGAGCTGGCTCTGGACATCGTGCAGAACAAGCTTGCCCTGTTGGCGGCCCGGGACAATACCCGCCTGCTCGAAGCCCTCGGCTGCTCGGAGGACGAGCTGCGCGCAGCCATGGAGCTCATCCGCAGTCTCGATCCACGCCCGGGATCGAAGATCGGCACCTTCGAGCCGCGGGCTATCGTTCCTGACGTGATCGTGCGCAAAGAGAAAAAGCGCTGGACCGTCACTGTCAACGCCGCCATCTATCCGCGTATCAGAGTGAACCAACAGTACGCCGACTATTTCCGGCAGGCGCGCGACGGCGAGACCACGTTGCTCGCGCAACACCTCCAGGAGGCCCGCTGGCTGGTGCGCAACCTCGAGCAACGTTTCCTGACGATCCAGCGTGTCGCCGAAGCGGTGGTCGCGCGGCAGAAGAATTTCTTCGAGTACGGCGATCTCGCGATGCGACCTCTCACTCTTCGCGAGATCGCGGACGAGCTGAATCTGCACGAGTCGACCGTCTCGCGCGCGACGAGCCATAAATTCATGGCCACTCCACGGGGCGTGGTCGCGTTCAAGCGATTCTTCTCCCGTCAGCTGGCCACCACGAGCGGTGGCTCCTGTTCCGCGACGGCAATTCGCGCCCTGCTGCGCGAGTTCATCGCAGCCGAGGACCGGCGCAATCCCCTATCGGACGTGCAGCTTACCGAGTTGCTGTCGGAACGAGGCGTCAAGGTTGCGCGTCGCACGGTGACCAAATATCGTCGCTCGATGCAACTTCCCGCGGTGGATTTCCGGCGCGCCTGAAGGCGCGCTGGCATAACACAACCACAGTATAACATAACCACAACTCAACGCGACTGCACCGGCGCGGCAAATCCGCCCAGCTCCGACCAACGCACCCACACCGGCAACGTGCGACTCACCACGCGCTCAGCGACCCGGCAAGCGGGAGGCGGCACGTCCCGCCTCCCGGATCGACGACGATCCCCGATGTAGACTGTCTACTGCCTCGTTCTGGGTCCTGTAGTCGGATTGTTGGCTTGAGATCCAGCGTTGCCGCCGGGGGTGCTCGTGCTGGAAGCAGCCCCCGTGTTGGAGCTGCCGCCGAGGCCGGATTGCCCCGCGCCGGATTGCGAGCCGGATTGCGACTGCGAGGATCCGATCCCCTGCGCGCCGGTCTGTGTGACTGTGGTCGCGGATGGCGTGCCGGCCTGCGAGGCTGAGGCTCGGCTGGTTTGCGCGCCCGATGCGGCGTCGCTCGACGATATCGCGCCCTGATAATTCGGGCTCGACACTCGTATCCGGTTGTCGATGTCCTGCACACCCGGGCAGGCATCCACCATGTCTTCGATGGCGTGCTTCATATGCCGGCTGGGCACGACCCCTTCGAGAATGACCTTCGCGCCCTTCACTTCGACAGTCACCTCGCTCGAGTCGATGTCGTGTGCCTCCATCAGCCTTTCCGAGATGTCTTCTTTCAAGCGCTCATCGGAGCGCTGATATCCCTTCGGGCCGCGGGCATACTGTCGCATTCCCGTTCCCTGGCGACTCGGCATGCCTCGGCCGCGGCCATGACTTCCCTCATAACCCACGGCAGCCTCGTCGGAGTATTCGGACTCGAGCGAGCGAGTTGGATATCTCGGAGCATAGCCGTAACCGTAAGCACCTCCCGTAAAACCCGGGCCACCCCAACCAGGAGCGCCAGTGCCGTAGTAATGGACATCCTCCGCGCGCCTGAAGGGCTCACGCTCGAGCCATTGCTCGCCAGAGTGCTCCCGGCCGTATTGACCTGGGGAATGACTCGAAGACCTTCCCTCCCGATAGCGCTCCCTCTCCTCAAACCCGTGGCGGGAATAGGGGTCCCGCCCGCGACCCTGGCCGAAGCCATATTGATCCTGCCACGCCGGGCGATCATGCCAGTAGGCGCGGGATCCATGGTGAGACTGCGGGGAGTAGGACTGCGGCGACCGACCTGTCCACCCACTGTAGCGACCCTGACGGCTGCCTTCATCCCAGCGATCCTGACTCGTGCGATAGCCTCGCTCGGGGTAACCACCCGAGCCAGCGTAATCACCCGAGCCTCCTCTCGGATCCCCCTCGTAGCGGCCCAGGTCGCCGTAGCCTCGGGCGGCCTCCCATTCCTCGGTGACGGGGCGATACCGATCCGACTCGGAGCGCCCCTGGCCCTGACTACGCGGCCCGTAACGCTGCTCGTTCTGAGCATAACCTTGTTGCCCTCCGCCCTGGCCCTCGTCGTACTCGCCTTGTCTCGGCCAATCCCAACGTCCGGCCGCCCGGCGGGACCGATACGATGGGGGCCGCTCGAACCCGCCGTGCCAACGCTCCTGCCCTTCACCGGCGCGCTGCTGCTCCTGGCCGTAAGAATCCCGCTCGTAGTCGGAAAACTCCCGTCCGCCATCGGTTTCCCGTCCCGGCTCCGCGTGCTCCCGGCCGCGCATGTCATCCCGCTGATTCATGGCTCACCTCATTCAACATCTGGTCCAACAACGGCGAAGGGCGGCAGCAGCCGCCCTCGCCTCGCGCCCGTAATCTCTATGCCTCACCGCCGGCTCGAGTGCGTACTCTCACCCTGCGCAAACCGGCCCGACTCGTCCGAGAACACAATCTCCACGCGACGATTCTGTTGCCGCCCCTCCGGTGTACTGTTGCTTGCCACCGGATACTCCTTGCCGAATCCCTCCGCCTGCACCTGGCCATCGGCCACACCGCGCATCTTCAGGGCATCCGCCACCGCCTGGGCGCGACGCTCCGACAGTGACTGGTTGTACGATTCCGAGCCGACAGCGTCGGTATAGCCCTCGATCTTCACCTTCGTGTTGGGGTTATCTTTCAGCGCCTTGGCGAGCCGGTCGAGATCCCGGTCCGATCCCGGCTTCAAGGTAGCCTTGCCCGTATCGAACAACACGTCGCTCAGTGTCATGACCAGGCCGCGGTCTGTCTGCTTCGTCTTCAGGTCCGAGATCTCCTTGCGCGCGTTGGCCAGCTCTGCCTGAGCGGCCTGGGCCTGGTTCTTGGCGCTCTGCGCCTCGTTCTCACGCGCTTGCAGAAGAATGCGATCGCGATCCTGCTGGGCTTGGGCCACTGTCTGCCGCGCACGCGCTTCGGCGGCGCGCGCCTCACCCGCCTGCGCGTGCCGCAAGGCGAGGTAGGCCAGTTGGTTTACCTCCTCCGGCGGCCTGTTCTTCTGGAAAGCGCTATCCGCCTGCTTCAGGCTGGCGCGAGCTTGCTGGAGATCGTTGGATGCCGCCTGCTCGGCAAGCGGATCCGCTGCCAGGGCCTGGACCTGCGCCTTGGCCTGATCGAGTTGCTCATTGGGCTTGGGCGTCGACGCGCAAGCCGCCAGAAGAGCAGCAAGTCCCGTTACGGTGATGCCCCTCACGTTGATGAATGTGTTCACGACTGACTCCACTGGTATGGGTGTTGGTTGACCGCTGCCCGCTTACTGAGGATTTTCGCTCTGAGGATTCTGGCCCGGCGGGGGAGTCGTGCTGGTCCCCTCCTGCGTCTTGCGCTCGGCTTCTTCCTGCAGGGTTTGGTTGGATTGGCGGACATCCTGGGCAGCCTTCTGTGCCTCGGCGCTGTTGGCGTGAGCGACCGCGACGTCGGCGTCGACTTCGGCGCGCTCGGCCATGTAACGCGCCTCCTTGTACCGCTTCTGCGCATCCGCCCTTTCAGCCTCACCCAGCTCGTCGTGAGCGCGCTGCAGGTCGGCGGCAGCGTAGCGCTGGGCGTTGCCTTTATCCGCCTCCTCCACCACCGTATGAGCCTTGGTAAGCTCGTCCGTGGGCTTGGGGCCCGGCGAAGCGCAACCGCCGACGGCCACGCAGGCGAGCGCCCCTAGTGTCGACAACATGAACGGTCGAGGTGACATGACACACTCCCCTTGGATCTCGATGACTGTGATACCCACACTGTCGTTGGATGTTGAGGCGGTAGCCGGCCTGGACATATCGGCCTTCTGCCGCACGTGCTGTACCGGATGCACGCATCGGCTCGTAGGAGCCTTCTGACTGACGCACGAACGAGTTGTGAGTTGATTCGAAAGGAGGAGCGAGGCGCGCAGGTCGCGTCAGCGCCTCGGCTTCCGGCCAGGCCTGCGCAGCAGGATGCGCAATGCTCTCACGCTCGTGCCGCCGGCCAGAGCGGCGAGGCGCCCTTGCGAGTATGCGAGCAAGACTTCCGGGTGGATATAACACTTGCGGCAGATAGCCGGAGTGTTGCCCAGACGCTGAGCGACGGCGTCGATCACCTTCTTGACCTGCCGCTTCACGTCACGCTGATTTCCGACTGGCAGCTTTCTCAGAATCGCCAAGGCTTCGATGGTGGCATACCAGGTGCGAAAGTCCTTGGCGGTAAATGGGCCACCGCTCGCCTCGCGCAGGTACTCGTTCACGTCGTTGGAATCGATCCGGTGCCGCCCGCCCTCGGAGTCGATCCACTGGAACAGCTCCTGCCCCGGAATATCGGCACAGCGGCGCACAATGCGCGCGAGCGTGGGATCACTCACGGCCAGCCTATGAACGACACCGCTCTTGCCACGGAATTCGAAGTACAAGGTCGAGCCGCGGACGCTGACATGACGGTTGCGAAGTGTCGTGAGCCCAAACGAGCCGTTCTCACGCGCATACTCCTCGTTGCCCACACGGACGAGTGTCGTGTCCAGAAGCTTGACCACTGTCGCCAACACCCGCTCTCGCGGCAAGCCGCTTTTGCGCAGGTCCTGAGCTACATGGCGCCGTATGCGCGAGAGAGCGCGACCGAAGTCCAGGATGTGGTCGAACTTCTGCGCGTCACGGTGTGAGCGCCAGCGAGCGTGATAGCGGTACTGCTTGCGGCCACGATCGTCGCGACCCGTTGCTTGCAGGTGACCCCGTGGGCTCGCACAGATCCAGACGTTCCTATAGGCGGGCGGGATGGCAAGCGAGCGAATGCGTGCCAGTTGGTTCGCCTCGGTAAGCTTCTTACCGTCCAGACCCAGGTAGACAAAGCCTCGCCCACGGCGCACTCGCCTGAAGCCTGGATCACGATCGCTCGTAAATATCAATCCCTCGGCCGCAGCGGCCTGTATCGACTCGGGCTGCGGCGGGAGCGGCTGCGATCCGTGCCCCGTTGGTAAGCATCTGGTGAGGCGTGCCCGCGTTCTGTAGGACTTGTCTGACACGAGCTTGGGAAGCTTCCCAATCCGTTTGGCCCCCTGGCCGACTTTGGCGCGATGAGGCAGCAAGTACCTTGCCCATCAGGCCCGACCAAATCCTTGTGCCCCGGCTGCCGGGGCCTTTCACCCGAAGGGGAGCAAATGGTGACGGACGACATGGTGGCCCTCGTGCCCCAACTTCATACATTCGCGCGCTCACTGTGCCGTGACGGCGTGCGTGCCGACGACCTCGTACAGGAAGCGCTCATGCGCGCGATCAACAACATTGAACGCTTCAAGCCGGGAACCAACCTCAAGGCGTGGCTGTTCACCATCGTTCGCAACGAGCACTACTCGCAACTGCGGCGCCGAAAGTTCGAGGCGCATGGCGTGGATACTGATCTTCTTCCGGAACCGAGCGTGCCGCCCGACCACGACGGCAAGCTTGAATTGCGCGACCTCAACATCGCGCTCTCTTCGCTCTCACCCGGGCAACGGACCGCCCTCATTCTGGTAAGCGTCAGTGGCTTCTCCTACGAAGAAGCGGCGGAGATCTGCGGCTGCGCCGTTGGTACCATCAAGAGCCGCGTCGCGCGTGCGCGCGAGACGCTCCTCGAAATGCTGGAAGGCCGGCAACCATTGCCGACCGGTGTGCCGGTCAGCTCCTATGACGACGATGACCAGGTTTTCGATCATCTCTCACGGGAATATGCTCATCTGCCACGCCCGGGTGCGCTCCCAGCCTCGGTAAGCGCGGCGTGATCGGTGTATGCGACATGATGTGAGCCCAGGCGTCGCTAACCAGCCGGCTTGGAGTCTGCCGCGCGTGCAATGTCCCTGCCGGCGGGGGTGGGCGCTCGGGGCGGGACGCCGCCCTCGCCCATAGCCGGCGCGGACTGGCGCGCGGATACCTGTTCATAGTACCGTCCAGCGAGCAGTAACCCAGCCGCCCATCCTTTGGCGAGCGCTCGGGGCGGGGAAATGCCTTGCCCGTGACGGGCGCTCGCGCCGGACGGCGGCGCTCGCCCGTCGAGTCGATGATCGCGCCGCTGACGCAGGCTCTCATACTCCTCGCTAGCTCCGTCCTATTTGTGACGCTGGCGCGGCGTCTGGGTTTGCCCACAACGCTCGCGTATCTCCTGGTAGGTGCGATCCTCGGCCCACACGCCCTGGACGTTGTGTCAGATTCGGGCACCACCCGTCAGCTTGCGGAGCTTGGGGTGGCGTTCTTGCTGTTCACTCTCGGGCTTGAATTCTCGCTCCCGCGCATGCTGGCGATGCGTCGCGAGGTTTTTGGGCTCGGAGCGGCGCAAGTGGGTGCGACGGCTGCGGTATTCGCCCTCATCGCGCGCGCGCTGGACCTCCCGTGGTTGACCGCCATCGTGGTCGGTGGCGCTGTTTCGATGAGCTCGACGGCGATTCTCCTGACGCAATTGACGGAAAGGTCGGAGCTCAACCGCACCCACGGCCGGCTCGCCTTCGCCATGCTGCTGTTTCAGGATCTGGCTTTCGTGCCGTTTCTGGCTCTGGCTTCCGCGCTTGCGGCCGGCGGTGGCAAGTTCCATCTCAGCAACAGCGTGCTAGCCGTCATGGGTGGCGTCGTAGCGATCGTCGCCGTGTTGGCGGCGGGGCGCTGGCTGCTACGTCCGCTGTTTCACGAGATCGCGCACAGCCGCTTGCGTGAGCTCTTCACGCTGGCCGTACTGCTTGTGGTGCTCGCCTCAGCCTGGGCATCCAACGTTGCTGGCCTTTCGTTGGCACTCGGCGCCTTCTTGTCGGGAATGATGCTGGCGGAAACCGAATACCGGCACCAGATCGAGACCGTCATCCGCCCTTTTCGCGACATCCTGCTGGGCGTGTTCTTCGTTTCAGTCGGCATGTTGCTGGATATCCGGCTTCTGGCCGGAGAGCTGGGGATCGCTTCCGCCATCCTGGCCGTGCTCATTGTGCTGAAAGCCGCCGTTGCGGCGTTGGTCACACGACCGTTCACTACGACGCGGTTCAAGGCATTGCGCACCGGCATCGTGATCTCCATCGGCGGCGAATTCGGAGTCGCGCTGTGCACCATCTGCCTGGAGGCGGACCTGATTCCAGGAAAGATCGGCGAGCCGCTGCTGGTCGCCATCATTCTGTCCATGGTTCTGAGCCCTTTCATCCTGAACAACAACAAGGCGGTGGCTCGCTTTCTGTTGCGCGAAAGGGGGCCGCCGGGAACGACCGCGAGCGAGCGCGAAGACGCTGCCACCATCGAGATCGCACGTCGCGAGCACGTTATTCTCTGTGGGTTTGGGCGCGTCGGACAGAACGTCGCGCGAGTCCTCGAGTCCCAGGGATTCGAATACATCGCACTGGATCTGGACCCGGCACGGATCCGAGCCGCGCGACAAGCGGGCGACCCCGTCATCTTCGGTGATTCGTCGGACGAGAGTCTGCTGGCGCAGGTCGGGCTGGAGACGGCCAGCGCGGTGGTCATCAGTTTCTCTGACCCTGCGACATCTATTGGCATCCTCCATAGCATCCGACGGCTCCGCCCCGAAGTGCCGGTCCTTGTACGCACCGCGGACGATGCGGGGATCAAGGAGCTGCAGGCTGCCGGTGCCACCGACGTCGTGCCGGAGACTTTCGAGGCGAGCCTGATGCTCGTCTCACATGTGTTGATGCTGTTGCGTATGCCGGTAACGAAGGTTGTGCGAGTAGTGAACGATATCCGCAACAACAGGTATGCGGTGCTCCGGAATATCGTCCGCCGAGGCGACGCACGTCCGCTCGATGAGACGCATGAGCATCGCGAGGAGATCAAATCCGTGGTGGTCCCGCCGGGTGCCTGGGCCGTTGGGCGGACTCTCGGCGATGTGCGTGGGCGTGGCGTCGAGGTCATGTTCACCGGCATCCGGAGACTCGGAATCCTCGGCCGAGAGCCGTCGCCCGACACGGTCATTCGCGACGGCGACATCGTTGTGATCTACGGGCAACCCGAAGACCTCGAACGCGCAGAATCGGTTTTGCTGGCAGGATAAGGTACAATAATCGGTTCGTGTGAGCCGCAGCGACATCCATTTCCCCCCGAAACACGAGGCGTTGCGCGACGATGTGCATGCGCTCGGCGCCCTTGTGGGCGAAATACTGGCCGAACAGGGGGGAGAGTCTCTTTTCAAGCTGGTCGAGCTTGACCGGGTCGCTGCAATCCGCCGTCGCGAAGGGGACGAAACGGCCCGCCGCGAGCTGGCGGCGAGTGTGCGTGATCGACCTCCGGCGCTGGCGCGGGACCTGGTTCGTGCCTTCTCAACCTGGTTCCAGGTCGTCAATCTCGCGGAGCGAGTTCACCGGATCCGCCGTCGACGCGACTACTTCCTGAAAGACAGTCAGCGTCCGCAGCCCGGCGGCGTAGAAGACGCCATCGCCGCATTGAGCAGCCAGGGTCTCGGACTGAAAGACGTGCTCGAGCTCCTCAACGGACTGCGAATCGAGCCGGTATTTGCCGCCCATTCCGCGGAATCCACCCGCAAAACCCTGCTGCATAAACAACAGCGCATCGCGCAGCTCATGCTCGATCGGCTCGATCCGACACTGACGCCGCATGAAGTGCGGACGATCTGGAGCAGCATACGCGTCGAGCTGACGGCGGCCTGGCAGACAGAGGAGCATCCGCGCGAGCGACTCACGGTCGCGGATGAGCGGGAGCAGGCGCTCTTCTACCTGGTCGAGATTCTTTACCGTGTGGTGCCCGCATTCTACGAGGAGCTCGCGCAGGCACTCGAGAAAATCTATGGAGTACAAGCGGACTCCATCGAGCTGCCTTCGATGTTGCACCTGGGATCCTGGGTGGGCGGCGATATGGATGGAAACCCCGACGTGCACGCGAAAACCATTCGCGAGACGCTCGCGCGCCAACAGCAAGTCATCATCAGCAGATATTACGAAGAGTGTCAGGTCGTGGCACAAAGGCTTTCGCAAAGCGCGAGCCGCGTGAATATCTCCCCGGAGCTCGCAAAACGCATGGAGCAGTATGTGACACTACTGCCGGGTGCGCGCGCAATCACGCCGGCGCGTCACGATCGGATGCCCTATCGTGTATTTCTGGCGCAGGTCGGCGAACGACTGCGCTGCACCTACGACGGGCGCGCCAACGGCTATGAAAAGGCACAACAATTCAAGGACGATGTCCGCCTCATCGCCGCAAGCCTGCAATCCAACAGAGGCACGAACGCGGGACTCTACTACGTAAGGCGACTGTTACGTCGGATCGATACGTTCGGATTTCACCTCGCTACTTTGGATGTGCGCCAACACGCGAGCGTTCTTCATGAAGTCATCGCCCGCGGCTACGACGACCCGCAATGGCTCGAGCGCCCCAGGGGGGAGCGCCGTAAACTCCTCGCGGATGCACTGGAGCACGACCGGGGTCCTACCGTCGAGCTCGACGCCTTGGGTAAGCGCAATCTCGCTGTCTTCGAAGCGATCATGCAGGGGCGTCATCGCTACGGAGCCGACGCTGTCGGATACTTTATCGTCAGCGGCACGAAAGGCGCTGACGACGTACTCGCGGCTCTGCTGCTTGCCCGCTGGGCGAGCGTGTATGACAAGCGAACCGGAGAGGTCGCGCTCGACATCGCACCGCAGTTCGAATCCGGCGACGCCCTGGAGCGTTGCGGTGAGACGATGCAGGAATTGTTGGCCGACCCGCTCTATCAACGGCACCTGGAAGCCCACGGGCGCCAACAATGCGTACTGCTCGGCTACTCCGACAGCAACAAGGAACTTGGAGCTTGCGCTTCGCGGGTGGCCATCCACCAAGCCCAACACTCGTTGGCCAAGGTGCTCGGCGCCGCCGGCGACCGCATACTCATCTTCCACGCGCGCGGAGGGAGCCTCGCGCGCGGTGGCGGCCGCATCGACTCGATCATAGAGGCGGCGCCTGCTGGCGCGGTGAATGGCGTATTGCGCATCCGAGAACAAGGCGCAACGATCAAGCAGGGCTACGGCTTGCGGCCGATTGCGATGCGTACGCTGGAGCGCGCTTTCAACGCGCTCAGCCTGACTACTGCGGCAGCGAAACGCGGCCAGCTTGCGCCCGACTCGCCGGCCTTCCTCGAGTGCGCCACCACGCTGGCGCAAGCCAGCCGTGAGGCATACCGCCGCCTGGTGTATGGTGAGCTGGAATTTTTCGACTACTTCCGCGCCGTCACCCCGATCGATGTGATCGAGCGCATGCAGATCGGCTCACGCTCCATCCATCGCGAGGAGAACAAGAGCATTGACGGGCTACTGCCCGTCCCATGGGTTTTCGCCTGGACCCAGAC
Source organism: uncultured Steroidobacteraceae bacterium (assembly GCA_964494895.1). GTDB lineage: Bacteria > Pseudomonadota > Gammaproteobacteria > Steroidobacterales > Steroidobacteraceae > 13-2-20CM-66-19. Next base: position 4,662 of record CAZBTV010000150.1, on the reverse strand, counting down.
ACGCCATATGATTCCAGGGTGGTACGGCGCCGGGAGCGGCTTGCGCCTCGCCATCGAGAAACATGGCCTGCCGCGCCTGCGTGAGGCCTATGGGAGCTGGTTCTTCCTTCGTAATCTTCTGGATGACATCGAAGCGATGCTGGCCCGCGCCGACCTGGATATCGCCGAGCAATACCAGGTGCTGGCTCCCGAGGCGCTGCGCCGCTTTTTCACGCACATGCGCGCCGAATATCAGCTCGCGCGCGATCATATTCTGGCGGTGAAGGACAGCCGCGCGCTGCTCGATTCCGACCCTACCCTGCAACGCTCCATCCAACTCCGCAACCCCTATGTCGACCCAATGAACCTCATGCAGGTCGATCTTCTGCAACGCTGGCGTGAGTCCGGGCGGCGCGACCGGGACCTGTTCGAGGCGCTGCTCGCCAGCATTTCCGGGATCGCGCAGGGCTTGCAGAGCACTGGCTGAAGCAGGAGCCTGTCCGACCAACGACCGCATACCGCGGCCAGCTCCCAGCGGCATACAGGCTCCACACAACAACGCCACCGAGAGGCACACACGCCCCAAAGGGACCCATGAGCGACATCACCATCCGCCAGGCAACCGAGCAAGACATCCCGACCATTCTGAGCTTCATACGCGCACTCGCCGAGTATGAACGCCTCACGCACGAAGTGGTCGCTACCGAGGAGAGCCTGCGCAAGACGCTGTTTGGCCCGCGCTCCTACGCGGAGGTTGTGTTAGCCTGCGCGAACGGCGAGCCGGTCGGCTTCGCACTCTTCTTTCATAACTATTCCACGTTCCTGGGTAAGCCGGGCATCTATCTCGAAGACCTCTTCGTCCTCCCCGACGCTCGCGGCCGCGGCATCGGCAAGAGCCTGCTCGTCTGGCTGGCCAGAACGGCGGTGGAGCGGGACTGCGGCCGCCTCGAGTGGGCGGTGCTGGACTGGAATGAGCCTTCGATCGGCTTCTACAAAAGCCTGGGCGCGGTGCTCAAGAGTGAATGGCAGATTTTCCGCCTTACCGGGGACGCGCTGGCGGCGTTGGGACGTCAGGGGCGTTTATAGACACGTCCGCCTTTCATGACGAACACGACGTGCTCGAGCGCTGCAATGCTCCTGGTCGGGTCACCGGAGACGGCGACCAGATCCGCCCACATTCCCTCTTTGATACGGCCCAGCGTCCTCTCCTGCCGCAGAATCTTCGCATCGACCGCGGTGGCGGCCGCGAGCGCCTGGATTGGCGTCATTCCATCCCGCACCATCCATTCCAGCTCGCGATAATTCGTGCCGTGGGCGAACACTCCGACATCGCTACCGCAGCCGATCGTCACACCCAGCTTCATTGCCAGCTTGAACGCTGCACCGGCACGCTGCATGTCGGCCGTGGGGGGCGACTTGCCGGCCTCGTAGTGCTCGAAATATTGGGCAACAGCTTCCTCGGCGGTCAGAGTGGGCAACAACGCCACCCCGTGCGCAGCCATGAGCTTGAAGACCTCCTCGGTTCCGCCGTAGCCATGCTCGATCGTGTCTACGCCGGCCAACACCGCTCTCCTCATTCCCTCCGCCGTCGTCGCATGCACGGCCACAGGACGCCCTGACGAGTGCGCCGTCTCTACCAGTGCTTTCAGCTCCTCGATACTGAAGGACGGCTGAGTACTGCCCTCCGGACCCCAGCGATAGTCCGCGTACACCTTGATCCAGTCGGCGCCCCGGCCGGCCTGCTCACGGGTCGCACGGATCATGTCGGGCACCCCGCTCGCCTCCTCGGCGCCTTGCGGGGTACAACAGATATCCGGCCGCAGGCTGCGAGGCGCCGGGCCATAAGCGCCTGTTGCGACAATGGCGCGGGTCGCCACGAACAACCGCGGACCCGGAATCAATCCGTCATCGATGGCATGTTTCAGCGCTACGTCGGAGTAATCGGCACCTTCGGTACCGAGATCGCGCAGGGTGGTAAAGCCGGCCAGCAACGTCGCCCTCGCCTGCACTCCCGCTCGCAATGTGCGGTACGCCACCGGTTCCTTCAGTACCTGGTCATTCCAGGATGTTTCGTTGTAGGGATGTAGAAACAGGTGCGAATGTGCGTCGATCAAGCCAGGCAGCAGGGTGGTATCTGGCAGGTCGATTACCTCGGCGCCCGCCGGGACGTTCACCGACTGCTCCGGGCCGACGCGGGTGATGTGATCACCCTCGATCAGTACGACCCACCCGGCGTGCACCGGCTCTCCCTCGGTCCACAACCGCGGGGCCCGCAGTACGACGGAAGGAGCCGCGGACAGGCCAGCGGCATCAGCCGCCCACGCGCCTGGCAGGCTCACGACGGCGACCGCCAGTGTCAGTATGAGTTGGAGAAGGGCTCTCATATGCACCGGCGGCGCGGTCAGGAGCCCATCAACACGGTCGTGTCGTAACTTTCGAAGCCTTGGATGGCGCGGCTGTAGGCGTTGTATACGAGGCGCTCGGCCACCTTGTCGGTACGGGATGAAAGCAACATCCGCAGCACGACGTCGTCCGCAGGACGGGTGGCATCTTCGGCCAGAAGTTGCTCGATCACGCGGGTGAGCCGGTGTACGAGCTCGTTTACGAAGCGCAGATGCACCGTGTCGTGCACCTGATCTCCCGGGCCGTAGGTACTGCGGGCCTCGTCGGCGAGCTCACGCAGGAAGAGATTCAGGAGCCGCGCTTTGTCCACCAGGCGCAGCTCCGAATAAAACTCGATCTCCGATCTTAGGTTCATGGCGCTTACCAGGCCAACGCGAGTGGCTCATCCTGAGGGGAAGAAATCGATGGGCTTGGTGGTGGTGATCGTCTCCACGTCCTTGGCCTCGAAGTGGAACAGCTTCACCAGGGAGACGATCTTGCTCTCGAGCTCCTTGTCGTTGAGCTCGGTCGAGACGACCCTGCACATAGTGACCTGGCCATCCGGCGTGATCGTAAATTCCAACACCAGCTTGCCTTGCAGCTCCGGGTTGGAACGGGTCGCGCGGTTGTACAGCGCATAGATCGCGCCTTTGTTGCGATCGAAGATCGTCTCGATCTCCTCGCGCGAGCGAGCTGCTTTGCCGCTGTTGCCGGTGCGGGTCGGACCGCGTGCGTTCAGGCCGGACCGTGCGACAGATGACGTCACCGACGTCGTGTCGTGGCCAGTGAGCGACCCCGCGCCGGTTCCGAAGCCGCGGCTGGAATTCGCCGACGTGATACCGCTGCTGCCGGCTCCCACTTTTGAAGTGATGAGCGAGCGCTCCGCGTGAGTGTCGGCACCTACAGCCCCTGTCAGATTCTTCGTCTGCATGGGCGAGAGGTCCATCTGCTGACGCAGGTCCGCCAACTCGTCCTTGATCTGGCTGAGTTGCTTCTGGGCCTTCTCGTGGGCCTGCTGCTTCGGGTTCACCGCAGGCGGTGTCACGGGAATCTTCTTTTCCGGCTCGACCTTCGGCTTCTCCTCCGCTTTCGGCGGCGGTGGTGGTGGCGGCTTCGGCTTTTCCTCGATCATGACCTGCGCGATACGCTGCGGCACCTCAGTTTCCGCGGGAGTCGGCTTCGGCGGCGACAGCAACGGAAAGAGAATGCCCAGGAGGACGAGCAGGACGAGCAGGACCCGCAGAATCCGGCGGAAGCGGGTACTCGACTCGGGATCACCTTCCCAAGGGAGCTCAAACTCGCGGTAATACGGCGCAAGAGCCATCCGCTACACCGGCTTGAAGCCGGGTGACACCGGCTTCTCCTTCTGTATGACAGCGAGGGAGATGCGACCGTAGTCCGCGTCCGTGCAGGTGTGCATCACCTTCTTCAAAACATCGTAGGGCAACGATTTATCGGCCATGATCGTGATCTCGCGTTGCGCGAGGTCACGCTCGGTCATCGACTTGCCCACCAGTAGCGGCCGCTTCAGCGCATCGTGCAGCGGGCCGATGATCTCGTCCTTCGAGGATTGCACATCCGACACCGTCGTGACGTGCTCCCCCTGCACGAAGACATCACCCTTGGTGATCATCACCACCACCGAATCCTTCGGCTGTTGTTGCGCGATGGACTGTGGAATCTCGATGCCTTTGCTGTTCTGGATGACCTCGACCTCGGTCGAATACACCAGCAGAAAGGCCACGAGCGTGGAGAGGATGTCGATCAGCGGAATCAGGTTCAACTCGGCATCGGCACGATGCCGGAGGTGATGCTGCGCCATGCGCCGCGCGCGATTGGACGTACTCATGAGTGTGTCACCTCTTCGCCGACGGCGTCACGGGAGCCGCGGCGACCGGCGGGGTGTCCGTTGCCGGCGCATCGCCAATGGAAATGTCCGGAAACAGCTCGGCCTGCACAGTGTTCATGCCCTGCGTGGCCTCGAACACCCGCACGCGGTCCATGACCTGCACCAGAATGTCGTACGGGGTATTCGGCTCCAACAGGATGGTCGCATCCGTCTTGTCGGGGAATCTGGCCTTCACCCGCTTCAAGTAGTCGGTCAGTCCCTCGTAATCGTAGCCGCCGTCCTTGTTGGGCAGCGTCGCCAACGGACCGCTGTTGCGGTCCGCGACCTGCAACAAATCCTTGCGGACCATGACCTCGATCTGCAACCCCGGCGGCGGCTCGCGAAACTCCGTCTGCGAGGCCGGCATGTTGAGCTGCAGGATCACTGTGCGCGAGAACACCGCGGTCATGAGC
>CAZBTV010000149.1:8856-17909 GCA_964494895.1 uncultured Steroidobacteraceae bacterium | reverse complement strand
TCCGCCGTAGAGGTCCGGGTAGAGATCCGGCTGCAGGATATGGTCCAGCACTCCCTTTTTGCTGACTTCCTTGGTGCGGAAGCAGTCCGGGTCATCCAACACCTCGCCGTCGCGATTGCCGAGGATGTTGGTGGAATACCAGCCGCTCACACCGAGCATGCGCGACTTCAAGCCCGGCGCGATGATGGTCTTCAGCAAGGTCTGGCCCGTCTTGAGATCCTTGCCCGCTACCGGCACGTGCCGCTCGCCGGCCAACTCCACCAGGGCCGGAGTATCCACGCCGAGATTCGGCGCGGCGTTCGCGAAGGGGACGCCTTCCTGAAGCGCCGCATAGGCGTAAAGCATACTCGGCGTAATCGTGTCATCGTCCGTGTCGAGAGCGTGCTCGAACCGCTTCAGGCTCGAGTGAGCGGCACTCTCGGTCAAGTAGGCTTCGGTGCTCGCACACCACAGAACGACCATTCGCGACAGCGAATGCGACCGCGCGAAGTTACGAATATCAGCCCGTAGCTGCTCGACCAGGTCACGCTTGCGGGCGCCGCGCTTCACGTTGGGACCGTCGAGTCGTTTTACGTAACGGCGGTCGAACACCGCCGGCCAGGGGCGAATGGCCTGCAACTCCGCACACACCCGGTCGAGCAACGAGGTCTCGATCACGCCGGCTGCTTTCGCCGCCTCATAGGCGTTGTCTTCGAAAATATCCCAGGCGCCGAATACCAGATCATCGAGCGTCGCGAGCGGCACGAAATCGCGTATTGCCGGCGAGCGGCGCTCGGTGCGCTTGCCCAGCCGGATCGTGCCGAGCTGGGTCAGGGAGCCCACCGGTTTGGCGATTCCCTTGCGGACGGCGTGCACACCGGCGATGAAAGTGGTGCTGACCGCGCCCAGGCCGACGAGCAACACGCCCAGTTTTCCCCGCGGAGGGGCAATGTGAATGGCCGGATGCCTCATGGCGCACCTCCCGAAATGACCGCTCGCAACTCCAGCTCGCGCAATTTTCTGCCGACCCGAGACTCAGCCGGGTTCGGCTCACAGATGTAGATCTCGTGGCCCGGCCGCGCCGTAACCGTGAAGCCGGCTGAGCGCACCATCGCCTCCACGCACGCATGGTCAGGTGCCCACCAGTTGGTGGGATCGCTTTCCAGCGCACGCTCAATGAACGCCATGCGGGGCCAACCGGGTCGGGTCAGCCACTCACGCTCGAACAGGCCGACCGACGCGGGCACCTCCAGGGTCTCGTCGCCCGGCATCGTCAGCGTCTGCAGCACCATTTGCCGGTTCGTGACTTCGTGGAGGATATCGAGGGCCAACAGCGGATGGCGCAGGTGGTACAGCACACCCAGGAACCAAACCAGATCGAATCGCTCGGCGCTGCCGGCGAGCTCGTAAACCGATCCCTGGCGGAACTCGATACTGTCCTCGAGTCCGTATTCGCGAGCAGCCCAGCGCGCCTGCGCAAGGTAGTGGGTGTCGATGTCGAGCGCCGTCACCTCAGCGCCCCGACGAGCGAGCTCGAAGCTATAGAACCCGGCATTGCAGCCCACGTCGAGCACCCTCCAGCCGGACAGATCCGGCGCGATGAAAGGCTCGATCTGCCGCCACTTCGTGGTGGGGAAATCCCCGAGTGGATGCTCGGGCGCCGTTTGCGCGCCGTCAGGTAAGTGCAGGTTATGAAACCACGGCGCGAGCTCCGCGATTTGCGCGCCCGCTCCATCGGCCCGAGGTGCCTGAGAGCTCATACCGTTGCCGCCTGTTGGTCTAGAGTTGGAGTGTCCCGCCGCTCGGTGGAACGGCGCGGAAGCTTGAGGCCGAGAAGCTCCCGGACATGCCCTTCGAGCTCACGAACACGATGCTCAGCCGTGTGATGACCCAGCACCCGTTGGCGCGCGCGCGCCGCGATCTGCAGCAGCTCACCGCCGTCCAGATCGTGCAGATAGGCCAGTACGTCGCCAGTCGAGCGCGCAACCAGAATCTCGCTCCCGGGAGCAAAGAACTCTTCCAGCCCGCGCCATTCGTCACTGATGATCGGCACTCCACAAGCAGCCGCCTCGAACAGGCGGACGCTCGGCGAATATCCATTCAGCAACATATCCGCCCGGGTGATATTGAGTGTGAAGCGCTGGTGGTTGTAGAACCCCCGGTGTTTCGCAGGCGCCAGATGCTCGGTATGCGCCACATTGGCCGGCCACTGCACGGTCTTCGGATATTGGGCTCCGGCAACATAGAAAGCGCCCTCGGCCCATCGCCGAGCCGGCTCCAGCAGCAGCCGCTCCAACGCGGGCTGCCGATCGGCGCTGTAGGTGCCGAGATAACCCAGGTCGTAGCGCTTCATTGCCCCTGACACTGGAAAATAGTCTCGTGGATCCACACTGCAGTAGAAAGGCAGTGGCCGCCTGGCGCCAAGCTCATCCCGCAAGCGCTCGAGAATGGGGCCTCCCGCAAATGACAGATACAGGTCGAAGCGCGGTATGAGCGTCGGATCCAGATACTCGCATCCACCACTGGCGAGCTTCGCCAGGGTAACAGGGGTATCGATGTCATAGAACGCCGTGAATCCGGTCACCCGAGGCAGCAACCATTCGGCGACCTGCACCCCTTGCGGAACGTACGACCCCAGAATAACCAGATCGGCGCGCACGACGTCCGGGAAATGTTGTTTCAACTCCTCGAGACTGGAGTACAGCTGAACCTCGCAGTAGCCCGGATTCGGCAGGTCGCGATGCTCGGCATACCACGGCATATCACGCTCGTAGAATCGCACACGGTGGCCTCTCTGCTCGAGGGCGCGCGCAAGCGCACGATAAGTGGTAGCGTGGCCGTTACCCCAGGCGGAAGTAATGGAGAGCCCGAAAATAACAATGTCGAGCGAGTGAGAGCTTGTCATGCGGCGACTTCCTCGGGAGCTTTGGCTTCGAGCGTCGCCTCCACTTCGAGCGCACGACGCGCGTACGTGTGATGAGCCAGAACGCGGCGCAGTGCCGCCTGCCCCATGCGACGTGCGGTAGACTCGTCGAGCTTCGCCAAATGGTCGGCGACCTCGGCGCCACTGCGTGCAACCAACACCTCCCGCCCGGGCTCGAGAAACAGCTCGATACCCTCCCAGGCATCCATGATGAGACAGGCACCGGCGCCCGCCGCCTCGAAGACCCGCGTTGGCGGCGAGAACCCGATGCGTGCCATGCTATCGCGGTTGATGTTGATCACGGCGCGCGGCGTGCAGTTGAAGGCGTTATGATCCTTGCTGTAGACGTGACCCAGCATGCGCACGTTGGCCGGAGCACCAACGGGCCCGTCATTCCATCCATTCCCACCAAGAAGGAATGTCTCGCCCGAATGTCGCCGGGCGGGCTCAAAGAAAAATTCCCTGACCCGCGCCTCGCGATCGGGCAGACGATTGCCTAGAAAGCCGAGCAGTCCCGCGAAACGCGCATCCGGCGGCACTGGATGATGTGTCTGCGGATCCAGCGCGTTGTAGATCGGCACACAGGCTCGCGCGCCCCAACCTCGGTACTCCCGAACAACCGGGTCACCACCTCCATAGGTGAAAATGAGATCGTAGCGGGGAATCAGTGCCCGGAACGCATCTCCAGGCGCATTCGCGATCCGTTCCAGCGTAGCCGGCGCATCAACGTCCCAGAACGCCACGAGATTACCTGGCCGACGCAACGAGAGCACTTCACGCTCGAGGAGCTCATCGTGAACACCGACGCCGCTCGCCTTCACAATGATGTCGGCATCGGCCGCAGCCTCGAGCGCGGCGTGAACGTCCTCCTTCTCATAGACCACGACTTTCGCCCACGGTGGATCGTCGATATCCCGGTGAGCCTGACGGTCGTAAACGTCGGGCTCATAAAACGTAACATGATGGCCTCGTTCATGCAGCGCACGGATGATGCCACGATAGTAGGTGGCCGCTCCGTTCCAGTAGGCTGACACCAAGCTCGAGCCGAAGAACGCGATCTGAAAGCTTCGCCGCATCATGCGCCCTCAACGCCCAACTCATGGCAAATTGACAGCAACTCACGCACCCGATGCGCGCAGGTGTGCTTCGATCGGACAGTGTGGAGGCCGCGGGCTCCTATGGACTGCGCGTATCGGGAATCTTCCCGCAGAGCGCGCAGATGCTGCCGCATCTGCATGCCATCCCGGGCGACCAGATAGTCCTCTCCCGGCTCGAACAATCCCTCACTGTCCTCCCACGGCGCGCTGACCAGAGGCATGCCGCACGCCAGCGCTTCAAACATCCGGATCGTCGGGATTCCAGGTAGATGGTCGCGATAGAACCGCCGCGGTACGTGCACGGTGGCGTGCGCCTCGCCAAAAACCCCGGGGACTTGAAAATTGGCGATCCAACCGGCGTACTCGATGCCCGCGGCGGCCAGCTCATCAAGAGCTTCGGGCGGGTATCGGACCCCATAGATGCGCGTCCGCAGTTGCAGGGCGCGCACCGGCTCGATCAGATATTCCCTGAGCTCATTCGAACGCTCGCCATCGCCCCAGTTACCTACCCATACCACGTCGAGCGGCTTTGCCCCCGAAGAATCCTCCCGGGGAGAGAAAACACGGATGTCCGCTGCTTCGTGCCATGTCCAGGCACGCGCCGCCCAACCTCGCTCGAGATAGATCTGGCGCAGAATCTCTCCGAAGGCGAGCACGCCGTCATAACCGGACAAGTCGTAGGCCCGCAGCTCTTCGGGAGCGCTCACGGCCCGATGATGTGTGTCGTGAAACAACAAACGCCAGGATGCGCGCCCGCGATGCCGTCCAATCCGTCGCACCAGCTCCGGATCGTTCCATTCGTGCACGATGACGACATCGCTACCATCCAACATCCGATCGAGATCGAGATCTTCCGGCTCATACAAGGAGCTGCGCAGGTGGGGGTAGGCGCGGTGGAAATCAGACAAGGGCACTTCCCCCTGACTTTCGCGGAGATTGCGCAGGCTCCAGCCATTCGCGCGCTCGAAAACCTGCACCTCATGCCCCTGGGCCAGCAATTCCGAGCAGACCCCGCGCAAGAAATGCGCGTTACCATGATTCCAATCGGAAATCAGGGAGTGATAGAACAGGGAGAAGCGCATTGCACCTGCCTGTAGAGATCCATGTATTGACTGGCAAACCGTGCCGGCGTGAACTGGCGCGCCCGGGCCATCGCACGGGCCGCCAACCTGTTACGCAAAGAGTCATTCGCGAGCAGCTCATTCAGAGTGTCGCGGAGCGCCTCATGATCGTCCGGCGCTACATAGCGGGCTGCCGCGCCCCAGACTTCTCTCAAGCTGTCCAGATCCCCTAGAACGAGTGCACAACCGGACAGAGCCGCCTCGAGCGCAGTCAAGCCAAACGGCTCATAGCGCGCCGGCAAAGCGTATATCCCCGCCCTCGTGTACCACCTGGCCAGCTCTGCGGACCCCAGACAGCCGAGCGGTGTGACACCCGGGAAATCAACATTCTCACCGTGCGAGCCCACCGTCTCGCCGGCAATGATCACCGGCGCAGCGATGCGTGGAGCGACGGCCACCAACGCCCCGACATTCTTGGCCTCATCCCAGAGTCGGCCGGCGCACAGGACCAGCCGCTCCTTGCGACCCGAAGTAAATGACCGGCCACTGCGCGCGTTATGGATGACCGCAGCCTGATGAAACGGCCCATAGTACCGCTCCAGCTCGCCTAACATGGCCTGCGTTGGCGCGACCACGTAACGAGCGGCCCGCAGGCTATTCGTCACCTGCTGACGATAGGTCGACCACTCAGCAGGGACCGGCCCGCGGCGTACTGCCGCCCACCATGAGAACACACACGAATGACCTACGCTGATAACCGGCGTGAGCCACGGTAAGTCCGCGTGCACCAGATGGTTGAGATGCACCACGTCGGGCCGAAATTCCCGCTCGACCTGCAGCAGCCACTCTCCGGCGCGAAGCAGATCGTCCCAAGGTTCCGGCATCCACTCCAGACGAAAAGCCGACTCGTATAGCTTAACGTTCGAAAGAGCAGACACTTCCGCACGTTGGCTCGATGTCAAAGGCCTCCCGAGCGTCGCCAACGCTACATGCGTGTGAAGCCTCCTAAGGGCTCCACAAAGCTCCAGCGCGTAATTCCAGACGCCCCCAATTGGGTCAGCAGTCATGAGAATCTTCACGTACTGGCCACCTCACCACCCATAGATGGCATCCACCAAAGCCGACACGTCGTACAGTCGCGAGGCATCGTCATCGAAGCGCGGTGTCACGGCCAACCGTCGCGCCCAGGCGTTCACCGCCCGACCGCCCCAGGCGTCAGGCCCCGCCGCCAATGTATGGCACGAGGTACCCTCGCAATGCTCAACTACAAAATCGTAGAAGGAGCCATTGACGTTACGAAGCACCGCGGCACCGCGAGTGCCATAGAAGGCCGCCTGGATGATCGCATCCCGACCCGCGGAAAGGCGCCACGAGCACGCAAGCCGAGCCGTCGTGCCGGTGGCGAACTGCACCTCCGCAAGCGCGTGATCCTCCAGCGCCGAAGTTGGCTTTTCCAGCAATCTACCGGCGGCATGGAGCCGGCTTCTCACCTCCACCACCTTCGGGTAGCCGAGCGCCAACAGCAGCAGATCGATCAGATGAATTCCCAGATCCATCACGCAACCGCCACCGGACTGCGCCAGATCGTAGAACCAGGGCTTGTCCGGTCCGTAGGCGTTATGAAAAACCAGGTCGACTGCGAAGATCTCTCCAAGGGCGCCGCTGCGCGCGAGATCCACCAGTTGCGGCACACCGGCGACTGTCCGGTAGCAAAAATCCACAGACAAAAGCCGGTCGGATCTGCGTGCCACCTCAATGGTGCGTGCGGCCTCATCGGCGGTGCGTGCGAGGGGTTTCTGACAGAACACCGCACACCCGCGCTCGAGTGCGGACATCGCCTGCTGTGCATGCAAGCCGCTCGGCGTCGCGATCACAACGCCATCGAGATCCTCCGTGAGAAGGTCCTCGAACGACTTCACCACGCCTGGCCTCGGTGCACTGTCCGAGACAACTCTGGCCGCCTCGCGAGCCGCGTCACCATTCAGGTCAGTGATGCAGGCGATCTCCGCCGCCCCGTCGGCTGCCACCGCCTTCAGGCGGTTGAGTCCAATCCAACCCACTCCGGCAAACCCGATCCGCGGGCGTCGAGCAGCCAGCGGCTCGACTCGTGCGTTGGCGTTCATGGGCACACCACCAATGCTTTCAGAAAACCGCTCGGACGTTTGGCAAGGGTATCGAAGGCTGCCGAGATATCCTCGAGCGGAAACTGATGCGTGAACAGGGGCCACGGGTTGAGCTCTCCCCTGACGACGAGATCGACTGCCTCCTGCATGCCCCGTCGATACTGCTCTGGATCGCGCTCATGCGCATTGATGACGTCCAGGCCCCGCCAGTTCCAGTCTTGCAAGTTGACCTGTCGCTTCCCGTCCTGGTGATAACCGGCGATTACGAGCCGTGCGCGAGTGCACGTGAGCTCGGAAGCGAGATCCAGCGCTGACTGCGAGCCAACGCATTCGATGACCCGCTCATAGCCATCACCTCTCACAAACTCCCGCGCCTTTTTGAGGGCATCAACGTTGTCCTCGAGGCGAACCGTAGCGGCTGCCCCGCAAGCCTCGGCCATTTGCAATGCGAACGGCCGCCGTGATATCGCTACGACTGTGGCGCCCGCTCGCGTAGCGAGCGTCGTCAATGCCGCTCCCAGAAAACCGACGCCAACAATGGCCACGCGCTGTCCGGGCTCTATCCCACTACGCCTGAAGATGTTGACCGCGCAGGCGAGGGGCTCACCAGGAAAAGGCTTGCCCGCAAGCTCCGGCGGCAGTCTCACCAGTGAGTCCGTCGTGGCGAAGTCGTGTTCCGCGTAGGCGTGACCGGAAAGAAATGCAACACGGTCCCCTATGGCGAAGTCCTCTACTTCATCGCCGATACCGTCGATTACGCCCCAACCCTCGTGGCCCGGTGTCCCCGGCTCGAGTGGATACTTGAACCACGGACGCCCTTCCCATACGGGTAAGTTCGATCCGCATACACCGCAACCTTCCAGGCGCACACGTACTTCGTGCGTTCCCGGAGCCCTCACGTCGACTTCCTCCAACGCGATTTGCTCAGCCGCCCGAAAACGGGCGGCGCGTGAGACGGTCGCTCCCTCCGCCATGTCAATGCATGTGCTCATGGACTGACCGCCAGCGGCATCTTGCGGGTGCGCGGCGGGAGAGCCGCGGTGTCCGCAAGCCAACTGTTGAGCCGCTCCAGACCTTCGCGCGGCGAGACCCGCGGGTGCCAGCCGGTGGCACGAGAGAAGCGCTCCGTGTCGGAGACATAGTATCGCTGATCACCGGAACGCCACGCCGCGAACTGCGGGGATACGTGTAGTCCGTGCTGCTCTCTCATTAGAGCAATGAGCTCGAGCAGACTGAGCGTATTGCGCGGGCCACCTCCAATGTTGAAAGGTAGTCCAGCGAGGGAATCCATGTTCTGCTGCGCGAGCAGAAATGCTTCGACCAGATCGTCGACGTAGAGCACGTCTCTGACCTGACAGCCGTCACCGAAGAGAGTCACCGGGTTATCTTCGCGCGCGCGGATGAGAAAGTGGGCGACCCACCCCTGGTCTTCGTTGCCAAACTGATGAGGCCCGTAGATGCAGCTCATCCGGAAAACGACCGCCGGCAGACCGTAGGAGCGGGCGTAGTCCAGCACATACTGGTCGGCGGCGCCCTTCGAGCATCCGTAGGGGCTATGGAAGTCCAAGGGACGTGTCTCCGCGATCCCATGGTCGCGAGCGCGCGGATCGACGGGAGCATAACGCTGCTCCAGCTTGGTCAGCTCGATATCGCCGAGCGCTCCGTATACCTTGTTCGTGGAGGTAAACAGGACTTGCGGCGCCGGCCGGCGGTGGCGCGCCGCCTCCAACACATTCAGGGTGCCGCGGGCATTGATTTCGAAGTCATCCAACGGCGACTCGAGACTGGTCGTCACGGCCACCTGCGCCGCAAGGTGATAGATCTCCTGCGCGCGGCCAACGGCGCGCGACACCGCATCGGCGTCGCGGAT
>CAZBTV010000149.1:0-8846 GCA_964494895.1 uncultured Steroidobacteraceae bacterium | reverse complement strand
CCGCCGTTCAGGATTACGCTCTTGCAAAGTCCGCAGGTTGTTGCGCACCCCTGGACGCGACAGGTTGTCGAATATCAAAACCCGGCGGCCGTCTGCAAGGAGGCGTTGTGCCAGATTGCTACCGACGAAGCCGGCTCCACCCGTGATGAGTGCGACGGGCTCGCGCGTCCTGCCGCTCATGCGACCAACCCATGCCGGCGCAACTCGCTTGCGGCGGCCTCCGAGCGATCCTCATCCATGCGGCCTTCCAGCCAGCGCCCCAACTCCGCGAGTCCGGCCTCCAAGCCTATACGCGGTCGATAGCCGAGCACCGTGGCTGCCTTGGAGATATCCGCGAAGCAGTTACGGATATCCCCCGCACGGTAGTTCCCGCTTACCTGCGGCCGGATGTGCGATTTGCCGAGCACTTTGCCGAGGCGCTCCGCGATATCCAACACGCTGTACGCTTCGCCGCCACCGAGATTGAATACCTCATCGCGTGCCGCCGGATTCTCCAACGCCAGCACGCAGCCGGCGGCAAGATCCCGCACGTGGACGAAATCGCGCTTTTGCCGGCCGTCTTCGAAGATAACCGGCGGACGCCCGTTGAGATATCGCGCCGCGAAGATTGCGAGCACGCCCGTATAGGGGTTGGATAGCGCCTGCCGCTCGCCGTAGACGTTGAAGAAGCGCAGAGCCACGACCGGCACGTCATAGGCGCGCCCAAACAGCAGGCACATCATTTCCTGATCGTACTTGGAGAGCGCATAGATCGATTCGGGCATGGGCGCCTTGTCTTCCGGTGTAGCCACCGGCACCAGCGCCTCACCCTGCGCGTCCGTCAGATCCCACCGGCCCGCTTTCAGCTGCGCGACCGATCGCGGCCGCGGGGCGCACGCGGCACCCCCGCTATCCCGATACAAGCCCTCGCCATAGATGCTCATGCTGGATGCGACAACCAACTTCGCAACCCGCTTGCGCAGCACTGCCTCGAGCAACACCGCCGTTCCGCGATTGTTGACATCGACGTACTTTTCAATCTCGTACATGCTCTGCCCCACGCCGACCGCGGAAGCAAAGTGAAACACCGCATCGACACCGGCGAGCGCACGCTCGACATCACGCTTCTCGCGCACATCTCCTCTGCATGTCTCCACCTCTGGATCGAGATACGACGGGAACTCGTCGCTGCTTCCGTGGACCTGCTCGCTGAGATTGTCGAGTGCGCGAACCCGATAGCCTTTGGCCAGCAGGGCGTCCGCGAGATGTGAGCCTATGAATCCCGCGCCTCCAGTGATGAGAACCCGCTCAATGTCTGACACGGCTGACCTCCAAAACCGCCGGCGCGGCGCGGCCGCCCGCTTCCGCGGCCACCTTGGTCGACTTCCTCTTGCCATTGCCATTGGCGGCGGCGGCCGCAGAGGGGCGGGCTCCGGGCCGTTGCGCCTGCAAGACTCGCTCAAAATAGAGGATGGTGCGCGACAATCCCTCGCGCAGCGGTATCCGCGGCTGCCAGCCGAGTTGCTCTCGCGCGAGAGTGATGTCCGGACAGCGCTGCGTCGGATCATCGTGCGGCAGCGGCAGGAACACTGTGCGCGAGCGCGAGCCCGTGAGCTCGATCACCAGCTGCGCCAGCTCGAGGATGGTGAACTCCTCCGGATTACCGAGATTCATTGGACTGCGCACACCGGGTTCCGCGTCCATGAAGCCAATCAATCCGTCGATCAGATCATCCACGTAACAGAAGGAGCGCGTCTGCTCTCCTTTGCCGTAGATCGTGATCGGCTGGTTGCGCAGGGCCTGTACGATGAAGTTGGAGATTACCCGGCCGTCGCCGATCTGCATGCCCGGTCCGTAGGTATTGAAGATGCGCACCACACGGACGTCCACCGCATACTTGCGCCTGTAATCGAAGCACAGACTCTCGGCGCAGCGCTTACCCTCGTCGTAACAGGCGCGCAGCCCTGTCGGATTCACATGTCCCCAGTAGCTTTCCGATTGTGGATGGATGGCCGGATCCCCGTAGACCTCGCTGGTGGAAGCCTGAAGCAGCTTCACTTTCCTGCGGCGCGCGATCTCCAGCAGATTGAAAGCGCCGCGCACACTCGTCATGGTCGTCTGGATTGGATCGGCCTGGTAATGGACCGGCGATGCCGGACACGCCAGGTTGAAGATTGCCTCGGTGTCGGTCACATCGAGCGGGTTGCTGATATCGTGCCGCTGAACCCTGAACGAGGGATTGCCGGTGAGGTCCACCACGTTACGCAGCTCGCCGGTGGCGAAATTGTCGACGCACAAGACCGCGCAGCCACGCTGAACCAGCCGTTCGCACAGATGCGAGCCCAGAAATCCGGCCCCTCCGGCCACCAGCACGGACCGCGGTTGTTTCGCTTCGATGGCCATAGACGCTCTTCCTGTGTTGGGTTTCACTGACTCACACGCCGGTGTGTGCCGCATAACGGCGCGTCATGGTCGCGCAGAAGTCGGCAAACTCCCTGACATCCACCGGCGGACTGGTATGGTGTGGCCGCATGCCGCGGGATTCGGGGGTGAAGCAATACGTGACCGTGACGGAAAACTCCTCCAGCGCGCGCATCTGGCGATCAAACCAGGCGAGCGCATCGGGACGCAGGCTATCCGCCCAGCTCAGTCCGGTCCGCACATACTTGACACCCAGACGACGCAGCCAGCCCACCGCATCGTCGAGGCGATGATCCTGGAAGTGAAACCACTGGCAGATACCAAACTCCGGAGTGAGGTCCGAAAAGCGCCGCACGGCGGGCTTGGGTGAGCCATCCTCACGCAGCAGGCCCATATGGAAGTGCCGGTAGTACGCGGAGCCTTCCGCTTCGCGATGACGGGTCGTCGCAGGCCACGCACGCGGCAGATCGTAGAGGCTATACCAGTGGATGCGCTCGGCGCGTCCGCGAAGAAGCTCGGCCGTGCGTCGCAAACCGAACTCCTGCACTTCGTCCGCTCCGAAGGTGGACACGCCGACCTCCGAAACCCACAGCGGCAGATCGGTCACAGCGCGGACTTCGGCGAGCTTGTCCGGCCACTCGTCGATCTTCCAGTTGTTCCAGTCGAGCGGGAAACCGTGCACAGCGACGGCATCGACTTCGTCCATCACGCCTTGCTCCCGCATGCGCGTGATGAACAGCGGGTCGATCGGCGAGATGCCGCCAAGAATGCGCGGCATGCGCCTGTTCTCAGCACGCACCGCGCGGGCAGCGAGAATCGTCATGTTGGAGAAGATGCGCCATTCTGGATCGCATTCGGGAAAATCCCAATGCGACTTGTTGTTCGGCTCATTCCACAACATTATGGCTTCGATCACGCTTACCTCGCTGTTTGTTTGACTCACGACATGACGATTGGCGTCCCCGGAAAGGGCCGTGAGCAACTTCCATTCCACTAAAGCGTCGCGGTCGTTATGGAGCCTCCTTGCGCGCAACACCCGCGCGCTCGAGCGCAAGCTCATCACCCAGCAATACCGGCTCACTCCAGCGAGCAAGCTCCGTTGGCTCGCCAGGCGTGCCGAAATACAACAATGTGCCCCAGTCAGATCCTCTCGGACTGACAGCACGACAGCCGGCTGCCTCCAGCAGAACCAGACCGGCCACGACGTCCCAGAGCTTCGGACGCGAAATGAACGCGAAGCTCAGCAGGCCCGCGGCGACGAACGCGAATTCGAGGGTCGAGCAGCCAAGCACACGGGTATCCCATAAGGAGGCATAAGCCGGCGCCCTCCCCGGCTCGCTCGCCAGTCCGCGCCATGCGCCTTGGGAGCGACGATGCAGTACATCGCCGGAAAACTGCAGTGGACTGCCCACGTGCGCGTGATAAACGCCGGGGGCGAAGGTGTGGGTGGATGCGCACCAGATGGCACCGGCCACCGGCCACCCGCGATAGAGCACGCCGATGGAAGAGGCAAACAGCGGCAGGCCGTTCACGAAGTTGGTCGTGCCGTCTATCGGGTCGATGGCCCACACGAACGGTGACGGACCCGGCGCACTCACTCCGCCCTCCTCACCGATGACGATATGTTCCGGGAACTCCGCGGCGAGTTGCTCGCGTACGAGCGCTTCGACCGCGCGATCGGCGCTGCTGACGGGGTTGGAATTTTGCGCGCCACCCGGACCGGGCGGCTTGAAATCGACTACAGGACGTTCGATGTAGGCAGCAAAGATGTATTCACCGGCGACATGCGCAAGCCGTGTCGCCGCGCTGGCCAGCGTTTCCTTGACCTTGGTATCCAGCTCTCCGCGAGGATCCTTGTATTGAGGTGCTTCCATAAGGAGCGCACCGCAAGCACCGTGCCGGACACAAAGTTATTGCTGTTGGATACCGCTCGAGGGTCGCTGCGCGGCTCAGGCGACGCTCGCACGATCGGCGGAGCGCTCACGCGCCGCAGCGGGCCCGTCAGAGGAGGAACCCACCTGCAATGTCGTGAGCCGCTGAAATTCCGGGCAGCTCAGAGCGAGCTCGTCGGGAGAGCCTTGCGCGACCAGCCGCCCCTCCCGCATGACCAACACTTCGTCGAACCGGTCCAGCAGGCTCAATCTGTGTATCGAGGAGATCACACAGGAGTCGCCGAATGTGGCGAACAGGTTCGTGTAAACCCGCGCCTCGGTTGCCGGATCGAGACTCGCTGTGGGCTCGTCCATCAGAACGAGTGTGCTGCCGCTCGCGGCCAGAATACCTCGTGCCAGCGCGACTCGACTCCGTTGACCTCCCGACCAGTTGGCCGCGCGCTCTGCTACCGAAGCCTCCAGGCCAACCGGAGTGGGCTGCACGAAGTCAGTCGCGCAAGCCGCCTCCAGGGCGGACGCGTATGCGTGCGGCCCGGGTGGCCCCTGCACGGATTCGCACAACTGGAGATTCTCCCCGAGTGTGCCTTCGTAGACCTCGGCGTCCTGTGGAATCAACGTGGCTTGCGCTCGCAGGAAGTAAGCAGCCTCCACGGGCGAAACGCGGATCGGGCCGTCATCGGGCATCAACGCGATCCGTTCCGCGGAATACAATCCTGCCAATATACGCAACAATGTACTTTTTCCCGATCCGCTGCTCCCGATGAGCGCGTAGCGCTTGCCTCTCTCGAGGACGAAGCACAACCGCTCCAAGGTCGGCGCCGCCGCACGACTCGCGGCATGACGGAAGGTCAAATCGCGAATCACCATACGCTGCCAACTTGTATGGGCCGGCGCCATATCGCATGTGACGAGCTCAGGAGCCTGCGTATCGCGAATGACATTGGCGCTCGCATAATCCGCGTGCTGCCGGGCGAAAGTCTGGAAATGTGAGGCAATCGAGGCGATGACACCCGCCGCCTGCTGCGCATACTCCCAGACCATGTAGAGACTCCCCAACAGGAGCGTCCTTCCGGCTGAATCCGCAGGCGTTCCACGGGTCGCAAGAAAAACGAACAGCGCCACCAGGCAGCAGTTCAGCACGCGCGTGGCGAGATCCACCGTGCACCACTTGACCTCGTTGAGCACGATAGCCCTGCGGAGAGGCACGAAGACAGCCAGAAGCCGTCGCTCGAGCCTTGCGGCTACGGCCTTGGCCTGGCGCAAAGCGTAGACCGTCCCCGTGTTGCCGAGGGTGTCCACGAGCGTAGCCGAATAGCGGCGCTCCGCTTCGTTCTCCTCGTTCGCGAGCCTGAGCATGGCGCGATCGAAGCCCACTACCGAGCTCACGATCAGCGCGAACCCGGCCATGGCGGCAAAGCCGATGAGCGGCTGCACCCACCACAGCGCCACCAGCGGGCCTACCAGGCGCACGGCGCTGTTGAGGTAGATGAATTGACTCTGCGCGAAGCCGGACAGCGCCGCCGTGCTTTGTTGGACCCGGTGCGCCGTAGCTCCCGAGTGATGCGACTCGTGCCAGCTCAGCGGTAACGAAAAAAGACGATCTACCAACAGTGCCGACATGCGCTGCCTGATCGTGAGCGCGGCCCGGCGCTCCAGGATCCGCCCGGGTCCGTGCAGTACCCAACTCCCACATGCTACGAGCAGCACGAGCGAGAGCCACAGCCCGGCCTGACGCAGGCCACCTGTCCCGTGAAGCTGCAGGGCATTGAGTGCCCGACCGGAAATATAGGGTACGGAGAGAAGCACGACCTGCGCGGCGATCAAGAGTACGACAGCACCGACGAATATCCGCCGCTCGCCGCGCATCAGCCGCCACAGGTCGCGATAGAGATGGATTACGGCGCCGGGTCGGGGGACTCGGGCCTTGCTGTAGTTATTCACCGATTTAAGTTAATTGCCCGCTTGCGACCTTACTGTGCGGCAGTTCACGTGGGAGAGATCGAAGCTGGGCGGGTCCGCCCGTTGCTTCGATGCTGCATCCTGTGCCTCCAGCACAACAGTGACCTTGTGGCGAGAACGCAAAAGAGCGTCGACCGTTGTAGGATTTTCCGCAAATGCCCGACACCAAGCGCTGGCAAGCAGAAGCCTTGCCGCCCGCAGAAGAATGGATGCTCCACATGCGTCGGGGCGATTGGGAAGCCGCATGGCGCGTGAGTGACCGCGTTCGCGAGCAGCGTCGAGGGCTGCAGCCGCGTGACGCGGCCTCAGGACGTTGGTTGCCGCGGCATCTTCAATGGGTGTGGGATGGAACACCCTTGGCGGGTAAGCACGTCCTGGTGCGCTGTTATCACGGACTCGGCGACACGATTCAATTCATCCGCTTCGTCCCGATCCTGAGAAGAAGCGCCGCTCACGTCACAGTATGGGCGCAACCGCAGCTCCTTCCACTGTTGGAAACGGTATCCGGAATCGACACTCTGCTGCCCCTCGATGATGGAGCCTGCGAGGCCACCTATGATGTCGATATCGAGATCATGGAGCTGCCGCACGCCCTGCGAATCACGTTGGCCACCCTGCCGGCAGAGGTTCCTTATATTCATGCCAGATCGAGCCACGCCGAGACGAGCTCGTCATTGTCGCGATGTGAGCGGCGCCCGGCCGTCGGCCTCGTCTGGCAGTCTGGGAGTTGGGATCCGGCGCGCTCCGTCAAACCCGGGTTGATGGAGCGGCTGACCTGCATTCCAGGGATATGTTGGAAGATATTACAACGCGGGCCCGCTCTCGCGGACTGGCGCAATGTAGATGTAGGAGAGATCCCGCTCATCCACGACGTGGCCGACGAAGCGGCCCAGCTTCGTGCCCTCGACCTGCTGATCAGTGTCGATACGATGTCAGCTCATCTGGCCGGCGCGCTCGGAGTGCGAACGTGGACTTTGCTGCCCGCGCAAGCTGACTGGCGCTGGATGGAGGATCGCGAGGACACACCCTGGTACCCGACCATGCGTTTGTTCCGCCAGAACACTCCGGGGGATTGGAAATCGGTCATCGACAGGATCGCTCGTGAGCTGACGTCCAGCAATGGGCTGGCGCTCAGGAGCGCCGCCAGTCGCGCCAGTGCTTGCCCAGACGCGCCGTAAGGGCGCCAGGCCGTTCGTCGTACAAGCGTTGGCCGATAGTCAACGCCCTCTCCTGCAACCCCGCGCGACAACGGTCGATCAGCGCAAGGAAAGTCCTATGGCTGGCTTCGCTCGGAAACGAGTGACGTGCCTCCACGGCGCGCTGGCGCAGAACCGCCAGATCATGATCATCGCCGAGAAGATCCGCGAGCTTGTGGCTTTCCTCTGCCAACTCCCCGAGAGGCCCGGGCCAGATGGGCTCGAGTATCTGAAGCTCATGCCAGAAATACTTGGTCTGCTTACGCCATTCGTGAAGATGCTCGTCAGTCGGCGCGGTCTTCGCCTGCTTCAAAGCATTACGGCCGCCCGAGTATGTACGCTTCAGCCCGGCTCCGAGCACAGTCCAGCCGCGCCGCCCGACAGGCCAACGCTTGGAGCGCGAGCGCACCTCACGCAGCGTCTTACGTACGCCCTGTAGTGGGCCCGGCCGCTCCAGAATCTCTTTCTGCGCCTGAGTGCGTTGGCGATTCAGTAGCCGCTTGAAGCGGGTAAGCGGGAGAGCCGAGGCCGGAGCCCCGTAGTACTTCATCAAAGAGCTCAGGGCATCCAGCAATACACGCCCGTCACGAACCTCGCTCAAGGGCCGCGCCGCATCGCGAATCGCGGCGTTCTCCCTTCTGTATGTGCGCTTACCCAATGTATCGCGCAGCAGTCGGAGAGTAGCACGCGCCTTCTTCAGCTCCTTGCGAGCAGCGTGGATCGAACTGTCCCGAATTGCTCGGGGCTCGAGAGCCTCGAGCGCGACGTCGATCTGATCACGGACGATGCGCCGCGCCCGCCGGGTTCCCGGTTTATTCCGTTTCAGTGTCTCCGCCACGATCAGTCTGCAAGCGGGCATGGCCACAAGCGGCAGGAGCAGAATTCATGCCTTCGCGTAGTTGTCATACCTTTTACTCTATGATATTAGTTTCCCGACATGAGATTCGTCACCCACAGCTACCGCTTTCCCTACTTTTACTGGCCAAACTCCTTTGGCGGTAAACGGGCTGCGCGCGATTGAAACTCCTCGCAAGGTCACCCAAAGAAACCGCCAGCCCGCTGGCGGTTTTTTTTCGCCAGCGGCCAGCCCACCGGAGCCACCGCTGTGAACATCCACATCCGTACCGATGACTTACGCATCCGTGATATCAGGGAACTCACGACTCCCGAGGATCTGATGCGTGAGCACCCGTGCACACCACAGATATCCGCCACACTAGCCGCAGCCAGACGCTCTGTGCATCGGATTCTTCACGGCCAGGACGATCGTCTGGCCATCGTGATCGGACCCTGCTCCATTCACGATACCCATTCGGCAATGGAGTACGCGGACCGTCTGGCACGGCAACGTGAGCGTCTGAAAGACTCCCTCGAGATCATCATGCGCGTGTACTTCGAG
>CAZBTV010000148.1:0-18075 GCA_964494895.1 uncultured Steroidobacteraceae bacterium | reverse complement strand
ATGACATCCTCCCCGACATCAACGAGAACCTCGTCGTCGAGTTGTATTCGAAGTAGTCATTGGCTGTGAGATCCGCGTGCCGCGCTCTTTGTCGAGCGCGGCTCGCCTGTTTTTCGAGTCCAATTGTTTTCGTATCGCCGGTCTATTCCCCGGCAAGGTGTAGAACGCAATGCAGGGATCCATTACCGAGTTCTTGAAGCCCCGCGTCGTGAAGGTGCAACCGGTTGCTCCTCGCCAGGCGCGTGTGGTCATTGAACCGTTCGAGCGGGGTTTCGGCCACACGCTCGGCAACGCGCTCCGTCGCGTGTTGCTTTCGTCGATGCCTGGTAGTGCTATCACCGAGGTCGAGATCGATGGCGTGCTGCATGAGTACACCAGCATCGAAGGTGTGCAGGAAGACGTCGTCGACATCCTGCTGAATCTCAAATCGGTCGCCTTGCGCATGCACTCCCGGGATAGCGCCGAGCTGCGCCTTCATAAGAAAGGCCCAGGCCCGGTCACGGCGGGTGACATCCAGACTGACCACGACGTCGAGGTGGTGAATCCGGATCTCGTGATCGCCAATCTCACCAAGGCTGGCGAGCTGAGCATGACTTTGCGCATCGAGCGGGGTCGCGGTTATCGGCCGGCGGCTTCCCGTGTCGCTTTCGAAGAGCAAACCCGTCCCATTGGACGGCTGCAGCTCGATGCTTCCTTCTCGCCCATCCGCCGCGTGACGTACTCCGTTGACGCCGCTCGCGTCGAACAGCGTACGGACCTCGACAAGCTCGTCATCGACATCGAGACGAACGGCACAATTGACGCTGAAGAGGCGATCCGTCGCGCTGGCAGCATCCTCAAGGACCAGCTTTCGGTCTTCGTCGACCTGCAGGGTGAGGAAGAGGCGGCCACGAAGGTCTCCGAGATGCAGTTCGACCCGATCCTGCTCCGTCCGGTCGATGAGCTCGAGCTCACCGTACGCAGCGCGAACTGCCTGAAGGCGGAGAACATTCACTACATCGGCGACCTCGTACAGCGAACCGAAGTGGAGCTGCTGCGTACGCCGAACCTGGGCAAGAAGTCGCTCACCGAGATCAAGGAAGTGCTGCAAAGTCACGGGCTCATGCTGGGCATGCGCCTGGACGGCTGGCCACCGGCGGGCCTGAAGCACGACGAAGAGCGTGATGTCATTTAGGTCGATTGGTTGAAAGGCTCCGCCCCGGTCGCGCAGCACCGTTAGTTAGTGGGTGCGACGCATGAGCTGCACGGGTGGATGAACTGGGCGAAGCCCAGAACAGGATGAAAGTGGATGAGCAGCGTGAGTCAATTGGGGCTCACGTTCGCTCTATGACTGTCCCGGTGTGGTAATCGCACCAAGGCAGTCGCTCCACGGGTTGGAAGTGGCTCCGCGGTGGAGCCGAGCTACAGATCCAAGGGTTTTTTTATGCGTCACCATCTCACTGGCCGTCAGCTCTCGCGTAACAGCTCGCATCGGCACGCCCTGATGCGCAACATGAGCGTTTCGCTGCTACGCCACGAAACGATCCGCACCACCGTGCCGAAGGCCAAAGAGCTTCGCAGGGTTGTCGAGCCACTCATCACTCTCGCGAAGAAGGATGACGAAGCCAACCGGCGCCTGGCCTTTTCCCGACTGCGCGATTCCGCGGTAGTCGAAAAGCTGTTCACCGACCTCGGCCCCCGCTTCAAGGCTCGCCCGGGCGGCTACACGCGCATCCTGCGCATGCTTCCCCGCCCCGGTGACTCCGCCGAGATGGCCCTGATGCAACTCGTCGATCGCCCCGCCGCGACTGATGCGTCTGCTGGAGCCGATGCGGGCGCCAAGAAAAAGACCGGCCGGCGCAAGAAGAAGGCCGAAGCCGCCTCTGACGAAAGCGCCGAACCGGCTCAGAAGAAAGCAGCCGCCGCCTGATTTGAGTATCCGTCAGGGGCTCTACCTACAATGAAGGGCCGGCCGTCTGGCCGGCCCTTTTTCTTGCGCCATTGGTCCCGCTCCCTTAAATTGCGCGCCAACACCGATGCTGGGTCACCCAGGATCGACACTGAGCGGGCACATGCCCGCGCAAGGGGGTGCGACGCATGCGTCGCACGGGTGATCCTGCGAAGGATTACCCAGGATCGACACTGAGCGGGCACATGCCCGCGCAAGGGGAGACTGCGATGGGCTTGGCCTCAGAATTCAAAGAATTTGCCATGAAAGGCAACGTCATCGACCTCGCGGTCGGTGTCGTAATCGGTGCAGCCTTCAGCAAGATCGTCAGCTCGCTCGTAGCCGACATCGTCATGCCTCCCCTGGGCCTGATCATCGGCAACGTGAATTTCACCGACCTCGCCATCCCGATTGGCCACGACCCCAAGGGCAAAGAAGTCCTCTGGCGCTACGGCGCCTTCATCCAGACAATCTTCGAGTTCCTCATCATCGCCCTCGCCCTGTTCATCATGATCAAGGGCATCAACCGCCTCAAACGCCCACCCCCACCCCACGCCCCCGAAGCTCCCCCACCAACCCGCACCGAGCAACTCCTACAAGAGATCCGCGACGAGCTCGCCAAACGTTAGTTTCGCACCTTGTGCCGCCGCGAGCCGCGCGTCCACGCACAGGATGTATCCCCCCGCCGCTGGTGGCGCAGGCATCAGCCAAAATCCACGCCTTTTGCCTGATGCGACGCCGGGCCGGGTAGGGTGCCACGCATGCGTTGCACAGGCACACAAGGGCTTGCGCGCAAGCGACTGCGTAATGCAATGCCCGGATCCAGCGTTACCCGTTGCCGTGAGTGTTGCCTGAACGCGTCGTCCCCCTTGAGCATCGTCGATCAATAATCGCCGATACAGCGAGGCCGTGGCGCTGCGCGTGAGAGGGTTCGGTCTGGCTCCTTGGAAAATGCTGAAGCAATCGCATTGCGTCGCGCGTGACTATTTCAAATCTTGGCAGGGCCAACCGGGACGCGACGCTGTGCGATTGTGAAGGAACGCCGGAAAAAATCACGGTCTGTCCGTGATTTTTTCCGAAGCGCATTTTCCCAGGAGCCAGCCCCGACCCTCACGCGCAGGGCCCGGGCTTCCAGGCCCAAGCCTCGTGCGCAGGGCCTGGTCTTCTCCCCACCCAGGTCAAGCCTCGCACAGGGCCTCGGTCTTCCCCCACCCAGGCCCAAGCCTCGTGCACAGGGCCTCGGCTTCCCCGCCCAGCCCAAGCCCCGCGCCGCAGGCCTCCAGCTCCCTCGCCAGGTCGGAGCCCCTTCAGCCACCCACAAACGGCAACCCATGACTAGCCGAAGCCATGCACATAATCATCGGAATCGACAAAGCAAAATTCGCCCGCGAAGCCAACAAAGCCACCCGCCGCGCCCGCGCCTTCTCCTCATCAGTCGCAGGCACCAGCCCCAGGATCTTCTTCTGCATCCGCCAGATCACACCCCACACGTTCAAGAGCATGATGGTCCCCAACCACGCACCAATGCCAATGATCAGGTAATAGTGGGTAGGGTCGTTCATACCCGCACCCAACGTGAACGCACCCACGAACTTCGGCCCGAGGAGCCACGCACCCCCCAGCCAGGTCGCCACCGCCGCCCACCGAAACCAGAACAAAGCACGCGGGGCGACATATTTGTTGATTGCTGCTCCCCCAGGCCCACCCTTGTCCGCGGCAGCATCCGCCATGGCCGGCGTCTGGGCGACGTTGAAGTAGTAAAGCAGCCCAATCCAGAACACCCCCGATACGATGTGAAACCACCGGGCCAGGCCGAGATGGTTGAAATGGGTGCCACCGATCCCCAAAGCCAGCAGGACGGCGATGACGATGCCGAGAATCAGAGAGTGACGATGGTTGTTCAGAGGATTCATGAAAGCTCTCCCTTGATCTCATCTGGTCGCGCGAGGCCAGGAAAACCCCGACCTGAAATCCATCCAAGCTCTTGTTCTGATTGCACTGGAATAGTGCGGGGTCGTTTGAAGAATAGGCCAGCCCCCCTCATAATTCAACGCGGCAGCGCTCCCGCTGACGCCGATTTCGTTCCGGGTGCTATGACATCATTGACCCATGCCGCCAAGTGATGCGCTCGTGGATCGCCAGGAACGTCCTCCTTCGCCTTGCATCAAGGTATGCACCCTGGACGCGCAAGGTTACTGCTCAGGATGTCTGCGCACAGGCGCCGAGATAGGTGAATGGATATCCATGACCCCAGCCCAGCAGTGGCAGCTCATCGCGGAACTAGCCCGTCGTCGCGAGATGCGCCAAGGCTTTTGATTGCCGCCTGTCTCGCCCCTATATTGGAGGCGCCCAAGCGCGAGTCGAATGCCCGCGCCCGAGGCGCGAATCACAGGCCCCGCTCCAAGGAGCCAGACAGCTCTTTCGGGCGCACGCCCTTAAACCTGCGCGCGAAGCGCATGACCTGAGGTACTTAGATGGACGTCGTCGAGCGAATCAAGGCTGAGCTCAGCTCATCCCCCGTAGTCCTGTTCATGAAAGGCACCCCGGACTTTCCCCAGTGCGGCTTCTCGGCGCAGACCGTACAGGCCTTGCGCGCCGTCGGTGCGGAGTTCAAGCACATCAACATCTTCGAAGAGCCGGAGATGCGTGAAGCGCTCAAGCGCTACTCCAACTGGCCCACGTATCCGCAGCTCTATGTGAACGGCGAGCTGATCGGCGGCTGCGATATCACGCTCGAGATGTATCACAGCGGCGAGCTCAAGAAGCTGTTGAGCCAAGCGGGTGCCACGGCGGCGGCCTGAGCTCCGTAGTTGTTATCGGGGCGCTGATCGAGCCTGGGCGTGCAACGGTCATCAGCACGTTGATCGGTGTGCGGGAGCCTGCCTGGGGGATGCGGGGCCTTTCGGCTAGTCCTGAAGTTGCCACGCGGGCACGGGACCGGACCGTGCCCGCGCTTGGAGAGGGCCGACATCAGGCTGAACTGAATCGGCTAACCGCGATACCGCCGCTCTTACGCCAACGGCGGCAATGCGGGAGCCGGCGCTTCGGTCTCACCAGGCTGCTGCTCTTCCGCCACCTCGGCCGTCGTGCTTATCCAGCCGAGCGCGCACGCCCGCTCTTCCGCTTCGCGATAGCTGTCGCGGAGGCGGTTGGAAATGATGCAGAAGAGGTCGGCTGTGCGCTCGGCGTCGTACGACGCGGAATGCGCACTACTGGAGTCCCACTTCAAGCCGGCGACCGTCACCGCCTTCGCCAAAACCGTCTGCCCGAGCGCTGCCCCTGCGAGGGTCGCGGTGTCGAAACAGGAGAAGGGGTGGAAGGGGTTGCGCTTCACGTCCGCGCGCGCGATCGCCACATTCAAGAATCCCAGGTCGAATGCAGCGTTGTGTCCCACCAGGATGGCTCGGCGGCAGTTGTAGTCACGCACCGCGTGGCGAATTTCCCTGAAGACTCTCTGCAGCGCATCCCGCTCAGGCAAAGCAGGGCGCAATGGATGATGCGGGTCGATGCCAGTGATCGAAAGCGATGCCGGATCGATCCGGCCACCTTCGAAAGGTTGGATGTGATAGTTGTGTGTCGCGCCTCGGCGCAACGTGCCGTCCGGGTCCATCTCGATTAGGACGGCCGCTATTTCCAGCAAGGCGTCGGTCGCTGCGTGGAATCCGCCGGTCTCCACATCGATGACGACAGGCAGGAAGCCTCGGAAGCGCCTCGCCATCAGGCGTGCCGCTGCGAGGCGTTGTGCCATCAACTCGGCCTCGTTCATTCGTTCTTTCCTTTCACTTCGCGAGGCGCCAGCCTACGCGCTCGCCCGCCCGCAACGGCACGAGCTCGCCGGAGCCGAACGGGTAATGTGGGGGGACCTCCCATGCTTCCTTGACGAGGGTGATGGTTTCGCGGTTTCGGGGCAAGCCGTAGAAGTCCGCGCCGAATTCGCAGGCGAAACCCTCCAGGCGCGAGAGGGCACCGATGGCGTCGAAGGCTTCCGCATAAAGCTCGATCGCCGCGTGAGCGGAGAAGATTCCCGCGCACCCGCACGTGGCTTCTTTCGTATGGCGCGCATGTGGCGCGCTGTCCGTCCCGAGAAAGAATCGGGGATTTCCGCTCGCCACTACATCCAGCAACGCGCGCCGGTCGGGCTCGGTCTTCAGCACCGGCAAGCAATAGTGATGGGGGCGGATCCCGCCGTTGAAGAGAGCATTCCGGTTCATGAGCAGGTGTTGTGGAGTAATCGTCGCTGCGATTCCAGGGCGGGAGTGAAGCACGAACTCCGCGGCAGCGCGCGTGGTGATATGTTCGAACACGAGTTTCAGCCCGGCAAACCGCTCCACCATCGGCGCGAGTATCGACTCGATGAAGCGGGCTTCGCGGTCAAACACGTCCACGTCGGGGTCGGTGACCTCGCCGTGAACCTGCAGGATGACGCCCAACTCGCTCATGCGAGCCAACACCGGCCCCACCTTGCGGATGTCAGTGACTCCGGCATCTGAGTGTGTCGTAGCGCCGGCCGGGTATAGCTTGAATCCATGGATGACGCCGCTGGCCTTGGCGCGCTCGACCTCGATCGGATCGGTATTGTCTGTCAGATACAAAGTCATCAGAGGCTCGAACTTCATACCCGCCGGAAGCGCCTCCAGGATGCGTTGCCGGTAGGCGAGCGCCTGCTCTGTCGTGGTGACCGGCGGCTTCAGGTTCGGCATCACGATCGCACGCGCGAACCGGGAAGCGGTAAAGGGCAGAACCGAGCGAAGTGCATCACCGTCACGCAGGTGCAGATGCCAGTCATCAGGACGGTGGATGGCAATCGTGCGCGGCTCACTCACGCGTTTCCTCCAGCTTACCCAGGATATCCTGTTTGAGGATGAGCTCGAGCGCATATCGGACCCCGAAACCGGTCACTTCGGTGTTGATATGCGCGAGCCCTCCCGTCCGGGTGGAGGAGGACAGATCGACGTGCACCCATGGGATGTCCTTCGGAACGAAGCGACTCAGGAAGCGCGCCGCGAGGATGTGGTCGCCTTTCCCTTCGACGGCGCACTGCACGACATCAGCGACCTTGCTTTCCAGATCCGAATCGTAGTCAGCATCGAAAGGAAAGTTCCAGACGCGCTCACCACTGGCGCGTCCAGCCTCTACCAGCGGCTCGGCAAGAGCGGGACGGTTGGTGAAGACGGCGCTCATCCGCTCCGTCAGCGCATACACGGCCGCGCCGGTCAGGGTGGCGAAGTCGATCATGAATTTCGGTTTGGTACGCGCGGCGAGGGCGAGGGTGTCTGCAAGCACCATACGACCTTCCGCATCGGTGTGGATGACCTGGATTGTGACGCCGTTCGCAGCTCTGACAACTTCCTGCGGCCGATATGCCTTCGGCCCGATGTTGTTCTCAGTGATCGCCAGCCAGGCGTCGGCCGCGAGCGGGGCGCGCAACTGTGCCAAGGCGATGATCGTCGCGAGGGCCACGGCACTGCCGCCCATGTCGGTATGCATGTCGAGCATGGACCGGTGTGGCTTGAGGTTGACGCCTCCGGTGTCGAACAGAATGCCCTTGCCGATCAGTGCAATGTCCGGTGCGCTCGCGGCTTTGCGGCGCCCAGGCCGGTACCGCAGGTGAGCGATGCCGGCGACTGGCTGGTCGTTTGCTGCTGACACCGCCAGAAAGGCGTGGGCTCCGGCTCGCCGCAGTGCCTGCTCATCGAGCCATTTGAAGCTGAGCTCGTTTTGGCGCGCCAGCTCGCCGATCGCGCGGTTGTAACCTCGCGCGTCCAGAATGTTGGGTGGCAGAGCGGTCAGCCAACGTGCGAGGTTGTTTCCGGCCGCGCAGGCTACCTCGTAGTGTGTATCGCTACCTTCATATCCATCCAGGATGATCTGTTTTATGCGGCGCTCGTTGGGGGGCTCCGATCGGTATGTAGCAAGAGGAAACGCCTGTGCCAGGGAGGCAGCGAGCAGCGCTTCCAGCGCAGCCTGCGCCGATGCTGATTTCCCCAATGTCTGGAGACTCAGGATTTCCGGCTCGCGTGAAGCGGTTTCCTTGAGCATTCTTCCGGCGAGAGTGAGTCGCTCGAAAGCACTCGCATTTGCACCGATATAGCCCAGCACGGCGAGAGTCTGCCGTCGGTTGCTCAAAGCCGTGGTGCGCACCGTTCCCGCCCGGGGCGGGGTTCGCGTGTTGAGCTCCTGCCAGCGCTCACTCTCCGGTAGCTGCCGGAAAAGCTCCTTTTCGGGCTTTTCGGGCGCCACGACCAGCACGGCATCCGGTTCCTCTCCGTTCCGGCTGCGGCCTTTCACAATTTCCGGCGGGGCGGTTATGGGTAAAAGCGACTTCCCACCGAGCCCTTCGACCTTCGATGCCACATCACTCCTTACTTGGCGTGGCTCAAGTGAGCGCACTTGCTTGACCACACCCAACGAAACCCGGATCATTGCGCCGCTTGTGTGTAGAGACGAATTTCTCTCGCTACGGTGCTGCTTAGCGCAGCCTATTTTATCGTCTTCGCGCGGCGCTCTCGCGACTACTTTCGAAGGGCACGGCCAGTGCAGTTGCTCTCATGTTTTCGTCCACGAGCAGCGCAGTTGCGATTGAGCTGACCGCATGACAGAACTCCCGAAGCTGGAAGATCTCGACCCCGTTGAAACGCAGGAATGGCTCGAGTCCATCGACTCGGTCCTGAAGCAGCACGGCCCGGAGCGGGCACACTTCATCCTCGAGCGTCTCATCGATTACACGCGCCGCAGCGGCGCTTATTTGCCGTTCAAGCCCAACACGGCTTACGTCAACACCATCCCCACGGGACGCGAACCGGAGTACCCGGGCAATCGCGCGCTCGAGCGGCGTATCGAGGCGTACATCCGCTGGAATGCCATGGCGATGGTGGTGCAGGCGAATCGCATGTCCTCCGAGTACGGCGGACATCTTTCGAGTTATGCCTCGTCGGCGACCTTGTATGAAGTGGGGTTCAACCACTTCTGGCGCGCGGCTTCGGACAAGCATCCGGGCGACATGATTTTCATGCAGGGCCATTCCTCACCCGGCATCTATGCGCGTGCCTATCTCGAAGGCCGTTTCACCGAGGAACAACTGCGACACTTCCGTCAGGAAGCGGGTGGCCCCGGGATAGGACTGTCGTCTTACCCACATCCTTGGCTCATGCCGGATTTCTGGCAGTTCCCGACGGTGTCCATGGGCCTCGGGCCCATGATGGCAATTTTCCAGGCGCGCTTCGTCCGCTATCTCGAGCATCGTGGTCTCGCCAAGCCCTCCGATCGCAAGGTCTGGGCATTTCTCGGTGATGGCGAGATGGATGAGCCGGAATCCATGGGCGCGCTCACCATGCCGGTGCGCGAGGGGCTCGACAATCTCATTTTCGTCATCAACTGCAACCTCCAGCGCCTCGATGGTCCGGTGCGCGGCAACGGCAAGATCATCCAGGAGCTCGAGGCCGCGTTCCTCGGTGCCGGTTGGAACGTCATCAAGGTGCTGTGGGGATCCCGTTGGGATCCGCTGCTCGCGCGCGACCACAAAGGTTTGTTGCGGCGTGTAATGGAAGAATGCGTCGACGGCGAATACCAGAATTTCAAGGCCAAGGGCGGCGCCTACACCCGCGAGCATTTCTTCGGGAAGTATCCCGAGCTCAAGGCGATGGTCGCCAACATGTCCGACGACGAGATCTGGCGCTTGAATCGCTGCGGCCACGATCCGCGCAAGGTCTATGCGGCTTATGCGGCGGCGCTCGCTCACAAGGGACAGCCGACGGTCATTCTGGCCAAGACCGTCAAGGGTTTCGGTCTCGGCAAGGGCGGCGAAGGCCAGATGGTAGCCCACCAGCAGAAGAAGCTTTCCGAGGAGGACCTGCGCGCCTTCCGCGATCGTTTCAACATCCCGGTGGCAGACCAGGATATTTCCGGCCTGCCGTTCAAAAAGCCCGACGAAGGCTCGGAAGAGGCTCGCTATCTGCGCGAGAAGCGCGTGATGCTCGGCGGCTCTCTCCCGGCGAGGCGCAAAGAAGCTCCACCGCTCGCGGTGCCTCCACTGGAGGCGTTCCAACCGGTGCTCGAAGGCACGGCTGACCGCGAGATCTCCACGACGATGGCGTTTGTGCGTATTCTGACCATCCTTCTGAAGGATAAGAATATCGGCAAGAACATCGTGCCGATCGTGCCAGACGAGGCGCGGACCTTCGGTATGGAGGGCCTGTTCCGTCAGATCGGTATCTA
Organism: uncultured Steroidobacteraceae bacterium; assembly: GCA_964494895.1. Lineage (GTDB taxonomy): Bacteria > Pseudomonadota > Gammaproteobacteria > Steroidobacterales > Steroidobacteraceae > 13-2-20CM-66-19. The sequence goes on along the minus strand of CAZBTV010000148.1, from coordinate 7,934 downwards.
CTCCTCCGTCGGCCAGCTCTACACCCCTCAGGATGCGGAGACCCTCATGTCCTATCGAGAGGACAAGAAGGGGCAGATGATCGAGGAGGGGATCAACGAGGCCGGTGCGCTGTGCTCGTGGATCGCCGCCGGGACCGCTTACAGCAATCACGGCATCAACATGGTGCCGTTCTATATCTACTACTCGATGTTTGGTTTCCAGCGCGTCGGTGATTTCGTCTGGGCTGCCGGGGACATTCAGGCGCGCGGCTTCCTGTTGGGTGCGACCGCCGGACGCACGACCCTCGCCGGAGAAGGCCTTCAGCACCAGGACGGCCACAGTCAGCTCGTCGCTACCACTGTACCGAATTGTGTGGCGTACGACCCGGCGTATGCCTACGAGCTTGCCGTCATCATCCACGACGGCATGCGCCGCATGTTTGTCGAGCAGGAGAACATTTTCTACTACCTCACCGTCATGAACGAGAACTATGCGCAGCCGGCGATGCCAGCAGGCGTGCAGCAGGGAATTCTCAAGGGCGGCTATCTGCTGCAGACGGGAGGTCGGGGCAAGGTCCGCACCACCTTGATGGGCTCGGGCACCATCCTGCGAGAATGTCTGGCCGCGGCAAAGATTCTCGAGAACGACTACGGCATTCCGGCCGATGTGTTCTCCATCACGAGCTTCAGCGAGCTGCGGCGCGAAGCCCTGGAGACCGAGCGTTGGAATCTGCTGCATCCCGCCGAGACGGCGCGCGTGCCGTACGTGGAGGCGCTGTTGAAAGAGCACGCCGGCCCGGTCGTCGCCGCAACCGACTACATGCGCACGGTGCCCGATCAGATCCGGCAATGGGTCGGCGGCCGCTACATCACGCTCGGCACGGACGGCTACGGACGCTCCGATTCCCGTGCCGCCCTGCGCAAGCACTTCGAAGTCGATCGCAACTACATCGCGGTCGCCGCACTGAAGGCGCTCGCGGATGAGGGCAAAGTCGATCAGGCGACGCTCACCGGCGCGATGAAGGCGCTCGGCGTCGATTCCTCCAAGCCCGTACCCTGGAAAGTTTGAGGGCTCCATTGCGATGAACGCGGCTGTGCGCCTCGTAGAAGTGCGAGTGCCCGACATGGGCAACTTCAAAGACGTCGCTGTGATCGACGTTCTCGTCAAGCCTGGTGAGAGCATCGAGCCTGAAGCGCCTCTGGTGACTCTCGAGACTGAAAAGGCGACGATGGATGTGCCATCGACCGCCAGCGGTATTATCGAGAAAGTCCATGTCGCCAAGGGCGGCACCGTGTCCACCGGAGATCTCATTGCAACCGTGAGAGCTCCGGCGGAACCCGCTTCGGCGGGTGCGCAATCTGGAGCGGGTTCCGTCGGCGCCGCTACCGCGGGCGGTTCAGCAGCCCCTTCCGCCGCGCCCGGTTCGGGCGCCGTGGCGTCGGGCGGACAAGTCGCCCGAGGGGCCGATGCGTCTCCTGGCGCGAGATCATCTGCTGGCGCAGGCCTCGCTTCCGGCGTGGGCACGAATCCTGGCGCAGGCCCGGCTCCGGTCGGCACTACGCCTAGATCCACCGGCCCATCACCGGCAGCCGCGGGCAATGGGGCCGCTGCTCCTGGAAATGCTGCGGCTGCACCGATCTCTCCAACAGGAGCCGCTTCTGCCTCGGGGGTATCAGCAGCGTCGGCGAAAACAACAGCGAGTGCCTCGGTTGCTGCCGCGACGCCTTCTCCTGCGACTGGATCGGGAGCGGCAGACAAGGCCTCGGGTGCCTCGGCCGCCCTGCCGGCAAATGTGCTGGCGGGCCGTCTGGACCTACCGCCTATCAACGAGCCTGGATTTTCGCGCGCGCATGCCGGCCCGTCCGTCAGAAAGTTCGCGCGAGAGCTTGGTGTCGACCTGACACGCGTAAAAGGCAGCGGGTTCAAGGGACGCATTACCCATGAGGACGTCAAGGCCTTTGTAAAGGCATCACTCACTCCCGCGCCTTCCACCACGGCATCGGCCACGACCACCGCCCGCGCGCCCGGCACCGGCGGAGGCGCGTTGCCCGTCATACCGCCCGTCGACTTCTCCCTGTTCGGCCCGATCGAAACCAAACCGCTGTCGCGCATTCAGAAGATCTCGGGGCCGCGACTGCACGCGAGCTGGGTGAACATCCCGCACGTGACGCAGTTTGACGAGGCTGACATCACGGATCTCGAGGCAACTCGCAACCGGCTGAAGGACAAGGCGGCGCAGGCAGGCATCAAGCTGACCCCGCTTGCCTTTATCGTGCGCGCCTGCGTCAAGGCCCTGCAGGAGTTTCCGCAATTCAATGCGTCGCTCGATCCGAGCGGCGCGAATCTCATTCTCAAGAAATACGTTCACGTCGGATTTGCGGCGGACACTCCCAACGGTCTCGTCGTTCCGGTGATCCATGACGCGGACCGTAAAGACATCTACGTGATCGCGAGGCAACTGGGCGAGCTTTCGGAGAAGGCGCGCGCCGGCAAATTGTCACCGAACGACATGATGGGCGGTTGCTTTACGATCTCCAGCCTGGGTGGGATTGGGGGTACGGCTTTCACGCCGATCATCAATGCACCCGAGGTGGCGATTCTCGGAGTGTCACGCTCGGCAATGAAGCCGGTCTATCGTGATGGCACTTTCGTGCCCCGCCTGATGCTTCCCTTGTCGCTGTCCTACGATCACCGCGTGATTGACGGCGCAACGGCTGCGCGCTTCACCACCTTCCTTGCACAGAGTCTGGCCAAAGCGGCCGAGTTGATCGAGGCTGTACCGTGAGTCGCGTCGACCTGATTGTTCCCGACATCGGAAACGCACACGATGTCGATGTAGTGGACGTCCTGGTGAAGCCGGGTGACGTGATCGAAGTGGATACCCCGCTCGTCACCCTCGAGACGGATAAGGCGTCCATGGATGTGCCCTCCACATCGGCGGGCACCGTGGCCGAGGTTCTACTCAAGCGCGGGGACAAGGTCTCCGCGGGCTCGTTGATAGCCCGAGTCGAGATCAATTCGCAGGGAGCACAAAAGCAGCCGGCCGCGTCCTCCGCGGCTGAAGCGACTTTCGCCGAATCGTTCGACGCCGATGAGTTGGAGCGAACGGTTACCCAGCCTATTCTCAAAGCGGCCCCGCCTGCAGCATACGGTAACGGAGCGGCGCAACCAGCGGCTCGTGCCGAGAAGACACCCGCGGCGGTGGCAAGCTCCGTGACACCTTCCGTCGCCAAGGCCGTGGAGCCAGCTCCAACGCTGGTGGCTCGTCCCGAATCGGCCGGCGACACCGTTCGGATGCCCATTCCCGACCTGACTCGAGGGGCGCGCGTCGAAGGCGACTTCAACCGCTCGACGCAGCTGCTGGTGCTCGGGGCCGGCCCTGGCGGGTATACCGCTGCATTCCGAGCTGCTGATCTCGGCTTGCAAGTGACGCTGGTCGAGCGTTGGGCGAGCCTCGGCGGAGTGTGTCTGAACGTTGGATGTATTCCGTCGAAGGCGTTGCTCCACGCGGCCAAGGTCATCGAGGACGCGGAAGCGATGTCCGAGAATGGAATTGCCTTCGGAGCGCCCGCTCTCGATCTCGAGAGGCTACGCGAGTGGAAAGGCTCCGTAGTCAACAAGTTGACCAGCGGCCTACGTGTATTGGCCAAGCAGCGCAAGGTCGACGTCGTGCAGGGCACTGGCCGCTTCGTGAGTCCGAACGTGCTCGAGGTGATGGGCAACAGCGGCTCCGAGCGCATCCGCTTCGACCAATGCATCATCGCGGCGGGCTCCGAGCCGATTCGCCTGCCCGGATTGCCGAATGACCCGCGCATCATGGATTCCACAGACGCGCTGGAGCTGCCGGAGTTCTCTGGCGGCATGCTGGTCATCGGCGGTGGCATCATCGGGCTGGAGATGGCCTGCGTGTATGACGCACTCGGCAGCCGGGTGAGTGTCGTCGAGCTCACTCCGCAGCTGATGCCCGGATGCGATCCGGATCTCGTGCGACCCCTCGAGCGGCGAATCCGTGGGCGTTACGAGCAGATACTGCTAGGTACGAAGGTCACCAGGATCGAGCCTTTGGCCGAAGGGTTGCGTGTGACGTTCGAGGGTGAGAAGGCCCCGGCGCCCACGGTATTCGAGCGCGTGTTGGTCGCAGTTGGGCGTGTTCCCAACGGCAGGAATATCGGGGCCGAAGCGGCTGGGGTCAAAGTCTCGGACCGGGGCTTCATTCCGGTAGACAAACAGATGCGTACCAACGTGCCGCACATCTTTGCGATCGGCGACGTCGCCTGCATGCCGATGCTGGCACACAAGGCGATGCACGAAGCGAAGGTGGCTGCGGAAGTGGCGGCGGGCGAGAAGCGCGCATTCGACGTCCGCGCGATTCCGTCGGTTGCATACACGGACCCCGAGATTGCTTGGGTGGGGCTCACGGAAACGGACGCGAAAGCGAACAATATTCCCTTCAAGAAGGGCTCCTTCCCGTGGGTGGCCAGCGGCCGCTCGTTGTCGATCGGGCGGGACGAGGGCTTTACCAAGATCTTGTTCGATCCCGAGAGCCATCGGGTGTTGGGTGGCGGCATCGTAGGCACGAACGCTGGGGAGCTGATCAGCGAGATTGCGCTGGCGGTCGAAACCGGGTGTGACGCCGCCGACGTCGGCCTCACGATCCATCCTCATCCAACCTTGTCGGAGACGGTGGCGGCAGCGGCGGACGCGTTCGAAGGCACGCTGACGGACTTGTACATCCCCGTCAGGAAGTGACCGCGCGCCCGTTACGAGGTCCGGGCAGCGATGTCGATTTGCTGCCGGCCCTGTTGACTGTCGGCAGCGCCTGGACTAGGACAGGTTTTTCAGGCGCTGTAAATAGACCTGCTCGTCCGGCATTCGGCCCAGCCGCTGTGCTTCCCAGAGCGTCTCAGCCAACGGCTCCAACATCGCGTGTTCCGCCGCATGAGCATCACCGAGCCGGGCCGAAAGCCTGCTGTGAATGTCGGTGATGCCGGCGGGGCGGTTGGTGGCGACCTGCTCACGGATCGCCAGGTGCAGTCCCATATGCAGAAAGGGGTTTTCCCGCCCCCCTTCCGGAGTGAACTCAGCGCCGAGAGCGCTGTCGCCAGATTCGAGCCACGCGATGTACTCCGGATGTTCGGCAATGACCGCGGCGAGCTGCGCTTCCAGAGGCTCCAATGGCAACCGCGAGCTGAACTTGCGCCATGCTTCCAGGTACATGCGGCGCATCTGCTCACGGTTCTGCCCGGCGAAGATCGGCATGGCGCTATTTCACCCGCACCCGGTTACCCGGGCAACAGGCTACTTCAATCGCACCAACACGCGCCGCTTTTTCTTGCGAGCAGCGCTCCGGGGATGTACGACGGGAGCGTCCGAACGCTTCAACTCTGGCGGTGCGGTCTTGTCCGGGTACTCGCATAGATCCTTGATGATGCACTTCGGGCAAGCTGGTACGCGCGCGGTGCAAACGTAGCGTCCGTGGAGCAGGAGCCAATGGTGCGCGTTCAACTTGAACTCGTCGGGGGTGTTGCGCACCAGCGCATCCTCCACCTCGCGAGGGTTTTTGCCCGGGGCGAGGCCGGTGCGATTGGCGACGCGGAAAATGTGAGTGTCGACAGCAATCTCGACATGACCGAACACGGTGTTGAGAATCACACTGGCCGTTTTGCGCCCGACTCCCGGTAGTGCTTCCAACGCCTCGCGGTCGGCCGGCACCTCCCCGCCGTGGAGCTCCAGAAGCTGTTTGCACAAGCCGATCAGGTTTTTTGCCTTGGCGTTGTACAGCCCCACTGTCTTGAGATAAGGCTTTACCCCCTCTTCACCGAGTCTGGCGATGGCCTCAGGTGTGTTGGCGACAGGGAAGAGCTTGCGCGTTGCCGCGTTCACACTTTTGTCAGTGGTGTGTGCCGACAACATGACCGCAACGAGCAGCTCGAAAGGGGTGTCGTAAAGCAGCTCGGTGGCGGGCTTGGGATTGGCTTCCTGCAGCCGGCGGTAGATGGCTCGACGTGTCGCCAGGTGCATTCCGGGTCAGCTCGCTGTGCTCGTCCGCGCCGCCGCGTGCTTTCTCGCCGCCAACAAGGCGGAGCTCTCCTCCGCTCGGCGCGCGAGCCGCCGATTTCGCGCGTAGAACCGTTCGCGGTTCAGGTGGGCTTCCGGTGCCGGTGGAGCGTCCGTGAGCCGCTCACGGCTAACCATGCTTATGCAGTCCACCGGACAGGGTGCGATGCATAGCTCACATCCCGTGCAGAGCTCGGCAACGACTGTATGCATGTGCTTGCGCGCGCCGATGATTGCATCGACCGGGCAGGGCGGAAGGCACTTCGCACATCCGATGCAAGCGTTCTCGTCAATCTGCGCCACCAATGTTGGGCCTTCGATGCCGTTGGCCGGGTTGAGGGGCAGCACCCCACGGCCCAACAAGGTTGCCAGTGCGGTGATCGTGGCATGGCCGCCGGGTGGGCACTGGTTGATTTCGGCAGTGCCGTCCGCGATCGCTTCCGCATAAGGGTGGCAACCGGGGTAACCGCAACGAGTGCACTGTGTTTGTGGCAACAGTGCATCGATGTCATCGGCGATCGACATCAGCTGATCTTCATTCCCGGCTTCGCGCCGCTATCCGGTGAGAGCAGATACAGCCCCGGGCTGTCGTCACTTGCCGCGAGCACCATGCCCTGCGAGACACCGAACTTCATCTTGCGGGGAGCGAGGTTGGCCACGACCACGGTAAGCCGATCCTTCAGGGTCGCAGGATCGTAGACGGACTTGATGCCGGCGAATACGGTGCGGGTTTCGGACCCGAGGTCGAGGGTGAGCCGCAACAGTTTGTCCGAGCCTTCGACGTATTCCGCATTGGCGATGCGCGCTACGCGCAGATCGATCTTTTTGAATTCGTCGATTGAGATGGTGGCGGGCTCTCCCGCGCTCGAGATTTCCGTGGCACCCGAACCGACCTTGCCGCCCGAAGCCGCTGGGGCCGCCGAAACGGCAGATCCAGCTGATCCACCTGATCCCGTGGGCCCAGCCGATGGCGAGCCGGCACCGGTCAGAACGGCAGAGCCCTTGTCCCTTGCGGCCGCGGTCCCTGCCCCCGCTCCCGACCGGATTGTCGAGCCCGCCGATTTGCCCTGCGTCTTTCCCGCTCCGGCCTTTCCGCCGTCCGCCTTCACCGGCTCCGCCTCGAACAGCGCATCCAACTGCTTCGGATCGACGCGAGTCATCAGGTGATGGTACGGGTTGACGCGTGTCGGCAACACTTCCGCATCGCTCCAGCGGAACGGCCGGTCGAGCCCGAACAACTCCCTGGCAACACGCTCGGCGACCTGTGGCAACACGGGGGCCAACAACACCGTCAGCAGCTTGAATCCGTGCAAGGCACGGGAGCAAACATCCTGCAGCTCGGGAAAGTTGGCTGGGTCCTTCGCGAGGATCCAGGGCTGGTGTGCGTCGAAGTCCTGGTTGATGCGGTCGGCGATAGCCATCACGTCCCGCATTGCCTTGCCGAGCTCGCGTGACTCGTAGTTTTCCCGGGCAAGGGCCGCCTGTGAGCGTGCCTCATGGGCCAACAGCTCGGCATTGCCGCTGTATTTCAACTCTCCGCCAAAGTACTTCGTGATGAAGTTCGCCGCCCGGCTGGCGATGTTGACATACTTGCCGATGAGGTCGCTGTTTACCCGGGCGATGAAGTCATCGGGATTGAAATCCAGGTCCTCGACGTTCGAATTCAGCTTCGCCGCGATGTAATACCGCAGCCACTCGGGGTTCATTCCGACTTCGAGATAGCGCAGCGGGCTGATGCCGGTGCCGCGCGATTTCGACATCTTCTCGCCGGAGACGGTAATGAATCCGTGGGCATATACGTTGTTCGGCACCTTGTAAGGCGCCCCGGCGAACTTCAGCATGGCCGGCCAGAACAACGTGTGGAAATAGATGATGTCCTTGCCGATGAAATGGATCT
>CAZBTV010000147.1:15584-18121 GCA_964494895.1 uncultured Steroidobacteraceae bacterium | reverse complement strand
ATTTTCATGCGCTTTCCCGGAGCAAGGCCCGCTCCCGTACCCCGGCCTTACATCTATGTTGGAACATGGATGCGCATAGCCCGTTTGCTTCCGATGAATGCCGTTGTCCAACCTCGGATCAATCCCGCCGTCGTGCGTTCGTACGACCTGCGCGGCCGTGTCGGCGAGCAATTGCGTCTGAGCGACGCACACGCTCTGGGCCTGGCTTATGCGGCTGTCGCGCACTCGCAGCGGAGACGGCGGATCGCTGTGTGTCGCGATGGTCGGCTGACTTCTCCCGACCTCGAGAGCGCTCTCGTGACCGGGCTCGTCGAGGGCGGCCTGCATGTGCAGCGCCTGGGGCTCGGTCCCACGCCGGAACTATACTTCGCGGTCTATGCCGGCAAGCTGGATGGCGGCATCATGGTGACGGGGTCGCACAATCCGCCCGATCAGAATGGCTTCAAGTTGATTTTCGACGGGGAGCCGATTTTCGGGCACGCGCTGCGGGCACTGGTGGAGCAGGTCCCCACACGGCGCGAGGGCGGCTCGGTCGATGATCTGGTCATTGACGGAGTGGCTCCTTCGCAGGCATACGTCGAGCGGCTTGCGGCGCTGGGAGCCGGCGCGCCGCCCTTGCACGTGGTCTGGGATTGCGGCAGCGGGGCTGTTGGTGCTGTCATAGGTGCATTGACGTCCCGGCTGCCAGGACGTCACACGCTTCTCAACGCCGACGTCGACGGCCGTTTTCCGGCGCATCATCCTGATCCGTCCGTTGCTGAAAACCTGGCTGACCTGCAAGCGGCAGTCCGTCTCGAGGGAGCGGATGTTGGTATCGCGTTCGACGGGGACGGCGATCGGATCGGTGTGGTCGACTCGACGGGTGCCATCATCTGGCCCGACCAACTGCTGTTGCTGCTCGCACTGGAGAGCCTTGCGGCGCAACGTGGCGTGCCTGTCGTTGCGGACGTCAAGTCGAGCAGGGTGCTATTCGACGAAGTCGAGAGACATGGAGGACGCGCCATCATGGCGCCATCGGGCTATGTTCGGGTGCGCGCGGCTATGCTGCGAGAGAAGGCGCCTTTGGCGGGCGAGATGAGTGGCCACATTTTTTTTGCCGACTGTTGGCATTCCACCGATGATGCGTTGTTTGTCGCTCTCCGTGTTCTGTTGGCCGTGGGTCGGCTGGGGCGCGGTCTGGCGGACTTTCGCCAGAGTCTGCCGCAAACCGCGGCGACGCCCGAGCTGCGCCTGCCATGTCCGGAACACCGTAAGGAGCAGGTTGTCCGAGAGGTCGCGGCCCGGCTGGCTTTTTGCGACGGTGTCCGGATAGACACGACCGACGGCTTGCGGGTCACTACTGAGGACGGCTGGTGGCTGCTGCGCGCTTCGGGCACAGAGTCCAAGCTGACCGCTCGCTGCGAAGCAGCTGACAACGATGCGCTCGACCGGTTGCAACGCGCACTGATCGCGCAGCTCGTGCGCAGCGGAATTCGATGTGGAGCTTAGTTGTCCGGCTGGGTTCCCTGTTACTGGGTCGGAGGCTGGCGAATCGGGAGCAGGAGCAACGCCGGATAGGCGCGCTGGAAGGCCTGCCAGCGATGGGGTTGGACGGTCTGGGGTCCAGCGCCTATGGACCCGAGGCGGCGTTGACCATCCTCGTCCCGCTCGGCGCGGCCAGTCTCGACTGGATCGGTTGGGTCATGGCGCCGATCGTGGCACTGCTGCTGATCCTGTTCGCCTCCTATTGGCAGACTATCCGCGCCTATCCCAACAACGGCGGTGCCTACATCGTCTCGAAGGAGAATCTGGGTACGCACTTGAGCTTGCTGGCCGCGGCGGCGCTCATGGTCGATTACGTACTCAATGTCGCCGTTGGAATTTCCGCTGGCGTAGGTGCTTTGGTGTCGGCCGTGCCGGCGCTTCATCCGCACATTCTACCCTTGTGCCTCGGGGTTCTAGTGCTGATCACAGTGGTCAATCTGCGCGGTACCCTGGATGCGGGACGGTTGTTGGCAGTACCCACATATCTGTTCATTGCCAGTTTTGTGTTGATCATCGGCATGGGGGTGTTTGCGGCCGTTACGTCGGGCGGTCATCCCCAGGCAGCGGTTCCGCCACCGCCGTTGCCGCGAGCGACGGAAGCGGTGAGCCTGTGGCTGCTTCTGCGTGCGTTTGCCGCCGGATGCACAGCCATGACGGGGGTTGAAGCAGTCAGCAACGGCATGAGTGCATTCAGACAGCCGTCTGTGACTTACGGGCGCCGGACTTTGAGTGCCATTGTCGCGATCCTGGGCCTGCTGTTGGTTGGCATCGCCTACCTCGTCGCCTCTTATGGGATCGGCGCCATGGACCAGACCAAGCCGGGCTATCGCAGCGTGTTGTCGCAGCTCGCCAGCGCCACGGCAGGAACCGGCCCGTTGTATTACATAGCCATGGGCTCGTTGTTGTGCGTACTGGCGCTTTCGGCCAATACCAGCTTCGTGGATTTCCCCCGTCTGTGCCATATGGTGGCCGCGGATGGCTTTTTGCCAAAGTCGTTCGCGATCGCGGGACGC
>CAZBTV010000147.1:0-15574 GCA_964494895.1 uncultured Steroidobacteraceae bacterium | reverse complement strand
GGTCGGGATCCTTTATCTTGCGGGCGTGGCCGGGTTGCTGTTATTCGCCTTCCGTGGGATTACCGATGCCCTGATCCCGCTGTTCGCGATCGGTGCCTTCCTGACCTTCACGCTCTCGCAGGCGGGCATGGTGTCGCACTGGCGACGCGTCGCCCGGGAGCCGGCTGGCAAGCAGGCTCGAGCCCTCCGTGCGCATTTTTTGATCAATACCAGTGGCGCCATCACCACTGCGATCGCGTTGGTGGTCATCGTAGTTGCAAAGTTCAAGGAAGGGGCTTGGATCACCATCGTGGTCATTCCCCTCGTGATCATGCTCCTGAGGACGATCCATACGTACTATGCCAACCTGGAGCGCCGCACCCGCGAGACCGAGCCGCTGCGGCTGCAGGACACCCGGCCTCCGATCGTACTGGTTGTGATGGAAAGCTGGAACAAGCTTGCCTATAAGGCTCTCAACATGGCGTTGAGCCTGTCCCCGGACGTCATCGCTGTGCACCTGCTGCATCTGTCGGGACCGGAGGAGCAAGATCATCGACAAGGTCTGGACGCACAGTGGCGGATAAGCGTGGAGCAGCCCGTGCGGGCCGCGGGTCTCGCGCCGCCACGGCTCATGATCCTGCCCGCGCCACACCGTGCGCTCCACGAGCCCATTCTGAAGTTGGCTCGCAAGCTCGAGAGTGAGAGTGGAGGGCGGCGGATAGCGGTTCTCATCCCCGAAATGATCAAGCTGCGTTGGTACCAGTACCTGCTGCACGTGGATCGCGGACGGCAACTGCGCTCACGGCTTATGAAATGCGGCGACCCGGGCATCATGGTCATCGATGTGCCTTGGTATTGGGATGACCGCGGCCGGCGGCCATCCCCATCCATCGCCGCCGCTCAGCGCACGAACGCCTCGTAAGGACGGCTGAAGTAGGTGAGCATATGAGCGGGCACGACGGGCTCTGAGGCGGTGTCATTCAACTGCGAGGCATAACAGCGAATCGCGCGGGATTTGGCGAGTTGTGCTTCGGCGCTCAACTCGAACCGGACGAAATCGAGCCCCCGCCAGTCTGCAGGGGCCCAGCGATGCCATGCCCAGACGGGATACCGGAGCACCTGGATGTTCTTACGGCGCGCCAGGGAAATACAAAGACGCGCAACCGCCTCGCGATCGGGGTGCCCATCGTGCTCGAACGGCGCAATCAGGGTAGTGTCCGGCAGGAGGCGGGTTTTCAGGGCACCCTCGACAAACTCCTCGTGTGAAGCCACGTCTCCGTCGGGCACTCCCAGTCGATGCCACTGAATGTAGCGATCGGAGAGGCAACTCAGCGCAGCTCGCATCTCGCGGCGGCGTACGACTGCCGGCGCTGGCAGGTCGGTGCGAGCTCCTTCTCCATCAGTGACGGTAATTACGGCGACTTCACCACCGGAATGGGCGCTGGTGTGGATGACCCCGCCGGCGCCGAAGGTCTCATCATCCGGGTGTGCTGCTACGACGACCAGTGGACCTGGAGGCGGTGTCCACGCAGGTGCCGACGCCAATTCTGGCCAACGGCTGTCAGGCGTAGAGAGAGTGCGGGAGTCGATCACGCGTGTTCGTTCAAGGCTACGTCTGATGGTTGAACACTATGTAAGTTTCGCTGTATTGCACTGCAACGGAAAGTCAGCATAACGCGACGCCAGCTGTAGGACGGAACCCTGCACTGGGACTGGTCGGACCGTTCCTACAGATGAAGCCGGCGCGCACGGATTCTCATGTCCACTCCAGGGCTGGAAGCTACACACACCAGGGAACGGACCAAGCTTACCCGAGGAGAAACCACTATGGACCAGAACGTCACGAGTTCGCGCTTGGTGGAGGGTACGTCATGTTGCCGCGGCATGGATTCCGTGTAACCGGCGGGCTGATCTGCCTGGCCGCGCTGGCGGTAGCCAACGCAGGCCCTTCGGGACGGGCCGTGGCGCCGCCCTCAGGCCCACCACTCGCTCCGCGAGCTCATGGCTTTACGCTGTATCTGAGTCGATCCGTTGGTGGCGGGGCCGCTGGCGGCATGCAGTTCGGCTTGCGCCTCGAGCAGGTGCGGATGCTCGGAAACAGCGGCGCTCCTGACGCCGGTGATCCTATGCAGCATCGCGCGCTGCTGGGGTGGCAGATGGGTGGAGGGGGGCACAGTTCTGACATGCACCTGGAGCTGGGAGGTCGAATGGCCTACGACCTGAAGCAGGGCAGATTCTCACTCATCGGCAAAACGAATTCGGGCAAGGTGAATTCGCCGCAAATGCCCGTTGGGAGGCCGCAGCCGTTCCAACCGCTCGTTGGGATGCCCAACACACCGCACTTTCCGGCACTTCGTCGCGCGCCCGCCAACCAACCGACCGGTAGTGAGATCCAGGGGTCTGTGAGACCCCTCAGGCCGCCGTTCAGGTCAGCGCCCGCAGGGTTGCCCTGAGGGCCTCCTCGGCCTCCGCCGCAGCCTGCGACGCACGGCCATGGCTGGGGCGCAGCGGCCCGCCAACGTGCGGCGGCCGGAACCAACAGTGGATGGCGGTGTTGAAACCAGACCACGACCCGATTCGACCCTGGAGATCGTATCATGCTGAAGGACCCTCGCTCGGCCGGGCCCCGGCCACCTTTTCCGTCACAACAGCAATCCATGCCCGGCAAGACGGCCGAGCTCAACCCGGTGCCGGATCACGGTGAGAGGTCTTACCGTGGGAGCGATAAGCTCCGGGGTTGTGTGGCTCTCATCACAGGGGCTGATTCCGGCATCGGGCGCGCTGTGGCGATCGCGTTCGCCCGCGAGGGCGCCGACATTCTCGTTTCCTATCTCAACGAGCATGAGGATGCGAAGGAAACCGCTCGTTGGGTGGAGCGAGCGGGACGCCGCGCGGTGCTGGTTGCGGGCGATGTCCGCGATGAGCAACATTGCTCCAACCTCGTCCAGCGCGCGGTTTCCGAGCTCGGACGCCTCGACATTCTCGTCAACAACGCGGCGTTCCAGGCCACGCATGAGCGGCTGGAGGATCTTACGGCCGAGGAGCTGGACCGAACGTTCCGGACCAACATCTACAGCATGTTCTATCTCGCCAAGGCAGCGCTCGGCCATATGAAACCCGGCGCTTCCATCATCAACACCAGCTCCATCAACGCCAAGTCACCCAATCCCGAGCTGCTGCCCTACGCGACCACCAAAGGCGCTATCGCTGACTTCACCAGCGGAGCGGCGGGACTGCTGGCGAAGCGAGGCATTCGAGTCAACAGCGTCGCTCCCGGTCCGGTATGGACGCCCTTGATTCCATCCACCATGGAGCCCGACAAGGCAGCTCACTTCGGCGAAAACACGCCGATTGGCCGGCCGGCGCAACCCGCTGAGCTTGCCCCTGCCTACGTGTTTCTGGCTTCGGATGATGCGACATACATCACCGGAGCGGTCCTCCCAGTGACCGGTGGACGTCCGATGCTGTGACGTATACGCAGGGCGAGCCGTGTCGCGCCCTCTTTTCGCGGTTGGACTCAGTTGTGTACCAAAGGAACATGGTACTCGCGAAGGATCGCCTCAATGGCGGGCCTGTCCTTTTCGATCAGCGCGTTGATGTCGTGCTGCAATTGTGTGTCGTCGCGACGCACGCCCATGGCGATGTCATAAGCCATGGGCAGCACGCCCCCGTCCAATACGGGAGTGACCGGCTCGAGCCGCAGTGGGATCTCTGAGCGGCTGGCGAAGAAGCCGGCCAGTGGTCCCCAGGCCATGCCAACGTCGATCTCTCCCTTCGCGACCGCCTCGATGATCGCCGCGGGCGGATTCGGGCGGTCGTAATCACCGTACAGCATGTACCCTCGCACGTTCTGTGTGAGTCCGCGCCGGGCGATGGCGTGTGCGGGTGGGGTGTTCATTCCATCGTTGCCGATCATCTGCACTCCGATCGAGAGTGAGCGCAGCCGCGGATCATCCAGAGTAAGCCCCTGCAATCGCCGGCTCGCGCGGGTGACGAAAACGTATGACGAGCGGTAGTAGGGAACGGTCGGTGCGATCCGCTCGAGCGCGGCGGGCACGCCGGGCCAGAGGTCGCACCGGTTGGCTCCGAGCGTGTTACGTATGAATCCACGGCGCTGCGCCCACCAGTAGTATTGCACGCGCGCTCCCAGGTCCCGGGAGAGTAACGTGGCGATGCGATTCTCAAATCCCTGTCCGGCGCGGTTGGAGAAGGGGAGGTTGTTGGGATCGGCGCAAACTGTCAGAGTGCGCGCTGGGGCGCTCGAAGCCACTTCCGCAGGGTGCGCGACCGTTAGCGCGAGTACGAGCGATGGCACACCCAACAGCCACAGCCTGCGCAAGGGTAATCTCACTGTGGTCCTGTAATCACTGACGTATAGTCATTGGTGGTGTCCGGTGGAGGTGCCCATCCTGCATGGTCGTCGGCTGAGGGTGGAACCGGCGCAGGCCGTTGCGAGGGCGTGTCACTGTGGTCCGCCGCCAGCGTGGCGGGCAGGGACATCGAGCGCACATAGGCTGCGATGTCCCATAGTTGCTCGTCGGGAATCTTGCCTCCCCAGGCGGGCATGCCGTTCGGCCGTCCTTCGACGAGGGTCTGATGGATCTGCTCGAGGCGTCCGCCGTAGATCCACTGATTGTCCATCAGGCTCGGGCCCATCCCTCCTCCGCCGTTGGAGTGACAGCCATTGCAGTTGTATTGCTGAAATAGCCGTTTGCCTGTCCCGACAGCGTCGGCGTTGTTGTAGTATTGCGCGGCACGCGGGTCGTTCGTGACCGCGCTGCGCCCTACGCCCGGCACGAGCCCGGTGTCGATTACCCCCTGGTTGGCGAGTTGGTTTGCGGGCAGGCCTGGCTGTGCCGCTCCGCGCCCGCAGCCGGCCAGCAGTATGGCTGTCAGAGCCAGCAGGCCGGGAGCCGCGGCTTCAATGCGGAAGCGTGAACACATACAGCGTTCCTCCGGCGGTCGTATACTTCGGCAAGTCCGACATCGTGGAGACGAACCCGAGAGCAGCACTACCGTCGCGCGGGTCGACGGGTCCGGACACGACCGCCCCGGACCAGCCGCCCACGCCGGAGAGCACCGCGATGTATTGATGCCCGTCCGGTCCGCGATAGCTGACAGGCTGGCTGATGATTCCGCTGTCGACCTTGTATTTCCACAACAGCGCACCGGTATGCGCATTCACCGCCTTGAACCAACCGTCCATCGTCCCGTAGAACACGAGGTCGCCGCCAGTCACCACCGTGCCCGACCAGACAGGGAAGTTCTCCCAATCCGTCCACACCGCCTTGCGCTGTACCGGATCCCAGGCGGTCAGCTCGCCGCGATGGCCGTTCGGCCCCGGCTTCATGTGCACGAGCGCGCCCACGTACGGCGTGCCGGCGATATAGCTCACCTGCTGGTCAACCCAGTCCATGCAGAGGTTCGCGTGCGGAATGTAGATCAACCCGGTATCGGGGCTGAAGCTGCTGGGCTCCCAGTCTTTGGCTCCCGAGGCGGTGGGACAGATGTTGCGGACCTCGGTGCCCAGCTTGGTCTCCTTCTCGGGGTTGAGAATGAGCCTGCCGGTTTTCATGTCGACACCGCGCGAGGAGTTTACCGGTCCAAAGGGGTCGGCCGAGAGCACTCTGCCGGTGTTGCGGTCCATGACGTACAGGTATCCGTTGCGATCGAAGTGGACCAACACCTTGGTCATTTTCCCTTCGAAGGGCATGTCGAGCAGGATCTGCTCGTTGATGCCGTCGTAATCGTGCTGGTCGTGCGGGGAGTATTGATAGAACCACAGGGCGCTGCCGCTGGCCGGATCCCGTGCGAAGATTCCTGCGGTCCACTTGTTGTCGCCCGGCCTTTGCAGGGCGTTCCATGGTCCCGGGTTGCCCGTGCCGTGATAGATCCTGTCGAGCTCGGCGTCGTAGGTGATCCAACCCCACACGTTGCCGCCGCCGATTTTCCAGGCGTCCGGCGGCCATGACTTCACTCCGAGGTCGGTACCTTGATCGGCGGCATAGAGCGGCTTGAACTGCCCGCCGATCAGCACGTCCTTGTCCGGTCCGGTGTTCCACGCTTTCCAGAGGAGCTTGCCGGTATTCTCGTCGAGGCACGCGATCCAGCCGCGCACACCGAGCTCGCCCCCGGAGTTCCCTACATATACGCGGCCCTTGGCGACCGTCGGCGCCATGGTGATGGACTCGCCAACGTTGATGTTGCCTAGCTGAGTGCGCCACAGCGGCTTCCCCGTCTTGACGTCCAGCGCGATGGTTTGCCCATCCAGGGTGTTGAAGATGTACTTGCCATCGTCGACGCTGCCGCCGCGGTTGACCACGTCACAGCAGGCCACGCCCTGGCTGGCCGGCAGAGGATTCGGGTTGAAGCGCCATTTCAGTGGCGCGCCCGGCTTGGTCAGGTCCAGCGCGTAAACATAGTTCGGGTAGGCGGTCACGACATACATCGTGTTGTCGGCGACGATCGGCGCTGCCTCCTGCCCTTTGTTGACGTTCAGGGAGAAGCTCAGGAGAGGTTGCAGCCCCTTCACGTTGCCGGGTGTGATCTCTTTCAAGGAGGAAAAGCGTGTCGAAGCATAGTTCTTCGACGGCATGGTCCATTGCCCGTCGTCCGGCGGAGCGTTCGCGGCGCTCGCGGCGGTGTGGCCCGCATTCGGGGTGGGTTCGGCGAGCGCGTGGCCGATGCCCTTGTCGTTGAAGATCTCATCCATCGGAACCGGGGCAGGCACCGTCTGCGCCATCACCTCCGGTACCAGGCTCAGCAGGGTCACGGTCACAAGAAGGGGCGGTCTCATCTGGGCTATTCCAACGTGTAGAGATAGGTTGCGATGTCTTGCGCCTGTTGGTGCGACAAGCCCATTTCCGGCATGACATCGCCCGGCAGCATGGCCTGCGGGTGCTCTATCCAGCCCACCATGTTGTTGGGGGTGTTCGGGAAGTGCCCAGCGATGATCTGGCGGACGCCGATGCCGCTCAGTGGTGGGCCGACTCGTCCATTGGCGCCGACCACACCAGGGACGGAGTGACAGGCACCGCATCGTTCCGCGATCAGTGCTTTCGTCTGTGCGGACCTGGCATCAGCACGGCCGCAGCCGCTCGCGGCGAGGCAGGCTGCAGCAGCGAGAATGACAACTATCCAGCGCATCGTGGCAGCACCACATAGGCAACGACGTTCAGGAGAGTCGTGATGGCGAACCCGGTACTCAACAGCACGCCCCAGAGAGCCAGGAAGGCCATGCGGCCGTCGCCATCCTCGATCAGGTGGCCGATGTCGATTGTCTGATGATCCTCCCGCTGGCGCGCCTCGCGCGTCTGTTGGAACAGGCGCCACGAAGCAAACAGGGAAAGCAGTGCGATGAGCACGCTGGCGATCAAAATCGCGACCATGGCGGGCCAGCTCCAGCCGACGCCCTCGAGCGGAGTGAGGCCGCGATGATCGTGCGGAAAGCAGGACCAGCTCGCCAGGCCGTAACCTGCGCACAGCACCAGGAACCACGCCACCGGTCCGCCCAGCAGCCCGAAGAGGGTCATGAACGGAGGCATTCGCACGAAATACGGCTGCGGGTGCCCATCCTTGTAGGGCATGCGGTCGGGATTCATCGGGCGAACCCCAGATAAGGTGTGATGTAAAACGTGGTGAAGACGAAGAGCCACACCACGTCGACGAAGTGCCAATACAGCACGCCCGCCGAAACGGTCAGCCGGCGGCGGGGGCTGAAGTAGTCGAGGGCAGTCCAGCCAAACACGGCGAGCAACACCAGCAGACCTCCGACGACGTGCGCCATGTGAAAGCCGGTCGTGACGAAATACAGGGATGCGAAGCTGTTGTCCCCCATGCTGAAAGGCTTCGATTTCCATTCGAAAATCTGCACCACGGCAAACACGCAGCCCATGACGAAGGCGCCCCCGAGGCCGAGCAGGGCTCGTCCACGGCGGCGTTGCAGGACTCCCCGTTCGCCGAACCAGGCGACGAAGCTCGAGGCGACCAGCAGAATGGTGTTGGGCAGCGCCAGCTTCAGAGCCGGGTGCGGCTCGAGGAGCCAGCCGGGGTGCGCCGTCGCCCCCGTGTAGTAGTACGAAAACAGCAGATAAATGAACAGCGCCGCTTCTGTCGCGATCAGGGTGCCGGCACCCCAGTAGCCGATGCCGTGACGGCCGATCGGCCCGACCGGCAGGTTTTCCGGCAAGGCCAGAGCGCTTTCTGATAGCTGCGATGTCGTCGCGGTGGTTTCGGTCATGCGACGGCCTCCCTCGCGGCTGGCTCACGCTCACGGAGGTCGCGACGCGGCCAAAGCCACATGACGATTCCTATCAAGGTGAGGAGCGTACCGAGCCCCACCACACCCCAGGAAGCCAGCAACATGGACTTGAGCAACATGCCCACGAATGCAACGGTTATTCCAAGCGCCGTGATCGCGGGCGCGACGCTATCTTCGGGCAGTTCCAGGATCATGTCCGGAACGGCGTTGATCGGCGTGGTGGCAATGCTCTCCTTGCCAGTGGCGAGCAACATGCCGCGCTTGATGGAGGAAGTCGCGCGTGTGTCGCCGAGCTGGTCCTCCCACAGCGGGTTGACCGATGCGACCGTGGGGATGACGGCGAAGTTGTAAGGCGGTGGTGGAGAGGGCACCGACCATTCGAGCGTAGCCGCGTCCCACGGGTTTGGCCCGGCGACGGCGCCGCTCTTGAGGCTCTTCCATACGTTCACGATGAGCAGCAGCACGCCCACGGCCAGCACGAAGCTGCCGATCGAGGTGATCATATTGAGAGTGTTCCAACCCATCCCATCGGGGTATGTATAGACGCGACGTGGCATGCCGAACAGGCCTGTAAGGTGCATCGGCAGGAAGGCGAGGTTGAAGCCGATGAAGGTGATCCAGAAGTTCCATCGGCCGAGGCGCTCGTCGAGCATCCGGCCGGTCATCTTCGGAAACCAGAAGTAGACGCCGCCCAATACCGGGAATACATTGATCCCGATCAGGACGTAGTGGAGGTGGGCTACGACGAAGTACGTGTCGGTGAGCTGCCAATCGACCGGCACGCTCGCGGTCATGAAGCCCGAAACGCCTCCGATGACAAACAACACGATCATGGACGAGAAGTAGAGGAAGGCAGTGGTGATCACCGGGCGACCGAGCCAGATGGTCGCGAGCCAGGCAAACACCGCCACTGCCGATGGGATCGTGATGATGATCGACGCACCCGAGAAGAACGACAGGCCGAGCCCCGGGAGCCCCGTGGCGAACATGTGATGGACCCATACACCGAAGCCGAGAATCATGGTGGCGATGGTCGAGAGGATCACGACGGCATAACCCACGAGCGGCCGGCGGCAAAATACCGGCAGCCCGTCGGACACCATGCCCATCGCGGGCAGCACGATGGCATACACCCAGGGATGTCCGAAGATCCAGAACAGATGCTGCCAGAGCAACGGCTGTCCACCGCCGATGGGCTCGTAGAAATGGGTGCCGAACTGGCGGTCCATCCATAGCAGGAAGAACGCGAGGCTCACGGATGGCACGACCAGGAGGTTGGCCGCGTTCGCGGTCAAAGTACCCCAGATGAACACGGGCACGCGGTTGATGGACATGCCTGGGGCGCGGGTGCGCATCGCGGTCACGATGAAGTTGGCGGCTCCCACCGTCGTGGAGATGCCCAGCAACACCATGCCGAGCGAGTAGAAGTCCTGGTTGAATCCGGGGTTGAAGTTGCGCTCGGCGTAGGGCACGTAGTTGAACCAGCCATCGTTCGGCCCGTTGCCTGTCAGGAAGCCGGCGTACATGAAGATCCCGGCGGCCAGGTAGATCCAATAGCTGAATGCGTTCAGCCGGGGGAAGGCCATGTCGCGACCGCCGAGCAGCAGCGGCCACAGGTAGTTGGAAAATCCGGACAGGATAGGGAGGGAATACAGGAAGATCATGGTCATGCCATGGGTCGAGAAGAGCTGGTTGTATTGGTCCGGAGTGAGCAGCGACTTCTCTGGGCCGGCGAGCTGCAGGCGTAGCACCAGTGCTTCCAGGCCGCCCAACGCGAGGAAGGCGAAGGCGGTGACGATATACCGCAGCCCGATCGTCTTGTGATCCGTGGTTCCGAAGAAGCCCTTCAGCCCGGGCTCGGTTTCCCATATCGACAGCAGTCGCGCCTGAAGCTCGGCGCTCTCGACACCGATGCGGGGGGTACGGAAGTCGGGCTCTTTCATCTCAGTAGCACCAGATAACTTTGTACGTCGGAGAGCTCTTGTGCCGACAGGAATTGGTTGGGCATCAGGCATCCCGGCTTGATGCCCTGGGGATCTGTGATCCATCCGCGCAGATTGCCGGGATTGTTGATCAGTCTTCCCGACGCGATGGTGCGTCGGGTCATCACGTGTGTGAGGTCGGGCGCGGTCACGGCGGCGGCAGTGGTGCCGCGGACCTGGTGGCACAGGCCGCAGCGATACACGACGATCGCCTCACCATGGGATTGCGCGGCAGTAATGGGCGCCGGAGCGGGTTGCAACTGGGCGGCGCGCCACTGCTCGAAATCGTCCCTGGATTCGGCGACCACCTCGAAGCCCATGTAGGCGTGCTCTTGCCCGCAGTATTCCTGACATTGGCCGCGAAAGCGGCCCGGGTGATCGGCCTGCAACCAGCTGAAGTTGGTCTGTCCAGGGATGGCGTCGGTCTTGCCCGAGAGCTTCGGGACCCAGAAGCTGTGGATGACGTCGCCTCCATGCAGGCGCACCAGTACACGCACGCCGACCGGGATATGGATCTCGTTCGCTGTGATGAAGCTTCGTGAGATATCGTCCGAGTTGTATTTGACTTCCCACCACCATTGATGTCCGGTGACATCGAGCACCAGGCCAGGGTCGCGGGGCGGGCCGGAGACCGCAGCGAGCGCTACCATCGTCCATACGAGGCTCACCAACAGTGGCACGGCGGAAATGAGCAAACCTATGGTGATCCAGTGCAGCCCGCTTTTTCCCCGCTGCACGGGTAT
Organism: uncultured Steroidobacteraceae bacterium; assembly: GCA_964494895.1. Classification (GTDB taxonomy): domain Bacteria; phylum Pseudomonadota; class Gammaproteobacteria; order Steroidobacterales; family Steroidobacteraceae; genus 13-2-20CM-66-19. Next base: position 4,610 of record CAZBTV010000147.1, on the reverse strand, counting down.
GGCGCGCGTCTCTGTGTCTCCGCCGCTCGAGTGGGCTCGTCTCACTCCGCCCCAGAGCAGCACGCCGATGACTACGCAGACGACGATCGAGACGATCAACGTGAACCAGGTCAAAGGCAGGATGGCATGCGCCCGTTGCCCATCGGCCGTGAGATAACCCAACGGGATCGCACTCACGTGGTCTTCGCTCCTTCCAGAGTCTCCCACAGGCGTCCCAGGGAGCGTACCGATGCCCACAGGAACAACGCCATTCCCGGAACCCACATGAAGACGCCTCCCAACTGCTGGTCCTGTAGTGGCGTGAAGCCCCACTGCTGCGTCTGGGAGAACAGGTGCCAGAGGAATAGCGGATGGCCGGCGAGAGTCAACACCGCCCCGAGCAGGCCCATGTGTATGGACGTGAGCACGCCTGCAACGAGCGCTGCGGCCGTTTGCTCGGCGCGATGGTGCAGCAGCTCCCGCCATAGGAGAATGCCGCTGCCGAACAAGGTGACGTGCATCGACCAATACACGAAAGTCGAGGTGAAGGTTTGGTCATAGGGGCCTGGCATGTGCCAGAACCACAAGGCGATGAAGAAGGCGCCCGCGGCGGTCCAAAGCTGCCATCTGCGCCCGCTGCCACTGGTGTCAGCGGCACCGGCCGTATCCATGGGCCATGCGTACGCAATGAGAGGAGCCGCCGCCAGGAGCAATATCATGTGTTGGCCGACGCGCGCACAGAACAGCGAGACCGACAAAGCGCATAGCGGGGAGATGAAAGCTGCCGACGCGATGCCCCATCCAACAGCGGCGCAGGATTGCAGTCCGCGTGTTGCGCCTCGCAGCCGCCAGAGGTGGAATCCGCCAAGCGTGAGCAGCGCGACGATCAGCACCGGGTCGAGGTTGAACCTCGTCAACAACTCGCCTGGGACTGGCGGCGAGCCGCAGTAGGGGAGCTGCACGGTCATGGCTGTCCTCTCTCCGTTACGCCCGGCCCGGCTTGCGCGACCTGTTGCAACCCAACGCGTCAGGCTGATCAGTAGCTGGGCGCGCGACTCGCCGGCCGCCGAGGGTGCAAGGCTCCAAAGGCATGTAGCAATCCACGGGCCGAGCCGGATAGCCGCGCAGGTCTTACCGTAATAAGGTACAGACTGTATCGAAATTACGCTCGCTACCGCTGCCGGGCCGCGGCCAGCAGGCGGGTCCGGCGCCGTCTACCGCGGCTGCCTGCGGCTATGGCTTGACCGGACGCCCCCGAGCGCCGCTGGAGTTGATTTGATGCTTGGCCTTGCGGGGGTTGTCCTTTTCTTCGAGCAACTCCTGAAGGATGCGCGTCTGGGTGCGGGCATTGCGCTCGATCACCTCGAGACCATGCAGCATCTTCTCGGGAGGATTCTGGGCGCGCAACATCTGCGCCCACCCGATGATGGTGCTCAAGGGTGTGCGGAGGTCGTGGGAGAGCTTGGAGAGCGCCATGTGACGGCTCTCTTCGGCGAGGGTTACTTCCTGTTGGGCCTGTTGTCCGATGCGCAACAGCTCGATCTTTTCTTCCAGGGCGGCGCGCCGTGCGCGCGCGCCGATGGCGATGCTGAGAGCTGTCGAGATGGCGAATGCTACCAACACCCAGCGATCGGTCATGGTCAACACCGGCCGCTGCAGCGAGCCGCTCCAGGTGAATGCCGCCGCACAGATGGCAAACAACCAACCAATGACGGCGGGCACCGCTCCGGAATAGAAGGTTACCGCGAGCAGAGCCGGAAAGAATGCCATCAGCAGAGCGGGGCCGCCGCCAGTCAACATTCGCAGCCCCAGCGCGGCCAGCAGCGCCGCTGCCGTGACCAGGATGGCAAACAGCCAGCGACCCCCGTTCTCAGGCAATTCTCGCCGCACAGCTCACCCCGCCAGCCTGACGAGGCGCGCGATGGCCTCGCGGTCGACTTCCTTACGCTCCTGACAGAGGCCGTAAAGGGTCGCCACCAGCATCGACTGTTTCAACAGAGGCAGCTCCAGGGTGGCGTTGCGCAGCTCTTCCTGGACCGCCTGGAGAATGCCTTCCAGGAGCTGCACGTCGAGTTGCTCGCGGGTTGGGTTTTGGTAGGGCGGCGGAGCAGCATCGCGTACGCCCTGGAGCTGCACTTCCCGCAAGCCTCGTCCGGTGACGAGCCATTCGATGCTCGTGCCGGTCTGTTCGCACAGGCAGCGCAGGTCCGTGACGTTCGGCTCTGACTCTCCCCGCAGCCACTTGCGGACGGCGCCTTCGGAGCGCTCGATGGACTTCGCCAGCCCACTCGCGCTTCCGTATGCATCGATCACCTCTCGCAAGCGCCCGGCAAAGCCGCTGTTTTCCTGTCTTTCGCGCCTTCCGGTCATGTCGACTTTCCATTGCGCCACGTGGATGACGCATTGCAGCACAAATGTAAGGGTGCGACCCCTGTCCGACGCGTTATCATTACATTAGTATTCAGATATCGTACTAAAGTAACGAAACGGGGCGCGTCACTCAAATCCGGGTCGTGACGCTCTCAGGGGGAGAGTGGAGGAGCACTATGGTGGCAGGCAAGTCGAACTCCAAGACAACGCGCTCCGCACGAAGCCAGCTGAGTGAGGTGGTGGTGCATCTGCGGCAGGTTCAATCGGCCGTCGTCGTGGCGGTGGCGGCCCTGAAGCAGCAGAACTGCGAGCTCGATGAGGACATCGCGGCGGTCTTGCAGCGGAGCGTGGCGGATCGCCTCCACGACCAGATCGAGCGGCTCGAGGCGCTGATGCGCTCCCTCGGCAACGATCGTAAACCATAAGCTCTCCCCCCATCCCCGCTGCCATCTTTCCGGGCTCTCATCCGGTATAATCCGAGCCCCGACGCACCCGGAATGTGCTGCCTCGCGCTGTGCAAAGAAAGCGCGTCGAGCAATGCGCGAGAGTGGCGGAATTGGTAGACGCGCTGGATTTAGGTTCCAGTGGTAACCCCGTGAGGGTTCGAGTCCCTCCTCTCGCACCATCCCCCGTGAGTCGGATCAAGTTTTGAAGAGGCTCTCCGACGGCGCGCAGCGCCGCTATATGTAGCGGGTCGCTTCGACCCGCGGGAAAGTTGGGCGTTAGCCCTGAACAAGCCGGGCGTAGCCCTGAAATAAGGATCAAGAAATGCAGGTATCACTGTCCGCCACCGGCGGGCTCGAGCGGCGACTCGAGGTCGCTGTGCCGGCCACTGAGGTCGCCTCCGAGGTGGAGCAGCGGCTCAAGCACATTTCCCGTACCGCCCGCCTGAAAGGCTTCCGGCCGGGCAAGGCACCCTATGCGGTGGTGCGGAAACAGTTCGGTGAGCAAGTCCACACCGAGGTCGTCAGCGATTTGATGCGCACCTCTTTTGCGAAGGCGCTCAGCCAGGAGAAGCTCACACCGGCCACGACCCCCCACATCGAGCCACTGGCCGTCGGACCGGGCTCTGATCTCAAGTACGCAGCGACGTTCGAGGTCATGCCCGAGGTGAAGCTCACGGCGGTGGAGGGGATTGCGGTCGAGCGCCCGGTCTCTTCCGTGACGGAGCCGGACACTGATGCGATGGTTGAGAGCATGCGGCGGCAGCGTCCTGTTTTCACCGCTGTCGAGCGCGAAGCTCGCGAAACAGATCGCGTGACCATCGATTACAACGGCTTCATCGGAGGGAAGCCTTTCGAGGGCAGCACAGGGACCGACATCCATGTGGTCATTGGCTCCAAGCAGTCGATGCCGGAACTGGAGGAGGGGCTCAAGGGAGCGAGCGCGGGTGAGAGCCGGAACATCAATGTGTCCTTTCCTGCCGAGCACCCGAACAAGGCGCTTGCCGGCCAAAGCGCCGAGCTCCAAGTAACCATAAAGAAGGTCGAGGAGCAATCCCTTCCTACAGTGGACGAGGAATTCGCACGCGCGTACGGTGTCGAAGAAGGTGGGGTTGAGGCTTTGAGGGCCGAGGTCCGTAAGAGTATGGAGCGGGAGCTGGCGGAGGTCATCCGCAACCGCGTCCGCGGGCAAGTACTCGATGCGCTTTATCGACAGAATCCCGTCGATGTGCCACGTGCGCTACTTGAAGAGCAAGTGCAACAGCTCCAGATTGATACAGCCCGCCGCATGGGCGTACGAGATGCCAGCCAGCTTCCGGCACGCGAGCCGTTTGTGGAACCCGCCCGGCGCCGCGTTGCGTTAGGTCTTCTGATCAGCCGGATCGTGCAGGCGGAGCAGATCAAATTGGATCGAGAGCGGGTGCAGGCGCGGCTGACTGACCTGGTTGCCGCTTATCCCGAGACGCAGCAGGAGGAAGCGCGCCGCGCCTACCTGCAGAATCAGGATGCAATGCGGCAGATCGAATCGGCGGCAATCGAGGACCAGGTGGTCGATTGGTTGCTGAGCAAGGCGAATATCACGGACAAGCCGATGACCTTCAAAGAGGTCACCGGCTTCGGGCAGGAGCAGGCTTGAAACATGTCAATGTCCAGAACAGGCCTTCTTTCCGGTGCGCAGCGTTACTGAATGTACGGGGCGCGCTTCGACCCGAGGAAAGTCGGCCGGAGACCTATAAATGAAAGAGTACGGCTTGAATCTCGTTCCTATGGTCGTCGAGCAGACGGCACGGGGCGAGCGCGCTTATGACATCTACTCGC
>CAZBTV010000146.1:0-18144 GCA_964494895.1 uncultured Steroidobacteraceae bacterium | reverse complement strand
ACGCCGGTGACGTTGGCACCGACGACTCGTTGGCCATCGAGCAGGGTCAATGTTCTGATCGGTAGCAGGCCACGCAGCGAAAAGGAGCTCAGCCCCTGCTGTCCGCTCGAAGTGCTGAACGTGCCGGTGTTGGTTCCCGTGGAGCCCAGCAGCGACGGAAGCTGGGTGATCGCGGTGAAGATGTTCGGCTCCGCGAGCTTCTGGATGTCCTGCGCATTGAGCATGGTGGTCGGCGTCGGCGCGGAGAAGCCGCTGGACATGATTCGCGTACCGGACACTACGATCGTCGACTCCTCCACGCGGTCCGCCTCGCCGTTGGCAGCTGGCGAGCCACTGGGGGTGGGTGACTCACCGCTGCCAACAGCGCTTTGTGCATAAGCCGGCCGATGATGGAGCGACAAGGCTACCGACAGCGCGACACCACTGAGCAGCCGCATTACAGGCTTGACATAGACCATCGAGCACCCCCTTGTTCGTTGTTCACCAGCGTTAGAAAAATCAGGCTTTTTGCAGGCACGATCCTAACCACGCACCGTCGATCAGACCCCTCCCCTCAGTCGCACTCCACCACCTAGCGCTTGCCACGTCGGCATTCCCGCTCAATGGAGGGTGCGTGCCCCACTACCGGCGGGGAGCCGGCGGCGGCTTGTAATCCACCAGCTCATCGAGCGGGTGATTGCCGGCCCACGCGATCGCGCGCAACAGCATGTTCTGAACCTCGGGTCTGGCGAAATTGGAGTAGTTGTGTCCCTGCATCCAGACGAACGCCCGCGCGGGCTGGCCGCCGGGAAATGTGTGCTCGTAGGTCCAGATCTGCGGGACCACTTCACCTTTGTGCTTGCCGGCACTCGGTGTTGCGTCGATCACGGTCGTAGCCAACACGTGAATGCCAGGATTGGAGGCCCAGGTCATGTTGAAGAAAGCCTCATCGCGCAACGTGAGTCCCGCGATTCCCTTTACCAGCGGACTGGCCGGGTCCACGACGGTGTAGGGCACGTTCGCGTCGAGAGTGAAATTGATGTCGCCGTGTTTCTTGGCGCCCCCCACGAGCGTGGCGAAGTAGGCAGGATCCGGGCCACACAAGGCATCATGAATGCTGACGATGCCGCCGCCTCGCTTGACGAAGGCTTCGAGCGCTACACGATCGGCGTCGCTCAGGTAGCCCGCGTCCCCCTTATAGATCACCATCACCGCGACGCCATCCAGCTCCTCGGCCAGCGGCGCGTGCAGCGAGCCGGTCACCACAGCACCGTGCTCGGTCAGCAACTTGCTCCAGTCGGCTAGAAACTGCGGGTAATCGTGTTGGCCGGGCCCATGAGTCTTCAGGCCGGCGCGCAGGTACACCTGTATACCGGTTGTATTCTGCCCGGGAATGCGAGGAGGCGTCAGCGGCCCACCAGTCGGGACTTGTGCATTGGACAACCCCCAGAGGCAGGTGGCTAGAACGGCACTGCATACGCAGAAACGACGACTATTCCGCCTGGAAGCGCGCATTTCACCCCCTCGATCCCAGCGCACCGCAGCATATCCGTATACAGTATGCATTCGCAAGTAGATCTAAGCATCGTCCCTGCGCACCGGCTCGAGCGAGCAGACATATCTTCCCGTTTGGCGGGGGTGCGCCAAAAGCGTTTGGTTGCCGCGAGTGGGCCGAGCGCATCGGCCGGGTCATCATGTTTGGCGAGGGGTTGCGCCAAAAACGTCTGATTACTGGCCTGCAGGAATGAGCGCTCGAGGGAAATCCCTCTTCGCCAGTGCGGAAGTCGGTGCCGGCCCGGCCAGGCACCAAAGCTCCGGGGCGGGATACCTCAAGTATCCCGCCCCGGCAGCCCGTCGGCGGCAAGTGGCGGTGGGTTTGTGCTTACAGTGAGCGCAGGAAATTCAAAACGTCCTGCTGCTGGCTGGTACTCAAGTTGAAGAAGTTCGTCACCACCTGGGTCGCTTCCGAGCCATTGCTCCGATGGGCGTCGATGGCGGAATACACGTTGTTGGTGCTGCCGTCATGCATGAAGAAGACACGCTGACCCAGGCCCCACAGAGGTGCCGTGCGGAACTGATCGCCTCCGGCCGTGCCCTGCGACACATTGTCTGCCAATCTCGTGCCCATGTGATGGATCTCGAAATCGGAGTACGCGGACACGGGCTGGGAGCCGAGTGACGAGGTGATGTTCGAAGACTGCGTACTGTTGATTGTCGGTGTATGGCAGACGGCACACCCGACCGAGCTGAACAGCCTCTGGCCGTTCGCTATGGAAGTCGAGCCACCCGGGCTGGTTGTCGATTGCACCGGAGGAGCGAGCAATCGCATGAATTGCGCAAATGCCTCGATGTCACTCAGGATCGTGGCGTTCGCGGCCGTGGTTCCGGGCGTGCCCGACGTGGGTGTGAAGTTGGTGGTGTCCTCAGGGTACCCGCTTCCCGTCAGGTTCAGGCAACCCGAGGGCAGGCCGTGGCCAGAAGCTTCTTCTTCGGGCAGTGGGCGATCCTGCTGGAACAGCTCGTTGGAGATGCCCATCTCGACGTTGTAGGCTTCCCCGGCGAACAGCAGCAACGACTTGTTCTGCGCCTTCCAGCCGAATCTGGCGATCGTCCCGTCGTTGCCGTTGTGGTTGAACGTACCGCCAATGCCCAGGGCGTTGGAGGCATGCGCCGTGCGGACCGCAATCAGCGTCGAATCGTCGATATTCTCCACCAGGCCGCCGCCGAAGACCGGGGTTGGAATGCGGTAGATGATGTTGTTGGCGGCCTGCGCGGCGGCGAAGTTCGGCTGTGAGATGCTGCAACTGCCGGCGAACTGCAGTCCACTGACGGTGAACAAGGTCTCTACGCCTCCATTCGGAGCGCTGGTGTTGACGGTACCGTTACTGTTGAAGAAGAAGGGGAAACGAGCCTCACGCGTCGGACCGTTGGCCGTGATGAACGACGGTACGATGTTGTACGGCCCTGCAATCCCGTCGGAAACGGCCGTGAACTGCGGATTGTTTGCCGATCCTGAGCCGCCGATCGTCGGCTGCGAATGGCAACCGGAGCACTGGTTGAAGTTGAACCGGGGCCCCAGGCCATTGTTCTGCGCGTTCGCGACGGCTTCCTGGTCCTGGAACCGGGCGAGTCCGTTGGCGAAGAAATCCCTGATACCGGTGGGGCTGTTGGCGGCAACTGACGCCAACGGCAGGGGACTCGTGGGTGTAGCACCAGCTTGGCCGTTGATCGCCCCCCCTCTGACACCCGGGTCGACTTGCGCCCCAGCCGTTGAAAACGTTAGGACTCCCGCGATGAATACCGCGGCTATGCGCCTGTGCATCACGTTGCTCTCCCCCTTTCCAACCTCGAGATTGAGGTGGCGCCAGATTGAGTCCAAACCGCCAGGCAGCAAATAGTCCTTAAGGTCGATGTCTGCTCAGGTTGGCTGAACCGTTGGATTCAAAAGATGTTGTTATGTTCACCAGACGGTGTGTTGGTCTAGCGGCAGCCGACGGAGGATGGCTGGCGCCATGCGGCGAGCTTACCGCCGTGCGGACGTATCAAACGCGCGATGGCGTGGCATCACACTGTGCTGTGAGCGCAGCAAGTGCCTGCCTCGAGGGAAAGTTGCTTCGCTTTCGGAACATCCGCTCTCACCTGTGGCCGCCGGCACCATCCGCCCCCTGGCTCGAAAGTCGCAGCGACCGCCCTGCCCGCCCGGAGGACTAGTTGCTTGAGACTGAAGTCGAGCACTGGGGCAGGACTGAATCATGAGGACGAGGGAATTCGGCCGGACCTTCAAGTGGGTCTCGTGGGTTGCCCGTAGAAGACCGTCATGGTCGCCGTCGCCGCAGCGCCATCATTGAGTGTCGCGTTTGGAAGTAGCGGCTCGGCTGGGGAGGTCGCTGCCGCGCACTCTATGACTGGCATCGACGCAGATCGCGGACCGATATAGCGGGTCGGCAAACTTCGTGCCCGGCAGCTCGTCGCGAATCTTCATGAACAACGGCGCCAGCCCGTTGTCGAGCCAGAGCCCCCAGATGCTGTCATGATGATCAGGCAAGTAGAGCCCCGGCCGGAACAACTGCAGGTGTTGGAATGTATAGGCGAGTTGGGTCTCGGCGATGGGGTGCGGGGTCCACGGAAAGATGGCGACATCGACCGGTGCAAGCTCGCTGGCCAGCTGGCGCTCTTCGGCGTTGGGATTGCCGACGCTGTCGAACCAGACTATCGTGAAGCCACTGGGAAAGGTGAAGGTAAAGCCCATCGTCCCTTCGGTAATGATCCCGGGATCGCGCGATCCGCGCGCAAGCACGGCGGCCGACTGTGCCCTCTGCTCGGGGGTGAGCGGAGGCGCGTCCAACTTGTAGAGCGCATCCAGTGCGGGAATGAGCCCCTCTTCGATGGTGCTGTGAATGATATGCGTGGGCCGAATCGAGACGTCCCCATAGTGAAGCGCCTCATTGCCGACGACCGTTATGGTTTGCTCCTTGGGCACTCCGAGCGCGACCGCCTCGGCGGTGGTCAGCGCCGATCCGACGACGGGCGCGCCGGTTTGTGAAGCAACCTGGGCGACGTCACTGATGTGGTCGGCGTGCGCATGGCCGATGAGGATCACGTCGGCCTTCTTGACGTCGCCTACCGTGAACCCGAGTGAAGGGGTTCGTGCGGGACGGTCGTAGAACGTATCCATAATGACGATCTTGTCGTGATAGGCCAGCTCGTAGTTCGAGGTGCCCAGCCAGCGTAGAACCACGACATCCCCCGTTGGCATCGGACCACCCTGCGAGGCGGGCACGAGGCTTTGGCATGCCGCTTGTGTCAGCAGGCCAGGGCCGTTGTCGAGGTGTTCCGAAGCGAGCCTCACCCCGCTACAGGACGCTAGTACCAGACTGGTCGCGCCGACCAGGATTGCCTGATCGATACCTTTCGAGATTGTCACAAATCACCTCCTTGACCGATGTGTCATCTCTGCAAGTCAGTTTCCGCCTGGCGCCGACAACGTTGACTCAGCCATCGAGCCCAGGCCACTGGCCTGCACGAAGAGAAAAATCCCGAACAACACAGCACAGATCGAAATCCAGATCCAGGAGCGTGGTACGGACCAGGCACCGACATGCCCGCTATCCCGACTGGCCCTCTGTGCGACACCCAGCAAGCCCAGCGGAGCGATTCCGACAGCAGCGAACCCTTCGACCGCGCTCCGAAATGGCTCGGGCCGCCACATCAGTCCAGCAATGACCGCGGACGCAGCGGATGCAGCGTAAGCCAGTCGAATGGCGTGCGCCTGCGGGCCCCGTTGCTTGCGAATGAGTGCCGATGCCCATCGAGCGACGAGCATGTAGCCGCAAACGCCCACAGCGGCTCCAACAGGTCGCCACAGCGGGGGCCAACCCATCTGCAACGAGACGTAGTACCAGTCATCACTATGGGCACCGATAAGAGACTCGAATATGAGTTGGCCCGTGAGCCAGAATAAATTGAGAGCGCCAAACATCAGCAGGAAGAGCCTCACTCCCGGACTCACGGTTCTGCAGGCGAAGAGCGCGAGCGCTGCGGCACCGGCCAACAGATTGCCGATGGGGCCGCCCGCGTCAGCGATTGCGGACGCGCCTTTGCAACGAAACCAGATCGAAGTCAGGAGGGTGATATGGCCACCGGTGCCGAGGCAGCCAACGCCGTGCCCCAGGGTTTCATGGGATATGGCCGCCAGAGTCGCGGCGAGTACGCCCACGGCAATCACAGTTGCCGTGTCGTCGGATGAGTAAGCGGATAAAGGTGACACAGACACTGAGACCTCCCACAGACCTCCAGGACGCGAGCTCGGGATTGAGCTCTCGCAGAGGGGTCACGTGCTGTGTCCTTCCGCGCTTGACAACATCCCATGGAATCCGGAACCTATTCGCTATGAACAATTTTGTCAATAGCGCGAGGAGAGACGCAAGTGGCGGCCAACAGGCGTGTGCGGCGAACCCCAGAGGAAGCTCGAAGCCTCATCCTCGATGCAGCGGAGGCGGCTATGGCCTCCAAAGGACCCGCGGGCATCCGGCTGCAGGACGTGGCCCGTGCCGCAGGAGTATCCCATTCCAACGTGCTACACCATTTCGGCAGCCGGGCAGGCTTGATAGAAGCGATCAACCGAAGGACTTTGGATGATTTGAAGTCTGTGCTGTTCGAGGTCATGAAGGCTGCGCATTCCTCTGCCGAAGACATCATCGGGCCTGCATTTGCCGCCTATCGCGACGGCCTCGCGCAAAGAACGCTCTGGGTATTGCAGGCCCCGGATCGGCGTGGCGCGCAGAGTCTGCCGGTGTTTGAGGAAATCGTGGCGGCTTTACATGCCCGGCGCCTCGACGAAGCTCCCCCAGGCGTCTGCGTCGACAAGGCTCACACTCGCGCAATCGTGCATCTGACCACCATTGCCGCTTTCGGTGACGCACTCATCGGACCGCGGCTCAGAGGGTGCTCCAGCGCAAATGAGCCTGCCGCGCGTCGGCGCTTTGAGAAGTGGTTCGCGGCCCTGCTGGCCACTCATGTGGATGCAATCCGTGCCTCGCAGGAATCGGACACAACTGCCACGGCGAATGTTTGAATCGGCGATGCGTGCAGCCCGCGCGCATCTGACCTTCCTTGTGAGCTCTCCGATGCTCCCAACCTGATGTAATGGATGCTGCTTTGCGGCATTTCCGACGTTTTCCAAGCCCCGGCGGCGTCGGGCCGAGCGCGGCAGACACCCAGCCGTCAAAAGCGAGCGAAAATGTTATTTGGACTGCGAATTACATCAAACACTGTCAACTGATGCTGCACTGCGTGAAATCTCCTCGCTCAGATGGCGCACCAATCGCAGGCAACGGCCGCCAATCCGCAGTCCGAAACAGGTACACTGCCAACCAGCGCTCACTCACAAAAAAGGCGAAGAGCACGAGACCTGTGCTACTTTGACCGGAGCTGAGTCATACACCAACAAGAAGGCGCTGACGGCGCGCGGTTGGTATCGAGCCTCAGAACAGTTGGTACAGCCGAGGCGTGATGCCTGGAGAAGGGGATGGTCGGCACGGCGGGTCATCAGGTATTCATTTCTCACATTCATGAGGAGGCGGGGCTCGGGAGAGTCATCAAGGAGTGGGTCGAGGATGCATTCGCGGCTCATGGAGTAACCGCGTTTCTCTCGAGCGACCGATCGGACCTGCCCGCAGGCCGCAAGTGGATCGATGTCATCCAGGGCGCCTTGAACGGGGCCCGCGTCATGGTCTGCCTGATCAGCCCAAACTCGCTGCCGCGGCCTTGGATCCACATCGAGCTTGGAGCGGGATGGATCAAGGGCCTCCACGTCGTCCCGCTGTGTCACAGCGGTCAGTCGTTCGGCTATCTGCCGCGACCCTTTCAGGACTTCAACGGCGTCGACCTGGATTCGAAGGATTGCGCCGAGCGGTTGCTCGGCGGCGTGGCGGACGGGCTGCAGGTCGGCGCGCCGCGCCGGATGCACTTCGATCAGATGCGAGCGCAACTCGCCGATGCCGCGAGCTCCGCGGCAAAGATCTCGGGCCGGGCAGCGGGATCAGCGGCGGCGCGGGTCAATCTGGAGCACGACGAGGTCGCCGTGCTGAAGTTTCTGGCCGAAAGAAGGGAGCGGGGCAGCAACTCGTTGCTGTTGGATTATATTGCCAGCACCTTGCGCTTGAGAAAATCAACAGTCGAGGTCCTCCTCAATCGCCTGGAGTCGCACGCGCTGGTGGCGAGAACCCTTTCCCTTTCTGGACCCACCATGTACTTCATCACCGCCGCGGGTCTCGAACGCCTGGTGCGAGCGGGCTCGTTTTAGGGTGGCGGCGGGTGCCCGAAAGTGCTCGATGATGGCAATGCGCGCGCGATAAAGCCGGGAAAGATGGAGGCTCAAGTTGGGATCGCAATCCAGACTGTTTGAAGTCCATGACGCCAAGCGCGGCTGGGAGCTGAAGCTCTTCAAGCAAGCCCAGCGGCTGGGCGCCGAGGAAGGCGCCGCGGGGCGCCCCGGTGCAGACACACCGGAATACGATGTAGGGGAGACCACGGTCCGTCAGGAGGTCTATCAAATAGTGACCGGCACTCGGGGGAGGCTTCTGGAGCTCATCACCGAGCTGACTCCATTGGTTGCACAGCAGCATAGCGCGCTGACGGAGTGCCGACTGGACTTCGAGAAGCGACGGAGCCCGCAGGATACCGCGCAGATCTGCAGGGAAATCGAGACGCGCCACCGCGATCCATTGGTCGAAGCAGAGCATGAGCGCTACCGCAGCGAGTCTGAATTCAACCTGTTCCGGCATCTGAATCGAGTCACCACGGACCCGGATCATCCCCCGGACAAGCTGCACTACCTCTCAGTGGTGTTCGTGCTGTTTGCGGTAGAGGCGCTACTCAATTCTGTGTTCTGGACGCAGTCCCTGTCGGGCTTCGTAACGCTCGCACTGTTGGTAGCAGCCGCGCTGTCGGCTTTGAACATCTGCATCGGATTCGTAGCCGGCATCGGTTTCAGCTACAAAAATCTGCACGAGCTCAAGCACCGGATCCTGGGCTGGGGCAGTCTCGCCGCCGGCGTGCTGATGGGCTGTGCGATAAACTACTACATCGTCACGAACCGGTCGGTGGGAGCGGGCCCGAGCCCCCAGGACGAAGCGGTACAGCGGATTCTATCCTTCGCGATGTTCGCGCTGGGGGAGTCATTCTCATTGTTCGCCCTTTACAAGGGCTACCGGTTCTTTGGCTCGATCCCCGGATACGAATCGGCATCCCGACGGTACCTTGCCGCAAAAGCGCGCATCCAAGGGCTCCTCACCGCGCTCAAATCTGAATTCCAGCAGGAGCGACGCAGCCAGGAAGACCTGCGCAAGCGATTGATCGACAAAGTAGGCACGGTGCAAGGAGAGTTGGCCAAGCTCAAAGCGGAAATCCACAGCCTCACCAGCCAGTACGCGCTGTCGCTGCAACGACTGCACCAGATCCTGGAGCAGTCGGTCAACACGTACCGCAGCGCGAACCGGGCGGTAAGACCGGGAAGCTCCACCTCGCCCCCCTGGTTCAACGCGCCGGTCGAGCCGTTCGATGACCGGGATGAGGGCCTGGAGAGACTCCAGTCCCACTTCACCAGCTGTGAGGAGGCTGCAGAGGCGCTCTCGAACACCATCCGTAGCGAGTCGGCTGCGGAGATTGCCGAGCTGCAGCGAGTTGTCACGGACTTCCTCGGACCAAGGCTCGTCCAACTCATGGAGGAAGTCGAGAAGGCGGGACTGATCAAGTATGAGCAGTCTGTCAAGACAGTCGGCAACAAAGGGCAGCCGATGGCGATCGCGTAATGCAGCGGGCGACGACGCGGAATTTTCTCCTGGGGGGCATGGTTCTGCTGGTGATCATGGGGCTTGCTGTATACGCGGGGCTCGGCAATCGTGGTTGCGAGCCGGATGGCGAAACAGTAGTCGCCGTGGTCGACTTCACGGACCCGCTCGGAGACGACGCTCGGGCGACGTTGAAGGACCGGGTCTGGGAGGCGATCACCCGCGCGGCCGACCACTCCAATGTGGTGCTACGCGCGATTCTCGGAGTGAACAAGTCGGGCAAGCTGTTGACGATACCGCCGAAGGTGTTGTGCCGCCCGGAGAGACCTTCGGCCACCACCGGATTGCGAGGTCCTACGAGGCCGGTGGAAGATCGCTGGCTGGCGTTTGAAGACCAGGTGTGTGGACTCGCGCCCAGAGACCCGACTACGCCGCATAGGCCGCCACCCGCTTGTGGCGATCCCGCCCGGCGCGGCTCGTTCTTCGAGCTGCAGCCAGAGAAATCGTACTCGTCGCCTATAGCCGAAGAGATTCTCGATGCAGCTCGACGCCATTTGCCGCCGAACGTAAAGCGGTGGCATCTCATCGTGGCGTCAGACTGGCGTGAATACATGCCCGGCAAAGTCGACCTCGAGACTCGCAAGTGCGACCCACAGGTGGATCCGCACCGCGTTGAGAGCCTTCTGTTGGTGGGGCCTCGGGAAAAGCTGCTGGCGGAGGGCGATGATGCAGGGGGCAAGAACGTTATCGACAGTTATCTCATACAGAGGTCTGACATGACGCAAGCGGAAGCGGACTGTTTGCAGTCGGTTGCGGAGGCGTTTTTCCGGCTGAACATGGCTTCGCCTCCTCCGGGATTGAACACGTGGCGGTTATCGGTGACGCAGCGGTGAAACGACGCATCTCGTCATGGTCTTTTGCAGCGACAACCTGCGCCAACGTCGTGTTGATCTTGGCCAAGACCGCGCATTGGGTCTCATGGCTCGACAACCCGGTCTTCCTGATTCTTCCTTGTGTCTGCAGCCTCGGGATCCAGACGGCGGTCGTCTACTGGGAGCGACCCCGCAGCCCCTGGGCGATCGATTCGGTGTACTACCTGGGATTCCTGACGACCCTGGGCGTCCTGGGAGCTTCCGCCTGGTCGCTTTCGACCGGCCCGGGCGGAAGCAATTCGATCACGAACGCAGGAACGCAATTCGCGCTCGGCCTGTTGGCAACAGGCCTGGGATTGCTGTTGCGTTTGATGTTACAGAGTCAGGCAGCCGCCTCCGATAATCCTTCCGTGGAGCTGAGTCGCTATGTCGAAACCATTGGGCAACTGAGCTGGAGAATGGAGGAAGCAGCACGCAACTTCGAGCGCCTGACCGCCGAGACACTGCAAAGCGCGAGCGACACGAGCAAGAAAGCAACCACATCCGCACTCGCGAGCGTCACGGAGGGACTGGAGCCCGCGATCAAGGAGCTGCGAGCGACGGTCACAGGAATCAACAAAAGCCTGAAGCGGCTGGACGCCGGGCAGATGAGCTCGCTGTCACAGGCCATTGCGGACCTCGAAAAGTCGGTAACTGGGGTCACGACCGCATTGGCCGATGCGCAGCAGCCAATCCAAGGCTATCGGGCGGAGCTCGGCAGGACAGCCGATTCCAGTGCAAAGGTCAACGAATCGCTGGCGGCAATGGCAAACTCCCTGGGGAGTGTGCGCGATCGGCTGCCTCCTCTGGACGCGGCTCTCGCGAAATACGAGTCAGACCTCGCGCGTACAAGCGCCGCACAGTCCGGCTACGCGCAATCCTCGGAAGAGCTTCTCGACAGTTTGCGATCGACTGCCGGGGCGGTGATGGGCCTGGGTGAGAGGCTCGGCAACGCGGCATCACAGTTGACGCTCGGATTCGAGCTGACGGATCTCAAGTCACTCAATACAGTCCTGACAGATACCGTACAGGGATTGTCGAGCCTGGGCCGAGAGGTCTCACAGCTCATGGCAGCGCTGAGCTCCGTGCAACCAATCAGCCCGAAGCTTTCGGAGGCAACGGCGAACCTCGAACGGCAAGTGGGTAGCATGACACAGGCCACAGCGGATGTCGGCGCAGCGATGGTGAGGCTATCGATCGTGCTACGCCAGGGCGTCGAGGAGGTCGTCGGATAGTCATGCACCCGGGAATGCAACCGACGGCCAGTAGACAGGACGACCCGATCCTGTACTTCACCCTGATCGACTTTCTCACCCAGATCATCTTCTTCGGCATCTTCGCGCTGATCATCTTCCAGAGCGGCGCCCGGAAAGAGGTAGCCCCGCGGAAACTGCCAGCGCAATCGACGGACCCGGTGTATTACCCTGACTTGCGCGGCCTGCAGCCACTCATCGCAGCGGACCAGGTGCAGGAGGTGCGGGAGCTGCTCAGTCGACTTCAGGACAAGGGCGCCCTGGAGCAACTGCTGAGCTTCCTGCGACAGCGTCCCGAAGCATTCGCCCTGATCACCCAGTGCCTGGATCACCCGCAAGCGTGCAGGAAATTCAGCGCCATGAATGCGGCAGACATCGGCAAGCTGATGGGAACTGGCAAGCCACCGTGCCTGACCGAAGCGGATCGACTGTTCGCCGTGGAGGCGTTTGACGATCGGCTCGTGGTGACCGGGATCTATGAGAAAGAGCGTCACATCCTGACAGAGAACAATGTGCTACTCACCGTGGGCGACGTCATTCCGAAGAGCGAGATCGTCTCCCGCCTGAGCGGCCTCAACAAGGCAGCGTGTCGGCACTACATACAGTACGTGAAGCGCGGAGACTCTGAGGATATGCGCCACGTCGTGGAGCAGGTCGTGCGGCCGAATATCGTTCGCTTGCCGGGATCGGAGCAGTGAAGAAGGAAGTGGATCTCGAGATCCGCAAGCTCGACGAGCTCGCGAGGAGACTGAAACCGCTTATCGTCAGAAGATTGCAGGCTCGAAAGCACGCACTGGTCAGACAGCAGAGTCCGCGTCCCTCTCCGCAACAGGACGCCTCCGCCACCGTCCGCTACACCATCAATCCACAAGCCGCCGGCAAAGAGCGCCCTCCAGAGCACCGCGAGCGGCGTAACGCGTTATTGTCGTGGGTGCGACGCTGGCTGCGTTGGCTGTGATCGGGGCCGGCAACCAACATTCCCGACCAGGCGCTGAATCAGGGCGGCGGCCCAGTCGCAGCGCCGCGCTCCAAGGCCCGCAAGCCCCGATCGGGGCTTACTTCAGCACGGGCGTCACAACTTCTACACCGGGTAGTGAGTCAGTTTGAATTTCGTCCGCCAAGGCCGCGATCTCTTCCAGCTCCCAGACGTGATCCGAGATACCCGCCGCCATAGCCGGGGTGACGCGGAGCGTCTGGTGAATCCGCGCGAAATTGTAGTACATGAAGTGCAGCGCCACGGCGCGTCCGAGGTTCTCCAGCTTCTTTGAGGAGCCATTGGTCAGCGGCGTGAACCGGCGCATGCTCATGCGCATGGTGAGGTTCTGGCGCTCGACGTAGCTCGTGCTGATGTGCTTCGAATCGGGATCGCCTGTCAGGGTAGTGACCTTCGTTCCGCAGAAGTTCTCGGAGCTGTACTTGCGCTCCGGATCAACGGACGCAGCCGCGCCATAGATCTTCACCAGTTGGGCGTAGTCGATGTTCGAGCCGAACGCCACTTCCGGGGCTTCTAGATACGCCTTCAGGCCGTCCGTTGTGAGCTCTACGCGGTACGCGAGCCGCTTGGAAAGATCCATCATGAAGTCGTAGGCAACGCTACTATCGCGCGGGCCAATCATCCACGCAGCCACGAGTTTGGTGTCGGCATCGATCGCCGTCCAAGTCCACGCATCGCCAGCGCCCTCGGGGGCGGCCTTCGCGGTCTTGACGTTCGTCTGCTTTGCATAAACGAAGCTCCATATCTCATTGCACTGCAGGCACTTGCAGGGCAGGTTCCACAACGCCTTGTCCTGATAGGCGGCGCAGCCCGCGCCGACATCGGCCAGCAGCTTGACCACCGTGTTCTTCGCGGCGCCAGTCATGCGGACGGTGGCGCGGATGCTGTTTCCTACGACGAGGCAGGAGAGGACTTGTGCGCGCTGCTTATTGTCGAGCTTATGCATAGCGCCAGGATATTTGCGCTATGCATAAGCGGTCAAGCATTTAGGTCATTTTGATCCGCTCAATCTGCGTACTAGCTCAAGCCCTATGTCTAAAGCCTATGCAAATTCAGTCCTTTGGTCGTGTACACTGCAAAATGCCGACGGTCGGGATCGAACCGACAAGCCCCGCCAGGAGCGGCGGTTTTAAAGACCGCTGCGTCTACCGATTTCGCCACGTCGGCACAGCCCGCAATGCGTCAGCACTGCGGGTTTTTAATTAACCTTATATATAGCAAAATTGCGATTTTAACACAAGAACACAACAAACCCCTTGATCGCAAAATTGGTATATGGTGAAGTGGTCGATACGGTGCTTCGTCGAAGAGAAAGGGAATGGCTCAATCGATGTCATCGACGCTTGGTACGAGGCGCAGCCTGAAGAGCTGCAGGCCAAATTTGATACACGCATTCGATATCTTCGTGAGCAGCCACCTGCCAACTGGACCCGCCCCTACTTTTCGGTTCTTGAAAGGGAATGCGATGGGCTTGGAGAAATCCGGTTTGAGTTCCGCAACATTCAGTATCGCCCACTAGGATTTTTTTCTGCGAAGTTGGAGTTTGTTCTCCTCCTGGTGCCCACTAAAAAGGGCGATGTGTTCGACCCCAGAAATGCTTGTGAGTTGGGATTGAGGCGCAAGGAACTAGTACGAATGCACAAAGAGAGGTACAGCCATGTTTGCGAGTTTTAGCAAACGCCTTTTGTCAAAGCTTCGCAGCAAAAAATATCGGGATGCGTATGTCGCCGAGAATGTGCGTACAGGAATTGCTTATCAAATACGGGCAATGCGTGAGCAGCGTGACGCGATGTCTCAAAAAGACCTCGGCAAGCTAATGCATAAACCACAGAGCGTAGTCTCCAGGCTCGAAGATCCCGATTACGGGAAACTTACCCTTCAAACCCTGCTAAGGGTTGCGGCTGCATTTGATGTTGCGCTCTTAGTTCAGTTTGTAACTCACGAAGAATTCTTGCGCCGAACCCTAGATGTGTCTCCACGTGCACTTGAAGTCGATAGTTTTTCATCGATTCAACTGCAAAAGTTGGAAGAGGCAGATGTGAGACAGGAGTTTCTAAAGAAATTTAACGACGGATCGCTATCGATTGGTCCGGCGACGGAGATACGTATTGCTCTACCCACATCGTCTGTTAATTGGCAGCTAACTTCGTTGTTAACCCAGA
Organism: uncultured Steroidobacteraceae bacterium; assembly: GCA_964494895.1. Taxonomy (GTDB): domain Bacteria; phylum Pseudomonadota; class Gammaproteobacteria; order Steroidobacterales; family Steroidobacteraceae; genus 13-2-20CM-66-19. The sequence continues at coordinate 3,555 of CAZBTV010000146.1, read as the reverse complement.
GCCATACCACGGGAGTAAGCTGCAGTGCCTGATGACCAATCTACCGGTGTAAGTGCCTCTGCTGGAAGGCCAGAGTTCACGCGTCGAACGCCAGACTACAGGGTTTATTATTCGAATCAGTCGCGCATAAGGATGTCCTTTGCCGACATTCAGATGTTCTTCGGACAACTTTCAGATGATCCGGAGAAGCCAGGCAAGTTCCATAACGAAGAGTCATTGTCTGTGATATTGACCCCGACTAACGCAAAACTACTGGCTGTTGGCTTAGCTTCGGCGCTCGGTGCGTATGAGGCTCAATTTGGGGAGGTAAAATTGCCGATTGAAGCGCAGAAGGCGGTCGGATCGGTTTATGAGCAGCTAAAGTCCATCGTGGAAAATTTGGCGAATTCTCAAGAAAAGGAACGTTGACCCTCCGCCAGCACCGTACTGGTTACGTCTTTCTCCAGCGAGTCATTGCAGCCTTCTTCGCGATTTCCGACCGCTGCTTAGCAGACATTGTCTCTGCCCTTGCCCTTCCGCCCTTCAGGCCGCCTTTGCGGCCAAGGGCCACAGCCGCAGGGTCTTTCCCGTCATCGGTCTTTGGCAGCTGGGCCTGCCCGGTGGCGATGTCCGTGATGAACTTGGCAAGGCTATTCAGGTCCCGAGGACGCTTGCTTGAGCGCTTAGCCATGCTTCGAGTCTCCCACGATTGCGGGCGGCGGCTCAAGGTAGGCTGCCGCCATACCGCTCCGGAAAGCCGCCATGCATCCGTAGCCGGGGAATGGTGTCAGCGTTCGCCGGCCTTGCGGGGCGACGCACCTCCAAGCCACCTCGAGCCCAAGGGCACGCTCGGCGCGGGTCAGGCGATTCCACCATGCCATCGGTGAATGCCAACATTGTTGCCGCGTGAGTTACGCGACTGCGCGGATTATCTGAGTCTCCTCAATCGCGTTCTCGACGAGCTCGTCGCGCTCGGGATTGAGCGTAACGGCGGTTACCGGGGTCCAGTTCCGGGTGTTACGCGCCCAGCGGCGTGGATTGCGCGCTCGGGCTTGCACGTAGAGTTCGTGCCGGATCTGCAGGATCGCACGGTCTTCCTCCGGAATTCAAACTGACCCACTGCCTTACACCGGGTCGGAGTACCGGAGTACCTGCTCGAGTGCCACGGCCAGGACTGGCCGCAGCGGCGTTAGTTGGCTCATCCGGCCGGATTCCAACCAATTCGGCTTCTTCAGTGCCGCGACCCTGCTATTCGTCTCTGACCCGCCCGCCCGGCCAGCCTTTTCCTGGCGGCTGCCTCGTGGGCGGTGTCGAGGGGGTCCAGCGCACGGCATTTGCGCTCATTGCACTCCGATGAAATATCTCGGAAGAGTGCGCCATTTCACTCCCGCGAAACACATGATACGTAAACTGCGCCGCCGACCAACAAGCCACGGGAAGAACGGTGTTTCGATGGAAGCTCTAGTGTTTCAGATTATCGCGAGCGGCGCCCTGTTGTTAGCACACCTGACGGTTATCATTTGGAACCGCGCGCACCGTTGATGAGATGCCTGGTCGAATGTGCCAGTGTCAGATCTCGGAGTTGCGGCACAGTGTTGCCCAACTGGCCGAACACCATGTTTGATCTGAAGCGCGCACCCAAAGTCAGGTGAGCCGCATGACGCCAATCAATATTCCCCACGTTGGGGAATTCAGATTGTCGTTGACCAGGTGACCCCTCGACCGCCTGGTTGTCTGTCGAGCGCCTGTTCGCGACGGATCGATAGCGTTTTCTGCGACCAAGGTCTGAAAGCACACGGGCACTGGTCACGAGGCAAGAGACCTCTGCTTGCCGCTCCGGCCTGGTATCGCTAACCTCACCTCTACAATATTCCGATAATCACTCCCTCGTTTACGCGGGACGGTCTGACTCAACCATGCGCGTTCGCAGCCCGATGCGTCTTGCTTGCGGTTTGCTCCCGTTTTCCAGCGCATGCCCAACGGCAGCGGCGGCTACACGGAATCGGTGCTCAATAAGTTTACCGGCGGCCTTCCTCCGACTCTTTGCGTTGCGAACCCTGCTCGCGGCATCATGCGTTTTCAGCAGCGGGTGCGTCCCCTGGCACGAGCGGTACGATCGGGTTGAGCTGCCCAACGCCTCCTACATCAAAGGCCTTTGCGGAGGCTACGGCCCCCCGAATTGGACGTACTACCCTTTCGCTGACATCTTCATATCGGTGACACTCTCGCCGTTGCAAATCGGCCTCCACTATCCTGTTGGAACCGCAGCGCATCTGGATGGCGATACGATCGAGATCAGGGGCGTGAGGGGAGCTGAGGCCGTCGACGTAATCGCCGACCTGCGGCTCGTTATTCACGGTGCTCTGGGAAGCGCGACGCCGGGACGATTCGACGGCATGTCCGATCCTGCCGATCCAACTCGGACCCCCAGGTATCATAGGTCATCGAAAGGTCGCGGAATCATCTGGGAAAGCTTTCTGGCATTCGACAAGGAAAAGCCGGACCGCGAGGCTGCAGTTCCTGACAAGTTGGAGCACGGCGTACTCGTCATCCCTCCCATGACGATCAATGGCCACAGCTACGGCGCGCAACAGCTACCGATCCTGCACAGGGCTTACACTGGGATCTATCCGATAAACTGCTGAGTCTGACAGGGGGTGCTGGAAGGTCGCTTACCGCTCCACTTCCATATCCATCCCGGCCCACGTATCTTTCTCATCAGGATAGACATGTGTCATCCAACCGAAGACTACGGGAATCCACAAACCATGCGCGGCCGCGCAAGCGTCTTGGGTGTGGATGCTGCCCTGTGGCCCAAATTGCGCGCCCTCCCCGAACTGCTCGTTTACGGGCAAGGTTCGCGGGCCGGTGCAGAAATCCACATGGCGATGCCAGGTCGCGATGCTGAGCGGAGCGACCCCATTCAGATACTCTGGTGTTGAGTCCTGCGGCGCGCTGTACATCACACCGACGGCCTTCATTCCTTCCGGTGTGCGCCTGTAAAGAATCGATCCCGGTTGCCTGTAGTTGATGTGCTGCCGCTCTTTCCGAGCGAAGCGATAGTTCGTGTAATGGACTTCCTCGCCCATCCGGCCGGTCGGATAAAAAGGCTTATAGCCATCGCGCAGCGCTAGGTTTACATCCGCATAACGCACCAACACTGCGTGTGCATCGGCCACGATCTCTTGGGCGCGCTGCTCGTCACCAGGCTGCGCCTTCCCCTTCAGGGACATTTGCATGTGATTGCCCATCTTCATCGAGGGCACTGGCGTCTCGTCCGTTTTGCCGCTGTAGTGGGCCAGTACCCGCTCCCAGAGCGGAAACGGTTGCGCCATTGCGGCGGTAAAGACGCCGTACAATGCCAGCACTCGCAGGAGGAACTTCGTCATAGAGAACCTTCAAAGGAGTCGAGACAGCCGGTTTACCTACGATGCGAGGATGATTCTTTCTTGTGCCACGTTCCTCGGGCAACGCCGCAGATCGCCGGGCGTTGACGCCCGCCGGAGCCCGGCACTCGAGCCACTAGCCTGACCTTCGCAACCGGGGCATACGGCCGAGCGTAAGTGCTTGTTTCCA
>CAZBTV010000145.1:0-18199 GCA_964494895.1 uncultured Steroidobacteraceae bacterium | reverse complement strand
GAGTCACGCGCGACGCAATGCGATTGCCGCAGCATTTTCCAAGGAGCCAGCCCGAACCCTTTACGCGCAGCTCCCAGGCCTCGTGTGTAGGTACGAAGAAGCGAGTTACGACTTCCGCGAAGGCGATGGGTGAATCGGCTTACTTGCTGGCGTCGGCGGTGAAGCGGGTGTAGGGGCGGCTCTCGGTTGAGAGAGAGGGATTCTGCTCGTGGGCGAAGTATTGGGCGATTGTCTGGATGTCCTGGTCTTTGAGGGTGGCCGCGAAGCCTTTCATGATGGGGTTCTTGCGGCCGCCTTTGCGGTATTCGTCGATCGCGCGCTCGAGGTAGTCCTCGTGTTGGCCGGCGAGGCTGGGATAGTTGGGGGCGATGGAGACACCGTCCTGTCCGTGGCAGGAGACGCATAGAGTGGCGGCTTGCGGTGGGGTGCCGGCTGGCTTGCTCTGCGAGACCAGGGGCTTGCCAGCGAAATAAGCGGCGATGTCGGCGATGTCCTGGTCGGAGAGCGTCGATGCCTGGGAGTGCATGGTCAGGTGCGCGCGATCGCCGCTCCGGTATTCTTGAAGTGCCGCGACGAGATACTCGGGGTGCTGGCCTTCGAGCTTGGGCACGCTATACATCGGATAGGCGTTCTTGTAGCCCTCGATGCCATGGCAGCCGAGGCAGGTGTAGGAGATGGCTTTGCCGTGCTTGGGATCGCCCTGCAGGGGAGGATTCTGCGCCGACGCCGTCGTAGCGGCGAACGAAGCGCAAGCCAACGCCACAACAGTCCAGAGCGAACGCATACCCGCACCCGACATCGTCATCTTCATTTCTGGCCCCGTGCAAAAATGGCCCTGAATCTTACGGACTAGTCCTGTCAAATGCCACGGTTATTGGACTATGTGTGAGCACCGGCGAGAGCTTTCCCAGCGTTTGGGGAGAAGAAGCTCTGCGTGTTGGCGGGGCCATGGAGCATCTGGATGAACATCGTAAGATGATCGGACTCATTCAGCGCGTGACCCGCGCCGACGTGCGCGTGGACGGCGAGGTGGTGGGAGCTATCGAGCGTGGGATACTGGCCTTCATCGGTGTGCGCAAGGAGGACGACGAGGGCGCGGCGGAGCGGCTCCTCGAGCGACTGCTCGCATATCGGATCTTCCCGGATGCACAGGGCCGCATGAATCTCTCGCTCAGAGACATTCGAGACGGTGGACTGCTCCTGGTGCCGCAGTTCACGCTGGCAGCGGACACACGGAAGGGCACTCGCGCGGGCTTCAGCACGGCGGCACCACCCGAGCTCGCCCGAGGGCTGTTCGATCACCTGGTCACGCGCGCCAAAAGCTCACAAGTGACTGTTGCTACAGGGATATTTGGTGCTGACATGCAGATCTCCCTCGTGAATGACGGCCCAGTTACCTTCTGGCTGGAGGCAGGCCGGGCCGCACCGTGACCGTTCACCCGTTATGCCGAACTTTCCGCGCCCCCGGCACTCTTTTGTCCTATCATTGAGTTCATTTCGCCGCCGGCATGCACCGGCGCGTACAGCGTAGACAAGCGGGAGTCGACGATATGGGCATCGGGATGCGCGAGCTGATAGTGATTCTGCTCGTCTGCCTCGTAGTATTTGGCGCCAAGAAGCTGCGGACCGTTGGCTCCGACCTGGGCCATGCCGTACGGGGATTCAAGAAGGCGATGAACGAGGGGGAGAATGAGGAGAGCACGCCTCCGAAGCAAATTCGCTCCGAAGGGACGGATGCTGAATTCCCCGAAGTCGCCAAGACCCGCGATGCGGGAACGCGTGCAGGGACCAAGACGACGACCGATCACCCTGCCTGATTTGTCCCGACGCCTGGCGCCCTGCATGTAGCGGACCGCTTCGGCGCGGGGCGTAGCCCTCATCAAGACTGATCGAGCGTCATGTTCGACATCGGTTTCTCTGAAGTTTTGCTGATTTTCGTGATCGCGCTGGTGGTGCTGGGGCCCGAAAAGCTGCCCCGTGTCGCGAGCCAGGTCGGGCGCTGGGTAGGGCGCGCGCGCGCCATGGCGCGGCAGTTCAGGGAACAGCTCGAGGAGGAGGTCAACCTCGAGGAAGTACGTAAGGCTCGCGAGACCAAGCAGCGGCCCGCGGAGCCTCCGCCGGAGCGTACGGAAAGCAAAGCGGACTCCGCATCTCGCGTTGGAGACGACGCTCCTGGGCACTTCCCGGAAGCGGCGCAGGAGCAACCGGTCCAGCCCTCACAACCACAGCAGGCCCCCTTCACTACGGTTCCTGATCCAGTGGACTTGCGCGCCGATACGTTCTCCCACGCACACCCCACGGATGAGTACGGAGCCAATCCGCTGACACCAGACGGAGGGCCCGACGGACAGGGGTGGCTAACACAGCCGGGAGGCACCGCATCGGCGGCACCATCCCCGGCCCCAGCGCCTGATGAAGCTGGGAGTCAAGCCGAAGCCCTGACCAACAGCCGCAAGCCTGACCTGGACGGTGAGAAACATATTTCCAATACGCCTTCCACGATCACTCCCACCGCAGAGAGCGCGAGCCCGGCGGTTTCCAGTGAAACGTGGCGGCCTGGAAATCCAGGACCTGAAGAGCACGGACGCTCATGAGTGAGGAACCTGAAAAGCTCGCCGAAGGTACATTGATCTCGCACCTGCTGGAGCTGCGGGATCGCATCATCAAGGCGCTCATCGGCGTGGCGTTGTGCTTCGTGCCATGCATGATGTACTCGAATGACATCTTCTCGTATATCTCCCAACCTTTGCAGGAGAAGCTGCCAGCCGGGACGCATCTGATTGCGACAGATGTCATGTCTCCGTTTACGACCCCCTTCAAGCTGTCGTTCTTCATCGCAGCTTTTATCGCAATGCCGTGGATCATCTACCAGCTATGGGCGTTCGTGGCGCCAGGCCTGTACCGGCACGAGAAGCGCTTCGCGGTGCCGTTGCTCGTCTCGGCGATCTTACTGTTCTACGTCGGGGTGCTATTCGCTTACTTTTTCGTCTTCCCCGTCATGTTCGCCTTCTTTGCCAGCACGACGCCCAAAGGTGTCGCGATGATGACGGACATCAACCGCTATCTCGATTTCGTACTCGTCATGTTTTTCGCCTTCGGTGCCGCCTTCGAGGTACCGGTCGCCGTCGTGCTGCTAGTGATCACTGGCCTCGTGAAGCTCGAGAAGCTGAAGGCATATCGGGGTTACGTCCTGCTGGGAATTTTCATTTTCGCGGCCCTGCTGACGCCGCCGGATGCAGTGTCGCAGTCTATCCTGGCCATTCCCATGTATCTTCTATTCGAAGGTGGCCTGCTCATGGCGCGGATTCTCAATCGCATGAAGCGCACCGAAGCTGAACCGAAGCAGTTGCAAACCTGATGAGCTCTGCAATCGAAAGCGCCGCCGCATCCCATACGCAAGCTACTGCTTCGCCAACGCCCTCGCTTACTTCATCCGCCGCATCACAACGACCCGCCCCAGAAGGCAAAGAGATCTTCGGACAACCTCGTGGCCTCGCCACGCTGTTTCTCACGGAGATGTGGGAGAGGTTCAGCTTCTACGGCGCGCGAGCCATCCTCATACTGTTCATGACGGCGGCCCTCACGAAAGGGGGGCTCGGTGTTACCGACAAAACCGCGAGCTCCATCTACGGCCTGTACCTCGCGGGCGCCTATCTCTCCGGCCTGGCTGGCGGCTGGATTGCGGACCGCCTCGTTGGCGCCCAACGCGCGGTTCTCGCCGGTGGCGCGTTCATCATGATCGGTAATGCCATGCTCGCCTCCGGCAGCACGCAAGTTTTCTTCATCGGCTTGATGGTCACGATGCTCGGTGTCGGCCTGTTGAAGCCAAACGTCAGTGCAATCGTCGGCAGACTGTACCCGGAAGGCGGCTCGCGCCGGGACGCAGGCTTCTCCATTTTCTACATGGGCATCAACGTCGGGTCGGCTTTTGGCTCGCTGCTGGTGCCTTGGTGCGCGCACTATTTCGGTTGGCATGCGGGATTTGCTCTACCCGCGGCGGGCATGTTGTTCGGTCTCGCGCAGTTTCTGGCGACCCGGCGCTATCTCGCCGGACATGGAGCGGCCCGTGAGAGCGACGCCAGGCCCGGCTCCTGGACTCCAGTGGTAATACTCGGACTTCTCGTGGCCGTGCTCACTGGATTGGCGCTGAATGGCTCGCTGCACGTCGACGCGAACGCCATTGGCATTGCCGCCACATGGGTGTTTGCGGCCCTCGCGGCAGGCTACTTCGGTTACCTGCTGCTGTTTGCCGGCCTCGAAGGAGACGAGCGCAGGCGAGTGTATGTCATGCTCGCTTTGTTCATTGGAAGCGCCATATTCTGGGCGGGCTACGAGCAGATGGGCGCTTCGTTCAACCTGTTCGCGGACCGCTACACCGATCGAACGGTCTTCGGTGTCGAGCTCCCCGCCGGAGTACTCCAGGGTATCAACCCAATCTTCATCATCGTGTTCGCGCCGGTGTTGGCGGCGGTGTGGTTGAATCTCGGCCGGCGCAACCGCGATCTGTCGCCCCCGACCAAATTCGCCCTGGGACTGCTGCTCATGGGCGGCGGCTTCTTAGTCATGTATATCGCATCCCTGCGCGTTCTGGCGGGTGAGAAAGTGCTGCCGGTCTGGCTGATCTGCACATACCTGTTGCATACGCTCGGAGAGCTGTGTCTGTCGCCCGTGGGACTTTCGTCCATGACCAAGCTTGCTCCGGTCCGCCTCTCCGGGCAAGTGATGGGACTTTGGTTTGTCAGTCTGGCCCTCGGCGACAACCTCGCCGGTCAGCTCTCGGGTGAATATGACTCGAGCAACCTGTTGTCATTGCCGGGATTATTCCTCAAAATCTTCTGGTGGGGGACCATTGGCGGTGGCGTCATGTTGCTTTTCACCCCACTGTTGAAGCGCCTCATGGGGGGCGTGCGCTAGGGCTGGCTTCCTGGCAAAACAAACAGCCGCACGCGAATTTCACGAACGCGAGTATTGACAGCCGCCGCGTTCTACGTGATCGTGCGCGCAGCCGTGGAGCAGCGCAGCAGGGTAGGCGCGGCACTCGAAGGAATTAACAATCTCCAGGGAATCGGCCCCTTGCCGATACGGGAGCGTGTCACATGTTGAGCATTCGCGTTCTCATCGCGAGTCACATTCGTCTGTATCGTGAAGGCTTGGAGCTGGTGCTCCGGGCATTACCGGAGCTTTCTTTGATCGGATCGGCCTGTTCGGCGTCCGAAGCACTCGAGCAGACCCAGAAGCTCGGGCCGGATATAGCGCTCGTCGATATGGCGATGAGCGGCGCATTTTCGGTGGCGAAGGAGGTCGCCCGGGTTGGCAGCCCGACCAGGATCGTCGCGCTCGGCATGCCGGAAGACGAGATCCAGGTGTTGAGCTGCGCGCAAATTGGCATCGCCGGTTATGTCACGCGCGACGGCTCGGTGGAGGATGTTATCGCCGCTATAAAGGCTGCCGCACGCGGGGAATTGCATTGCTCTCCCAAGATCGCCGGCTCCCTTTTCAGGCGCATTGCCGCCCTGTCGACGGGGCGCTCCGGGCGCCCGGCACCGGGTGCGCTTACCGCACGCGAGACCGAGATCCTGCGGCTCGTGCAGCAGGGCATGTCCAACAAAATGATCTCCCGCACGTTGGGAATCGAGCTGCCAACGGTCAAGAACCACGTGCACAGCATTCTGGTGAAGCTTGGAATTCACCGCCGCGCGGAAGCGATCTCGCTGTTGTATCGCCCCGAGGCCGAAAAGGATCACGCTGTGAATGAGCGGTAGTGACACGAGCAGGGCACCTGAGCAGAGTCGACGACCGGAAACGCGAGCTCGGCTGTTCTCGTCGCATCCAGCAGCGTGCGAAGGTGCCAGGGTAAAAACCGATCGTCGTACGTACGTATACCGGGCGCCAGAGTTCCTCTAGCCTCCAGGGCGAACGACGGTCGGCCTATGATGCCTCCGGGCAGCGCGTCGACTCAGCCCGCTTGCAGAAGCCGCCGGCATTCCGTCGACCGCTCATAGCCAGTCCGACCATCTTGTGATGGGTCGTTGGGCGCTCCTCCCGCCCATGCCCCAACCAACCTCCGTCGCGCAATCGGCGATCACGAGCGGCGCGGAAATCTCTTGATGACAAAGGTCGGATCTGACGAGAGACGTCAGGTGACGCGCGGTCGTTGATCGAGGGGTGCGGGTACCTGTGTCGCCCGGAATCGATCCGGCGAAAACCAACTCTCAGCCCTCGAGCGCCTGTGTCCGCGGGCGCGGGTTGCCATCCACCTCTCGACAGCTCTCAGCCACCGCGCAACGACAGCCTAAAGGCCGGGGATCGGGAGATCCAATACCACGGGACGCGCTACATCCAATGGCCAGGGCCATCGTGCTCATTTCCTCGAAGCTGCATTTCGACCGAGTCTAAGAAGAAGAGGGGGACACCTATCAATGGAGGACCTGATGTCAATTGTAATACGTCTTCGGCGGCTTCAAGCAACGCGGAACATCCCAGGCCAGGATGGAACTGTTCCACGTGCATTCGCTTCGGCAGCACGTTTGCTCGTGCCCCCAACCCTGCTGATGTCCGCTCTTTCACTACCGGCAATGGCGCAAACGGACCCCGGGGTCCGCGGCGGCGCCATCAACGGCCAGGCCGGAGCAACCGCGACAGTGCCACTGGCCTTGCCGTCGGTCATTGCGAACAACCCGACGGGTGTGCATGACTTCTTCACCAATGGCCTGGGCCGCTTCCAGGACCAGGAGGCCATCTCCGGCGGGGCCAACAACGGCCTCGGACCACGGTTCAACTTCAACCAGTGCTCCGGCTGCCACCTGCAGCCGACCATCGGGGGCTCCGGCGGACCCAACAATCCGCAGTTCACGGCGATCGCCAACGGCATCGCCGGACCGAATGACACCACCCCGGCCTTCATCACCGCGCACGGGCCGACGCGGGAGGCGCGATTCCCGTTTTTCTTCAACTCCAACGGCAGCGTCAATACCAATGCTCCCAATGGCGGCGTCGAAACCCTGTTCACGATCAGCGGACTGCCGCTCGCCAAAGGTTGCACCTTGCCACAACCGGCCTTCGCGGCCGCCGCTGCCGCCAATAACCTCATCTTCCGCATTCCAATCCCGCTCTTCGGGGACGGCCTGGTGGAGAATATCGACGACTCGACATTGCTTGCCGTCGAGATGGCGAATGAGAACAACGGCCTGGGCATTGGCGGCACCTTCAACCATAACGGCAACGACGGCACGATCGCGCGCTTCGGCTGGAAGGCCCAGAACAAGTCGCTGCTGCTGTTCTCGGGCGAGGCCTACAACGTCGAAATGGGCATTTCCAATGAGCTGTTTCCGCAGGATCGGCCGCTGCCCGGGGAAGACATGTCAGCGGGCTTGCCCGCGAATTGCCTGAACCTGACAGGGGTGGGATATCCCGACGACACCACCAACTTTACCAACACGTCCGGCACCGCGGGTACTACGGCCGCGAACGCCACGATCCTGAGCGACATCGAGGCATTCGCGCAGTTCATGCGGCTGCTGGCTCCCCCCGTGGAATCAACGACTACCCCCGGGGGAGCGACTGCGATTTCGAACGGCAAGTCACTGTTCAGCTCCATCGGCTGCGCGGTTTGCCACACGCCGGCGATCGCGTCCACACAACCTTCGAACATCACGCCCTCTCTGGGCGGAGCAACGGTGGCAGCTTTCTCCGACTTCGAGATCCATCACATGGGCACGGGATTGGCGGACAACGTATCGCAAGGGACCGCTGGAGGCGATCAGTTCCGCACGGCGCCTTTGTGGGGACTCGGTCAGCGAATCTTCTTCATGCATGACGGTCGCACTCAAAACCTGGTGTCGGCCATCGAGGCCCACAGCAGCAACGGGTCGGAGGCAAACTCGGTCATTTCAAACTTCAATTCGCTCACCGTCACACAGGAGCAGTACATTCTCGACTTCCTGCGCTCGCTCTGAGAACGCCCTCTTGGCGCCTTGGCGCCGGTCCGCTGGCGGGTTACGGGTCTGCCGTAACCCGCCTCGCTCTCGCAAACATCAGGTATTTCGCGGAGAAAGCATGCGCTCTGAACACTCGGGTCTGCGTCTATCGGTGAATCTGTTGTCGCTCATGCTGTGCGTCGCTGCAGTGTGTGAGGGACAGGCGCAAAACCCTCGGCAGAAAAGCGGCGGCGACTTCTCGACCGAGTTGAATCCCAGCACGAAAGTCCCGTCAGGCGTCATTCTCGTCAAAGGCGCGTGGTCCAGCGCCAGTGATTCCACGACGCCCCTGCCCGAGGGAGGGCAGGTCACAGGCCAGGCCTATGAAAATCCCTACTTCAGACTGTCCTATCCGCTGCCCCGGCGCTGGAAGAAGGGGAATGACGGACCGCCTCCTTCGGATCGCGGATATTATGTGCTTGCGGAGTTGGAGCCCGACGACACGTTGAAGGCTACCGTTCGAGGCAGCGTCATGATCGCCGCCGCCGATCTCTTTTTCACCACGACACGGGCCGCCAGCACCTCGGAGCTGATCAACTACACTCGCAATAATCTTCAGGCCGACTACAAGGTAGCGCAGGCGCCGACCGAGGTCCGCCTTGCCGGCCATTCATTCGTGCGCTTCGAATATTTCTCACCGATTGCCGGGCTGCACTGGCGCATCCTGGCTACGGAGGTCCGCTGCCACGTAGTGCAGTTCATCTTCACCAATCGCGACACGAAAGTGCTCGACGAGCTCACCGGGGAGATCGCCAGCCTGAAATTACCGGACGAAGCAGGTCTCTCACAGGGCACAGGCGGACGCGACGTTCCGGTGTGTGTCAAGGATTATGCGAGCCCGGAGAATGTCGTCGCACGGGTCGATCCGATCTTCACCGATCGCAAATACAATCCCGTTCCCGTGCGCGTCATCATCGACAAAGACGGTAAGGTCAAGCACATCCATTTTCTGAGCGCCTTTCCAGACCAGTCGCAGGCCATCACCACGGCGCTCCTGCAGTGGCGTTTCAAGCCGTATCTGCGCAACGGGGAGGCGGTGGAAGTAGAGACCGGGATTCTGTTTGGGCGCGGTCAGCCAGGAGCGCTCTGATCTCCGGCAGGCACGAGCCACAGTTTGTCCCGGCGCGCACTCGCGAGCCGACCTGCCTGGCATCCGTGAGGTTATGTTGCGCTATCACACGTCTGAGCGTAGTGCGCCCGACCCCGAAACACGAGCACACCAGCGGCCCGGGGTCTTCGCGGACCCCCGGCGGCCGGCCGGCGAGGATCCCTATCCTCTCCGCCGACGCCAGCCGCTGACTCTCGAACAGTCCAACGAGCCAGCTCCGGTCTGGCAAATCGGCACGGCGCGAGATGTAGATGCAGGCGGCAAGCCGATCGTTCACCAGGCGCGCGGCGCGAAAATTTCCAGCGGCGGAATCGTGATAGTCCAGGTAGTCCGCGTCTGGCTCCAGCGCCCGGAGTCGCTCGCGCATCCAAAGACCCCAATCTTTGGGGACACAGCGTCCCGCCAACTCGTAACGAACGACTCGTTTGCAGCGAATGACCGTCCACCAGGTCACGTCGGTGACGGTGATGGGCTCGCGACTCAGGAGGAAGCCATGCCACTCGACGGCAAAGGGCTCGACGCGCGCGGGCGTATGTTTGAACTCCGGTTCGCCGGAAACAGGATCGACCGAGGCGTTGACAATGGAACCGGTACGGGCGTGCGAGGCGTTCTCTCCGCTCCAGTGGATGGGGGCGAACACGCTACCGCGCGACATCTCGCCACTAGTCCTGACACGTACGATAACCGAACCACGCGCAGTACTTACTCGTGCGAGCTCACCCTCCCGCACCCCGAGAGACAAAGCGTCCTGTGCGTGAAGATCGGCGAAAGGCTCTGGCAAATGCTCGGTCAGGCGTGGGGAACGGCTCGTCCGAGTCATGGTGTGCCACTGGTCCCGGATCCGTCCTGTATTGAGCACGAGTGGGAATTCCTCATTCACTGGGAACGCGGGCGCGCGCGGCGGTGTTGGAATAAATCGCGCCCTGCTGTCGGGATGCAAGAACCGATGGTTCTCAAAGAGGCGTTGGGTCCCCCGATGCCCGCGCACGGGCACCGGCCATTGCAGCGGCTCCAACTGGTCGTACTCCTCCGCGGTAAGGCCAGCGAGCCCACCAATATCGAATCCTCGCGTGCCGTTATTGTCCAGCGCCGACAATCGGGCATGCTCGTCGAAAATCGCTGCCGGCGAGGCGTAGTCGAATTGCCGCCCAAAGCCCATATGGCGTGCCACCTGCGACACGATCCACCAGTCAGGCTGTGCCTCACCGGGGAGTGGTTGAAAGGCGCGCTGGCGCGATATGCGGCGCTCTGAGTTGGTTACGGTCCCGTCTTTCTCGCCCCATGCCGCCGCGGGCAGCAGGACATGAGCCAGTGCGGTGGTGTCGGTGCGCGCGACGCAGTCTGAGACTGCGACGAAGGAGCACTGGCGCAGCGCTGCCCTCACTCGGTCCGCATCGGGCAAGCTCACTACCGGGTTCGTCGCCATGATCCAGATCGCCTTGATGCGACCGGCGTGGACCGCCTCGAAAAGCTCCACCGCCTTCAGTCCCGGCCGCGAGGCGATGCGCGGACTCTCCCAGAATCTCTGCACCATTCCACGATGCCCGGCATTGTCCAGCTCCATATGGGCGGCCAACACGTTCGCCAGACCGCCGACTTCCCTGCCACCCATGGCGTTGGGCTGACCAGTCAGCGAGAACGGCCCCATACCAGGGCGGCCGATCCGACCGGTGAGCAGATGGCAGTTGATGATGCTGTTCACCTTGTCCGTCCCGGAGGACGACTGGTTTACTCCTTGAGAGAATGCGGTGACGACCCGCTCGTTCGCTGCGAAGAGCCGGTAGAAATCCTCCACCCGACGGACATCGACGCCGCACGCTCGCGCGACGGTCTCGGTATCGGGTGCGGACATTTCAGCCGCCGCCAAGGCTGAGCTCGCGTCGGAGGTGTGCGCCGCTACGAAGTCAGCATCCATAACCCCGTGGCGGCCCAACCAGGTAAGCAGCCCGTTGAACAACCACACGTCAGAGCCCGAGCGAACCGGCAGATGCAGATCGGCCATGGCCGCGGTCGGCGTGCGGCGCGGATCGATCACCACGAGCTTGAGCTGTGGCCGAGCCTCCTTCTCTTTCAGGATGCGCCTGAACAGGACCGGATGACACCAGGCGGCGTTCGACCCAGCGAGCACGACCAGGTCAGCCAGCCCAAAGTCTTCATAACACCCGGGTACGAGATCGCCGCCGAAGGCCCGCCGGTGCCCCGCGACCGCCGAGGCCATGCACAGCCGCGAGTTGGTGTCGATATTGGCGCTGCCGATAAAGCCCTTCATGAGCTTGTTGGCAACGTAGTAGTCCTCCGTCAGCAGTTGGCCCGAGACATAGAAGGCCACCGCTTCCGGCCCGTGGCGCTGGACGACCTCCGCGAAGCTCTGTGCGAGTCGTGTCAATGCCTCGTCCCAGCTCGCGCGTTGGCCGTGAACGTGTGGATGCAGCAGCCGCTCATCCAGACCAACCGTGTCTCCCAGCGCAGCACCCTTGGAGCAGAGCTCGCCGAAATTGGCGGGATGTCCGGCATCACCCGCGATCTCCGTTTCCCCACGGACGCTGCGGATGCGCACCCCGCAGCCGACTCCGCAATAGGGGCAGGTCGTGCGTATGGAGGTCGTCATGCGGTTGCGTGCTCCGGACCGAACAGCAGTCGGTCCCGCATTCCGCCGATATCCCTACCCGCGGACATGAGGTCGAAATACCACGAGCCGTCCCTCGCATCACCATAGAGGACCGCGCCGCGTAGCCTGTTGTTCTGAATGAGCAGGCGCTTGTAGATACCGTTGCGGTGATCCTGGAGGACCAGGGCTTCGGCGCCATCTCCACCGGCAAACTCACCCGCGGAATAGACCTCGATGCCCGCTACTTTGAGCTGCGTCGCAGGCAACGTGCCCCGATAGCGAGAGACACCGACTTCCGCCAGGTGAATGGCACAGACACGTGCCTGCTCCCACAGAGGAGCGACCAGCCCGAATGTCTGGTTACGATGCTGGACGCATTCGCCGACCGCATAGATGCTCGGATCGAACGTCTGCAATGTGTCGTCAACGAGAATTCCGCGCTCACAACGCAACCCGGCGCGGCGCGCCAGCTCGATGTTCGGACGCACTCCAGTGGCCATGACGACCAGGTCCGCCGTGATCTCACTTCCATCCTCCAGGCGCACACCCAAGACACGCCGCTCGCCGACGATCGCAACCGTCTTCGCGGGCATGCGAAACTTCAGGCCGCGACTTTCCAGGGAAGCGCGCAACAACGAGGCCGCCACGTCATCGAGCTGTCTCTCCATGAGCACATCGAAAATGTGCACGACCGTCACATCCATGCCGCGCCGGGCGAGCGCACTTGCGGCCTCCAGCCCCAATAGACCTCCACCGATGACAACGGCGGCCGTATCGCGCCGAGCGGATTCGAGCATCGCATCCACATCGGCGAGATCACGGAACGTGACGACACCCGTCAGGCCAGAGCCAGGAATCGGTAGCACCTGCGGAGTCGAGCCGGTCGCCATGAGCAGGCGGTCATAAGGGGCTTCCACTCCCTTCTGTGAGCGTACTACCCGGCGGCGGCGATCGATCGCAACCACCGGATCGCCACTGTGCAGCGTGACGCCGTGTTCGCTGTACCACTCCGGTGTATGAAGGAAGATCTCCGACGTGCTCTTTTCGCCGGCAAGCACAGGCGACAACAGAATGCGATTGTAGTTGGTGTGCGGCTCGGCTCCAAAAACGGTGATGTCGTATGCATCGGGAGCAAGAGCGAGGAGCTCCTCGACCGTGCGCATTCCCGCCATGCCGTTGCCGATCACCACGAGGCGGCGGCGCGCGCGGACGGTCGCCTGCCGCTGCGGCTCGGCGTTCACCCATATACGACCATCCAGCGCTCGCACCGGATAAACGTTTACCGATTTCGCGGCATCCTCCAGGCAACGGCCGGTGAGCAGGCTGTAATGGTGTTTGTAGACGGGTGAGGCGACCACGCATTCGCCCTTCACGTCTCCGACTATCCCACGCGAGAGGACGTTGGCGCCGCTGGCCGGATCGTAATTATCCAACGCGTAGAGCGCATCACCGACGCGAAACACGGCGATCTGCCGACCGTTGACCAGGGCGCAGACCCCGGTCCCGGGCCAGACATCGTCCAGCTCGCACACACAGCTCCAACCGCTGCTGCGCCCTGACGCCCCAGTATCAAAGCCACTTCCGATCATATTGCCACTTCCTCCTCCGCCCGCCGGCGGCGCTCGGCCGCATTTGCCGGCCGGATCTGGCCGCGCTCCTTCACGAAGACAACGTTGCTATCGCCCGCGGAACTGTTCACGAAATGACGGAAGCGCTTGAGTGTCACGGGGTCCTCGATGGCCTTCTTCCACTCGCATTCGTAGGTGGCCACGATGCGCGCCATATCGGCCTCCAGCTCCGCCGCGATGCCGAGCTTGTCCTCGCATACGACCTGCCGCAGGTACTCGAGCCCACCTTCCAGATTGTCACGCCAGGTGGAGGTGCGTTGGAGGCGATCCGCGGTGCGGATGTAGAACATGAGGAAGCGATCGATATAGCGGATCAAGGTCTCTTTATCGAGATCGGCGGCCAGCAACTCGGCATGACGCGGCTTCATGCCGCCGTTGCCGCAGACGTACAGATTCCAACCTTTCTCGGTGGCGATCACTCCGACGTCCTTCCCTTGGGCCTCCGCGCACTCGCGCGTGCAGCCAGAAACAGCGAGCTTCAGCTTGTGAGGGGCTCGCAGTCCCCTGTAGCGATTCTCGATCTCGATGGCGAGACCAACACTGTCCTGCACACCATAGCGACACCAGGTGGACCCGACACAAGACTTCACCGTGCGCATCGCCTTTCCATAGGCATGCCCGGATTCAAAGCCCGCCGCGATGAGATCGGCCCAGATGAGAGGCAGCTGGTGCACCTGGGCACCGAAAAGGTCGATCCGCTGCCCGCCGGTGATCTTGGTGTAGAGCCCGAACTTGCGTGCCACCTCGCCAATCGCGATGAGTTTTTCCGCCGTGATCTCGCCACCCGGAACCCGCGGCACCACCGAATAGGTGCCGTCCTTCTGCAGGTTCGCCAGAAAATAGTCATTGGTGTCCTGCAAGGATGCCTTGTCGCGCGCCAGCACGAAATCGTTCCAACAGGACGCCAGGATCGAAGCCAGGGCTGGCTTGCAGATATCGCAGCCCAGTCCCCTGCCGTGCGCGGCAAGCACATCGTCGAAGCTGCGCAGGCCGCCGATCCGCACCAGGTGAAAGAGCTGCTGGCGCGAGTATGGAAAATGCTCGCACAGGTGGTTGTCGATCTCGACACCTTTGCGCTTGAGCTCGCTCTTCAGAAGCTGCGCCACCAGGGAGGCACATCCACCGCAGGAGGCGGCCGCCTTCGTTTTGGTCTTGATGGCACCGATAGTAGTGCAACCCGCCTCGACGGCCGCGCAGATCGCACCTTTGCTCACGTTGTTACATGAGCAGATCTGCGCACTGGATGGCAGCACCGCCAGGCCGCTGCCCTCAGACGACTGGGCGCCAGAGCGCTGCGGCAAAATCAACTCCTCCGGGCATGGCGGCAGCGGCAGATCATTCAACACAGATTGGAGGCATGTGCCGTACGCTTCGGTGTCCCCGACGAGCACCGCACCGAGCAAGCGCGAGCCGTCATCGCTCACCACGAGTTTCTTGTAATGCTCCCGCTTTCCATCCACGAAGCAGTATGTTCGCGCTCCAGGTGTCGCGGCGTGAGCATCACCCACGGAAGCGACGTCGACGCCGAGGAGCTTTAGCTTCGTGCTCATGTCCGCTCCCGCGAACATCACCTCGCGTTTGCCAGCCAGCTGCGAAGCAACTACTTGCGCCATCTGGTAGCCAGGCGCGACCAGTCCAAATACCTTGCCCTCCCAGAGCGCACACTCACCGATCGCGTAGATGTTGGGATCGGAGGTACGACAGAAGTTGTCAATCACAATGCCACCACGGTCACCCACCGTGAGGCCGGCGCTGCGTGCCAACTCGTCGCGGGGACGAATGCCCGCGGAGAACACTATGACGTCCGTCTCGATCGAGCTGCCGTCAGCGAAATTCATCAGGTGCCGGGCAGCGGTACCGTCGCCAATCTCGCGCGTGTTCTTCCCGGTGTGTACCCGCACCCCTAGCGCTTCGATCTTCCGTCGTAACATCCCGCCGCCGCCCTCGTCGACCTGGAGTGCCATCAGACGCGGCGCGAATTCAACCACGTGCGTCTCCAGCCCCAGGTCGAGCAACGCCTTGGCCGCCTCGAGGCCCAGCAGGCCTCCGCCGACAACGGTCCCGACCCTTGCCCCACTGGCGCTTGCGCGAATAGCTTCGAGGTCTTCGATGGTGCGATACACGTGACATCCGGGACGATCGCGGCCGGCGATCGGTGGAACGAAGGGATACGAGCCTGTGGCAAGCACTAGCGTGTCGTAGTCGATATCGCGGCCGGAGTCGGTACGTACCCGCCGTGATGCCCGATCGATCGTGACCACTCGCTCCGCGAAATGGGCGGCGATCGCATTGCGCTCGAAAAAACCCATATCCGTCAGCGACAGGTCCGCAGCGCTCTTGCCGGAGAAGAACGCCGAGAGCTGCACCCGATCATAGGCCGGGCGCGGCTCCTCGCCGATTACGCTCACTGCGAATCCGCTTTGCGCGGGCAACGCCTCCAGGAAGCGCTGCCCCACCATCCCATTACCGACCACTACCAACTTGCAACCCGCGCTCATCGGACTTTTCGCCTCAGGCATTGCAGACCACGTCGCCCCTTCAGACCGGCTCTCGACCGGCCAAAAAAAAAACGCCACCTGCTCGGGTGCGCACGTCAGTGGAGGAGTCGTGCGCTCGAGTCGGCGGCGTTGCCCGCAAATCCAAAGTTGGATCTGCTCGGTTTCGGCAGGTGCAACCTCCATGCCATCCAGGTGACCCCTGTCGCGGCAAGGACTTGGACAAGCGCACCTCACACGCTGCACCTGGATTTGATCGATCGCGGAGCAGACGAGACGTTTCATGCACAGATTTCGTGCAGGACATGGGGTGCGAAGACACGCACCAGAACGTCTTCCGAGGGTATAGCGATGGTGGCATAGCCGTTGCAGCTGCACGGCAGTGGCTGTCAGTATTTGTTCGTGTGTCTGCCGAAACCGAAGCGTGACTCCATGAGCGAGGTGGCGCTACGCATCCTGCTCATCGACCAGAACGTGACGCGCGCCTCCATCGTCGAGGAAGGCCTGCGCGAAGCAGGCTATACCGCCGTCACCGTCCTTCGCGACACGCACAACCTCCTACGGCGCATCGTCGATGCGGATCCTGATGTCATTTGTATCGATCTCGAAAACCCCAATCGCGACGTGCTAGAGCAGATGTTTCAAGTCTCACGGGTAGTGCGCAGACCGGTCGCCATGTTTGTAGACCGCTCGGATTCCGACATGATCAAGGCCGCCGTGGAATCGGGAGTCGGAGCCTACGTAGTCGACGGCCTGAAGAAAGAGCGCGTAAAAGTTGTGGTCGACATGGCCGTAAGCCGCTTCAAGGCATTCAATGACCTTCGCGACGAGCTCGACCGCACGAAACAGGCGCTCGATGAGCGGAAGATCATCGAGCGTGCCAAAGGCATTCTCATGAAAGAGCGTGGCCTCAAGGAAGATGACGCCTACGCGCTCTTACGGAAGGCCGCGATGAGCGACAACAAGCGGATAGTTGAAGTCGCCCAGGCCGTGATCACGGCGGCGGGATTGTTGCGATGAAACTCGTCGTTGGCTTCATTCCATTGCTCGACTGCGCGAGTCTGGTCGTGGCAGCCGAGCGCGGCTTCGCGGCAGACGAGGGACTCGACCTCAAGCTGGTTCGCGAGACTTCCTGGGCCAACATCCGCGACCGGATCATCGTCGGCCACTTCGACGCCGCGCACATGCTGGCGCCAATGACGATCGCCTCAACGTTAGGCATCGGACATATCAGAGCCCCCTTCATCGCCCCCATCTCCCTGGGTCTCGGTGGAAACGCCATTACCGTATCGATGTCGCTTTGGGAGCAAATGGCCGCCCAGGGGGCCGTGGCCGGGGACTTCTCACTCTCCCAAGGGGAGGCGTTGAAGCGCGTAATCACCGCTCGCGAGCGGGCGCAACGCGAGCCCCTCACCTTCGGGATGGTCTACCCCTTCTCCTGCCATAACTACGAGCTACGTTATTGGCTAGCGGCATCCGGCATCGACCCTGACCGCGATGTCCGCCTCGCCGTAATCCCCCCACCATACCTCGCGGACGCCTTGCGTACCGGCCAGGTCGATGGATTCTGCGTCGGCGAGCCCTGGAACTCGCTCGCAGTGAACGAGGAAGTTGGCACCATCGTCACCCCAACCACGCACCTATGGCCCCTGAGCCCCGAAAAAGTCCTCGGCTGCCGCACCGAGTGGGCACAACGCCACCCCCAGCAACTCGCCAGCCTGCTACGCGCGATCTACCGCGCCGCCGCCTGGATCGAACGCCCGGAAAACCACCCCGAGCTCGCCGAGCTACTGTCTCAACCACCCTACATAGGCGTTTCCGCTCCCCTACTGCAGCGCGCCCTCACAGGCCACCTCACTCTCCAACCCGCCGCCCCTCCCATAACGGTACCCGACTTCTACGTCCCATCCCGCCACGCCGCAACTTTCCCCTGGATAAGCCACGCCCTTTGGATGTACTCGCAAATGGTCCGCTGGCACCAAACCGACTTCCGCCCCGAGCACCTCACCGCCGTCCGCTCAACCTACCGCCCCGACCTGTACCGCGCCGCTCTCTCCAACATCGCCCCCGAAATTCCAACCATCGACCTCAAGCCAGAACGCTTCTTCGACGGCCAAACCTTCACCCCCGAAAACACCCCCACCCTTCTCCTCAACCCCTCATAACCACTCCCTTCACTCCTCCTCCGCCCGCACCTGTAGGCACGCGCTCACAAGTATTCCCCGCGGCGAGCGCAGCGACGCCGCTCCCTCGTAACACGCTCTTCACCCAAGCTCGCGCCCATTCCCGATACCGCACATAGGCCGCGCAGCCGTGAGCGAAGAAAGGCCGGGCTGGCTCCTTGGAAAATGCTGCGGCAATCGCATTGCGTCGCGCGTGACTCG
>CAZBTV010000144.1:0-18507 GCA_964494895.1 uncultured Steroidobacteraceae bacterium | reverse complement strand
ACAGCGGATGGAATGCATCCGGCACGCCGATCTGGTTGTACGTACGCATGCTGACTTCCTTCGCCATCATGAAAGTCGAGACGCGCGTGACATTCGCCTGCCAGGAGAGCGCAATCATCTCGAACATCGTGTCGAGCTGCTTGCCGAAGTCCTGATTGATGCCCGCGGGCGCGTTCGGCAGCTTGATCCCAGTGCTTTCCTTTTCCTTTTGCTTCTGGACCCGGCGCTCGATCTCGCGAACCGAGTCGAGATAATCGTTGAGCATGGCACGATCGCTGGGACCCAGCTCTCTCTGCAACTGCGCCGCGCTGTCCTTGGTGGCGTCCAGAATACTTTCCGTCTCGTTGATGATGGTGTGTCGCTCCTCGGCCGTGTCTCCCTGTCCGAACAGGCGGAAGAACACTTTGCGAGGGTTATGCTCCATCGGCAGAGGCTGCGTGGGCGTACGAAACGCGACTGTTCCAGAGTACGCGCAACCATAGGTCGGGTCGCACGCACCGCCGCCATCTTCGCCAGCGAGCTCGAGGGACGGCAGAGTCGTATCCTGCCCGATATATTGTGCGGCGATCTGATCGGCGGAGGTTCCCGCCTTAGGCGACTGGCTCTGCGCGGGAGCTACACAACCCAACCACGTGCCTGCAATGATGGCGTGCGGAGAGGGACTCTCACCGGCTTTGTTGCGCAACCCACTGACGATGGTCATCTGGTCGCGGAACGGCTCGAGCGGCTTCAAAATCTGCGTGATCTCGTAATCCTTGCCGGCCTGCGCGGGCGACCAGCGACTCATGATCGCGCCGTGCGGGAAATAGACGAAGCCCATGCGCGGTCTCGGGGCCGCCGCCGTGTTGGCCAGCGCGGTACTCGCGGGGATCATGGCGTCCAACAGCGGCAACGCGATCGATATTCCCATCCCCTGCAGCACTGTGCGCCGTGAAAGATGCTTCTTCGTGATGAAATGCATGGTCTTCTCCTTCATCGCTGCGCAGTCTGTGTTTTGTGAGCAATCGCATCGCTCGACGGCGAGCGCTTCTGGAACTGGTCGCTGTTGATGATCCGCATGACAATCGACGAGAACCGGTAGTTGTCCTTTGCGCTATCACGCACGATGGCACGGATCGTCGGCATGTCCCGGTAACTCAGTGCCCGACCCGTCGCGTATGTCATGAGCTTCTCGGTGAGGGTTTGCACGAACTGGCCCGGATTGGCGGTAAGCGCCTTGCGCAGGTCGTCCGGCCCACTGATCTTCGTACCGTCGGGAAGCTCGCCCGATGCATCGATGGGCGTGCCGGCGATCCGGTCCTTGGTGCGATAAATACCGACCGCGTCGAAATTCTCGAGCGCGAAGCCGAGCGGATCGAGAATACCGTGACAGGAGAAGCAGGCCGGCTTGTCCCGATGCTGCGCCATGAGCTCGCGCACGGTATGGGGTTTCTCGCCCGTCTTGTTCTCTTTCAGCGAAGGCACGGCCGGCGGCGGTGCGGCGGGCGGTGTGCCGGTCACGCGTTCCAGTATCCAGGCACCGCGCAGAACGGGCGCTGTCCGGTTCGGATACGCCGTAGCCATGAGGATGCCGCCCTTCCCCAACAGGCCCCAGCGGTTGGAGTCCTGCAAGGTGACGCGCCGGAATTGATCGCCCCGGACATTGTTGATGCCATAGTCGAGCGCGAGCCGCTCGTTCACGAAGGTATAGTTCGCGGTCAACAGATCCAGGACATCGTGGTCTTCGCGGAAAATGCTATCCACGAACAGCTTCAGCTCGGTCAAGTAGTCGGGGCGGGGATCACCCGCATACGGAAAGAGGTTCGGATCCGGCTGGATCTCAGCCAGCCGATCGAGCCCAAGCCACTGGAACGCGAAGTTGGTCGACAGAGTGATGGATCTTGGATCTGCCAGCAGCCGGTGCACCTGCGCCGCCAACACCTGCGGATCGTGCAATTTATCCGCGGTCGCCAGACTCAACAGCTCTTCATCGGGCACCGTGCTCCAGAGGAAGAACGAAAGCCTGGATGCCAGCTCGAGATCGCTGATCCGGTAAGGAGTAGCCGACGGACTGGCGCCATTGCTGTTTGAAGTCGCGAGCAGCTCGGGACTACGCTCGGCGCGATACAGGAAGAATGGGCTCGCCAGCACTGCGGTGACGACTTCGCGGATGCCCGTATCGAAGTCCTTCTCCTTGCGGCCATCGCGGTAGAATCTCATCAGGAGCTTCATGTCTCCTTCGGTGACCGGCCGGCGGAAAGCCTCACGGGCGAGCGCTGTGACGATCTTCTCCGCGCAGGCATCCTCCTCAGAAGCAACAGTCGGATGGCACACGAAGATCTTCTTGCGGCTGGGGGTATCACTGATACCCGTGGGCGAGTACGGTCCCTTCACCTCGAAGTTGCCGAGGCGCAGAATGCGGTCCTGGCCGCCACCGGGAATCTGCTGGTAGAGCTGATCATCCGACTCCGCAAACGTACGATGCAGGAAAGTCACAGCAACCTTGTGCGGTCCCGCCGTGGCCTTGAAGCGGATCCCCTTGAGGCGCTTGTTGATCGCATCCACCGCCGGGTCCTGCTTCTGATCGATGGCCTTCATGTCCTCTTCGCCACCGATATCCGTCTGCCAGAACTTCTTGCCGTCGAGGGTAGCGATCAGGGTGTTCTTGAACTCCATGTTGTAGACCCAGAGCGCCACGGCCAGATTGCCAATGTTGAGCTCGTATTCGCCATCGGCAGGGAAGTAGTGCTCGACCACCATACCGCCGCGCGTGCCGAGCGGCAGTCCGTCTACGTGGAATGACTGCGCCGCCGGATTCTTGACGATGTACTGCACGCCCGAGGGATGCTCGGGAATCTCACCCACCGCTTCGACGGCGATCTGTCGAGCCGCACTGAGATACTGATCGAGGAATGAAGGTGAGACTTGCAGGACGTTCGCGACGTTGTCGAAGCCGTCGCTGCGGTCATCCTGTGGAAGAATGGTGTTGGGATCGACCCGCACGTGCAGGAGATCCCAGACCGCATTGGCGTATTCCTTGCGGTTGAGCCGGTGCAATGCCACCTTACCCGGGTCCTCCCGAGTCGCAGCGGCCGTGTCGAGCGTGTTCTCCATCCAGCTGACGAACGAGCGCACGGTAGCGGTGTCAGGCTGTGGATTCCCTGGCGGGGGCATCAAACGGCCGCGCAGCTTGCGCACGGCATGCTCCCAGATCTCCGCCTGCTCCGGAATCTCCTCCGGCGTCATGGTATCGAACGCAACGCCTCCGGCCCAATCCTCGGCGTTATGGCATTTGCTGCAGTATTGTTTGAGCATTCCCCAGTGCTGGTCGGCGCCGGGCACCGTGCTCGCCTGCGAGTCAGCGGACGGTGTCGAATCTTTGGAGGATTGCGTGGGAGCGGCAGTGCCTGAGCTCGATCCGGCGGTATGATTCGCGGAGGGTTGGTTATCAGTGGCTGGCGCCTGCGGCTTCGAGGACGTGTTGGAAGCCGGGTTGGCGGAGGTTACGTCCGCCGCGGCTTCGGTGCCCCGCGCCATTAACACTGTCATGCCGCACGCAGCCACCGCAAGGAGAGCTCTTCCGAAAAATCCTCGTCTCATCTACGCCTCGCGTGTAACACTCTCGTTACCAGCGCCCCCAACAGGTTACGCTATCACCCTCAGCTCACCGTCACAGTGCCCCGCATGCCAAAAACTTCAGATCGCCGCGAGTTCCTCAAAACCACACTGTCCGCCGGTACTGGAATGGCCCTTGCATCATTGGCCATAGAACCTGCATTGTCGCGTGATCGTACGCCTCCTATCGATTCGAGCCGCGTGAACGACCACGTAGTGGTGCTCTCGGGAGCCGGTGCAAATTGCGTGGCAGTACAAGGACCTGAGGGCGTCTTCCTCATCGACGGTGGGCTCGAGGAGCGCTCCGCGGATCTGGTGCAAGCCGTCCTCAGAGAGACGGGCGCGAAACGCGTTCACACCCTGGTCAACACGCATTGGCACCCCGAGCAAACCGGGTCGAACGAGCGCCTGGCCAAGGCTGGGGCCCAGATCATCGCGCACGAGAACACCAAACTCTGGCTTGAATATGCTCAGCAGGAGCCGGGACGCCCCCGCACATGGGGACCGCTCCCCCCCAAGGCGCGCCCCAGCCATACTCTCTACTCGTCAGAAAAAATGACATTCGGCGGCGAGCAGATCGAGCTCGGCTACGTGCTTCAGGCGCATACCGATGGCGATATCTATGCGTTCCTGCGTGAATCGAATGTCCTGGTAGCAGGCGGAATCGTGTCAAACGCGGGCTGGCCCGTCATCGACTACAACACCGGCGGCTGGATCGGCGGGCTCGTGGAAGGCCAGAAAACCCTCCTTTCGCTCAGCGACGATCACACGGTGATCGTCCCCGCCAACGGCCCCAACCTCACCAAGGCGGAGCTGGCCGAGCAACAGAAGATGTATACCACCATCTTCGACCGCCTCGGGAAACTGCTACGCAAAGGCTTCGGCCCGGAAGAAGTCGCCGCGGCTGAGCCGACCAGGGAATTCAACGCCAGGTGGGGCGACCCGACGCAATTCGTCGATCTCGCCTTCAAGAGCCTGTGGGGACACTTCGCGCCGGACGCCTGATCCGCAGGCCAGTCGGTGGTTAGCCGACTGGCCCAGACAGAAGCGACGCTCTCGTCAGGTCAGAAGTTGTAGCGGAACCCGACGCGATACGCCAGACCGAGGGTATCGAAGAAGATCGGGTTCGTGCCGCCGTTGCCGTTGCCCGTCCCGAACGCGGTCGCACCGCCCGTCACTGGCGGCTGCTTGTTGAACAGGTTGCTGACCTGCACGAACAGCGACAGGCCGGACGCCGGACCTTCCTTGAACGCATAGCTGCCATTCAGGCCGAACAGGAAGTACGACGGCACGTAATTGCGCTGCATCGGGTGGAAGCCGTAATTCTTGAGTGAGGCAGGCAAGCCGTTGCCCGTGAGCACCTCCTGGAAGATCGCCCCGGAAGCAGGCGTGATGCCCAGATAGTCCATGGTGCCATGGCTCACGAAGTTCATGGTCGGTGTGATAGAGACACCGCCCTGCGACCACGTGGTCATCAGGGTGCCACGCCACCTGGCCGTCGGCTGGTAGTCGTTGAGGAACCCGTTACCGGTACCGGTCTGACCCAGGATGCTGTACTTATAACATCCCAACTGGTACCCCCCGGTGCAGTTGGCAAAAGACTGCTGGTCCGTAAACGTCGTCAACAGGCGCGTGGTGAGCGAGCCGAAGCTGCCGAGATCCGTCGTGTCCTGGATCGAGAAGTCGATACCGCTGACCAGGTAGAACGCACCGTTGTAGGAGCCCGGCGATATGGACGCCACATTGAGGCCCGTGCCGCCTGCTTGCCACACTTGCTGATAGTACTGCGTAGCGGCGGCAATCTGTGCCGGTGTCGTCGCAAGCGTCGTCGTGTGCGGGTTGTAGAACTGGAACAGGTTGCAGTCCGCCTGCACCCCTGCGCCGCAGCTGTTCTCCACGATCGAGACCGACGCCTGCTCGATGGCATTGTTGATCTTGATATGGAACCAGTCCGCCGAGAACGAGAACCCGGGCAAGGCACTGGGCGTCAGGACGATGCCGAGGGTAGTGGTATCCGAGGTCTCCGGCCGGAGGTTCGGATTGCCCAACAGGTTCCAGGTGCAGGGATCGCTACGATCCGCGCCGTTACCCGGGGTGGCGCAGTACCCGAAGATGCCGCCCGAGGCGATGACCTGCGAATAGTAGAGCTCGCGGAAGTTGGCCGCACGGGAGTCGCGCGACTGGCTGGCGCGAAGACGCACGCCTTCCACGGGTTCCCAGATCAGCGACCCCTTCCAGGTGGTCAGGTTGTGCCCGAAGTCCTTGCCCACAAAGGAGTTGAACGCGTCGATACCGGTGAACTGCAGCCGGTTGTTGTAGTGGGCTTCGCGTCCCGCCACGTCGATTTCCAGCAGATGCGCGAAGGGAAGATCCTTGGCCAGCGGGATGTTGGTCTCCAGATAGGCCTCGTTGACCGACACCGTACCGCCAAAGGACTGCCCGAACTGGGTCGGATAATCGGTGCCGATGTAGAGAGGTACTCCGGGCTGATCAATGTTCGCGCCTACCTCCTGGCGGAACTCATAGCCTACGGCCGCTGACCAGGGGCCGGCGCCGATACCGTCGAAGTAGTTACCCGAGGCGTTGAGGTTCGCATCGGTCTGCGCATAGCGCAGGTCCTCCTCCAGATTGCCGAACCCGTAAGCCAGTTGTTGCGGGGACAGCGGCTGGTTGCCGAATGGATTGATGGGCACGCAGCCGTTGGCGATGAGCGGATTCGCAGCGCCATAACCTCCAAATGGGTTGGCAGCGACAGCACCAGCAAAGCCATCGGCCGTCACGCGGCACTCCGGCTGGCCGTTGGGGCCTATCACGCTATCCAGCGCCATCGACATGGCGTAACTGTGGATGTTGTCGACCACCAACTGCGAGTGATGGGTGAGTCCGTACTCGTAGTTGGCGTCCCAGGTCCACGAGGACGACCCGAACTTGCCGTTGAGCCCGAAGGTGACACGCGACACCCTGCTGGAGAACTGGGTGTCACCGGGCACCTGCGAGGTCCAGTCCTTGTTGATGGCCGCTGGACCGAAGGGGAAGAGCGGTTGGTTGTTACACGCCGCCTGCAGCGAAGGGCTGCCTGAGATATAGGCGTTATGGGCGCAGTCCAGGAAACCGAAGGTCGTGGCGCCGCCGGGCATGGGGTTGTTCGAGCTCACCTTTCCAAAATAATAGCTGCCCTTCCAGCGGATCCCGTCGAAGAGGTCACCGTCCAGCAGCGCCATGACGACGCCGCGGCTCAGCTGCGAAAAGAGGTTGGTGTTTTGATAGATGGGCTCGCCCTGCCCGCCCGGCATGGTATTGATGAACGATGCGGGCTGGGAGGCAAACGGCTGTACCAGGGCGTACGGACTTGCAGCCGTGCCGGTGGTATTGCCCTGCGAAGCGTTTTGGGTCGCCGGAGTTATACCGGATACGAATACGCCGTACGGGCTGCTGAAATTGCGTAGGCCTGACCCTAACGCATAATAAGTGGGAGGCGCGTAGCCGGGCACAACCTGAGTAGCGTACGGGTTAGGCGCCTGGTACACACCTTGATTGGCCGCACACCAGGTGCGCGCGTTCTCGCATCCCACGTTGTCCTGGCGTTCGACTTCGCCGCCAAGCGTGAAATGGAACTTGCCGTCGAACAAGCTGTGGCCATAAGCCACGCCGAAGTGGTGGTCGCGCCCGTCACTGTGACTGGTTTCGAAGAAGTCACCATCGACCTTGCCGCCTTCGAGCTTGTTTTCGAGGATGACGTTCTCCACGCCCGCAATGGCGCCTGAGCCGTAGGCAGCCGAAGCGCCGCCGGTCACGACGTCGATGCGCTGTACAAGAATCTGCGGCATGAAGTTCAGGTCGATCTGGTCACCCTGCTCGGTCTGCACGAAACGCTGGCCGTCTACCAGCGTAAGCGTGCGGCTGCCGAAGTAGGGATTGAGACCGCGCAGGTCGGGAATGTATGCGCCGGTGAAGAAGTTCGAGTTACCGGTGTTGGCCGGTGTGAAGGTCGAAGCGTTCGCCGGTGTGAACTGCAGGGTTTGCCCGATGTTCACCACGCCCATGCTTTCCATGGTGGAGTTGTCGATGACCGTGGTCGGCGTCGGCGTATTGAAGTCGTTGGTGCGCTTGATGCGAGATCCCGTAACCGTGATCTCCTCGAGAACAGGAGCTCCCGCCTGGGAGGCGGTCTCGTCGGCGGGCTTCGCCGGCCCCTGCTGCGCCTGTTGGGCCTGGGCGGCCGCGCCTAGCCCCAGAACGAGAGCCGCGGTCCACAGGGTCCTCGTCAGATGCTTCGGCTGCTTTGCCTCGAGCCTTCTGGAGCTCGTTACGGCCGCTCTCACAGCGGCGTCAATAGCAGAACGGGTCACGGTCATCTCAGCCCCCCTCTCTTGAGAGACAAGTTACTCGGCGGTGGTCAACAGATGGTCAAGCGAGTCGCGAACGGTCAAGCAGGTCGTGTTGCGTCGGAGTTACGCTGTTGGAGCGCAGCAAGTTTGGTTTCAGACAGTCAAAAAAGTCAGTAGGATAGGAGTCAAGGTACTTGTGGCGTTCTGGAAAAGATGCGCCCACGCAACGTAATGGTCTGTGATGTGCGTCAGGAATTGGATTATTGAGTCAGGATGGTGTCAGCATTCCTGACCACGAGACGGTCATTGACCTGCAGTCTGATTCCGCCCAGATGCTGTGTTTGTGCGACGCAACATGCCTGTCATTGACGCACGATGTTGCTTCTAACCAGAGACAAGAAGGCGCGCCAATCGGACGCTGAGGAGCGCGTCAGACGTCAGGTGAAACCGATCCAGCGTCCCGTTGCGACGATAATGACCCACAGAGTCAGAGAGATACCCGCGGCCAGGCGCGCTGCACGCGGCGGCGTACCTCGATCCCACTGCGCCATCCCGCGTGCCGTAAAGAGATGAAACACGAGCATGTTGACGGCGGCAAGCGCAAGACAGGCTACTTTTATACGAAACGGGATATTGTTGTAATAGCTCACGGCTTTGGAGCTGAACATCAGTGACCCCGCGACCAACGCGACCGCGAATGCGCTCCATGCCCACGGCAGCGCGCTGGCAATGACGTCCGATGCCTCGCGATCCTTACTGCGGATACCGAGCAATCGCAGGTCCATCATCGCCACGGATCCGATGACCACAGTGACGGCGAGCACGTGCACCGTCTCGGCGATCGGGAAAGCCCAAGTCGACTCCGCGATGGCGACCGCGAACGGCCGATGCTCCAACCAGGTCATCATTGACAGCGCGGTCATCGAAGGTAGCTCACATGTAGGCGATGAGGCGTCCAGCCGCAACGATGGCTACACAAAGAACGAGGCTTACCATGCCCAACGCACTACCCAGGCGGCGCCGGGCCGGTGAGGCGCTCCAATAACCGGCCTCCCGTGCGCTCACTCTCTGGATCGCGAGAGTAAGGAAGATCAGCAGCACAACCAGAAGCATCTTCAAACGGAAGACGTCGTTCATGAGCTCACGGCTCGGCTCCGTGATGATCAACAGGATGCCGGTGACCAGCAGCACCACCAGGCCCCGCCAGGTCCAGGGAATGAATTTTCCAGCCATGACTTCCAACGGCGGTCCTCGCCGGGTCAGGCCGAGCAGGCGAAAATCGAGCATCGCCAGCGTGGTAACGACCACACCGATGCTCAGGATATGCAACGTCTGCACGCTGGGTACAAACCAGCTCAGATTGGCAAAGAGCTGGCTCAGGGAGGTGGCGGCAAGCCAATCACAAAACCTCTGCATCATTCCCTGGTGAACCCCGTATTACCTCCGGTATCCACCGGATTGCGGTCGTTCTCCGCGCAAACGAACTCGAGCAGTTGCCACTCCCGCGAGCGCTTGTAGGTCAAAGTGTGTGTCCAAGGCTTCGCCAGGGCTTCCGGATCCTCGACGGTCATCTCCTCGACCAGTGTGTCGGAATCGCCATTGTCGAGGTGAATGCGCTCGATGATGTGTAGCTTGTCACTGTGCTTCATGCCCATGGCCAGCACGACACTGTCTTTGATGGCGACTGTATCGACCACCAACGTGCCACCTTCCCAGTGCCCGACGGAGTCGCCCTCGAAAGTGGCATCGACATCAGCGGGATGCCCGCGGCCGTCCGTATAGATGTTCCGCCACTGCATCCACGCCTCGTGATGTGTGGTCACGCGGCCAGGCGTGAACAAAAACTCTATCGGGTATTGTCCCACTGCCATGATGCCAGGCATCCCAGGAGGGGTGCAGTAGGAGCCAGGGTGCGCGACCTGGCCCCCTTTTTTCTCAACCTCATGTTGCCAGGCCTGATACTCCTGCAGATACTTACCCTTCAACATCGGTTTCTCGGGTGCGGCGCCACCCGGTTTTGGACGGTTCAACACCCAGACGCCGCCCCAGTCTGGCAAGGCATCCAAAGCGGCATAGTGGCCTTGCGGATGTGCGGTCACCGGCACCTTTACTTCTGGTGCCGTCGCGGATCGCTCACCCTCGGGCCACGCCGAGCCAACCCCGAGGCACAAGACGAGACTGGCGGCGGCAAGCAACGCAAGCGGTTTGTTCATGAGCCCCCTCGGAGACCGCGGCATCGGCGCAAACTCACCGCCCCGTACCTGGATCACCGGCGCCTCCAAGCGTTCTGCCGTCAGCCAGGGTGATCCCGAGATACCAGCCGCCAGGCCTGCCGTCGCGCAGCGGGTTTATGGTGACGGTTACCTTGTCGCCGGGTTTGATGGTGGCGCGCTTCCAACCCGCCCGGATCAGATTGTTGGGTCCGTTCATCTCGATCGACCAGGTCTCGGCCTTGCCGTCGGGCCCCGGCACGTCGACCTTGAAGGAAGCATGCGGGTTGTTCCAGCGGAACTCGGTGACGGTGCCCGTGATCCGGGTCTCCCTGGTGCGGTCGAACATGGCCCCCGAATGATGCACATAGGCCGGCGCTGACAGGACCAGCAGCGCGACCGCCAACACGGGGATGTAAAGTGATCTCATGGCTGCACTCCTCGCCGTCAATGCGCCGATGGGACATTGATCGGACCACCGCCAGCCCGGGTCGGATCACCGAGCACGGTACCGTCAGGTAGTGTAATGGAGACAAAAAGTCCGCCTTTGGACCCGTCCTTGAGGGGATTGAGTACCAGTGTCACCTGATCGCCCGGCTTCACACTCGAGGCCTTCCAGCCCTGGCGCTTGAGATTGTTCGGGCTGTTGAGCTCCACCTGCCAGCTATCCTTGACGCCATTCGGGTTGGGCACGTCGATATGGATCCAGGCGTGTGGGTTGGTCCACTGAAACGCGGTCACGGTGCCTTTCAAGGTGATCTGCCTGCTCTGATCGAACATGGCGAACGAGTGATGGGCGGAAGCCACACCGGCGAGGAGGTACGTGAGAGCGAGACCCACCGCGGATACTACGGCCCTGGAGAGCGTCGGAACCCGGATTCGTGTGGCCTGTGTCATGAATCGACCTCGCGCGGACCTATTTGCCGGCGGCATTGGCGGGCTGCGTACTGGGCAGATGCTCGTTCAGATTCGGCAGGCACTCGACTTCAGGAATGTCGCTGTAGTCCGCGCGCATCCAGCGATGTGTGCTATGCCATTCACCCTTCCAGCTCTTCGGATCGGTCATGACGGTCTCGATCTCGAGCGTGCTGCCCTTCTCGAGCAGCCGGATCTTTTCAACGATCTCCAGCTCGTCGCTGATCGGCAGGCCGGTATCGATCCAATGTTGATTCGTCTCGAAATACTTTGTGTGGACCACGAGCGTGCTGCCCTCCCAGTGTCCAATCGACTCCCCATTGTAAGTCGGAATCGCGATGTCCGGGTCGGTATGCGGCCGTCCGTCCAGATAGATGATCCGCAGGCTGTTGGTGAAGCCGAACATCATGTAGATCACTGTCGGCAGCTGCACCATGGCGATCGGCCAGACGCGGGTCATGATCATGGGCATGCCCGCCGGATAGCACTGCCCGATGCTGTCGCGATACGGCTTGCCAGCCTTGCGCGCATCGGCCGCTTCCTTCAGAGCGGTCTTGCCCGGCTCATAGAACTCCGGGTAGGGCGGTCCGTACATAAAGTCGTTGAACGAACGGCGCAGGTCCACGAACCAGGTGCCTGTGAGATTGAAACCGGGCTTCGGGCGCGGCTTTGCCAGATTCTGCGGAGCCAGCGCGCCGTAGTAGCCATCGTGCTTGTGTGACAGCTCGTCGATCCGCTCCTGAGTGAGGCCCGGACGCCGCGGCGGCGGCTCCTGTGCGCGGGCATACCCTGAATGAATCAACATGGCCGCCCCCGAGACCATGACGGCAAGCGCGACACCCCGCACACGGTGTCCCAACCGTTCCTGCTGCGAGCTTTGCAACCACATCATATGAGGACCTGTCTCTGCTGACGTATCGGCGCCCCGAACCAATCCAACACTGCTTTCCCACTCTCTGACCCGGAACCTGCCGTTTGCGCGGACGGCTCGCAAAAATCAAGCGCTTCGCACTGGCTGCCCGCTGGTTGGCCCGAGCCGTTGCCAATGCCCTACACCCATGCCCTACATTAGAAGCCCAGCCTTTGCCGCGCCGTAACATGTCTTTGGACGAGGACGCGAGTTCGCTGTCGATCGACTGCCCTGCACTCGATAGCGACTCACGCCATGGCCTGGCCCTCGCCCGGATGCGACAATGGCAGGCGATCTGGATTACGGCAGACAACTCATGGCCAAGTTTCCGGCAACCCCCACCTACACGGGATTTCAGGCACCCACACGGCTCGAGGCCGACATCAAGGATCTCGAGATCGAGGGCGAGGTCCCCAAGGACATCAACGGCGCCTTCTATCGAGTTGCACCCGACCCGCAGCTTCCGCCGCGCCTGGGGGATGACATCTGGTTCAACGGCGACGGCATGGTCTCGATGTTCCGCTTCGAAAACGGCCGGATCGACTTCAAGCAGCGCCGCGCTCGAACCGACAAGTTCCTCCTCGAAGAGCGGGCTGGCCGGCCTCTGTTCGGTGCCTACCGCAACCCATTGACCGACGATCCGTCGGTGAAGGGCCAGTATCGTGGCACCGCGAACACGAATGTGCTCGTGTACGGCGGACAGCTGCTGGCTCTGAAGGAAGACAGTCCGGCGCTGGCCATGGATCCGCTCACTCTGGAGACCACGGGCTATACGGACTTTCAGGGCCAGGTAAAGAGCCCGACCTTCACGGCGCACCCGAAAATAGATCCCCGCACCGGCAGCATGTGCGCGTTCGCCTACGCGGCGAAGGGATTACTCACGCGCGACATGGTCTATTACGAGTTGAGCCCGCAAAACCATCTCGAGCGCGAAGTCTGGTTCGAGCTCCCCTACTACTGCATGATGCACGACTTCGGCGTGACGGAGGACTACGCCGTCTTTCACGTCATTCCCATCATCAGCAGTTGGGAGCGGCTCGAGGCCGGGCTTCCTCACTTCGGATTCGACACCACGAAAGAGATCTATCTGGGCGTCCTGCCCCGCAAGGGCGAGGCGCGCGACATCCGCTGGTTCAAGGCTCCGAACTGCTTCGCCAGCCATGTCATGAACGCCTTCAACGACGGCACGAAAGTCCACATGGATGTGCCCATGGCCAAAGGCAACATGTTCCCCTTCTTCCCCGACGTGCAAGGAGCGCCCTTCGATCCGCAGAAAGCGCTCTCATATATGACACGCTGGACCGTCGATATGAGCTCGCGCTCCGATGCCTTCGAGAGCATGACACCGCTCACGACGACCGTGAGCGGTGAATTTCCCCGGATTGACGAGCGCTACGCGACCTGTCCATATCGGTATGGCTTTTTGCTGTCACAAGACTTCTCGCGGCCTCTGCAGCTTCCTGGCGGCCGATCGGCTACGGGAATGATGATGAACACCCTCGCCAGGCTCGATCATCAGACGGGCAAGGCTCAGACCTGGTGGTCCGGAAGCACCTCAACCATCCAGGAGCCTTGCTTCATCCCGAAGCCAGGCAGCACGCGCGAAGGTCAGGGTTACCTGGTCGCGGTCGTGAACCGGCTGGCGGAAAGCCTGTCAGACTTCCTCATTTTCGACGCCGAACACCTGGAGGACGGCCCCCTCGCGACCGCCAAGCTCGGCATCCGCCTGCGAGTCGGCTTGCACGGCAACTGGACCCCGGAACCAACTCCAAACTTCCACCAAGGCGCACTGACATGACTTCCTATCCGGACTTGCATCTGCATATCGACGGCGAGTGGCTCGGCGCCGGCACTCGCCGCACGCACCGGGTGATCAATCCCGCCAACGGCGCCACCCTGGGCGAATTGCCATTGGTTGATACTGCCGACCTGGACCGCGCGCTGGCCGCCGCGGAGCGTGGCTATCGGCTCTGGAAGCGCGCGACAGCCGAAGAGCGTGGCCGCGTGTTGAAAGGTGCGGCGCAGCTCATTCGCCAAAGAGCGGAGCACATCGCGCAGGCCGCCACCCTGGAGGAAGGCAAGACACTGGCGGAGACTCGTATCGAGGCTCAGGTCACCGCGAACTTGTTCGAGTTCTACGGAGAAGAATGCCGCCGCACCTATGGCCGCGTTCTGGTACGCCCGACGGGCACACGATCAGTAGTAGTGAAAGAGCCGGTCGGCCCCGTGGCAGCGTTCGCCCCTTGGAATTTTCCGATAGCCAACCCGGGACGCAAGCTGGGCGCCCCGATCGCGGCGGGCTGCTCCGTAATTCTCAAGCCGGCGGAAGAAGCTCCCGCCGCGGCCATCGAAGTCGTACGCGCTCTGCTCGATGCGGGCCTCCCACCCGGCGTCGCGCAGCTCGTGTTCGGCGTGCCGGACGAGGTGTCGCGACATCTGTTGGCTTCACCGATCATCCGCAAGCTCTCGTTTACCGGGTCGACCGCGGTCGGCAAGCACTTGCTGACATTGGCAGCCGCCACCGTCAAGCGCACGACGATGGAGCTCGGAGGTCACGCCCCGGTCATTGTATTCGACGATGCCGATCTGAGCCGCACGGTCGAGTTGCTCGCCACCGCGAAATGCCGGAATTCCGGGCAGGTGTGTGTTTCTCCGACCCGCTTCTACGTGCAGGAAGGGATCTACGACCGCTTTGTTGCCGCCTTCACCGAGCGAATCCGCAAAGTGAATATCGGAGACGGCCTGCTCGAGAGCACTCACATGGGTCCGATGGCAAACCCACGGCGACCCGCGGCCATGGAAAAGTTCATTGCTGACGCTGTTTCCCATGGCGCCAGGATCCACACGGGCGGCGAGCGGCATGGGAAGGAAGGGCTGTTCTTCCAGCCTACGGTGGTCTCCAACGTGCCATTGCAAGCTCGAGTCATGAACGAGGAGCCGTTCGGGCCGGTCGCGGTCATCGCGCCGTTCTCGACTTTCGATGAGGCCGTGGAGCACGCCAACCGCCTGCCCTACGGCCTCGCCGCCTATGCCTTTACCGAATCCGCGAAACGTGCCCTGCTGATCGGGGATGCGATCGAGTCGGGCATGGTTGGAATCAACGCCGTCAGCATGGCGGCGGCGGATGCCCCGTTTGGCGGCGTGAAGGAGAGTGGCTTTGGGTCCGAAGACGGACCTGAAGGGCTGGCGGCCTGTCTGGTAACCAAGACGATTCACCAGGCGTGAGTACTGGTTGGTACGGCGCCCACCTTCCGCGGCAACGGCTGGGGGGCTTGCGTCCATGCGACATCCAGCGCTAGCCGACCGACTTGGCTCGCTCGCAATCCGCAGTGGCGGACAGATCGGCTGGCAGCCGCCGTCCAGCGGGTAATGGCGGTCAACTCACCCCGCGGGCGCAGCTCATGCCGGTTTGATGTGGAAAATCCGCTCGGCGTTCCGGTGGTAGAGCTTCGCCTTATCCTCGTCTGAAATCGGGGCGGCGTCCATGAAAGCGACCGCGGGCGCGCTCGGCTGGTACGGATAATCGATCGCCCACAGGACGTTGTCCGCCCCAAGCTTCTTGATCGAATACTCCAGCGCGAGGTGGTCCTCCACACCGCTGGTGGTGATCACGAAGTTGCGTTGGAAGTACTCGGCCATGCTGAGCTGGGTCTTCGGCGCCCGTCCGGACGCCTGCGCGCGCGAGTTCATGAAATTCAGCCGCCACAGCCAGAAGTGCACTGCCTCGCCCATGTGGCCGATGCAGATCTTCAATTTCGGGAACCGGTCGAACAAACCCGAGGCCATCATGCGCACGACGTGCGTCCCGACCTCCATGCCGTAGCCCCACATCGCCGAGTCCATGCCGTAATGTTGTAGCGGCCCCTTGAACGTGT
This sequence comes from uncultured Steroidobacteraceae bacterium, assembly GCA_964494895.1. Classification (GTDB taxonomy): domain Bacteria; phylum Pseudomonadota; class Gammaproteobacteria; order Steroidobacterales; family Steroidobacteraceae; genus 13-2-20CM-66-19. Next base: position 2,675 of record CAZBTV010000144.1, on the reverse strand, counting down.
CCGATGCTGCCCGGGGATGAATGTAGATGCACCGGTCGAGCGCTTCCGCTGCCTCCAGCACCGGCCAGAATTTCGGATTGTCGAAGTACTCGCCGTGGGTGTGGGAATTGACAATGAAGCCATTGAGCTTGAGCTTCGTGATCGCGCGCTCCATCTCCTTGGCCGCGCGTTTGGGAGCGTGTGGCGCAAAGGCGGCCAGACCAGCGAACCGCGTCGGGTGGCGCGAGATGACTTCGGCCAGGCGGTCGTTTGTCAAGGTGGCCAGCTCGCAAGCCGTATCTGAATCAAACATCTGAACGCCCGGCGCGGTCAATGACAGCAGATGCATGTCCACACCGTTTTTGTCCATGTCACGCAGCCGGACGTTCTCCAGATCCAGCAGGCCCTCCAGGAAGTTGAACACGCCATAGCCGGGTTCCTGGTCGTAGATCCCTTTGACGAGGGGCAGATCGAGGCTTTCCCCGGGCGCGCGGGCTACGGCCTGCAGCTGCTTGGCCACTTCGGGAATGGAGAACGCTTCTTCGGTTGCAATCTTGCGGAATTGGGTGGCCATGGCTGCCTCGGCTGCAATGCTCGGCACAGCATAGCGATAGCGATGACGCGCGGCGCTCGCGCGATACGGATCGACCATCATGCGGCCATCTCGCCCTCTCGAGCGATACCGTGGAGAATCCTCCGGCGCGATGGACTCGAGGTTTGGATATTGCACCCCAGCCACACCCATTGCCGACGGTGGTTTACGCAATCCGGAACTGAGCTGGCGGGCCGCTGAATATACTGCGCGTGACTAACACTCGACCCGCAGAACAAAACCGGTCAGAGCCTCGAACCACCGTCGACGCGAACGACATCGCCGGTAATCCATCGGGCGTCGTCGGATGCCAGGAAAGTCACAACAGCAGCGACGTCCTCAGGCTGAGCAATGCGCTTCAGCGCCTGCATGCCGAGGGTCCCTTTTCGGCCCGCGTCGGTCCGCGTGAAAGGAGACATGTCCGTCTCAACGACGCCGGGCGCCACTGCGTTGACCCGTATCCCACGAGCTCCGAATGCGAAGGCGAGATGCCTGACCAACGTGTCGATAGCCCCCTTGGTGGCCGCGTAGGCGGGGAGTATGTCAGCGGCAGCGTGCGCCACCATTGAAGAGACCAACGTGACACTGCTACCGTTTTGCAAGATCGGAAGCAACTGTTGGATGAGAAAAAACGGCGCACGCACGTTGACGGCGAACTGTTGGTCAAAGTCCTCGACCGTCGCGTTTTCGATTGTCGCGGCCTTGCTGATCCCCGCATTGGCTACGAGAATCTCCAGCCGCTCGCCAAGTATTTCACGAACCTGCGCCGCGAGCCTATGCGGCCCGTCCCCTGTAGCAAGATCCGCCTGCACCACTTCCGCGATGCCACCGCCGCCGCGGATCTGCCTCACGACCGACTCTGCCTCCGCCTTGCTTCGGCCGTAATGCACGACGACCCGAGCGCCCTTCGCAGCCAACGCGATTGCGGTGGCCCGCCCTATTCCCCGCGAAGCCCCAGTAACCAGAGCGTTTTTTCCGACGAGCGTACCCAAAGACCTGTTGCGAACCTCACCTTTCGTATCAATCGCAATTCACGTCAGCCGCCACGTGGCGTGTACTGCACGAACTCACCCGTCGTCGCCACGATAGCCAGCGAAGGCGCCTCGCTCGACGGGGTGTGCGAATAGACGACCACGCGATTGCGGCCCGTCCGTTTGGCTTCGTACAGAGCGCTGTCCGCATGTGCCAGAAGCTGACCCAGCCCGTGACCAGAGGAATTCGTCGTTGCAATACCAAAGCTCGCTGACACGTTGGCTTTGGTGGTGCCTTCGTAGGCAGTGATTCCTGCAATAGCCGCACGCAGTTGCTCAGCACGGATGCGCGCGTCTTCCGGACCACAGTCGGGCAATAATATGCCGAACTCCTCGCCGCCGAAGCGACCGAAGATATCGTTCTTGTTCAGATGCGCTTTGCACACCGCTACGGTGCGCTTGAGTACGAAGTCGCCCGTCGCATGACCATACCTGTCGTTGATTGACTTGAAGTAATCCAAATCGCACAAAATTATGCAAAGTTGCTCGCCGGTTCGCCGGCTTGCCTCCAATGCCTTCTCCGCCTGCTCGATAAAATGCGGACGGTTGGAAATGCCGGTGAGTCCATCCAGACGCGACAGACTCTGGAAATGAAGTTGCGAGCGCTTGGTACGATATGCCCATAAGCCGATGAATACCACAGCCATCAGGAGCAGTGAGATATAGAGGCGGCTGGTCTCAACCGCCTTGGCGCTGAGCTCATGCTCCAGCTGCAATACATGGTTCTGCTTGTTGAGCGCATCCACTTGCAGCTTGTTGGCGATATTCTCGTGATTCACCTTCTGATATGCCAGATGACGGGCGCTGAGGTCATTCAGATATGCTCTGTCCTCCGCAGCATATAATTCGTAGTACCCCAGCGCGGATTTGAAGTCACCGCGCCCTTTGGCTACTTCGGACAAAACCTGATATGCAGCCACTGTTGCCTCGGGATATTCATCTCCTTTGATGGCATCGATAGCATAAGTAGCGAACTGCTGTGCCAGCGTGGGCAGCCCTTTTCTGCGGTAGGCTTTTGCCAACGCCGAATTCCATATGGCGATGAGATGTGGATTCCGCGTCTCCTTGACTTC
>CAZBTV010000143.1:0-18616 GCA_964494895.1 uncultured Steroidobacteraceae bacterium | reverse complement strand
ACATCCGCAAGCAGCTGCTGCTGTTCGATGACGTCGCCAACGACCAGCGCAAGGTCGTTTATCAGCAGCGCACCGAGATCATGGCCACCGACGACCTCTCCGCCGCCATTCGCGGCATCATGGAGGAAGCGGTCGGGGCTCTCGTGGACCAACACCTGCCGAAGCATGGCTCGGCGGCGGACTGGGATCTCCAGGGGCTGTCGGAAGCCCTGCAGCGGGATTTCAACACCAGCGTCGATCCCAAGGCATGGCTGGCGCAAGAGCCGGAGCTCGAGGAAGAAGCGTTGCGTCAGCGGATCGTTGCCGCCGTCAATGACTGGTACCAGGGGAAAGTGGCGCGGTATGGCGCCGAAATCCTGCGTCACATCGAGAAGGAAGTGATGCTCAAAATGCTCGACCAGCACTGGCGCGAGCACCTGGCGGCGATGGACTATCTGCGTCAGGGTATCCATCTGCGCGGGTATGCGCAGAAGGACTACCGGTTCGAGTACAAGCGCGAGGCGTTCGAGCTGTTCGCAGCGATGCTCGATCGGGTCAAGTTTGAGACCGTGTCCTTCCTTGCGAAGATCGAGATTCGCACCGCCGAAGAAATCGAGCGCGAGGAGGAGGAGCGCCGGCAGCGGCTTTTGCGCGCGTACCAGGCACAGCACGCCGAGGCGCAGTCGCTTTTGTCCGCGGACGGCACAGGACCCGCGCCGCCTGCAGAGCCCACGTTCGGCCAGATGCCCGGTGGGCTGCCCCCGATGCCGGGTCTGGGCGGGGCGGCCGCACGGCCCTTGCCGCCGCAGTCGAACCCGGACCCACAAGGCACCTTCGTGCGCGGCGAGCGTAAGGTGGGCCGCAACGAGCCCTGTCCCTGTGGGTCAGGTAAGAAGTTCAAGCATTGCCACGGTACCCTGCAGAGCGTCGAGTAGCCGCATTTGAGCGGTGCGGCACGTACGGTCTTGAAGCCGGTCGTTCTGGTCGTCGCCGCCGCACTCTATGATCGCGAGGGGCGGGTACTGATCGCTGAACGACCTCCGGGCAAGCATATGGCCGGGCGCTGGGAGTTTCCCGGTGGCAAGGTCGACCCGGGTGAATCGGAAGCGCAGGCACTCTCACGTGAGCTCCGGGAAGAGCTCGGTGTGGAGGTTGCTGCAAGCCATCCCTTCATGCGCCTCGCGCACTCTTACAGCGACCGGGATGTTGAGCTGTCGATGTGGATCGTCGATCAGTATCAGGGCGAGCCGCAGAGTCTGGATGGACAGAAGCTCAAATGGGTGCGACCGGCGCAGCTTCCCGAAGAAGACATCCTGGAGGCGGATTTGCCGTTCGTGGAAGCACTTCGAGACCGTGCGTGTACAATGGAATCCATCTCCTCTACGCAATTGGACTGACATGGCAGCTCAGAACGACCTTCCCGACGTCCATCTGGACCCGGCGGCTATGTACCGGGAAGAGATATTCACTGATCGCAGGGCTGGCACCATCCGCCGCCTGACGCCGATCACGATTGATGGTGCAACCGATACCAAGCGCCCGGTGCTGTTTTCAGGTCAGACGCAGCTTCTGACTCCCGCGGGTGTCCTGCCGCTGGTGTTCGACATCGAGGCGACCACGCTCGAAGAGGCGCTGAAGAAGTTTCCCGACGGTGTGAAGGTGGCGCTCGAGCAGGCGATCGATGAGGCGCGCGAGATGCGTCGCGAGGCCGCATCGCGAATCGTCGTTCCGGAGGTCGGCGCTGGTGGCATCGGTCCGGGACCCGCCGGCGGCGGCGGCGGAAAGATCAAATTTCCATAGCTTCCCGCGATGCGGTGCCTCGAACTGTGCGGAACGTAATTTGCTCGCGGAGCGTTAGTCCTCCGGAAGGGGGCCAGGATAACGTCCCGCGAGGATGCTATGAACGATACAGTCGGTGCCGACGCGCACGTCCCAACCGTGAGCGTGGGTCTGCCGGTATTCAACGGCGAGACCTTTCTGGAGGTCGCCATCAGCTCGGTCCTCGCCCAGACCTTCGGCGATCTCGAGCTGATCATCTGCGATAACGCTTCGACGGACCGTACCGCCGAGATTTGCCAGGACTACGCGGCTCGAGATCCCCGGGTCCGGTATTTCCGCAATCCCCACAATCTCGGCGCCGCCCCTAATTACAACCTGGCCTTCAGTCATGCTCGCGGGCGCTACTTCAAGTGGCTCGCGCACGATGACCGGATCACCCCTTCGTATCTCGCGAAAACGGTGCGGGTCCTCGATGAGCGAGCCGACGTGGTGTTGTGCAATTCGGTCGTTTCCTACATCGACCAGAACGGCGCTCCCATCGGCCTGTACAACAGCGGGGTGGGACTGGCCGACTCGCAGTCGGCCGCTGAGCGTTTCGCCTGGATGATTCTCAAGTCGCATTCCTGCGTGGACTTCTTCGGTCTCATCCGCCGCGAGACGTTGCGGACCTCGCTTCTGCATGGAAGCTTCCACGGAGCCGATCGCGCCTTGCTCGCGCAACTGGCCATTCGGGGGCGCCTCATCCAACTGCCGGCGCCGCTGGTCGAGATGCGTGAGCATCCCAACCGTTATACCCGGCAAAACGTGCGTTCCGCGGACCGGGCCGCCTGGCACGATGCTTCCAGGCGCGGCAAGGTGAGCTTTCCGACGTGGCGGTTGTATTCAGAGTATTGGAAGCTCGTACGCAACGAGCGCATGCTGCCTGGCGAGCGAGCTCGCTGTCGTGCCGCTCTCGCGCGGTGGTGGATGGTCAACTGGAACATGGCGCGGGCGGTCGTGGATGTGCTCGGCGTCGTCGCTCCCGGGGTGCCTGGAGCTGCGGAACGGCTCAAGGTCCGTCTCTTTGGCGCGGCTCCCGGGCATTTGCTGGTGGACCGCAAGCGATGAGGGCTGTTGGATCCGTGCCCTGTTCTGTTCTGCCGGCTCGCGGCCTGCCAGTAACAAAGGTCGAGCAGAGTCTGCCGCGGTATCGGATCGCGATGATCGCCGCGTGTCCGATGCCCGCGCGCCGGGGCACTCCCCTGCGCATCGAGCGCCTCAGCGAGGCGCTCATCGCACGGGGCCATCATGTCGAGCTCATAACCTATCACGTGTCCGACGACGCGCAGCCGCTGGACTTTCCAGTCCATCGCATTTTCAACAGGCGGGTCTACTGGCGCATGCCCGCTGGTCCGAACTGGCGTAAGCTGATTCTCTATGACCCCGCCCTGGCCGTGAAAGTATGGCGGGTGCTGGCCGCGAGGCGCTTCGACGTCATTCATGCGCATCATCTGGAGGGTCTGTTGGTTGCCCTCCCGTCGCGGTTACGGCATGGCGTGCCGATCGTGTATGACGCGCACACGATGTTGTCGTCCGAGCTGCCTAGCTACGGACCTGCATTCGGCCGGCGCGTGGTGAGTACCGTTGGCCGTTGGTTCGACGGTTTGTTGCCGAGCCGCGCCGACCACGTCGCTTCCGTGACGACCGATATCCGGGATCGGCTCACCGATCGTCATCGGCTCGCGCCAGAGCGAATTTCGGTCGTGACGAATGGGGTCGAGATCTCATGCTTTCGCGTCGAAGCGAGACCGCGGCCGGACGGACTCATCCGTGTGATCTATACAGGCACGCTCGCGCCTTACCAGGACGTCGACCTGTTGCTCGAAGCCTTTGCCGTCGCCTACCGTGCCCGCTCGGATCTGCGCCTGCTCATGGCGGTGAGCTCCCCGTTCGCGCCCTATGAAGCGCTCGCCAACAAGCTCGGAATCCGCCACGCCATCGAGCTCATTCCCGACAGTTTCGAGAAGCTGCCAGGACAGCTTGCGGAAGCGGCTTTCGCCGTGTTGCCCCGAGTGCATTGCGATGGCATTCCGCAGAAGCTGTTGAACTACATGGCGGCGGGAAAGGGGATTGTCTGCAGCGCCGGCTCTGCCAAGCTGCTGGAGCACGAGCGTACGGGGCTGGTCGTGCCCAACGGCGACGTGAGCGCGTTTGCCGCGGCGATTGTGCGGCTCGCGAAGGATCCGGTGCTGCGCGCTGGCTTGGGTGAGGCTGCCCGGGAGTACGTGGAGCGCAATTATAGCTGGGACCAGGCGGCGGAGCGGCTGGAGCGCATTTATTCGGGGATCGTTTTCTGAAAGGGCCCGAGCCCCGCGGGGCCGGGCGTGCACCTCTCAATCCCTTCCTTTCAGCCGTTCTTTCAGCTTGCGTGCGAGCTCGAACAGGATGGGCGGGGTCAACAGATTCGCCGCTTTGATGACGAAGCGTTTCGGGTCTGTCCGGCCACGGAACTCGACAGCCTTCGATCGCGCAGCCCACCCTGGTACAGGGGGCGCCGTGTAGTAATACCACGAGAGGCACAGGCGCGCGTGTCCTTTCGGGCAGGCGAGCGGCTTGCGATGTCCATGCAGGGCGTTTGGCGTGTTGAATATCGCGACCCTGTTGAACAACGGCTCGATCCGGACTTCCTGGTGCCGGGGATCGGTCACGGGATCGCTCGAATGCAACTCCAAAGCGCCTCCCCACTCTTTCAACCAGTCGCGGTTCAAGTAGAGAAGAACGTTGATGCGCCGATCGAGCTTGAGCTCGCGCTGGGTGGCGAAATCGTAGTGCAGTCCCAGGAAGCCGCCCGGTGACACCTTCATGTAGCCCGCCGCATGCAGGTGCGGGTCCGGAATCAGGCCCTTGATGCCTGTCAGGCGTTCGAGAAAGCGGACGAAAGGAGCACTGTTGAGAGCGTGCACGATGATTTCCGCCGTCGGGCCGAACAGGCTTGCGTCCGAGCAAACCTGTTTCGATTCGTTCACGGTGTTGTAGGTGGTCCATTTCGCGCTGGCGCTCGGGAGCTCTGCCACAGCCTGATCGAGTAGTGCGTCCGAGAACAGGCCATCCAACACGATGTGTGGGAATGGGGTGGCCTGGCGATACTCTGCACTCCGCTCGGCGGCGATCTGCATGAGCCGCCCGGCGTCGAGGACCTGCGAGGGGACCAGTGTGGGCGTTGCGACTGCCCCGGCCCCGGCGCCTGTCTCAGAGCGATAGGAGTTCGGGCTCGAGACCGCGAGCGGCGAGCTCATGGCGGACCTCCTCCGTGTAAATCGAGTTCATGATGATGACCGCATCCGGACGCAGCCGCGCGAGCACATCCGGGCTCGAGATTTCGCGGCCGCTTCCAGCGAGGAATTTCCCGTGCTTGTGTGGGTTGATGTCGACGATGGCCAGCAACAGGTCCCCCAGGTCCAGCGAGCACATCAGCGAAACGCACTTCGACCCCGAGCCCCAGATTGCGACTGTCTGCCCCAGGCGCCGCCACCGTTCGGCCGCCGCGGCAAGCTCTTGCAGCCGCCTGTCGACCTCGGCCTGGAATTTCCGGACCAGCCCCGCGGTTGAGGCGAGGTCGTCTTCCTCCGGGAGACGGGCGGTGGTCGGTCCGCTTGCCGGGGTGGCCTCGATCATCAGATATTGATCGTCATACGCCTTGTAAAGGCGTTGGACGTCGAAGCCTTCGGCCCGGAACAATCGAGCCAGCGAGCCGCGTGTGAAGTACGTGCAGTGCTCGTAGTACACGTCCCAGAAAACTCCTGTTTGCAGTACCCGTTCCATGTCTGGGAGCTCGAAGAACACATTGACGTGCCGGCTGCCGATCGTCTGGCGCACCAGGCGCATGAAGTCGCGCACGGGCGCGATATGCTCCAACGTGTGCCTGCAGGAGACGTAGTCAGCCTGCAGATGCCCATAGCTGGGGCCGTACAGATCCGTGATGAAGGTGATGCGTTCCCTCGCCTGGCTCTGGTTGCGCTCGGGACGATAGCCAGGATCGATCCCGATGCCGCTACAGCCGCTCAACTCACACAGGCGGGTGATGAATTCACCTTTGCCGCAGCCGATCTCCAAAGCGGTGATGCCCGGACGCAACCCGAATTTCGAGATCTGGTCCCGGCAGATCTCGTCGAGGAAACGCAGGAATCGTGGAGAGAACGCCTGTGTTTCTTCATATGCCGCGCTGTATTGATTCAGGCCGATATCGAAGCGGACGTTGCCAATGAAACCGCAGTCGTGACAGAAGACCAGCTCGAGGTCGCCACGGGGAAAAGCCAACGCTTCCGCCCGAGATGGCAGCAACAGGCAGCTGTGGGCCGGGACGTTACGGAGCTCGTAAAATGATTCCAACCTGGCGCTGCCGCATGCCTGACATGGCAGCGGCACGGTAGCCTGCTCTTCCGCCTCGGCATAGCGGGTCGTGGCGAGCGGCTCGACCACCCGCTGTCGCAACTCTGGCATGCTGTGTTTCCCTCAGATGATGGTTGGCCGCGGTACTGGCACGATGAAACGACCGCCGCGACGGCGGTATTCCGCCTGCTGGGCCATGATCTCTTCCTTGAAGTTCCAGGGCAGAATGAGCACGTAGTCGGGCTGCTCCGCCAGGACACGCTCGGGGGAAGCGATCGGCAAGCGCACACCGGGAATGTAGCGACCTTGTTTGTGCGTATTGCGGTCAACTACGAAATCCAGCGTTTCCTGTCCGATGCCGGCGTAGTTGAGCATGATGGTGCCTTTGGCCGCGGCTCCGTAGCCCACAATCCGCGCCTTGCGCTGCTTCAGTCCCTGCAGCAGCTCGTTCAACTCGGTCCGGATCTGGCTTACGCGGTTGGAGAAATCCGCGTAGTAATCGAGGCGGTCGAGTCCCAACCGCTTCTCGGACTCGAGGTACTCCTGCACGGATGGCTCGGCCCGGCTCTGTTTCTCCACGAATACGCGCAGAGACCCACCGTGGATGGCTAGTGGCACCACACGAGTTATGTACAGGCCGTGGCGGCTGAAAAGTGCGCGCAAGGCTGTCACGGAGAAGTAGCACAGATGCTCGTGATAGATCGTGTCGAACTCGCCGTGCTCGATGAGATCTTTCACGTAGGGGCATTCGATGACGGCGACACCATTCTCTTTCAACAGGGTCGCGATGCCTGCGACGAAGCCGTTCGTGTCGGCCACGTGCGCCAATACGTTGTTCGCATGGATCACGTCCGCCCGACGCCCCTCTGCCTCGAGCTTTCTTGCCAGATCGATGCCGAAGAACGCTTCCAGCGTCTCGATCCCTTTCGCGCGAGCCGCAGCAACCGGTCCGGGCGCGGGGTCGATACCCAACACCGGAATACCCTGTGCCTTGTAGTATTGCAGGAGGTAGCCGTCATTGCTGGCGAGCTCGACGACGAGGCTTCCGGCGCCGAGCTTGCGCTCGGCGATGCGCTCGTTCACGTTGGCTTCCGAGTGGCGCAGCAACGTGTCCGTGAACGAGGAGAAGTACGGGTAGTCTGCCCCGAAAAGCTTTTCCGGCGGCACTGTCTCCAGTATCTGCACCAGGGAGCAGCTCGAGCAGAACGCAACATCCAGTGGATAGCGCGGCTCGTTCTCGAGGAGCTGTTGGGGCTCGAGAAAGCCATCGGACAAGGGCAGGTTGCCAAGAGACAGAAAGATCGACAGGTCGGTGCTGCCGCACGACCGGCAGTGTGCGCCGGTACGTTGCGTGGTGATCTCCAGCTCGCTCATGCTGCGGGCCGTCCTATGTTGCGCCACGTGAGAGTGCTATCGAGCTTGCCGGCATTCTGCAGCTCGCGAATCTTCTTCAAGCGGATGAAGCTCGAGCTCAAGAATTCTTCCGAAGTGGTTTTGTGCTCACAGTACGCCGCGTAGACCTCCTCCACGCCCTTGCGCACCGTCCATGTTGGTTTGAACGATGGCAGGGTTTTGCGGATCTTGTCGCAGCTCACCCTGTAGTTGCGTGCGTCGGGGCTTGCATCGCCCGCGTAGGTCACTTTCGCATTCGGGACGATTTCCTCGACCATCTGTGCGACTTCGCGCACACGGTAGTTTTCGGAAGTGATGCCGACATTGAACGCCTCGTTGTGCACGAGCTGGCGCGGAGCCTCGAGCACCGCGACGAAGGCGCGGGATATGTCTTCGATATGCACCAGCGGGCGCCAGGGCATGCCGTCGCTCTTGATGAGGACCTGACCAGTAGTCACTGCGTAACCCACGAGGTTGTTGACGACGAGGTCTCCGCGTAGCCGCTTGGAAACGCCGAAAGCGGTCGCGCTACGCAGGAAGGTCGGGCTGAATGTCTCGTCTGCCATCGGGGCAACGTCACGTTCCGTCCACACCTTGCTTTCGGCGTACGGCGTCACCGGGTTGAATGCGGCGCTCTCGTCGAGGAAGTCATTCCCGGCGGCTCCGTAATTACTACAGGAGGAGGAGAACACGAACCGCTGCACGCCCGCTTGCTTTGCGAGGCGCGCGAGGCGGACCGAGGCTTCGTGGTTGATGGAGTAGGTGGTCTGGGGCGCGAGATCGCCCAGTGGATCGTTGGAGATGCCGGCCAGGTGAGCGACGGCGTCGAAGCCTCGCAAATCTTCCAACTCGACGTCCCTGACGTCTTTGCGAATGACTGGGACAGACAACGTCTTGCCGCTCGCGAACCCACAGCCTTCATACAGGCAGCTATCGAGGCCGGTCACCTCGTGCCCTCGTTCCAGAAGCATGGGCGTCAGCACGTGCCCAATGTAGCCGTCGTGTCCGGTCAGTAGAATTCGCATCTTTTTTGTACCTCGTTCAAGGCTGCGCCGCATCTTGGATTGCATTCATCGCCAGGTTTTCCATGGGGCATCGCCGCTTTCCCAAAGCGCTTCCAGGCGAACCTTGTCGCGGATCGTGTCCATGCACTGCCAGAAGCCGTAGTGTTGGTACGCCATGAGCTCGCCCTCGCGGGCCAGGGTTTCCAGCGGCTCGCGCTCGAACTGCGTCAGATCGCCTTCGATGTAGTCGAACACAGCCGGCTCGAGGACGAAGAAGGCACCGTTGATCCATGCCTCGCCCTCGAGCGGCTTCTCATCGAAGCGGACGACTTTGTTGTCCTCGATCTCCAGCCGTCCGAAGCGGGCGGGCGGCCTTACCGCAGTCACGGTGGCAATTTTTCCGTGGCTGCGGTGGAATTTGAGGAGCTCGTGCAGATTCAGGTTCGTGACCCCGTCGCCCCAGGTCAGCATGAACGTGCCGTTTCCGAGATAGGGCTTGAGGCGCTTGATGCGGCCACCGGTGTTGGTCGGTTGGCCGGTATCGATCAGATCGACCTCCCAATCCTCCCGCAACGCCCGGCCGTTGCCATTCGCGTGGGGCTCGATGTGGCCGTCCTTCAATGACACGCGCAGATCCGAGGACAACGAGCAGTAGTCGGCCATGTAGCGTTTGATGTACTCGCCCTTGTAGCCGAGCGCGACGACGAACTCCTTAAAGCCGTACGTCGAGTAGTGCATCATGATGTGCCAGAGGATGGGACGGCCGCCGATCTCGACCATCGGTTTTGGCTTGATCACCGTTTCTTCCGCCAGGCGCGAGCCTAGCCCGCCAGCGAGGATACCTACCTTCATGTGGTGCTTTCCCGTAGTACGATTCTTGCAACGTCGGCTGCGTTAGATTCAAACGAGGTCGCTGGGCGATGGTGTACAAAAATCCTGGTGTGTCTGAGCACTGCCATTACGACCGGCCGGCCAAGCTTCGCAAGTTGCGTGCCCGCGTATGAGTCGGTTGCGCTCTCTGGCGGCCAACATGGCGGCGATCGTCTCCGGCAAGGCGATGGCCGCGGCGGCCGGGCTCGTCACGATCGTTGTCCTGACGCGCCACCTGGGGCCGAGGGAGTTTGGGTATTACCGCACTGTTTTGACTTATTGCGCTTTTGCTGCGGTGCTAGCCGATTGTGGTCTTTACATGATCAACCTTCGCGAGATGTCTCGGCCCGGCGCGGACGCTGGTCGGGTGGCAGGGAATGCGCTCGCGTTACGGCTGGTGAGCACAGGCGGCATGTTGCTTGCTGCTGCCGCTGTTGCTTGGGCTACGCCGTACGACGTACCGGTGAAGTGGGGGGTGCTGATCGGCGCGGCGATCTATACATGCCTGCAGGCGAGCGACTTTCTCATCTCCATCTTCCAGAGTGTTCTCAAACAGGGTCGCAACGCGGTGGCGGAAGTCGTCGGCGCGCTCACCACACTCTTTGGCGTGTGGGTGCTCGCTACCACCACCCACGGCGGGGCTTTGTCCATGCTAACCGCTACGCTGGCAGGAGCCGCGCTTGCCATGGGGATCTCGTGGGGACTGGCCTACCGGCTGGTGCCCTTTCGCCTTCGATTCGAGCTTGGCCTCTGGCGGCAATTCCTCATGGCTGGGTTGCCGATCGCGGTGGCACAGATTCTCGGAATGGCCATGCTCCGTGGCGACTCTCTGCTGTTGTCTTTATATAAGCCTGCGGAGGATGTCGGTCTGTATGGTGTTCCCGCGAAGTTGTTCGAGCTCGCCACCTCGGTGCCGTATCAGTTCGCCGGCCTGATGATGCCCGCCCTGACCGCCGGAGCGCGCGGCACTTCGCAGGAGTTCGCGCGAGCACTGAGGAACGCGATCGATGTTGGCGCGGTTTATGGGGTGGGCGTGGTGTTGGCCCTCGCACTTTCCGCTCCTCAGATTCTGTCTCTGATAGCTGGGCAGGAGTTCGCGGCCGGCGCGCCCGCGCTCGTCATCATCTCATTCGCGGTCGCGCTGGCCGGCATGACGCACATACTGCGGTTCGCGCTGGTGGCCTGTGAGAGGCCGCGCCTGGTGCTGCTGGGTGATTCCATAGCCTGCGCGTGCGCATTCATCGCGTACTTTGCCCTGATACCCCGATTCTCATTTGTGGGTGCGGCCTCCGGCACCGTGGTGGCCGAGGTTGCGGCATTCACCAGTATGCTGTTTGGATTGAAGCGGGCCGGGAGACCGTTGCCTTCGATCATGAATCCTCTGAAGGCGGTTTTTGCAGGAGCGGTCGCCGCCGCGGCAATGGCTTCACTGGCCCACTTTGTCGAGCTGCCCTGGATGGTGACATTGGCCGCCGGTGGCGTTGTTTACCTTGCCGGTCTGGCTTTGACGCGGGCGATTCCGCCATCCCTCGTGCTCAGTGTTCTGCGTCGCCGCCCAGTTGCGTATCAAGGAAGCGCTTGATGGTCGCGTAGCCATGCGGGCCCGTGTCGGCATGGCGCAGCAGGGCGTGTTTGCTGCCTGGATACGTCATGACATCGAACTGCTTGTTGAGGTCCTGCAGCTTTTTGAAAAGCGTCGTGCTGTTGGTGAATAGCACGTTGTCGTCCGCCATGCCGTGCATGATGAGCAGCGGGCCACGAAGCTGGCTCGCATAGGTCATGACACTGCTTGCCGCATAGCCTGCCGCGTTCTCCTGCGGCGTGCCCATGTATTGCTCGGTGTAGTGGGTGTCGTAGAGATGCCAGTCCGTCACAGGCGCCCCGGCGATTCCCGCCGCAAAAACCTCAGGTGCCTGCATCATGCACATGAGCGCCATGTAGCCACCGTAGCTCCAACCGAACACGCCGATGCGCTTCGGATCTACGTAGGGAAGGGTTTTCAGGAAGGTCACACCGGCGACCTGATCCTGCACTTCGACGGAGCCCATGTGGTGATAAATGGCGGTTTTGAACCGGACGCCTCGCGCCGCGCTGCCACGGTTGTCGAGTGTGAACACGATATAACCGTGTTGGGCGAGGTACTGGCGGAAGAAGCCGGTGGGTCCGCCGGGCCACGCCTTGCGCACCTGCTGCACTCCGGGCCCACCATAGACGTCCACGAGCACTGGATACTGCTTGCCCGGCGCGAGGTTTCTGGGCTTGATGATCTGGTAATGGAGTGTTTGGCCGTCGCTCGCTTTGAGCGTGCCGAACTCGGTAGGCAGGTGCTCCGCAAGATAGGGGGCGTAGGGATGGTCGGGAGTAACGTCATTCGGTACAAGCGCCGCGAGGGCCTTGCCGTCCGCGGATCGTAGCGTCAGTGATGGAGGGTGATCCGGGGTGGAGAACGTGTCCAAAAACACCCTCGTGTCTTTCGACATGGTGACGTCGTGCCAGCCGGTGTCAGCAGTGATTCGTCGCGGGACGGAGCGCAGGTCGTTCAGGGACAGGGAATAGAGGTGCCGTTCGAGAGGCGACTCGGCATTTCCCATGAAGTAGACGAGCCCGTTGCGCTCATCGACACCGCGTATGGCTCGCGCCGGGCTGTCGCCGAGGACCTCCCACTCTCCCTCCGTGAGTTGACGGACGAGCTTGCCAGTGAGGTCGTAAAGATAGAGGTGCTTGAAGCCCGACCGGCTCGAGGCCCAGATAAATCGAGGCGAGCGCTCGAGAAACGTGAGCTCGTCGTGGAGGTCGACCCACGTATCGCTGTGCTCGCTGAGCAGCTCGCTCGTGGTTCCCGTCGTAGCGTCTGCCTTGAGCAGCGTCAGCGTCTTCTGGTCGCGGCTCTGGCGTTGTACAGCCAACACCGCGCTGTCCGGGAGCCAATTGACGCGTGCCAGGTAAAAATCGGAGTCTGTGCCCAGGTCGACCTGCACGGTCGGAGCCTCTTTTCCGGGCATACGGTCGATCGGCTTGACGAAGAGCTGCACGAATGCGTTTTTCGCTCCGGCGGCCGGATAGCGCTGTTTGATTACCTTGACGCTGTCGGCATAGATCTCGAACCGATCGGCTTCGGCGACTGGTGATTCGTCGACCCGGGTGAAGGCGATGCGTGTTTCATCTGGCGACCACCAGTATCCGGTGGAGCGATCCATCTCCTCCTGGGCGATGAATTCGGCCGTGCCGTAGCTGATGAGGCCACCCCCGTCGTGGGTGATTGCTCGCTCGGTCGAAGCCGCGAGGTCGTATATGACGAGGTTCTGGCCGCGAATGAAGCTTACATAGGCGCCACGCGGTGAAAAATGCGCGTCGGTCGCGCTTGCTCCAGTGGTGAGGCGGCGGACGGCTTTGTCCGCGGTTGCCTGCAAGTCGTACACGTAGAGGTCGCCAGCGAGCGGTACGAGCAGGTAGCGCGAATCCGGTGAGAATTCATACTCAACGATGCCGGAGAGTGCAGAGGTGCGCTGCCGTTCGCGCCGCTGTTCCTCTTCGGCTGACAAAGGGCGCTCTTTCGGCTCGAGAACCGCGGAGTCGACCAGCAGCCGGTGCTCACGCCGTGCGATGTCGTACGCCCACAAATCGAGGCGGTCCTTGTTGCTGCTCTTCCCGCGCAGGTAGGCGACGAGACGCCCGTCCGGCGAGATCTTGGGCGAGCGCAGAGAGGGACCCGAGAGGTCCGGCGCGGTGAACAGGCGCTCGATGCTGAGTTTTTCTGCGGTGGCGGAGCTGGACATGGCAATGAGGATAATCCAATGCAGGCAATAGAAGACGGATCTGGCGAGTCTCATGGGGTCCATGCCCTTTGTTAGAATGCGATTGAATCCATGGATACGAGTCTACGGGATGCAAAAACTGCAGCGCTACCGGTTATCCGCGGGCATGGGGGACAAGCTTCTAGTCTGCGTTCTCGCGGTGCTGCTGCCCGCGTGCGCGGGCGGACCGTTGGGCCCATTGGCGCCTGTTCCGGGCAACGGGCCGCGAGGTAAGCCTATGACTACGAGCACCGATATTGTCGCCGGCCTCCCCGCCACTGCATCCACGAGGCTCGTCTATCCGGTGACGGTCCGCGGCAATGTGTCAGATGACTACAACGGGAAAAAAGTCGAGGACCCGTACCGCTGGCTCGAGAATCTGGACTCCCAGGCCACCCGGGCCTGGGTAGTCGCGCAGAATAACCTGTCGCAGCCACATCTCGAAGCCATCCCCCAGCGCGCCTGGGTGAGGGAACGGCTCACCCAATTGTGGAGCTATGAGCGGTTCCAGACGCCGGTAAAGGAGGGCGGCCGCTACTTCTACCTCCACAACGACGGCAAGCAGAACCAGAACGTGCTGTTCGTTTTGGATAGCCTGGGCGCGCCCGCCCGCGTGCTCGTGGATCCAAACACAGTCAGTACGGATGCGACAGTCGCGTTGTCGGAGTTCACTCCGAGCCCGAAGGGCGATGTGGTCGCGTACGCGCTTTCCGACGGCGGCACCGACTGGCAGGTCTGGAGCTTCCGCCGTGTGGCGGACGCGACTGATTTGCCTGACAGGCTGAAGTTCACGAAATTCTGGGGCGTATCGTGGGCGCGCGACGGCTCGGGAGTCTACTACAGCCGCTATCCCGCCCTTCCGAACGGCAAAGGAGATGATGCAGGGCGCCCGGCGGTGTATTTCCACAAGTTGGGCGAGCCGCAGGAATCCGATCGTCTCGTCTACGCCGTGACCGATCATCCGACCCGTGTTCCGTCGGCGCGCGTCACTGAAGACGGGCGCTATCTGGTCATTACCCTGTTTGATGGCTACGACCGCAACGGAGTGGTCCTTCTCGACCTGCGGCAGTCGGACACTCGAGTAGCTCCGCTCTTCTATGCGTGGGACGCGCTCTATACGTTCATAGGGTCGAACGGCGATCGACTCTACTTCCAGACCACGAAGGATGCTCCGTTGCGGCGGGTAATCGAGGTGGATGCGCACAAGGCGGCGGGATCCAGCTGGCGGACGGTCGTGCCTGAAGACAGTATCGCTCTCGACGAGGCCACCTATGTGGGTGGACATATCGTGGCGAAGTACGTCAAGGATGCGCACACAGTGGCGAGGGTATTCAAGTCCGATGGGGTCATGGTTGGGCAGGTGCCGTTGCCCGGCATGGGAACCGTCGAAGGATTCTTTGGAGAGGGATCCCAGACGGAGACGTTCTTCTCCTACACGGATTATCTGACACCGCCGCAGGTCTATCGCTACGACGTCACGGCAAACAAGTCCGAGCTCTGGCAAAAGGCCACGATAGCCGCATCCACGGACAAGTATGTAACAGAGCAGGTGTTCTACTTCAGCAACGACGGCACGCGTGTACCCATGTACATCACCCGTCGCCGCGATATGGTCCGCGATGGGAGCCAGCCGTTCCTTTTATATGGCTACGGAGGTTTCAACATCTCTCTTACTCCAACTTTCCGAGCCTCGGTGCTCGCGTGGCTCGAGATGGGAGGGGCTTACGCGGAAGCCAATTTACGGGGCGGTGGGGAATATGGCGAGGCCTGGCACCAGGCGGGCACCGTTCAGAACAAACAGCACGTGTTCGATGATTTCATTTCGGGCGCCGAGTACCTGGTTCGCGAGCACTACACTCGTCCGGCGAAGCTGGGCATTCACGGACGCAGCAATGGCGGCCTTCTGGTGGGCGCCGCGTTGACGCAGCGACCAGAGCTCTTCGGCGCTGCTCTGCCGGCTGTCGGTGTGTTGGACATGCTGCGCTATCACACCGCCAGCGCAAACGCCCGTCAGTGGTCATCGGACTACGGCCTCAGTGAGGATCCGGAGCAGTTCAAGGCGCTCTATTCCTACTCACCGGTGCACAATGTGAAGAAGGGGACCTGTTATCCGCCGACCCTCATCACGACCGCCGATCATGACGACCGTGTTGTCCCCTGGCACAGCTATAAATTCGCCGCCGCCTTGCAAGCCGCGCAGATTTGCTCGAATCCGATCCTCATTCGTGTGGAGACCCGCGCGGGACACGGCGCAGGAAAACCGGTGTGGATGCAGATTGAGGATTTCGCGGATCAGTGGGCGTTCTTGGCGAAGTGGCTGGGGATGGAGATGCCGGGGGCGGGTGGAGGGGGCTGAGGCGAGCCTGGTCCTGCGAACCAGATCACGCCGCCTCCTTGGCTCATACAGTAGGGTATTTTCCAGTGCCCGCGAGCAGGGAGGGTTGTCGCGTGCGCGCTGTTTGCCCTGTGCGATCTGAGAGACGCGGAGCCACTGGGTCTCATCGATCTCTGGACGCCGGATCCGGGGTGTCGCCCCCCTGATGGGGGTGCCTATCGCCCCTAGGAGGAAGTGGGATGGCGTCTTCCAAGTTCCGCAAGTTTTTTCGACTCGAGCGCCCGCAGCGGTCAGAGTCGCCCCAGGGGCAGGCGCCCCAGGGCGAGTCGCTACGGCCGAACGTCGATGCGTTGTATGGCGAAGCAACGCAGGCCTATCAAGCGAAGGACCTCAGCCGCGCTATTTCCTTGTATGACCGCGTCGTCGCTCTGCAGCCTGACCATGCAGAGGCGTACTACAAGCGGGGCAACGCTTTCAAGGATCTCGGGCAGATGCAGGCAGCGCTTGCCAGCTACGACGCGGCCATCCAACACAGGCCGGACTTCCAGTACGCGTGGTGCAATCGCGGTTTCGTGCAGCAGTGTCTCGGATTACAAGAAGCGGCTCTTTTCAGCTTCGATCGAGCGATCGAGCTCAATCCCGACGATATCATCGCGCAATCCAATCGCGGCTTGCTGCTACTGGGAATGTCCCGTTGGCAGGAGGCGCTTGCGAGTCAAGATCGCGTGCTCGCACTGAATCCGCAACTGCTCCAGACGTGGATCCACCGCGGCAACGTCCTAAGGGAGTTGCGGCAATTGGAAGCAGCATTGGCCAGCTATCGCAAGGCCCTCGAGTTGCAGCCGGACTGCGCGGAAGCTCATTACAACAGCGGGGTTTTGCTGGAGCTCATGGAACAACCAGAGGCGTCCCTGGCGAGTTACGAGCTGGCGATCGAGAGCTACCCGCAGTTTCACCAGGCGCATTACAACCGGGCCGGCGTGCTCAAGGCAACCAAACACCCCGAATTGGCGCTGGGTGCGTATGAGAAGGCCATCGCCATAAAGAGCGATTACCCTGAGGCACACGCCAACCGTGGCGCAGTATTGCACGAGCTCGAGCGCTGGGATGAGGCACTGGCGAGTTACGAGCTGGCGTTGGCGCTGCGGCCGGATTTCGCTGAAGCTCATTGTCAGCGTGCCTACACGTTCGGAGCGTTGGGGCGATATCTGGAGGCGCTCGCGGATTACAACCGGGCCGTCGCCCTCAGGCCAGACTTCCCAGAAGCCCGGTGGAACCGGTCGATGACGATGTTGCTGCTGGGAGATTACGCAAACGGCTGGGTGGATTACGAGTGGCGCTGGCGGAATCCGGCCAAATCATTGACGCAGCAGCGGCTGTTCACTCAGCCGCTCTGGTTGGGCGAGGAGCCGATCGCGGGAAAGCGGCTGTTGGTCCACTGCGAGCAGGGGTTGGGCGATACACTGCAGTTTTGCCGCTTCGCAAAGTCCGTTGCGGATCGGGGTGCCACTGTTTTTCTCGAGGTTCAACCGCCTCTGGCAACCCTCCTGCAGCGCCTGGACGGCGTATCGCAGGTGATCGTAGCGGGCGGCCCTCTCCCTGACTTTGACTATCATTGCCCTGTGATGAGCTTGCCGCTGGCACTCAAAACTACACTGGACACAATTCCCGGTGCATCCGGCTATTTGAGCAGCGATCCCGCCAAGGTCAGCCGGTGGCGTTCGCGCCTGGGGGAGCGGACACGTCTACGCGTCGGGCTCGTCTGGAGCGGTAACCCCAGACAGGTCAACGATCATAAGCGCAGTTTTCGGCTCGCCCGCTGGATCGAGCAACTGCCACGGGATTTCCAGTACGTCTGCCTGCAAAAGGATATTCGTCCCGAGGACCGGGAGACTCTTGCGGCTACTCCATGGATATCGACATACGATGAAGAGCTGGGCGACTTCGACAATACGGGTGCTCTATGCGAATGCCTCGATGTCGTCATCAGCGTCTGTACCAGTATCGCGCACCTCAGTGGAGGGCTGGGCAGGCCAACGTGGGTATTGCTGCCGTTCGATGCGGACTGGCGTTGGCTGCACGCCAGAGACGACAGTCCTTGGTACCAGTCGGTAAGACTCTACAGGCAACAGGTGATCGGCGACTGGGACGGTGTGTTCGCGCGCGTCGCCGCGGATCTGCGCAGGATCGGAGTGGGTAAGGGGCTCGCGTGCCTGTCCTGACCGGGCGCCCATCGAGTCTCGAGTCCTCGACCGCGGAGCCCCGGGGCCGGACAGTCGTGTTCGGAGTCTTGGCGCTTGCGTTCCTCGTCAGGCTGGCACAGTTGTCCAGTGCCATGGTGAGCCCGCTGACCTACCAGCCGGGACCGGACGAGGACTATTACCGCCGTTTCGCCGAGGCAGTAGCCGCCGGACAGGGAATGCAGGACAGCCCTGAGTTTACCTTCATGGACCCGGCTTACGGCTACATCCTGGGTGCCATTTTCAAGCTCTTCGGGGCGAGCTTTTTCCTGGTCTACCTCCTGCAGATATTGTTGGATACGGCTACCGCTTATGGGGTCCTGACGATCGGCCGGCTGCTGGGGCGGCCCCGGGCGGGGCTCGTTGGAGCGGTGATATACGCCCTGACAGCAACCGCGGTGATGTTCTGTACTACCCTCCTCAAGGAGGTGTGGGTGACTGCCTACCTGACCTGGTGGGTGGTCAGCGCGCTCGTGTTGCTTCGTTCCGAGCGCAAATGGGAGTGGATGCTCTTTGGGGTTTTCTGCGGATTGGCCGTGGGCCTGCGCTCGACTCTGGTGGTGCTCGGGGTACCTGCTCTGTTGTTGCCATTCTGGCAGGCGTACCACCGCGACTGGTGGCAGCCGGCGGCGCCGGCTCAATCCAAGGCATGCGAAGCCTCGAGTCCGCCTCACAGTGGCCGGCCCGGTTTGATGAGCATTACGGTTCTGGTTGCATGCGGCATGGTCGTCGGACTGTTGCCCTGGTCGGTCCGGAACCATCATGCGTACGGTAGCTTTTCGCCCTTGCCGCACAACGGCGGGATCATCTTGCATCAGGTCTACAACGAGCTGAACCCGGGTGCCGAAATCTGGA
>CAZBTV010000142.1:0-18643 GCA_964494895.1 uncultured Steroidobacteraceae bacterium | reverse complement strand
GCATCAGGAAGAGGTCGCTCGCCGCCTCGATCCAGTGCGACAGCGGATCGTCGTAACCGCGACGGAACACTACGCGGCCGGGGAAATCAGCCTGCAACTGTGTGAAGAAGCGCTCGTATTGCGGCTCGCCACTCCCAAGCACCACGAGCGCGAACTCGCGCCAGGCCAGAATCTGCGGGAGCGATTCGAACATCAGCTCGATCCCCTTTTGCTGCGCCAGACGGCTCACGATGCCGCCGAGGGGCACCTCGGGAGAAGTGTTGAATCCCATGCGTGCGAGGAAGTCGCGCTTGAGCTCACCTTTGATCTGCAACTGATCGGGGTCGTAGGACTTGGGAAGGTGGCGGTCGTTGCGTGGATCCCATTCGTCGTAATCCACTCCGTTCAGGATGCCTGAGAGTGCTCCCGCGCGCGCGCGTAGACTGTCTTGCAATCCCATGCCGTACTGGTCGGTGCAGATCTCGCGCGCATGCGTGGGGCTCACCGTCGTAATGGCGTCCGCATACATGATCCCGTGGCGTAACGCGTTGATGTTTCCCGCCTTCAAGTCGTCCTGGTGCACCAGGTAACTCTTCGCTCCCAACCCCAGATCATCCAGAGCCGCGGCGCTGAATATGCCTTGATAGCCGATGTTATGGATCGTAAGCACCGAACGCGTGTGCGTGAAAAGCGGGTCGTGGTCGTAAAGCGCTTTGAGAAACAAGGGTGCGAAGCTGGTATGCCAGTCGTTACAGTGCATGATCTGCGGAGACCACTGCATTCGCTGGCACGCGGTGAACACTGCGCGGGTGAAGGCCAGGAATCGCAGGTGCTCATCGACATCTGTTGTGTAGAGCGTAGCTCTTTCAAAGAGCGCCGGGCATTCGAGGAGGTATACCGGCACCGTTGTTCCCGGAAGCTGAGCCGAGAGCGCCGAAAAGATATACCCATGAGGACCGATGCGGACCTCAAACTGTTGCAGCCCCTGCAGCGGCTGGATGTCCAGCTTCGTCCGATCGATCGACTTATAAAGAGGAGTGAACAGGCGGACATCATGGCCGGCTGAATACAGGTACTTGGTCAAGGCACCCGAGACATCGGCGAGCCCGCCAGTCTTGGATAGCGGCGCGGCTTCGGAAGCGAGCAGGCAAACAGTCAGTTTCATCAGGTCGTTACCGGTTTATCATGAATGCACAAAATCGAAGCGCCACCTCGTAGTGATGCGACGCCTACTCATTGGACTTACACTGACCCTGCTTCTGATCGTCTCCATCGGCGTCGGCGTGGCCGTTGCATTGTGGCCGGCCTGGCGCCATGTCCTCGACTAGGCGCTTCGCTCTCCAGAAGACCGCGGTCCGTGGCGGCCAAGGCAGCCCCTTAGTCTACCGGGACGCGTAGTCCGAACGAAGTTTGCGCATGCACGAGTCGCGTCCAGGCACAGGGGATGTGCCCCGCCGCGGCAACCCTATGGCAAGAACCGGGTCGCGCAGGGCGCCGACCTGATATCAAATGGACATCATGAAACACGTCGATGACAACTTTGTAGACAGCCGCGACTTTGCACGCATCGCCAAGGCGATCCGCTTTATCGACACCCATTTCCGTGAGCAGCCCCGTCTCGCAACCATGGCTGCTCAAGCGGGCCTGTCGGAATTTCACTTCAATCGCCTTTTCCGGCGTTGGGCCGGTGTGACACCCAAGCAATATCTCGCCTTCGTCACCGGCCGAGAGGCCAAAGGCGAGCTCGCCGGCCAACCCTCCGTAATGGAGGCGGCCTATGCGGTCGGGTTGTCAGGACCGGGCCGGTTGCATGATCTGATCGTGACGCTGGACGCCGTCACGCCTGGCGAGCTGAAAGCCCGCGGTCGTGGGACCACGATCCACTTCGGCTGCACACAGACGCCCTTCGGCGACGCGTTGGTAGGGACTACGCCCCGCGGACTATGTCATCTTGGATTCATTGAGCCAGGTGAGCGCGAGCAATCCGTCGCCGAGCTTCGTGCGCACTGGCCGAATGCCGAGTTCGTGCGCGACGACGTTCGAGCCCGAGAGTTTGCGGCCCGCATTTGGAATCCGGTACGCGGGGGCGACGCGCGGCTGAGCCTCAACCTCGCGGGAACCAACTTTCAGCTCAAGGTCTGGCAGGCGGTTCTCGAGCTCGGAGCGCGCAAGGACACGACTTATTCCGCCCTGGCTTCGGCCATCGGCGAGGAAGGCAGTGCGCGCGCTGTCGCCAACGCGGTGGGCGCCAATCCGGTTGCGTGGCTGATCCCTTGCCACAACGTGTTGCGCCAGGATGGCAGCCTCAGCGGTTATCGCTGGGGTGAAGATCGCAAGCGGGCGATCCGAGCATGGGATCGTCTGACCACTGAAGCGCAGCACTCCAACATGGGCGTTTCAGCCCTGAAAAGCGCGACTTGATGAGACTTTAGTCTCGTTGAGCCTGTCAATGGGATAGTTCTCTTGTAAGTCCTTGTTTTGTAAGCAACTCTGCCTTGGCAGGGCAAGCTTGGCCGTGGCCCGCTGGTAAACTAGGGCCATTCACCCGCTCCCGACGCTCTTTTGCAGGCGCGGAAGTCAAGCGAACGGCCACTAGCGCCTCACGTCGTGCGCGGGCTGTGGAAGAAGGACTGAGTACCCATCATGTCAGCGCCCCCTTACAAACAACTCGAGCAGGAGTTCAAGCGACTCCATGCTTTCCGCGGATCCCTGTCGCTGCTGCGCTGGGATGCCGCCGTAATGATGCCCCGTGGTAGTGCGGACGTTCGTGGCGAACAGCTTGCCGCGCTCGAGACCGAATACCACGCTCTGCTTACCGCCCCGCGCATTACGCGCCTCCTCGACCGCGCACAGGCAAATAGCCAGGGCCTTTCCGACTGGCAGGTCGCGAATCTGCGGGAGATGCGTCGGCAGCGTGACCATGCGATCGCTACGCCCGTAAGCCTGATCTCCCGCCTTACGAAGGCTGCCTCACGCGCCGAGGCGCGTTGGCTGGAGGCACGGCAGCAGGGCAGGTTCGAGCTGTTCGCGCCACACCTCGAAGAGGTCGTCAATCTGGTGCGGGACAAGGCCGCCCTGCTTGGGCAGGCGCTCAATCTCGCCCCCTATGATGCACTGGTGGATGAATTCAGCCCAGGGCTGACGACCGCGGACATCGACGCAATGTTCAAGGCGCTCTCACGCCGTCTACCCTCGCTGATCCGTGAGGCCCTCGCGGTCCAGGAGAGTCGGCAGCCGCTGCCCCTGAGCGGGAAATTTCCGCCGAGCAAGCAGCGCGCGCTCATCATCGAGGTGATGAGGGCGGTCGGCTTTCCTTTCGATCGCGGCCGGCTGGACGAGAGCGAGCATCCTTTCACCGAGGGTGTTCCCGGAGACATGCGTGTCACGACGCGCATCGATCCCGACGACATTTTCTCGGGCTTGCTCGGCGCGCTTCATGAGACTGGCCATGCCATGTACGACCTCGGGCTTCCACCCGAGTGGCGCGACCAGCCGGTGGGACGAGACCGTGGCATGGCGCTCGAGGAGAGCCAGTCGCTACTGGTGGAAATGATCATTTGCCGCAGCAGAGCGTTCGTGCGCTATGTACAGCCGCTGCTCGCGAAGCACTTCGGCGTATCGGGGCCGGAGTGGGGCGTTGAGAACGTATACGCCCATCTCACTCGCGTGAAGCGCGGGCTGATTCGCGTCGATGCGGACGAGCTCACCTATCCGCTGCACATCATGTTGCGCTATGAGCTGGAGAAACAACTTCTCAGTGGCGAGCTGGCGGTGCGTGATCTGCCGGAAGCCTGGAATTCCGGCATGGAGCAGCGCCTGGGGATCCGGCCGTCGAACGATGTAGAGGGCTGCCTCCAGGACATCCATTGGGCCGTCGGCTCGTTCGGCTACTTTCCGTCGTACGCTCTGGGCGCGGTCATTGCCGCTCAGCTCTACGAGAGTCTGCGCGTCGATGTTCCCGCTCTGGACGAGCAACTGGCCCGTGGCGAGTTCGGCGGCCTGTTGGATTGGCTGCGGACCAACGTCTATGGGTTGGGATCCAAGCTGGTCGTCCAGGAGCTGCTCAAGCAGGCCACAGGCAAGCCTCTGTCCGCGACTTCCTTCGTCCGTTACGTCGAGGCAAAGTATCTCGAAACGGCCGAGAGCAGCGCCGCGGCGTAAGGAGGCAAGCCGAACCCATGCTGCCCAATAGCGGCCGCCCATTGCGCGCGCCTGATGCAAAACCCTCGCGTACGTTGCTGCGCCTGCAGGCGCAGCTACGCGGCGCCGTAGGGAAGGCCATCGAAGACTTCGGAATGATTGCCGAGGGCGACCGGGTCATGGTGTGCCTCTCAGGAGGAAAGGACTCGTATACGCTGCTGGACATTCTGTTGTCTCTGCAGCGCAGTGCTCCGGTTTCTTTTGAGCTGCTCGCCGTCAATCTGGACCAGAAGCAGCCCGGCTTTCCGGAGCATGTCCTGCCGGAGTACCTGCAGCGTCTCGGTGTGCCCTATCGCATCATCGAGCAGGATACCTACAGCGTGGTGAAGCGGGTCATCCCGGAAGGACGCACGATGTGCGGGTTGTGCTCGCGGCTGCGGCGCGGGGCCTTGTATCGGTTCGCGGCGGAGAACGGCTACACCAAGGTCGCGCTGGGCCACCATCGGGACGACATCGTCGAGACCCTCTTCTTGAATCTGTTCTTTGGTGGCCGGTTGAAGGCGATGGCGCCGAAGCTGCTCTCGGATGATGGGCGGCACATCGTGATTCGCCCGCTTGCATACGTTGCCGAGAGCGACATCGCGCGCTACGCCCGCGGCCGCGGCTTTCCGATCATCCCCTGCAAGCTTTGTGGCTCGCAGGATAACATGCAGCGGGTGGCCATAAAGAAGATGCTGGCCGACTGGGAGCGCAACTTCCCGGGTCGCACCGAGAGTATTTTCTCGGCTCTGAGGCAGGTGGAGCCAGAGCACCTGGCCGACCCGCGGCGGTTTGACTTCGCCGGGCTCGAGGCTCGCCGGGTTACGCACATGAGTGACGCCGAGGAGCTCGCTTTGGAGGAAACCGCCGTACCTGCTCTGGCGTGAGGTTGCCTCGCTTCCATGGATGCCCCTACAACAACCAACACTCCGCCGCTGCCTAACAGCTACTGGGTTCTGCCAGGCAAGGTGTTGGCGGGAGAGCATCCCAGCGGCAAGACTCCCCAGGCGACCCGCGAGCGGTTGCAGCGTTTGATGGACGCCGGTGTGGAGTGCTTCGTCGATCTCACCGAGCCAGGCGAGCTGAAGTCTTACGACGCGCAACTGCCGTTCAGCGTCGAATACCTCCGCAAGCCCATCAAGGATCACGGTATACCGGCGCAGCGCATCCATATGGCCGAGATCCTCGACTGTCTGCATGACACGTTGTCGTCCGGCCGCTGTGTTTACGTCCACTGTCGAGCGGGGATCGGTCGTACGGGTACGGTGGTCGGCTGCTTCCTGGTGGAGCGTGGCTTCAGCGGCGATGCGGCACTCGATGAGCTCAATCGGCTCTGGCAAGGGTGCGAGCGGTCCCATACCTGGGCGAGCATCCCGGAAACCGACCAACAGATCCAATTCGTACGAAGCTGGAAGGCTCGAGGATTGTTCAACGAGAAAGGGCAGTTTGCCGCTGCGGCTTGGACGGACGATGGCGACGAGTCTTCTATCGACGCGGGAGCCCCGTGGAGCCATCTATTGCAGGATTCCCCTGGGGACACGGGTGCGGCGGCTGCGACTGGCGTGCCTTCGGCCGACTCCCGACGGCTGCCGCGAACGACAGTCCAGGACACTATCGCACAGACCTCAACATTTGCGCCCAACTTGCCTGGTGCCAGCCAATTGCTGACGGACCCAACCTCAGTGGCCAGGGTCTCGAGCCTCGGTGTCGCTGGCAACAGGACTTCCGAAGCCAACAGCCCTCGGACCGGGAGTACGGCGAGCGAGGCTCACCGAGTCAGTCCACCTTCGGTTGGTTACGAGCTCGACGAGCCGGATCCCTTGTTGGACGCGAACGCTTTGTCGGCCGCGGGCAGCTTGCGCGGCCGCTTTCTCGGCGCGTTGCTCGGACTCGCGATCGGTGACGCGGTTGCGGTCGCCACGCAATACCGTAGGCCCGGCACCTTCGCACCTGTGGGTGACATGCTGGGGGGCGGTCCTTTCGACCTGCCACGTGGCGGGTGGAGTGACGACACTGCGATGGCACTGTGTCTCGCCGACAGCCTGCTCGCGTGCAACGGGTTCAACGCTCGCGACCAGGTAGACCGCTACCGCCGCTGGCAACAGGAGGGCTATCTTTCTGCGACGGGCCAGTGTGTCGGAATCACCGCAAGCTCGGCCCGCGCCATCGCGATGGCACAGTGGCGGCGCCAGGCATTTTCCGGCTCCCACGATCCGACCCAGCTCGATCCAGAGCCTCTCTCTCGCGTCGCGCCGACGGTGCTGTTCTTCTTCGCCAACAGTGGCCAGGCGTTCGAGCAGGCGGCCGAGTCGGCTCGTACTACTTGCCAGGCTCCAGCGGTTTTGAACGCTTGCCGCGCTTTGGCGCGAGCACTACATGCAGCGCTATCGGGTCAGTCGAAAGCGGTAGTGCTCGAGCAGGCCGCACTGGCTGGAAACGCACCCGCTGGCGCCCTTCACCCGTCTGGCGGTGACGTGCAAGTGCAAGATGCTGTTCGCCCACCAGAAGTCCGGGTGAGCACCGATGCTCCTGCTGCGGTCGCAGCAGCAGTGGCCGCCCTGCGCGCCACGGACAACTTTCGTGACGCCGTCCTGTACGCCGCTAACCTCGGTGGCGACTCCGACGTCGTCACCGCCGTTTGCGGGCAGCTTGCCGGCGCCCACTATACCGTGAATGCGATTCCAACTTCCTGGCGCAATAACCTGATGCGCAAGGAATTGATCGTCGGATACGCCGATCGGCTGCTGGCACACGCGATGCTCGCTTTGGCCGGGTAGAGTCGCGACGAGCCGCGACACGGCGTTCGATGTTGGGTAAGCTTCGGCCCAGCCCGTTGCGATGCGCATTCGAGCACCCCATGTCCACGCTACCCGCCGCCCAGAGCAGCGTTGCTGCCACCTCGTTTCGCGGTGCCGCCAGAGGGCGTCGCAAGGTGCTGCCGTGGACGCGTCTTTCCGATGAAGAGCTGCTGAAGCTGCGCTTCTGCGATCTGCAGCTCTCCATCGAGAGTTCCGCGTTGCGGCATCAGATTGCGCGCCTTTATGCCGAGCTCGAGAACCGCGGTATTCATTTTCGCCCACATGTATGGCTGTCCGAGGAATGGTTCTCGCCCGACGGAGTACCAGGCATTGCGGTGCCCTTTTATCTCGCACACCCGAGGCTCGAGCGGCTCGAGCGGCGGATCATGCGTGAGGTCGAAGGAGGCAACTCTCGCTGGTGCATGCGCATCCTTCGTCACGAAGCCGGCCATGCGCTCGACAACGCGTACCGGCTCCGTCGGCGCAAGAGGTGGCGCGAGATATTCGGGCCGGCCTCGCTGCAGTACCCCGTCCACTATAAGGCCCGGCCCGGCAGCCGCCGTTATGTGCATCATCTGGGCGAATGGTATGCGCAGGCGCATCCTACCGAAGATTTCGCGGAGACTTTCGCGGTATGGCTGAAGCCGAATTCGAGCTGGCGCAAGAGCTACGCGGACTGGCCTGCATTCAACAAGCTCAACGTCGTGGAAGAGCTGATGACGAGTGTCAGGGGGCAGCGCCCGCCGGTACGCAACCGCCTGCGAATCGAGCCAATCGAGCACAACACGCGAACTCTGGCGCAACACTATCGCCGCAAGCTCGCGCACAATCGCCAATACCGGCTCGGGCTCGCCGATGATCTGCTGCGGAGGATTTTCAGTGCCAATCGACTGCATAAGCGGGCTGCACGCGCCGCCTCCCTTTTGCGCGCGTACCGGGGCCCGCTCACTACGGCCGTCGCGCGCGAGCTCGCGCTGGAGCCTTACAGCGTCCAACAGATACTCGGCATACTCATCGAGCGTTGTGACACATTGAAATTATACGTACGTGGCGGCCGTCGCGATGCCGTGCGCCATTCGCGCTGGATGTTGGAACGAGTTGCAAGCTTATATTCACAAGGTGAGACTCCCCAGCTTCCACTATGAAGAAACTGCGCACGCTTGTCGTCGTACATGCGAGCCTGGTACCCCCGGAAAGTCTGGAAGGACATAGCGAGAAGGAAATCGAACAGTGGCGGACCGAATACGACGTCATCTCGACACTGCGCCAGAGAGGCCACGACGTACGCTGCATCGGCGTGCTCGATTCCCTGACTGATCTGCGCGGCGCCATCTCCGGCTGGAAACCTGACATCGTTTTCAACCTGCTCGAAGAGTTCGACGGTATCGTCACATACGACCAACACGTCGTCGCATTCCTCGAGCTCATGCGGCAGCCCTACACCGGCAGCAATCCCCGCGGGCTGCTGCTCTCGCGCGACAAGTCCCTCTCCAAGCAGCTGCTCGCTTATCATCGCATTCCAACTCCACACTTCACCGTATTCAGGCGCGGAGTGCGTATCAACATTCCCCGCCGGATGCGTTTCCCGCTGTTCGTGAAGTCGACCGTGGAGGATGCCTCATTGGGCATCGCCCAGGCTTCCGTCGTGGACGATGCGGCCAAACTGAGGGAACGCATCGAATTCGTGCACCAGCAGGTGGGATCGGACGCGCTCGTGGAGGAGTACATCGCCGGCCGTGAGCTCTACGTTGGTGTCATGGGGAACGAGCGGCTCACGCGTCTGCCGGTTTGGGAGATGGTCTTCGGCTCGATGCCGGACTCCCTTGCCGCCATTGCCACGCGCAAGGTGAAGTGGGACAAGCGCTACCAGCAAAAGTATGGCATCACCACCCATGAGGCAAAGGATCTGCCGGCGCCGGTTCTCGCCCACCTGGACCGACTCTCGCGCCGCATTTACCGGGCACTGGGCCTATCCGGCTACGCTCGCATGGACTTCAGGGTAACGGCGAATGGACAGGTCTACGTGCTCGAGGCGAACGCCAATCCCAACCTTGAAGCTGCGGAGGACTTCGCGGAATCCGCTCGGGCGGCCGGTATACCGTATGACGAGTTGCTCGAGCGGATCATGAATTTCGGACTGTCGTACCGGGCGCAGTGGCGGGCGTCGTATGGATAACCGTATGTTGTTTATGGCTACGCGACGCATGCGTGACCCCCGGCTGTTCAAGGCGGCACTTCGCAGCGGGTGGAGCATTCTCTCCATTTGCATCATCGCCCTTGCACTATCAACGCTGGTGAGCGGTTGCGCCGCCCAGAAGGAACGGAAACGCAACGAAGAGGACCTGGAACGGTTGGTCCGATGGTTGCCCGGCACCTACGACAACACCGCGCAAGCGAAACAGGATGCGCGCAACGGCGTACGCCCGCCTCACGACCCGGTGCAGCTCGCGATCGTGCCGCTCCAGTCCGAGGCTGTCGCGGTCTCGCTCGGCCGGAATGCCTTCTACATCCAGGAAATGGCGGCCGACGATCCTCGCCGTGTTCTCAGTCAGAAGGTCGTTCTTTTCAAGGTCACCGACAAAGGCCTGACGGAATCGGTGTTCACGCTCGTGGATCCCTTGCGCTGGCGCGATGGTCAACGCGACCCCGACATCTTCATGGGCATGACGCCGAAGGACTTCACCCTGGTCGCTGGCTGCGAGTTGCGGTGGACGCGTCAGGGTGAAGAAGACGCGAAGTCCCCAAAGGCCGAGGATGCAAAGAGAGTGCAGGAGAGCATCCGGCTCGTCGGCGCCAACGATCCCAAGCGCTGTCAGACGACCTCGCACGCTGCGATGGGCCTGGTGCAAGTCGACATGCGTGCGGAGCTCGGCATGAATGAGCTCGCGACCGCCGAGCTGCAGTACGATTCCAGTGGCCAGCTCATTCTGGGCAACAAGGACGAGCCCTTCTATCGGTTCCGCAGGGCCGGCAGCCGATGAAGCGGGGCTGGCGAGCCCGCGCCAGCCGCCAGGTGCTTGCTGATGCCGGTGCGCCGTGGGCGATCTCGGCGGCATCGGTGAGACAGGCTCGTGCAGGGCCGAGACTGGCCGAGTATGACTGTGACCGCCGCCACAATCCTGCATGCGGCCGACTGCGGTAATTCGCACACCGAGTTAACGTAAAAGGCGTATCCCTCATTTCAGCCTTGGGGGTGTCGAGGAACGCCATGGGTGACTCGGACGGGTCCAAAGCAGGCTCTGGGGCGGGCATCAAGCCGCCGACGAGCGCGGCTGCCAGGAAACCGGAAGATCGGCAAGGAGCTGCTGTGGCTGAGTCCAGGACGTCCACGACCGGCCGGGTGGTCCACGACGAGCGTGGCAACGCAGTCTGGGATTGGGTCAAGGATACGGCGCGCACTGCCATTGACAGCACTTCCCGCCTGTTGAAGCGGCTGGAGGTCCCGGAGCTGACGCTGGAGGACACCCGTATCGAGAAGCTACCGCAGGAGCCAGATCGGGATGCGGGGGGCGGTTACAATCCCTACGGGAGCTCAACCTCTACCGGTGGTCGGGCCAGCGGTGTGCGGGGAGTCGGACTCTTATCGGCACCCGGCGGACGCGGCTCGGGCGCTGCCCGCGGCAGCAACGCGCCGGATCCCGGTGGCGGCTACGATCCTTACGGAAAGACAGTCACCCGCAAGCCGGGGCGCAAAATGTGACGGCGGGCCCCAGAAGGGCTACTGCTTCAAATGCTCGTCGAGCCAACCCAGCACAGTGTGATACCACTGGACGCTGTTGGCGGGCTTCAACACCCAGTGATTCTCGTCCGGAAACACGATGAGCCGGCTCTCGATGTTGCGGCGTTGTAAGGCTGTGAACGCGCCGATCCCCTGGGAGTACGGAATGCGGAAATCCTGCTCACCATGGATGACGAGCATGGGGGTGCGCCACTTCGAGACGAAATCGATCGGGTTGAATTTCTCGTAGGCCTGCGGTTTCTCATACTGCGGCCCGCCGTTCTCCCACTCCATGAACCAGAGCTCTTCGGTGGAGTAATACATCATCCGCTGATCGAACACGCCGTCGTGATTGACGATGCAACGGAAGCGATCGGGCCAGTTGCCCTCGATCCAGTTCATCATGAAGCCGCCATAGGAGGCGCCGAGGGCGCACGCTCGACCACCATCCAGCCAGTCGTATCGGGCGAGTGCCGCGTCCAGCCCTTTGCGCAGATCGACGAGAGGCTTGCCGCCCCAGTCCTCGCTGATCGAATCCGTGAACGCCTGGCCGTACCCGGGCGAGCCGTGGAAGTCGATCATCACGACCGCGTAGCCGCCGCCGGCGAAGGCCTGCGCGTTCCAACGGTAGCTCCACATGTTTTGCAGGCTCGACTGCGGCCCACCGTGCACTACGAAGGCAATGGGATATCGCTTGCCCGGCTGGAACCCATAGGGCTTGACGACATAGCCATAGACGGTCTCGTCATTCCAGCCTTTGAAGTTGAACTGTTCGAACCCACTCATCTGCCGACCTTCGAGAAGCGGCTCGTTCACGTGTGTCAGGCGCCGTGGCGATCCACCGCCAGGGGTCGTCAGATAAAGGTCCTCGGGGGCGCCCAGGCTTGCTTGCGCATACACGATCCGATCTTTGGCCACGGAGTACGCGGTCACCGCGCCTTGCCCAATGATCCTGCGCGGCTTGCCACTGCGGACATCGATGGCGTAAAGCGCCGTTTGTCCCACGTCATCGGTAGTAGCCAACAGAGTGTGACCGTCCGGCAGCGCGCTCAGGTGACCCGCCGAGCGGTCCCATCCCCCGGTGAGGGGGCGGACAGTGCCCGTGCGGGCGTCCTTCAACATGACATGGAATCGATCCGACTCGAAGCCCGGACGGTCCATTGCCAGCCAGGCCAGGTCGCCGTTCTTCAGGAATACCGGTTGCGCATCCCAGGCTGGATTGTCGGATGTCAGGTTGCGAGGAGTGGCCGATCCGTCCACCGGCACCTGGAAGAGGTCGAAGTTGGTCGACCACGGCTCTGTGCGTCCGGCAACGCGTGCCGAGAATACCAACGAGGTCCCGTCCGGACTGAAGTTGAAATCCTCATCGCCACCGAAGGGCTTGGAGGGCACGTCGGCATCGATGCTCTTCGACAGGTCGATGGGGGCGTCTCCCGCCGTCCCGTCGGCGTTCAGTCGGGCCGCGAACAGGTGCGAGCGCGTACCGTTGCTCCATGTATCCCAGTGCCGGATGAAGAGCTTGTCATACGTGCGGCCTGTCGCCTTGTCCTTTGCGCGAGCGTCGAGCTTCTCCTTCGTGCAACGCAAGTCGCTGCATTCCGGCAGGACCTCCATCGAGATCGCCAGGTAGTCCCCGCGCGGGGAGACTTTCAACGAGCCAACATCGAGCGGGTAGCTCGTAACGCGCATCGCCTCTCCGCCGTCCATCCGGATGCGCCACACTTGCGAGCTCCCACCACGGGTGGAGAGAAAATAGAGGCTATGGCCGTCAGGTGCCCACCTCGGGCTCGTGTCATTCGCCGGGTCGGTCGTGAGGCGCTGTGGTTGCGCATCCTCTCGCGCGAGATCCAGCAACCAGATATCCGTGCGTCCCTTGTTTGCTTCCAGATCCGTTTCGCGCAGGACGTAAGCCACGTAGCGGCCATCAGGCGAGAGCTGCGGATCCGAAAGTCGCTTCAGCCGCACCAGATCCTCGACCGTGAAGGGCTGTGCCGCGGCTGCGGGGCGCGCGGGGTGCAAGAGCATGAGCGCTGGGAGAATCAGGAGAAAAGCGATGGCGAACGGGGACTTTCTTTCAATCCGCATGGATGGCTCTTTGGCGTCCTGTCAAAGCCCCATTGTAACCTCACGCCCGCACAAGGCTGTCGCACCGAGCCGTCTTTTCCGGCGCACGGACACTCCATGTGGTGGCAGCCCTGACAACACCAGGCCCATGCAGCCTCAGCACGTTCGCCGGCACGACGCCGGGCCGAGCGCCCGTCGATCGGCAATCAGCCGACTTCGCTGCTTTCGATCGTCCAGCGCTCTTCCTTTGCCGCTCGCACCCACTCCTGAAGCGCCGGGTCCTCGATCACCGTGGCGATATACCACCGCGCCGCCTCGGAAAGCTGCGCTCCGTAGGTGTTGAAACGCAATACCACGGGTGCATACATGGCATCCGCTATCGAGTATTCCCCGAATAGCCAGGGACCCCCGCTCTTGCCGAAGCGGCTGCGGCAGTCGCCCCAGATTTCCTCCACGCGATCGATATCGGCCTCCAGTCCCGGGGTCATGGGGGTGTGCCGGTTGCGTGCCCGCGCATTCATGGGCCACTCGGAGCGCAGATTCACAAAGCCGGAATGCATCTCGGCACTCACCGAACGGGCTACCGCGCGGATCTCCGGATCTTTCGGCCAGCCGCGGCCGCCGGCCAGCTCCGAGACGTATTCACAGATGGCCATCGAGTCCCACACGCAGAAGTCGCCCCGCCGCAGCGCCGGGACCCGTCCGCTGGGGCTGTATTTCTCGATCTCATCGCGCGTTTCGGGCTGACTCAGTGGAATGAGCAGCTCCCGGAACTGCACCCCGAGGCGTTTCATCAAAATCCATGGCCGCAGCGACCATGAGAAATAGTTCTTGTTTCCGATGATCAGAGTGAGATCCGACATACGGTGATACCCTTCGCCATGGGGACCCGATTGCTCTGTCCCGCCGCAGCCCCAGATGCCTAATCGCCAGACGCTCGAACACGTTCGCGCCGTAGCCTTCGATCTCGATAATACTCTCTGGGATGTAGGCCCGGTGATTGAGCGCGCGGAATTGCGCCTGCACGCCTGGCTCAGTGAGCATTGCCCCCGCATACCGGAGCGGGTCTCGATCGCGGATATGCGGGCGGCGCGCGAGTTGCTCGCTCGCCAGGAGCCTCACAATGCGCATGATTTTACGTACTTGCGGGTCGCCGCGCTGGCTCGCCATGCGCGCGAATGTGGCTATGACGAGGATGTCGCGCTTCGAGCTTTCGAGGTTTTCTTCGCCGCCCGCAACGAGCTGGAGCCCTTTGGGGACGTGAGGCCGGGCCTCGCGCGGCTGAGGTCGCGTTTTCCACTCGCGACTCTGAGTAACGGCAACGCAGATCTGGCCCGCATTGGCCTGGCCGAGTTTTTCGTGCTGTCGTTGAACGCCCGGCAGATTGGTATTGGAAAGCCCCATCCGCGCTGTTTCGAGCGCCTTGCGGAGGGGCTGGGTGTGCACCCTCGCGACATCGTCTATGTGGGGGACGATCCGGTGCTGGACGTCGAGGCGGCCCGCGAGGCGGGGTTGAGCACGGTGTGGATGAACCGCTTCGATCAGCGATGGCCCCAGGAAATCGCGCCGGCTGATATCGTGGTCACTGACTTTGCGCAGCTCGCCGAATCGCTTGGTGTGTAGGTCGCCTCCGTTGCGCAAGCGCCTGCGGAGCCACGGTGGGAACTTCAGAATGCGGGCTCATGGGGGCTCTCCGGGCATGGGCAGGCTCTTCGTGCTTGCCGAGAGTGCCTTGTTGCGCGTTTCAGCGATAATGAATTTCGCGGCCGCGGCGGCTGTGAGTGGAATCAGCCCTAACCAGAACAACGTGCGAATGATCACCGCACTGGAGCCTCCCGCGGCGGCCGAGATGACTCCTACGATGAATGGTCCGGCGGCGGCGATCACGCGACCGATGTTGTAGCAGAAACCTGCTCCGGTGGCGCGTAGCCGTACTGGGAACAGCTCCGGAAGATAGAATGGAAAGGCGCCAAACACTCCATATACGCTGGCCCCTACGATGTAGAGCAGCAGCAAGCGCGCCTGCGGCTGGAGGTCGAGTCCGAACGTAGTGAAGAGCGCAGCCGCGGAACACAAAAAATACACGATGAACATTTGCCTGCGGCCCAACCGTTTCGCGAGCGGCACGGCGGCCAAGGCTCCCAACAGGCCGCCGATATTGAAAGCGTTGGAAGCCTTCGCCTTCCACGACTCCACCAGCAGCCGTGTTGCCTCCGGCGGCAGGCCCGACTGGCTTGCGTATTCTGAGGCTAACGTTCCCCCGAGGATCGGCAGGAACGCATTGCTGGCCCACCACGTCACTACTGCGGTAATGGCGACGACCATTCCGCTCACGGTCAGCGCAACGATATCGGGATGAAACAGCTCGCGCGGCGCCGCTCGGCGTGTTGTGCCGAGGTGCTTCGACCATTGGTCGCTCTCCTGTATGAAAAGCCGCACCACAAACGCGATGACGACCGGAGTCAGGCCCGCGAGGAAGACGTAACGCCATGCGCTCTCTGGCTCATCGGCGAGCCAGATTCCGGCTACCTGATAGTTGACTGCGCTTGCGAGAACCAGGCCCAGAGGAGACGATGTCTGCAGCAGTACACCGGCTTCCACCCGGCGGCTCTCCGGCACCGCTTCGGCCACCAATGTTGCCCCAATCCCCCATTCGCCGCCGATACCCAGGCTCGCGATGGCGCGAAAGACAAGCAACTCCCATATGTTGGTTGATAGCGCGCACAGCGCTGTTCCCACGGCGTAGATCGCTATCGTGGCGAACAGGGCTCGCTTGCGTCCGATGCGGTCCGCTACCCACCCGAACAATACACCACCGGCCGCCCACCCGACGAGCAAAACGGACGTGATGGTTCCCGTCCAAAACACCGTCGCTTCGCGGGCCTCCGCCGAGCCTAAAGGCAGGCGGAGCAAAACGGGTACACAGTTAGGGGCGACGAAATTGAAGAGGAGGGCGTCAAATACGTCGAATCCCCAGCCCGCCCAGCCAGCGGCAATGACGAGCCAGTGGTAGCCTGAAAAACCCAGCAGGGTAGTGCGTTTCACGGGG
The DNA here is from genome assembly GCA_964494895.1 of uncultured Steroidobacteraceae bacterium. Classification (GTDB taxonomy): domain Bacteria; phylum Pseudomonadota; class Gammaproteobacteria; order Steroidobacterales; family Steroidobacteraceae; genus 13-2-20CM-66-19. Next base: position 2,856 of record CAZBTV010000142.1, on the reverse strand, counting down.
TCGAGCGAGTGGTGCATGTGTTTGTTAGCAGTCTACCCGCTTCGCTGCTAAGCGCAAAACCCAAGTACGTGTCGCAATCTTTCAAACATGAGTAATTTTCGCGCATGATTAGTGCAATCCATCACGCAAAATAGGGGTGCGATGGCGTTGAACTTCGGACGAGTCGCGCCGTTCTTATTAATCAGGAGGTTCTAAGCATGCACGAAAGCGAAGCCTCAAAACGCGTATTGCCGGTTACGAACCTGCGGGAGTTCTTCAAGGATGCCTTGCATGGCGCGCTCGAGAAACGCCAGCTTGCGGTGGAGGACCAGACCGAGCACTACGTGGTCAACCTGCTGACATTGTTCTCACGTTCTGAGGAGCTGTACGACACCACGCCCGATGGCACGCGACTGAAGCCTCTGGTGGTTATGCTTTCCGAAGCTCTGGAGGCTCGCTCTGAGGGGGATCGGAACCGGGGATTGCAGCGCCTGGGAGATGTCTCCCTGTTTATTGCCGGTTTTTTCGCTCAGAGCTTCGCGCGCAAGCTCATCGATATCGACTACCACATTGCCATGGGAGGGCGCGCGTATGCGGTGTTGGCCGAAACCTTGTCACGAGGCAAGGGGCGGGTGCTGGGCCACGTGTTCGCCGAGCTGGCGAGCAACTTCCAACCCATGGTGGATGCGTTGAACGAAGTGAGTGAGACATCCTATAAGCATTCGGACAAGGATATCCTGCGGCTGTATGAGATCTGGCTGAAAACCGGGAGCAGACGTTGCTACGACATACTGAAGCGTCTGGGCGTGGAGCCAACCGCTTCCGGCGGCACGGCTTTCACTCACTAAGGCTTGGGATGTTGTCCGGCATATGTTACTGACACGGCTTCAGGACTTGATCAGTGGGATCTATGATGTACGCATCGCTCACGACGTCTACGATTTCCTGGTGACCGACCGCGGCCGCCTTCCGGCCGTCGTCCGCTCCGGGGAGTCGCACGAAGAGCTCATCGTGGCGCAACCGGCGGGCGAGAATAGCGGCGAAGTGGGCATGTCGCTGTATCTGGATCCCGAGCTGCTGAAAAGGCTGGCACTCGAGGATCCGATGGTTCGGCTTTACGATGGGAATGTCGCCGATTACTGGACCGCGCTCGAGGGCGTCAGTCACTTTCTATACCTTGCATGGAACGCTGGGCACGATCGGCCGGTCTCGCTTCTGGAGCTCGAGATGCAAGCGGAGGTCGACAAGTATGTGGCCAGCTTCTGGCTCATGCGCGAGCAGCTTCCAGGGCGCTTTCCGGCGGAGCTGTTGAGCTTGCTGTTTGAGCGCACCCGGATCGACTCCCGTTTGGCGCGCGGGCGCGAATCGATGTATCACGCGGCGAGCCGCTATGCCGAAAAGTTCTGTCGCCGTCTGGAGCATTCCTTACGCGGCGCACGCCCAGATTCGCAAGGCGAGGTGCTGGCTGAGCTACGGCGGTTTTATCGGCTCACAAACATGCGGAAGCTCGCGCACATCGATCGCTCGGCGTAATGCGCGACGGTGTCCGGTGCCGCCGCGAGGGGTCAGCCCACTTCGCCTTTACGCTTGCGTTCCTCGAGGTCGCGCATCATCTTGATCCACTCCGACAGCTTTCTGAGGTCCGTGCGCGGAGCGGCAGCCTTGCGCCTCTCGGGGAGGTTGTTCTCGTAGGGATTGAACGTGCGCGGCGCCTTTTCTATGGACAAAGTGCCGGGGGCGTCCTCTTCGATCTCGAGGACTGGGCGTCTGTAATTGGCCGGCGCGTCGAGCCACTCCAGGCTGGCATTGCCCCGGTCGTCGTGAACGACTCGCCCTATACGCCGACGCTCGAGGCCTGAGCTTGCTACGGAATGGCCGGAGGCGGTCGATTTTCTTCTGGAGTTATCCATCGTTATGTCGAGTGCCACAAAGCACTTTCCCCGCGGACACGTTAGCTGCGCGGCCTATACCATTTCCGAGAACTGCGTCACGGACTGTCAGGGATTGTCAGCAGGTGCCGCCGAACGGCAGTCGATATGTCAAGTCGGATGGGTGGCCCGAAAGTGTTGTGCACGCACGATTCCCATCGCGGTCTTGCCGTCGCGGATTTTGCCGTTCACGGCCCATTCGCAGGCTTCCACGAACGGCACCCAGTGCACTTCGATCACCTCGGCATGCTCGTGCGCCACCGCCGCCAGCTCGAGCCCTGTAGCCAGGAAAAGGTGCAGCACTTCCGTGAAGATTCCCGGCGAGCTCAAATAACTTTCCAGGCTGTGCCAATGCTGCGCGCTGACACCGGCCTCCTCGACGAGCTCCCGCCGAGCTGTCTCGAGCGGCGGCTCGTTGGGCTCGAGCTTTCCGGCGGGCAATTCCCAAATCCACCCTTCAGCGACATAGCGATATTGCCGGAGAAGACATACTCGTTCCTGCGCATCGATCGCGACAACCGCCGCGCCACCGGGGTGGTGGACCACCTCGAGCTCGGCACGATGCCCATTCGGCAGAATGACTTCGTCCGTGGTCACTCGGATAACGCGGCCGTGGAAGTGCTCGGTTTGTTTTTCGGGTTTCATGGGTGGGTGTGAACAGGTGGCAGCGGGCGGAGGGAGTGCCCCGCTATAACAGCGCGGACAGTACTGTGTTGGTGTCCAGAACGAGCCGCACGTGGTCGCTTACTGCCCAACGGAGCCTTTGTCCGATGTGGGAGCGGCTTGCGAGCGAGCACGCCGCTCAGCCCGTACGGCCTTCACCTCGGCGTTGATCTCCTCCATCGACATCGGTGGGATGCCGGCGGCCTCCACTGCCGGTGCGATGGCGAGCAACCGATCCAAGGCAGCGCGCTTTTTGGCCCGCACACTCAGAAAGTCGACAAAATCC
>CAZBTV010000141.1:0-18742 GCA_964494895.1 uncultured Steroidobacteraceae bacterium | reverse complement strand
ACACGATCAACACCATGGTCGACCAGCTCAACTCCTTCGCCGGCGAGGTGACGCGCGTGGCTCGCGAAGTGGGCACGGAGGGAAAGCTCGGCGGCCAGGCACAGGTCCCGGGTGTCGGTGGCACCTGGAAAGATCTGACTGACAACGTGAACTTCATGGCCTCGAACCTCACGGAGCAGGTTCGAGGCATCGTGAAGGTCGTGACAGCCGTGGCCAACGGCAACCTGACGCAGCGCCTCACCGTGCAGGCAAAGGGCGAAGTCGCGGCTCTGGCGGATACGATCAACAATATGACCGACACGCTCGCGACCTTCGCCGAGCAAGTCACCAATGTGGCGCGCGAGGTCGGCGTGGACGGCCGGCTCGGCGGCCAGGCGAATGTGCCCGGCGCGGCCGGCACCTGGAAGGACCTGACCGGCAACGTCAATCTGCTAGCGGCCAACCTGACAACCCAGGTACGCGCCATCGCGGAAGTGGCTACCGCGGTCACGAAAGGCGACCTCACGCGCTCGATCCAGGTCGAGACGCGCGGCGAGGTCGCTGAGCTCAAAGACAACATCAACACGATGATCTCGAACCTGCGCGAGACCACGGAGAGCAACCGCGAACAGGACTGGCTCAAGACAAACCTCGCCAAGTTCACGGGCATGCTGCAAGGCCAACGCGAGCTGAATACCGTCGGGCAGATGCTGCTGAGCGAGTTGACCGCGCTGGTCAATGCGCATCAGGGCACAATCTACCACGTGGCGGAAATCGAGGGGGAGCGCGAGCTGAGATTGCTCTCTAGTTACGCGCACGGCGGCACCACCTCGTTCACGGAGAAGATTGCGCTGGGAGAAGGACTGGTCGGCCAATGCGCGATGGAAAAGCGGCGCATTTTGCTGGTCGACGTGCCCTCCGATTTCATTACGATCTCCTCCAGCCTCGGCAAGGCGCACCAGTTGAGCATCGTCGTGCTGCCCGTGCTGTTCGAAGGAGACACGAAGGCCGTCATCGAGCTGGCCGCCCTCAAGAGCTTCACGGACGGCTCACTGGCTTTCCTCGATTTGCTCACCCAGAGCATCGGCGCGGTCTTCAACACCATCGAAGCCACGATGCGCACCGAGGGGCTCCTGAAGCAATCGCAACAGCTCACCGCGGAGCTTCAATCGCGGCAGCGGGAGCTGCAGCAGACGAATGAGGAGTTGGGCTCGAAAGCCAAGCTGCTCGCGGACCGGAATGCCGAAGTCGAGCGCAAGAACTCCGAAGTCGAGCAAGCGCGCCGCGCGCTCGAGGAAAAAGCCGGCGAGCTGGCGCTGACCTCGAAGTACAAGTCGGAATTCCTCGCCAACATGTCGCATGAGCTGCGTACACCTCTCAACTCGATCCTGATCCTGAGCCAACAGCTCGGCGACAACGCGGCCGGCAACCTTTCGGAAAAGCAGGTCGAGTTCGCGCGCAACATCAACTCCTCGGGCTCCGATCTGCTGCACCTGATCAACGACATCCTGGATCTGTCCAAGATCGAGTCGGGGACCGTAACCGTCGACATCGAGGAGATCCCGTTCAACCATCTGCGCGAAAACATCGAGCGCAATTTCCGGCACGTCGCGGAAGCCAAGAACCTTCCATTCCGCGTAAAATTCGCGAACGACTTGCCGCACGCGCTGGAAAGCGACCCGAAACGCCTTCAGCAGATCCTCAAGAACCTGCTGTCAAACGCCGTCAAGTTCACGACTCACGGGCACGTCGAGGTGCGCGCATCGCTCGCATCTCGAGGGTGGACGCCAGATCATCCCATTCTCAGCCAAGCCCGCCAGGTCATCTCCTTCGAGGTCGAGGACACGGGTATCGGCGTCCCGCCGGAAAAGCAGCGCCTGATTTTCGAGGCCTTCCAGCAAGCCGATGCCGGTACCTCACGAAAGTACGGCGGCACCGGCCTGGGACTTGCCATCAGTCGAGAGCTCGCGGTGCTGCTCGGAGGCGAGATCAAGCTCGTGAGTCGGCACCACGAGGGCAGCACCTTCACTCTGTATCTCCCGCTTCTATACGCCGGGGCGGCCGACCACCGGGCAGCCGCCACCACATCCGAGCAGCCCTCCCCGCGACCGGCAGCCCCCATCGTGCTCCCCGCCGCGCGCGACTCCCACATCGACGACGATCGGAACAGCATCGAGAAAGGCGATCAGATCGTACTGATCATCGAGGATGATCCACACTACGCGCGCATTCTGCTGGAGCTGGCACGGGCCCGGGGATTCAAGGGGATCGTGGCGACACAAGGCGCGCTGGGCCTGTCGCTCGCCCGCCAATTCCTTCCCGCCGCCATCTCTCTCGACATCTTCCTGCCCGACATGCTCGGCTGGACGGTCTTGAATCAACTCAAGAGCGACCCCCTGACCCGCCACATCCCCGTACAGATCATCACGCAGGAGGAAGAGCGCCAGCACGGGCTCGCTCACGGCGCTTTCAACTATCTCGTGAAGGCACCGACAGTGGACGCTCTCGAAACGGCGTTCGACCGGATCAAAGTGTTCACAACGCCTCGTACCAAGCACCTGCTGGTCGTAGAGGACAACCAGATCGAGCGGCAATCCATCAGTGAGCTGCTCGCGCATACGGACATCAAGCTGGATGCCGTGGACACAGGCGCCGCCGCGCTGGATACGATGCGCAGGGATCCGGTAGACTGCCTGGTGCTCGACCTGCGCCTGCCGGACATGAGCGGGTTCGAGCTCCTGGAGCAAATGCATGGCGAGCCCGCCCTGCGCGAGGTGCCGGTCGTGGTGTTCACGGGTAAAGAGCTCAGCAGTGAGGAGCAGACCCGGCTGAAAGCCATGGCCAAGAGCATCGTACTCAAGGATGTCCGCTCTCCGGAGCGCCTCCTGGACGAGACCGCGCTATTCCTTCATCGGGCCATCGGCGACTTGCCGCCCGAAAAGCAGCGGATGCTGGAGCGGCTGCATAACTCCAACGAGGTCCTGCGGGGACGCAAGGTACTGGTGGTCGACGATGATGCCCGTAACATCTTCGCCCTCACCTCTCTGCTGGAAAATCACGAAATGGAAGTCATCAGCGCCACGAACGGGCGCGATGCGATCCAGATCATCCACGAGACACCCGACCTTAGCATGGTATTGATGGACATCATGATGCCGGACATGGACGGGTACGAGACCATGCGCCAGATCCGCGAATCACACGAGTTCCGCGCACTACCCATTCTCGCCTTGACAGCGAAGGCCATGAAGGGCGATCGCGAGAAGTGCCTGGCCGCGGGGGCAAGTGACTACATCGCCAAGCCAGTCAATACGGCGCAGCTTCTCTCCCTGATGCGAGTATGGCTGTTTCGATGAACCTTCCACCCACCGCTCCAGAACCGCCGGATGAGGGAACCCCGATGCCACCGGCCTCGGGCGGCCAGAGCGCCGTAGTGCGCCTGCATAGCGATCCCATCAACATCCTCATCGTGGATGACGAGCCCCGGAATCTCACCGTGCTCGAAACCATTCTGGACAATCCGGGCTACCGCATCGTGCGGGCGGAATCGGCGGACCAGGCCCTGCTGGCCCTCATCAGCAAGGAGTTCGCGCTCCTCATCCTCGACGTTCGGATGCCCGGCATGACCGGATTCGAGCTCGCGGCACTCATCAGGCAGCGGAGGAAAACCGAGCAAGTCCCGATCATCTTCCTGACCGCCTACTACAATGAGGATCAGCACATATTGGAGGGCTACGGCACGGGCGCGGTCGACTATCTGCACAAGCCGGTCAATCCGGTGATCCTGCGCTCCAAAGTCGCCATCTTCGCCGATCTGCATCGCAAGAGCCGCGCGTTGGAATTCACCAACCGCGCCCTGGTCGCCGAGGTGACCGAGCGGCGCGAGGCTCAAATGAAGTTGCGCGAGTTGAATGACACCCTCGAGCGGCGTGTGGCACAGCGCACCGCCGAGCTCGTGGAGCAATCCAGGCTCGAAAAAGCTCAGAGAGAGCAGCTACGCGCCAGCGAAGAATTCAACCGCAGTCTCATGGAAGGCACGGCCGATTCCGTACAGATTCTCGACCCGGAAGGCCGGATCCTGCACGTGAATGGGCCGGGCCGGATCCAGCTCGAGATCGAGGATCTCGCGCGGGTAAAGGGTGAGGACTGGTGCTCGCTGTGGCCGGAGGAATCACGAGAGGAGCTTCGGCGTGGTGTGGAGAAGGCTCGAGGCGGGGAAGTCGCATCATTCACCTTGCTTACACGGACCTCCAAGGGGACGCGTCAATGGTGGAACATTTCCCTCAGTGCGGTCCGCGACTCCTTTGATGGCCAGGTAGCCCGGCTGCTTGCCGTCTCCCGCGACGTGACGGAGGCGCGCGAAACGGAGGAGGCGCTGCGAGCCAGCGATCAACAGAAAGACAACTTCATCGCCACACTGGCGCACGAATTGCGCAATCCACTGGCCCCGATTCGAAACGCCCTGATGCTGATGCGCAAGGAGCCGTTGGACTCCCGGCTGGCCTGGTGCCGCGATGTCATCGATCGGCAGATCAGCCAGATGACGCGCCTGCTGGAGGATCTGCTCGACGTCTCGCGGATTACCCGCTCCAAGGTCAACCTCAAGTGCGAACATCTGGAGCTCGCGAGCCTCATCTCGCATGCGATCGAGATAGCTGAACCGGCGATCGACGAAGCGGGCCACAGTCTGGAAGTGCAGTCACCCGGCAGTCCGGTAATCATTTACGGAGATCTCACCCGCCTTGCGCAGGTGCTCTCGAATCTTCTCATCAACGCCGCGAAGTACACGCCCCGCGCGGGTCAGATCTGGCTTACCGCCCGCGAGGATGGCAATGATCTGATCATCAGCGTCAAGGACACGGGCGTAGGCATCGTGCCAGAGCATCTCCCCAGGGTGTTTGAAATGTTCAGCCAGATCTCTCATACAAAGGGCCATGCGCAGGGTGGCCTGGGGATCGGCTTGGCTCTGGCACGAGGACTGGTGGAGATGCATGGAGGGCAGTTGAGTGCCCACAGTGAGGGATTGGACAAGGGGAGCGAGTTCATCGTGCGGCTCCCCCTGAGCCGCCGGGTGACCTCTCAGCGCCAACAGGATGCCGAAACCCAGGCAAGTATTCCCACTGGCACCCAATGCCGCGTGTTGGTAGTGGACGATTTGCGAGACAGCGCCGACAGCCTTGCGATGGTGGTAGAGGCACTGGGCCATCAAGTCAGGGTGGCCTACGATGGGAACCATGCGGTTGTGATAGCCGAACAGTTTCGTCCCCACGTCGCTTTGATCGATCTTGGCATGCCGAACGTGGACGGGTACGAGGTATGCCGCCGTATCCGGGCCCAGACATGGGGCTCGGAAATGCTCCTGATCGCGCAGACCGGCTGGGGACAGGAATTCGACCGGCGCCGTACCCAGTCCGCGGGCTTCGACCAACATCTGGTGAAGCCACTGCAATGGGACATCATGGAAACGATACTGCACCAGGCCGCGGCGCGCGCGCGCGACCATGGCCCCGATCGCCACGACTGAGCGCTCAACCGGGGTCTCGAGCGGCGACGACCTCACCATCACAGCAACCGAAACCGATCGACACGTAGCCCTCCCGAACGGCACGGCCGCGCATCAGCACCGCGTCCCCATCTTCCAGCCAGACTCTCTGCTCGCCGCCGGGGAGCTGGAGGGGGCTCTTGCCGAGCCGGGCGATTTCCACGAGACAGGCTTTCGCGTCCGCCTCCGGCCCCGACACCGTTCCACTGGCAAACAAATCACCCGGCAGCATGTTGCAACCGTTGCTGGTGTGATGCGCCAGCATCTGCGCGAGTGTCCAGTACATGTGTTTGAAGTTTGTGCGGACGATGCGGACCGGCGCCACTCCCCGGGATCTCATACTCGCGCTCTGAAGGAGCACTGTCAGCTCGATATCCAACCCGCCCTCGCGGCGATTCTCCAGGCTGTCCAGGTGCTTCGGTATGGCCGGCACATTGGCTTGCCGTTCCGGCAAAGGCACGCGAAAAGGCGCCATGGCCTCGGCCGTCACCAGCCATGGAGAGAGGGTCGTGAGAAAGCTCTTGCCGAGAAACGGCCCCAGGATCGACTCGAGGAACTGGATGCCACGCGCCGACCAGTCATTCAGCAGACAGTAGCCGAAAATGCTCGCAGCCGCCTCATCCACGGAAAGCGGATCACCCAAGGCATTGCCGCGGCCCACGTAGGCCGCGAGCTCCAACTCGAAATCCAGGTGCGGCTCCGGAGCAAAGCGAATGTCCTCGGCAGGCGGCCTCGCTGCCCATTGCCCCCAGGGCCGCCGCACGCTCGTGCCGCTGACTCGCACCGAGCTCGCCCGTCCGTTGTAAGCGATCGGCAGGTGATAAAAAGCCGTCACCGGCTTGCCGCCACCCATTCCGCTCATGTGCGTTTGTGAGCAGGAAAAGTCGGTATAGCCGCCAATGTCGACCGGGAGCTCCATCCGCGCCGAAGCCATTGAGGCGAGCAGCCGGCTGCCGCACGCCCTGGCCCGCTCCGACTCAGGTCCCCCAACCCGCAGCAAGTCTGACAGGCGAGCCCGCAAGGCGGAAACGGCATCGGGCTCCAGAGCCAGCAGAGGATTCAAAGACTCACCCGCGGCGGCGTGCGCACCGCGCTCCGCCATGCCCGTAAACAAACCCGCGGCCAACGCTTCTGTCAGATCGAAGATCTGGCTGCCAATGGCCACACCTCCGCGTGGGCGCTCGCCCGAGCTCCGTCGAAACACGCCGAACGGCAGGTTTTGAATGGGAAAGTCACACTCCGGCTGGTTTGCTTCCGCAACCCAGCTCCGCCGCGTCGGATCATGTGTGTCATTGAGTCTCATTGTGGTATCCAGTCAATCAGGAAGCTTGCGCAAGCCGTCGACCACGTAATCGGCCACGAAATTCTCGAACGCTCTATTGACGGCTTCCACGTCGTAGCCCTTGCCGAACGCCACCTGCAAAATCGGCGCACCGGTCACGAAGAATTCGCACATGCCGATCAGCGCGATATACAAAAAGGCGCCGTCCACCGCGCGCATTCCCGGATGCCGCGCGATCGCAGCGGCAGTCGCACGATGGTCACCCACAGCACCGGCCGTGAAGGATTTGAAGAACGCCTGGGCGTCAGGATGGTCGGAGTTCACCACCTCATCGACCATGAGCCGGTGAAAGTAAGGATGTTTGATCTGGAATCGCAGCAACGCCCGCCCGGACTCCCGGATCCGCTCCTCCGGCCTGGTCGCGGGAATGCTCTCGACGGTGGCAAGCGCGGCCTGCAGTTGCGCGAACAAATGACGCGCGGCTGCAAGCAACAAGCTCGAGCGGTTCTTGAAATAGTACCGGATCAAGGAGCGATCGACGCCGGCATGTTGGGCAACTCGTAGCAGTGTCACGTCCCGAGGAGCCAGCTCACGAAGCAACTCGCAAACGTGCCTCACGATCGCTTCCGCTCCCACGCTCGCACCGGTATCGGGCGGCCGTCCCCGCGCGCGGCGCTTGCGTCTGCTTTTGGCTTTGGCACTGGACTGGATGGGCAATGCGATAGCTCCATAAAACACTCCAGTACTACTGTAGCCTAGCAGCCTGTCCGAGTGATGATCACCGTCACGAGGGCGACCCTGGCGAGGCTGCGCGCCCCGGCAGATTTTCTGCGATCGTTTCGCGCGCATAGCGCGGACTATGTAAGCTCTTACATCGGCTGCGCGATGGTCCGCCCGATCATTGCCGTGACGGCCTGCTGCTCGGCAGGACTGGCATGCGCCATCTCCAGCTCACCCAGCCTTACCGAGCCTTCGACCACCGCCCTGCATCGCTCCAAGCGCCGCTCCATGAATCTCTCCAGCAGAGCCGGTATCGGCAGCCCCTGTTCCACCAGCTCCGCCAGGACCACCGCATCCTCAACCGCCAACCCACAGCCGAACGCCGCGTGAGGAGTCGTGGCGTGCGCAGCGTCACCGATGAGAAGCACATTGCCCCGATACCAGGGCGAGGGCAGAAGCACCGTCTCCAACGGCCGATAGTTGATCCGGGCGCCCTCATCGAGTGTGGTGCGCAGCTCGCCGAGCAGCCCGCCAAAAGACTCCAGCCGCTGCGAGAGCAGGCCCGGCCATTCCTCGGGCGGCATGCGCTGCTCGCCCGGAACGGTCTCCAACAGAAACAGATACATCTCTCGCTGCGACACCGGATTCAATCCAGCCTTGTGATGGCTGTCGATGTACAAGCAGACACAGTCGAGCCCGGGCGGCCGCGGAAAGACCGCCCGCCAACAGCCTTGTCCAGTGAAGCGAGGCAAGGGTGCATGAGGGAAAGTCATGCGACGCACTTCGGAATGCAAGCCGTCCGCGCCGACAACGAGGTCATAGATCCCCTCTTCGCCATCGGTGCAGACAGTGCGGACCCGCTCCCCGTGTTGCTCCCACGCCCGGATCTTTACGCCGAGCCGTACACGAGCTCCCGCCTTACGAGTAGCCTCGGAGAGAATCTGATGCAGGACGGGGCGCAGGATGCCACCTCCCGAGGGGATGCCGCTACCATCATCCGGAGGTTGGATTTTTTGCAGAAGCTGCCCGGAAGGGTTGTAAAACGCCACGCAGGAATGCATGTGACCTTCAGCACGCAAGCGCTCGAAAACGCCCACGCGCTGGAAAGCCTTCAGAGTCGCACCATTCAACGACAGTCCCGCGCCCAACGCTCGCCACTGCGGGTCAGCGTCGATTAGGTCAACTTCCACGCCCAGGCGCCGCAGGCAGATAGCCAACGACATACCACCCACGCCACCGCCCACGACGAGAACCTTGCCTACGCCGCTCATTGCCGGGTCTCCAAACTTCACCAGGCGGACAGCCTCGAGGCCCCGACTACCCTGCCTGGCATTATTTCCCATTATGGGGTAAATATTGGCGAAGGCAACTGGCGGATGCGCCTCATGGCAAAATGGCAGTACACGCGAGGACTACACGATCTCGGCAACGGTTGCTACGCCTGGCTCCAACCCGACGGCACCTGGGGTTGGAGCAACGCGGGCTTGATAGAGAGTCAGGGCCAGACGCTGCTCGTCGACACGTTGATGGGCCTGCGCCTGACGCAGGACATGCTCGAGGCGATGAAACGCCAGGTGCCCGCATCCGCGCACATCGGCAAGCTCGTCAACACGCATGCCAACCCCGATCATGTGCTCGGAAACGAGCTCGTCGCGGGTGCCGAGATCATCTCGGGCAAGCGAGCCGCGCAGGACATCGCGAAAATGGATCCGGCCAGCTTCCAACGCATGGCCCAGAACTGGCGCGAGATGGGCGATGCCGGGGAGTTCTTCCATGAGACGATGGGCCGATCATTCGACTTTTCAGGAATCACCATCGTGCCTCCGACCGTCACGTTCGAAGGCTCGATGACCGTGACACTCGGCGACAAGGAAGTGCGCCTGACCGATCTCGGCCCTGCACATACAAACTCTGACACGATCGTCTACGTGCCCCGCGATCGCACCGTCTTTACCGGCGATCTCGTATTCAACGAAGGCACGCCGGTCATGTGGGCCGGACCCGTGCAAAACTGGATCGCCGCTTGCGACTATCTTCTCGATCTGGACGTCGAAACGATAGTGCCGGGCCACGGGCCCATCACCGACAAATCCGGGGTGCGCAAGCAGAAGCGCTACTTCGAGCACGTTCGAGACGAAGCACGCAGGCGGTACGATGCCGGCGTGGGCTGGGAGGAGGCGGCCCGTGACATGTCGCTGGGCGAGTTCGCCCACTGGCCGGATGCCGAGCGCATTGTGGGCAATGTGTTCGCGTTGTACCGGGAATTCGGCGCCAGAGTCACCACCGAGGATGAGCGCGCTCTCTTTGGCGCGATGGGCCGGTGGCGAAAGCAACACAAGCACGCAGAGTAGGCCATGTCCGGGATTTTCAAATGCGCGCCAGCCGGCGAGACATCCAGGACAGCGGCGCCCCTGAGACTCAAGCAACGCGGCAAAACGCTGGTCATTGACATCCACTGCCATCTCAACATCCCCGAGGCGGATGCAGTTTTGCGTCCCTACGCAACGGTCGGCAGCGCGCTGGCGCAGTTCAGCTCGCCGCAGTCCGACGCGATCAACCGGCAACTGTTCGGGCAGATTGGCCCAAAGTTGCACGCCATCGAGACGCATCTCGCCGACATGGATGTCTTGGGCATCGATATCCAGGCCATCTCCCCCCTTCCCGGCCAACTCTTGTACGTTGCGCCGCCTGACGCAGCTCGTGAAGGTGCGCGCCTCACCAACGACGGCATGGCCGCTGCCGTTGCCAGACATCCGGATCGCTTCGTCGGCATGGGGCTCGTGCCTTTGCAGACCCCCGAGCTGGCGATCCAGGAGATGACCCGCTGTATAAACGAGCTCGGGCTGCGGGGGATCGAAATCCCCTCACACGTGAATGGCCGCGAGATCTCCGATCCGGAATTCCGGCCCGTGCTCGCCGCCGCCGCGGAGCTGGGCGTGCTGCTGTTTCTTCATCCTCTGGGCTTCACGCACGGCGAGCGCCTCAAACGACACTATTTCAACAATCTGTTGGGTAACCCGATCGACTCCGCCATAGCGGTGGCTCACCTCATCTTCGACGGCGTCCTGGAGCAACTTTCCGGCCTGAAGATCTGCGTAGCGCATGGCGGCGGCTATGCATCCCATTACTGGGGACGGATGGATCATGGCTGGCGTGCGCGCGCCGACTGCCGCGAGCACATCCCAAAGCCACCGAGTCACTATCTCCGGCAGCTCTATTTCGACACCCTCGTGTTCGATGAGGCCGAGCTGCGCTTCCTGATCGATACCTACGGTGCCGACCGCCTCTGCCTGGGCACCGACTATCCCTTCGATATGTCGGAGCCGGATCCGCTCGGATTCCACGCCCGGGTGTCCGAAGCGGAGCGCGTGCAAATATTGGGCGGCACCGCGGCGCGTCTTCTCGGATTGAGCGCGGAGGAAAAACCGTGAGCCGCTTTCAGCTCGGTACCTTCTCCCTTGCCGGCGGTGAGCCCTTTGCAGGGCTCGTCATGGGAGACAAGGTTTACGCCACAGACAAGTTGACAGGAGGAGCCCTGCGCTGTGCCCAGTCCATGCTCGGGCTGCTGGAGCATTGGGACACCAATCTGCCGATTCTGAGAGAGATCGCTACGCGGTTGGAATCCAATGGCGATAACGTTGGAATGGCAGGTGGCCAGCGTGGCATGCCGCTCGCTGACATGAAAGTCCACGCCCCCATTTTGCCCCGGCAGATATTCCAAGCCGGCGCGAACTACCACAAACACGTCGTCGATCTCATCGTCGATGGAGCCGCCGCACGGGACCCTTCCACCAACAAAGAGCAGGTCCGCGCCAATGCCACGGAAATGATGCGCAAACGCGCCGCCAGCGGCAAACCTTTCATCTTCATGGGCCTGTGGTCCAGTGTCATCGGCCCATACGATCCCATCATAGTTCCGTATGACGTGCAGCAGCCGGACTGGGAGCTCGAGCTGGCGGCGGTCATCGGCAAACCGGCTCGCCGAGTCCCGCGCGAGCGCGCCCTCGACTATGTGGCGGGTTATACGATTGCAAACGACATCACCTCTCGCGAGCTCGTGCAACGACCCGATGTGCCGCAGATGGGCATGGATTGGCTCGCGAGCAAAGGCACGCCCACCTACCTCCCGGTCGGCCCATTCATCACGCCCAGTGAGTTGGTTGGGGACCCGCAATCATTGCGGATCACGTTGTGGCTCAACGGACAGACCATGCAGGACGAATCCACCGCCGACATGATCTTTTCCGTGGCGCGGCTCATCGAGTTCATATCCATGCATGCACAGCTACTGCCGGGAGATCTGGTGCTCACCGGCTCTCCTTCCGGCAACGGCACACACTACAACCGGTACCTCCGTGACGGCGATCTCGTGGAGGGTGAGATCACCGGTCTCGGCCGACTGCGCAATCCTTGCGCTGCCGAGCCACGGCCCGCATGACGCCGCTATCTCGGTGGGGCGACCCACAACCCCGGATCGAGAACGGGATGCCCCAGTTTGTGAGGTCCGCCGCCGAATGCGGTTCCAGTACCCCATTGGTCCGTGATCTGGGGAGCCGGCTCGTAGCGCGTGGGTTGCCAGGCATCATCCACTCGTTGCACCTCTGCAGTGTATTCGAGGACGTTTCCCGCCGGAGTCTTGAAATAGGCGAACGTGTTGTTACCCGCCGTATGCCGCCCAGGCCCCCAACCCAACACCACATCCTCCTTCACGAGTCGCCCCACGCCTCGCATCATCTCATCCAGGTCACGCATTTCGAATGCCGCGTGATTGAAGCACGCCGGACCGGGCAGGAATGCGAGGCAATGGTGAACGGAATTGCACCGGAGAAAGCACATGAAGTCGCCCAGCCAGTCACTCACGCGCAGCCCGAGATGTTCCTGATAGAACGCAACGGATTTATTGATGTCGGGCGTATGGAGAACAACGTGCGACAACGTGGCAGGAATCGACTCGCCGCGCTCGAGTTGCCTGGCGGCTCGTTCCGCGACACCACTGGAGATCTCCACGGTGCGCCCATCGATATCGAAAAAGCGGAACCCGTAGCCCCCTCCAGGGCTCTCGAGCCGCTGAGGCTTGGAGATCATTCTTATCCCGGCTGCTTGCAGCCGCTCGGCACGCGCGTCCACGGCGGCGTCGTTGGCGACGGCGAAAGCGAGGACGTCCATTCTCTTGTCCGCGGCCTTCCGCAAACGGAAGATGCAAGCCTCCCGCGACCCCTCCGCCGCGAAGAACGCCGTATCTCCATCCCGCGCGACCTCCTGCAAGCCCCAGCTGCGGGCCACGAACGAGCGCTCGATCTCGAGCTCCGGAACCGCAAGAGCAACATAACGCATGTGAGTGATCCGGTCGTTGGACATGGCGCCTCGCGAGGAAACTGGCCTGGCTGCAGGGTAGCGCTCGCCACATCGCATGGGAAATGGCCTTTGTCGATGTCATGCATCGGTCGAGGCGATAGCCCGGCAGAGGTCCCAATGGGCACATTCAGCTTCCCACCATGCACTTTCGCAACCTCGATCTGAATCTCCTGGTCGCCCTCGATGCGCTGCTGCTCGATCGCAACATTACCCTCGCGGGCAAGCGGGTCCATCTGAGCCAGTCCGCCATGAGCGGCGCACTATCGCGCTTGCGCGAGTACTTCGGCGACGAGTTGCTCACTCAGGTCGGGCGCCGGATGATCCCTACTCCACTGGGCGAGGCTCTCGCGGAGCCCGTAAGAAAGATCCTGCTGGAGATCCAGGCGACCGTCGCAACGCAGCCGCGGTTCGATCCGCGCACGGCAAGTCGCTGCTTCAAGCTCATGATGTCGGATTATGTGGCCACTGTGTTGATGTCGGCGGCCCTCCCCCGCATCGAGCGCCTGGCTCCGCAGGTCAGAATCGAGATCCTGGCCAACGACGTGGACTCACCGTTCGATGAGCTCGATCGAGCCGGCATCGATCTCCTCATCATGCCCCAGCGCTATCTGCGCGACGCCCATCCCTGCAAGGCTCTGTTCGAAGATGAATTCACGGGTGTTGCCTGGAAGGATAATCATCTCCTGCCTTCGAGCGGCCGCGTATCAGTCGATCAATACCTGACTCTGGGGCACGTAACCGCCCGCTTCGCGTCGGCCCGCGCCGCCACCGCGGATGAATGGTTCGTCTCCCAGCTCGGGCACGAGCGGCGAGTCGAAGTGGTTACCATGAACTTCACCTCGGTATGCACTTCCCTCGTGGGAACACAGCGCGTGGCGACCCTGCACAAACGTCTCGCCCGGTACTACGAGCGATACCTGCCGATCAGGCTGTTTGACGTTCCTTTCCAGATGCCGCGGATCGCGGAAGCCATGCAGTGGCACAGCAACTTCGATCGCGATCCGGGCAACGTCTGGTTGCGTGGCGTCCTGGAGGATACCGCGCGTTGTCTTTCGTCTTAGTTGCCCGCATGCCTGCGGCACACCCCGCCGCGAGGATCGCCATGACATGACCTTCCGTGGCGGATTGACCAGTACCCCTTCCGCTGACCATCGTCGGCATCGATACCCAGAATCCAGCGAATCCATTTTTCCCGTCCGTGCCGCAGCCATTAGGCTCCTCTTCGCAAGATGAGGGGGATCCATGACTACCAGCCGGAGAATGCGCCCACTGCTTTTTGCCGGTGTCTGTGTCGGTGTCGGTGTCGCGATCGCGCCAGGCAGCCGAGCAACAGAGGCCGCGGATACCGGAGCTGGCACAACCGAGGCGCCGGCCCTTCAGGAAGTCGTGGTCACCGCACAGCGCCGCAAGGAAAGCCTCCAGACCGCGGCGCTTCCCGTCAGCGCTCTTTCAGCCGAGCAGCTCGCCAATTCAGGAGCTACCAAGGTAGAGGATCTGACTCAGCTCATTCCCGCGCTGCAGATTTCGCAGGCCGCCGGACCCTACGCATTGTTCTTTCTGCGCGGTGTCGGCAACTTCAACGGCAACTCCCTTTCCGATGCAGCGGTAGCGCTCAGCGTGGACGGTGTATACATCGCGCGCCCCTCCTCCACCTCCGGTTTGTTCTATGACCTGGACCGCGTGGAGGTTCTCAAGGGACCTCAAGGCACTCTATACGGCAGGAATGCCACGGGCGGCGCCATCAACGTCATCACCCAAAAGCCGGCCGAAAACTTCGGTATCGGCGCGAGCCTGGACATCGGCAACTACGGCCTGACCAAAGTCGATGGAGCACTGAACCTGCCGCTGAGCGACAAGCTCGCGGCCCGTTTTTCCGTGCAAAGCATCGACCGGCAAGGCTACATGACGGACGGAACGGATGATGAGAATGGACGCGCCGCTCGTGCGCAGTTGCGCGCCCAGATCTCCGACACGGCAACTATCAACACGAGTGCCGACTACTATCATCAGGGCGGTAGAGGCCCTGGGGCGACGGTGTTGCAAGGAGGCTCGGCAGGATATGTCAACGGCAACCCTCGCATCGGCCTGAACGACGCGCGCGCCGCCGCAGTCTTCTCCCAGACACTGGTATTTCCAGCCGCGGCTTTTCTGGCCGCACCGCTGGACAAAGCCTTGATCTTTTCGCCGGTGCCCACGCGTGTCTTCCAGAACAACGACTACTGGGGCCTGACGAGCACGCTGGATTGGGACACCGGCGGAGGCACACTGACAGTCATCCCGGCCTACCGCCATTCGCGGCTCGATTACCAGAGCACCGCCCCATCGTTCCTGATCGCGCAACGGGAGACAGATGAGCAGAGCTCGCTCGAAGCCCGTTTCGCTTCTCTCGACTCGGGGCCGCTCACCTATCTCGCGGGCCTGTACTATCTCAACGAGGATATCCATGTCGACCCGGCGACCTACGATCAGCAGTACAACGCTTCCGTCCAGAGATTCGTCACGAAAACAAACAGCTTCGCCGCCTTTGGACGCCTGGCGTATTCGATCACAGACTCTTTCCGGCTGACCGCGGGCGTACGTTGGACTCGTGATGAGAAAAGCTTCGCAGGGGAGTTCGATTCCGCGCAGACGCTGTGCCTGCCGTTCCTGGGCTGGGTCGCCAACCCGGCAAGCACACCACCGCCACCGTTGTGTATCGGTGGGCAAGGTCAAATCGTGGCGCCCAATCCTCCTATCGTGCTCGATCGGAACAATGACTGGACACGAACGACGTGGCGTGCAGCCGCGGAATGGCGTGCTCGCCCCGAGTCGCTGGCCTATGCGAGCATCGAAACCGGCTTCAAAGCGGGCGGGTTCTACTTCACCCACGACAACCCACTGTACAACCCCGAAAAGGTCATCGCGTATACGCTCGGCTCGAAGAACCGCTTCCTGGCCAATCGGCTGCAACTCAACCTGGAAGCTTTCCTCTGGAGCTATCGTGACCAGCAGATCTCCCACATTGTCGCGGACAGCGCAGGAGAAGTGGTGTTCGCCACCCAAAACGTAGGCCGGGCGACAATCAAGGGAACAGAGCTCGAGCTGCAATATCTGCTCACCAATACGACGCTGTTCGCAGCCGATGTACAGTACCTCGACTCCCGATACGATTCCTTCGCCTACACCCTCCCAGATTTCGGAACACCCGCCGCGACGTCCTGTCCCGCGACACCTACGGGCACGGTTTACCAGGTGAACTGCGGCGGCAAGACTCCTCCGCAATCGCCCCGCTGGACTCTCAATCTCGGCCTGCAACAGACGATCCCCATCGGGCCGGGCTCGCTCATCGCCGCGGCAGACACCCACTACCAGACGGCGACACTGGTGGGATTCGAATTCCTGCCCAGGGAAGTGCAGAGCGGATACTGGTGGACCGACTTGAATGTCGGCTATCACGCCGCCCGGGAGCGTTGGTCGTTGACCGCTTACATCGACAACGCCACAAACGTCACCGTACTCAACGTCGTGACACCGCAACCGTTGGCCGGCGACGCCATTCTGGCCGCGGCACTCAGACCGCCGCGAACTTATGGGCTTCGGGGAACTGTCAAGTTTTGACCCAGCGGCAGCGTTCCCACTCGTAGAAACCCTAACACCGAGTTTGCAAAACAGCACCGCTGTGTGCGCTCCGTTGCAAAGCGCTGCGGAGATCTCTATATTGAATGGATTGAAGCGTCACGATTCGGCTCAAACCGGCAATCCGGTGGTTTCGAGACGAGTCAGGCATTGACGCATTCAGTGCACTCTCGTGTTCCAAAGAGTCGGACTTGCTCCACTCTTTGCGTTCACTCTCACAGTAAGGTTATTGCCCACGGTATGCCGATCAGGCCGCCGTGGCTAGCGCGCCCGGCTGAGAAAACGTCATCTCCATGAGATCATCCATGCGGAAAACGGTAGCGATAGCACTTGCTCTGTTCCTGGGTCACGCCTCGCTCGCCACCCCATCCGAGAGCCCGGGCGCCTCCACGGGAGGGCAGCCTACGACCGGGGCCAACCAACCCGTCATCACCATCCAGGGAGCTTGCGGAGAGAACCATCAGAAAGATGGTCATGGCACGGACTGCTCCCAGACGCTGACTCGCGAGAAGTTTGAGACTCTGTTGGATGCGTTGAATCCAAGCGGCCGGGAACTGTCAGCCGACGATCGCCGTACTCTGGCCTCAACCTATGCACAACTCGCTGCTTTCGAGATCGCAGCCAGGAAGGAAGGCCTGGAAGACACGGCAAAGTTCCACGAGCTGTTCACCTGGCTGCGGATGCGCGCCGTCGCGGACCTGTACCGGCGCAGCCTTCAGGAAAAATACCGCACGCCGTCCCAGGCCGAGATCACAGCCTACTACCACCAGCATCTGGCTTCTTTCGAGCAGGCGCACCTGGCACGCATTCTCATTCCCCGGGAAGGCCCTCCGCCGGTAAACAAGGACGAATTCGAAAAGAAGGCCGCTGCCGCAGCCAAGCTGGCGCGCGAACGTGCCAGAAAGCACGAGGATCCAACCGAAATCCAGAAGGACGTGTATCGGACCCTCGACATCAAAGTTGCTCCGGCAACTGACATGGGCACCCTGCGGCGCTCAGAATTCCCGGAAAAGGAACGGGAGGAAGTGTTCTCCCTGAAACGAGGAGAAGTCAGTCAGGTCGAGACCCAGCCGACGACCTACGTCGTCTACATCGTTCTAGGCAAAGACATCCTGCCAGAGGACCGTGTAAAGACCGAGATCGCCACAGACATATCCCAGGAGAAATTCAACCGCGAGGTCCAGGCAGCCCTCGACGCGGCGCACCCTCAATTCAACGAAGCTTATTTCGGCGGAAAGGTAACCATGCCAACTCCTGCGTCCACTCCGTCCACTCCAACCCGAACGCCCGGCCACTGAGGGGCTACCCGAGCCTCGCTTCGAGCTTACGACACGGCAGTAACCAATGAGCTCAGGATGTAGGAGTGGCTGCCCCTAGACGCTAGTTGCGCCGGGCGAGCGAGCCTGAAGAGCGCTTGCGAGATATGCCCAGGCGCTCTTCCAGCGTGCATTCTCGTCAACAGATCTGCGGAATTGCATCGCGCTGGTGCCAGATCTCATGACTGCCGGCGGCCTGGCGGTGGAACTGCAAACCCAGCGCCTTGAGTCGCCTGGTGATGTCGCGATACCGAAATCCGGCGAGCCGCCCCATCATCAGGTCGCGACGATCAGCGGGTAGTCGAAGGACTCGGCGATAGTTGGCAGTGACGCACCGGTTTGGGCCTCGATCAACTTCCTTGCGACATCCCGTGCGATCTCGATGGTCTCCTGCACGGTGCGTCCCTGGGCGACCAGGCCCTGCACGTCATCGCTGGTAGCCAGGTATACCCCTTCGGGCAACTTTTCGATGTGCAACTGAATCATGTGTTCCATGCGCGACCTCTGTAGCCCTAGCGACTTGCCTGCATCAATACACCCTCGAGCATCTCCATCACCAGGCGCTGCTTAGCCTGCGGCAACGTGCTGAAGCGCTCGATCTGCGGCTACGGGGTAATCCGATACTGCAGACATGGCGATCATAGGGGGAGTCCTGGGAATTTTGGGTTGATAATACTCTTAAACAGCGGGCAGCACTCCTCGAAGTTGCCAAGGAGTGGGCGGTCGAACCCGGAGGTGGTATTCGCTGAGATCGTTCGCGCGGTGAAGACGTTCGGCGCGACTGCGCGGAGGCTTCGAGTAAGGCCGGGCCAAGCCCTCAGGACGGTCGCGGCTGATATCCGCAGACGGCTTGCGTCGATCGGCGGATGAGCCCTCAGTGCAAGCACATATGCCTGACTCCGAGTCAGTCAGCCGGCACTGGCGCCTCCGCTG
>CAZBTV010000140.1:0-19092 GCA_964494895.1 uncultured Steroidobacteraceae bacterium | reverse complement strand
CGCAAGCGCTCGAGGTCGGCCGCGTGAAGAAATTCGAAAGCGGCGTCATCAAGGATCCGATCACGGTCTCTCCAAACATGACGATCCGCGAAGTTCTGGACGTCACGCGCTCGCACGGCATCTCCGGTGTGCCGGTGGTCGTCGGTCGAAAAGCCGTGGGCATCGTTACTCACCGAGACCTGCGCTTCGAGCAAAAGCTCGACGCCCCCGTGTCGTCCGTCATGACACCACAGGACCGGCTGATCACGGTTCGAGAGAACGCGCCTAAGGAAGAAGTCCTCACGCTGTTGCATAAGCACCGCATCGAGAAGGTGCTGGTTGTGAATGGTGATCACGAGCTCGTCGGCATGATCACCGTGAAGGACTTCCAGAAAGCCACCGAATTTCCGCGCGCTGCGAAGGACGATGGCGGCCGGCTCCGGGTCGGCGCGGCGGTTGGAACCACGCCTGACACGATGGACCGCGTCGCCGCTCTGCGCGAGGCAGGCGTCGATCTGGTAGTCGTCGATACGGCGCACGGACACCATACCGGCGTGATCTCGATGGTCGAACGGATCAAAGCCAGATGGGGTGATCAACAAGTCATCGCAGGAAACATTGCGACTGCGGACGCGGCGCGCGCGTTGGTCGACGTCGGTGCGGATGCGGTGAAAGTCGGCATTGGTCCGGGCTCGATCTGCACGACGCGCATCGTGGCGGGTGTTGGTGTACCGCAGATCTCCGCCGTATCCAACATCGCCGAAGCCTTGCGCGATGCCGATGTGCCGATCATCTCGGACGGCGGCATCCGTTTCTCAGGCGATATCGCCAAGGCGATAGCCGCCGGCGCACATGCGGTCATGATCGGAAGCCTCTTCGCTGGCACCGAAGAGTCTCCCGGCGAAGTGGAGCTCTACCAGGGAGCTTCCTACAAGTCATACAGAGGCATGGGATCTCTCGGAGCCATGGCCGAGCGCCACGGCTCCGCCGACCGTTATTTCCAGGACGCGGCCTCCGAGCTCGAGAAGCTCGTGCCTGAGGGCGTGGAAGGTCGGGTTCCCTACAAGGGCAGCGTCGTCACGATCATCACCCAGCTCGCAGGCGGCCTGCGTGCGGCAATGGGTTACACGGGCAGCAAGAACATTCAAGAAATGCGTACACGGCCAGCTTTCGTCCGCATCACCAACGCCGGCATGCGTGAAAGTCACGTTCACGATGTCAACATCACGAAAGAGGCGCCGAATTACCGGGTATCCTAGATGGCGAGTGTTGCACGACCGACCCCCTCCCCGACAGCTCCCCATGCGGACATCCACGCGCACCGCATCCTGATCCTCGATTTCGGTGCGCAATACACGCAGCTCATCGCGCGCCGCGTGCGCGAGTTGGGGGTGTATTGCGAGATTCATCCTTGGGACATCACTGACGACGAAGTGAGCGCGTTCAAGCCGCGCGGCATCATTCTCTCCGGCGGCCCCGAGTCCGTCACCGACGCGCAGCCGCCGAAAGCACCGGCGTCTGTATTCACTCTCGGCGTGCCGGTCCTGGGTATCTGCTATGGCATGCAAACCATGGCACAGCAGCTCGGCGGCCGCGTAGCGCCTTCCACCGAGCGGGAATTCGGCTATGCGGAGGTCACGGTCACCCGCGCCTGCCGATTGTTGGATGACATCGAGGATCGGCGCAACGGCAAAGGCCGCTCTGTCCTGGACGTCTGGATGAGCCACGGCGACCGGGTCGACCAGCTTCCACCGGGATTTACCGCCACCGCGAGCACTGACAACATCCCCTACGCCGCGATGAGCGACGAAAATCGTCGTTTTTACGGCGTGCAGTTTCACCCGGAAGTCACGCACACCACGCAGGGCAGCCGCCTGCTGGAACGATTCGTCCGTGAGATTGCCGGCTGCGACGCGCTTTGGAGCGTCGGAAACATTATCGAGGACGCGATCGAACGCGTCCGGGCGCAGGTAGGCCCCGGCAAGGTGTTGTTAGGGCTTTCCGGTGGTGTCGACTCATCGGTAGTCGCCGCCCTGCTCCATCGCGCGATTGGCGACCAGTTGATTTGTGTATTCGTGGATCACGGCTTGCTGCGGCTCAACGAGGGCGCTCAGGTCATGAACACGTTTTCCGAGCACCTCGGAGTGAAGGTTATTCGCGTCGACGCGGAAGCGCGCTTCCTCGCCGCGCTCGCCGGCATCACCGACCCGGAAGCAAAGCGCAAGATCATCGGACGTTTGTTTGTCGAGGTTTTCGACGAGGAAGCGCAAAAGCTCACCGACGTGCAGTTTCTGGCCCAAGGGACGATCTATCCAGACGTCATTGAATCTGCCGGCGCGCGCACGGGCAAAGCGCACGTGATCAAGTCGCATCACAACGTCGGCGGGCTGCCGGAAAAGATGCACCTGAAGCTCGTGGAGCCGCTGCGCGAGTTATTCAAAGACGAGGTTCGCAGCCTCGGCGTCGAGCTCGGCCTACCACGTGAGATGGTCCATCGTCATCCTTTCCCCGGCCCGGGCCTTGGTGTCCGCATTCTCGGCGAAGTGCGCAAGGAATACGCCGACCTCCTCCGCCGCGCCGACGCGATTTTCATCGACGAGCTTCGCAAACACGACCTTTACGACCGCACGAGCCAGGCATTCGCCGTCTTCCTCCCCGTACGGTCAGTCGGCGTAATGGGCGACGGCCGTCGCTACGACCACGTCATCGCCCTACGCGCCGTTGAAACAATCGACTTCATGACAGCCCATTGGGCGAAACTCCCTTACGAGTTCCTCGCCCACGTCTCCCTCCGCATCGTCAACGAAGTCCCCGGCATCTCCCGGGTCGTCTACGACATCTCCGGCAAACCACCTGCCACGATCGAGTGGGAGTGACCAAACACCAACGACGGTGCGGCGGCTCGTGCGACGTGCGCGGCGTCAAAACGCCGAAGGGCGAGGTCGCGATAACGTCGGATCGCGAGCCCTGGGAGGCTAGCGCGAGAGCGCTAGAGCCCGAATCTGACCAGCTTCTCAATAAGCTCGTAGACTAGTGTGTAGAGGGGCACCGCAGCCACTGGCATCAGCAGCGCGAAGGACGCCAGCGCCTTGCTGATCGTCGCCGAGGCGGTGCGCGTGGGCGCCAGAAGCTGTCGGACACGGTCTTCCACATCGTTGAGAGCGACTGGCATCGTGAGCGCCTGCCGCGCGCGGTAACTAGTATCGAAGAGCCGGGCCACTTTTATCAGCGCCGATGCCAGTGCGACACGCTTGTGTGGATCGTCACCGGTCGCGCGTTGGTCGGCCGCGAACTCAGCTTCCGTTCGCCAGCGTTCAGACAGGGCCGCGCCGAGCGCTGTCCAGGCGAGTGCGTCTGGGCAGGCAAGCAGCAGCAGGAGCTTCAGATTGTCTCGGGCTGATACGTGCGCGGCCTCATGTGCAACCACCTGCCGAAACTCATCCTGACTGCACGCGGAGATGATGCACTCGGCGGCGACCACCTGCGGCCGCCAGCTGCCGATGACGCCGATGATCGGTTGGGCGACTTCAACCACCTGGACACTCTGCCCGTTCTCGACGACCCAACGCTTGGCGGGGCCGCACGCGTGCAAGAGAGAACGCGCGGCCGCCCACGCACGCCAGCCGCGCCAGACTCCATGGCCCAGAGTGAGCAAAGCAAATGCTGCCAGTATCGGCAGTAACGGTCCGGCCGATTCGCGATCCTGATGCGGCTCACAAATGAGAAACGCGGGGAATACAACCGTCACGGCAAAGAGCAGTCCGCCGGTGACAGGGAGCAATCGCAGGGCCAGAATATCAGCCGATGCCGCCCTCGCTCTGTTGAGCCCCGCATGCCACGCGATAGCCACAAGACCCGCGAGCAGCAGGGCGGCCAGGCCGAATGTGGCAAGCAACACGATGCCCAGTATGAGCGCGGAACTCATTTGGCCTGCGTCCTCAGCCTGAGGCGCTCCGCCTGCACCAAAGCATCGAGCTCATCGAGCAGCGCCGCGTCCGTTCGGCCGACCGCGCGCACAAGGGTTGAGAGCAGTACCGAGCCTTCCTCTGCGGCTCCCAACAAATCGGCGACGTGTCCGGAAATCAGCTCGCTGAGCAGCTCGGCGCGCGTGTAGCGCGGCGCATACGCGAACGCACGGCCGTCTTTGTCACGCAGCAACAGCCCCTTTCGATACAGGCGATCGAGGGTGGTCATGATCGTGGTGTAGGCCAGCTCGGGCAAGGCCCGCCGTACGTGGCGTACGGTTGCCGGGCGCCGCTGCACCCAGAGAAACTCGAGCAGCCGTGCCTCTAGCGGCCCCAATACGGAGCCGCCCGTGCGAAGCGCCTCTGCAGCATCTCTTTGATGCCGCACTTGCAGGGTGAGCGGCACCGGGAAATGCGCTTGCTTGCGAAAAAAGGACCGCATCAGAGCATGAAGACCACACGCACTCTGGCAGCTGGGGATTCTGTCGCAAATTGCCGCCGTTTGGCCACTGCCCTGAGTCCTCGGCGGCTCTTTGCGCGCTGAATCAATGCACGCGTCAGTATGCTCAATTCCTATCGCTGGTAGTAGTGATTGTCCTTGCGTAAAAGCCCGCGGCGCAATTACTTAGAAGCCTATCATGGAGGATTGATGAGACGGTGCCGCAGTTGCCGGTGGATTTTTTGCGGCCTTCTCGTGGTTGCAACCTACGAAACTCGTGCCGCTGCTGGCACGGCCAGTGTTCCGAGCGATGAACCACTAAGCGTAGTGACGGTCACCGCGACTCGCATTCCCGAGCCCCTGGAGCAAATCCCCGCAACCCTTTCGGTCGTCTCGGGCGATGACCTGCGGGCGCGTGACGCCCAGGACATGGCTTCCGCCCTCAGCCTGGTATCCGGAGTCGAGGCGCCTGCCGGGGGAGACGCCGGCCCCTCGAGCGCAGTGCCCGCTTTCTGGGGTTTGCATGAGTTCGATGCGTTCCTTCTCGTCATGGACGATGTCCCATGGGGAGGCGCCTTCAACCCGGCAATCACCACACTGAATCTAAATGACGTCCAGCGCATCGAGGTGCTGAAGGGCGCCGCCCCCGTGATGTACGGGGCGACCTCGTTCGTCGGGGTCGTGCACGTGCTCCACTACCCCGCGGGTCAGGCATCGAATACCGCGGATGTGGCGTTCGGCAGCTACGGATCGGCGCGCGGCTCAGCAGCTTTCGCTCTGCCAGAATGGGAGGGGTATCGCCACTCCTTTGCCGCGGACGGCGAAAGCATTGGATTCGCAGATGACCGCGAGAAGGTCTCCGACGGGCGTCTCTTGTATCGCGGCGCGCTCAATCTGGGTGCTGGTGAGCTGCGCATCGATGCGAACGTAAGTATCGTGCGCGACGTCCCTCCGAGCCCGGTCATCCGCCAAGGCACCGCACTCACGACGCTGACGCCGATCAATGCCAACTTCAATCCTGCTGACGCTGCGATCGACGAAGACAAGTATCAGCTCGCCATTGGCTACTCACTGCCGACGGCGTGGGGAACCTGGGATACCCTCGCCTCCCTTTCCCACTCCCACGTCGACGATATCCGCGCCTTCTTGCATTCAGACCTCAGCGGCGCCGCCGACACGCAAAATCAGAATCGCCTGATCCTCGATGACTACTTCGATACGCACCTGGCCAGCCACTTTGGCGACTCCACGCTGATCGTCGGGGCAGACCTGCTGTATGGCTACGGGCGGCAGACCACCGACAACGGCAACAGCGCGTATACGGTACCGCTCGATGGCTCGGTCGTGCCGCCGCCGACCCCGCAGCTACCCGTAAACGAGTACGGCTATGTCAGCGACAAGCGGCTGTTCGCCGGGCAATACGTGCAGGTCGACTGGAAGCCCACTTCGCGCTGGGATCTCGTGGCGGGTGTACGTCTCAACGAGACCTACGAGAGCAAATCCTCCAGCGATCTGACACTGCCGCCGTTCACACCGACACAGCAATACGACGCCCAGAGTGCCCGCCGTGACGTTGTACGTCCGACCGAAACCGTTGGCACCAGCTACCGGGTGTGGGGCGAAGGCGGCAATCAAGCGGTGCTGTATGCGGACTATCGCAACGCTTTCAAACCCTCGGCGCTCGACTTCGGTCCGGACTATCAGCCAGCCGTACTGCTGCCCGAGACCGCCAAGATGTACGAAGTGGGACTCAGGAGCGGGGCTGTCGATGGCCGTCTGACCTACCAGGCGGAGGTCTTTCGTCTCGACTTCAACAACCTGGTGGTGCCCACCGAGTCCGGCTTCCTGACCAATGCCGCGGCGGAGCAGTTGAAGGGCGGCGAGCTCGAGGCACGCTTCGCCACCAGGAACGATCTGGTCGTTGCGATGAACTACGCGTATCACGACGCGCGCTTCACCCAATACATATTCTTCGATGGTGGGGCCAATGCGTATGTCAATGTTGGTGTTGGCGGAAAGCAGCTGCCACTGTCTCCGCGGCATCTCGCATCTGCTGGAATCCTGTACACGCCTGCGCGTGGCTTCAACTCTACGCTCGTCGTGACCTATGTCGGTCGGCGCTTTCTCGATGAAGAGAATATCGCTCCGGTTGGTGGCTACACGAAGCTCGACGCGACGCTCGGCTATGCGATCGGCCACTACCAGCTCTCCCTCGAGGGGACCAATCTGACGAACCAGCGCCCCCCGGTGAGTGCCAGTGAATTCGGCAGTGGATCGTTCTATCTCATGAATGCGCGATCGCTGTGGGTGCGACTTGCCTTCCGTCAGCGCCCATGATCCAGATCTGGTGAGGAGACCTCACTGTGGACGCTTTGCGGGTCATGCACCAACACTACCAGAGCGTAGCGAGAACCGACAACGCAATCCCCACAGTAATTGACGCAAGAAGCGCAGCCAGCGATCCCTTCAGAAAATATCCGGTGCGGCCTCCCTCACCCTCGTAAAGCTGCGCGACCGCGAGGCCAAAATAGAGGCTCCACAGCACTACACTGGCAGACACTATGGAGAACACCGCCCTGCGGCCTGGCTGCATCAACAGAACAGCAGGGAAAAGCACCAGCCCGGAAAACAATACACGCACACCGGTGGTGTAGGAAGCCAACACCAGGTACTCGGCGGAGTTGAACCTCCCCTGCCAGAAAGCGACTCGGCAGTAGAACGCGAGCACCGGAACCTGCATCACGAAAACCAGGTTGATGTGATGCCCCAGAGGATCGAGAAATGCAGGCCGGTAGCTCGGCGTAAAGGCGTAAAGGCCGGTTACGGCAACTTCGGCCGAAAACAGCCCGCTGAGGACTACCAGCCAGGCCAACGGGCCGAAGTACCGTTTACGCCTTCCCTCGATGAAATCTCGCGCAACGCGGCCCGGCCTGACGAGCACCGGCCACAATAACGGGAGCAAAGTGCGATCAACATGGGTCAGAGCGTGAAGAAAGTCGTGTGCCAACTGGCCGATCGTCAGACGGTCGACGTTGCATTTCTGCCCACAGTTTCCGCAATAGCGCTGCTCAGGTGTAAAAGCTGACCCGCAATTCCGGCATTGATAGGTTGGAGCCTCCATGCTCCCCAGCCTAACGAAAGTCGGACCGTCGAGCCACCCAGCGCTCGAAAAGAGTCGCAGGCGCGCAGCGCAGAATTGGATTCATCGGGAACGCCCAACATAAGCCCCTCCGTCATTCATCCAATGGGATGATCGCTCACGACCCGCTCCGGAAATCCGCGTACTGTGCCTCCAACGCACGTTTGAACGCCGTGCGGCCCGTGCAACGCTCGACATAGGCAGCCAGATTCTCGTACCCGGCGACGATGTCTGTGTAATTGAGAGTCCGCAACGTGCAGGCCATCATCAAATCACCGGCCGTGAAACGCTCTCCATCCAGAAAAGGCTTGTCGCCCAGCGAGTTGGACAGTGCCGTGAGCCGACGCTGGAGGAACTGAACCGCACCGGCGCGTCGCAGCTTCGCCCACTCCTCGTTCTGGTAGAAAAGATCGATCGCCGCCACGTTTCCAACATAGGGATCGATAGAGTTGAGCGCGGCGACGAGCCACTGGACGGCGCGGGCCCTTGCGCCCGGCTCGCGCGGAAGCAGAGTCGCGCTGCGCTCCCCGATATACAGCACGATAGCCCCGGATTCGAAAAGCACCAAGCCGTCTTCTTCGAGGACCGGCACCTGTCCAAAGGGCTGCAGAGCGCGGTACTCCGGCTTGTCCTGGTCCCCCTGCTCGAGAAGCCGTGTCTGATAGGGTAATCCGGCTTCCTCCAGTGCCCAGCGGACTCGCAGATCGCGGACCTGGCCCCGCGCAGATTCAGGAACCCATTTGAATGCAGAGACAGTGATCATGTGAAATTCTCCCGATGCAGATTCGACCTGAGGACGCGCCGCCCACCTGCGATCCGACACCAGACGGTCCCTACTGCATCAGTTCCCTTGTGATCTTCCCCGGTCAGCCGCGGAAGGTCATGACCACCACGAGTCCTCCATCGGTAAAGACCGGCGGGCCGCCTACAAATCCAGCCCGCGAGCAGGCGCGACGGGCGCGCAGATTATCCGCGCGAGGATCGATTGCCACACAAGGAGCACCTGCTTCCATGAGGCGCCGGGCGAGAAGCCTTACGAACGCGGAGCCATAACCGCACCCGATCATGTCCGGCTTGCCGATGAAAAAATCGATAGCGCGGGATCCAGGCGGCAGGTGCCTCAGGTGCGCCTGCGGCCACGCGCTCACGTCATAGTCCTGCACATAGGCGAAATGCCGGCCGTCAAAGCTGACGATCGACATGGCCATCGCGGGGTCGTGGAGGTCCGCCTCGAGAAGGGCCGCTTCCCGAGCTGGGTCACCCCACCAGCGCACGGCTTCGGGCGTCGCCAGCCAACGCCTCAGCATCGGCAGGTCTTTCACTGTCGCTGGCCGAAATGTGTACGGCATCACTAAATTATTGCGTTCCGCCGCGCCCGGGGCGTAGCCCTGGCACGGTGACCCGAGTGTTTTTCTCGACGGAGAGAGCACACTGGAGTACGCCGGTACGCATAGGCGCGCCCGCTGAAAACGCCGCGGCCGACTTTCAGCCAAGTAGAATAACGCCTTCATGCCGCGCTCACGCGGCGCCTTCTCCAGCCCCAAATCCAATGACAGTCGTAAACCAGGAAGATCTCATCCAGAGTGTGGCCGACGCGCTACAGTACATCAGCTACTACCATCCAGCTGACTACATTACCTCCCTTGGCCGTGCCTACGAGCTCGAGCAAAGCCCCGCCGCGAAAGACGCCATTGCTCAGATCCTGACCAACAGCCGCATGTGTGCCGAAGGGCGGCGCCCGATCTGCCAGGACACCGGCATCGTCACCGTATTCATGAAGGTCGGCATGGATGTACGCTGGGCGAGTAAGTCGGGCGCCGCGACCATGAGTGTGACCGAAATGGTCAACGAAGGCGTTCGCCGCGCCTATCTCTACCCTGAGAACGTCCTGCGCGCATCTATCGTCAGCCCTCCCGAAGGCGCGCGCAAGATCACCAGGGACAACACTCCTGCCGTGATCCATTACGAGATCGTGCCGGGCAATACCGTCGACGTACAGGTCGCGGCCAAGGGCGGCGGGTCTGAGAACAAGTCGAAGTTCGTCATGCTCGAGCCCTCCGACTCCATCGTTGAATGGGTGCTGAAAGCGGTACCCGCCATGGGCGCGGGCTGGTGCCCGCCCGGCATGCTCGGCATCGGCATCGGCGGCACCGCCGAGAAAGCCATGGTCATGGCGAAAGAATCGCTCATGGAGCCGATCGATATCCAGGAGGTCATCGCACGTGGGCCCCAAGGCTGGTTGGAAGAGTTGCGGGTCGAATTGTATGAGAAGGTCAACGCGCTCGGCATCGGCGCGCAGGGTCTCGGCGGCCTGGCCACGGTGTTGGACGTGAAGATCATGGCAGCACCGACCCATGCGGCCTCCAAGCCGGTAGCGATCATCCCGAACTGCGCGGCCACACGCCACGCTCACTTCCATCTGGACGGTACGGGTCCTGCCAAACTCGACCCCCCGTCACTGGACCTCTGGCCAAAAGTACACTGGGCCGCCGATGCATCGAGCAGCCGCCCCGTCGATCTCAACACCCTCACGCAAGAGGAGGTCGCATCCTGGAAGCCGGGACAGCGGCTGTTACTGTCAGGAAAGATGCTGACCGGCCGCGACGCGGCGCATAAACGCATTTCCGACATGCTCTCGAAGGGCGAAAAGCTGCCGGTAGACTTCACGAATCGCGTGATCTACTACGTCGGCCCGGTCGATCCCGTACGAGACGAAGCCGTAGGCCCGGCCGGCCCCACCACTGCCACGCGAATGGATAAGTTCACAGAGCTCATGCTGGCGAAGACCGGACTCATCGCCATGATAGGCAAGGCGGAACGCGGCCCCATCGCCATCGAGGCGATCAGGAAACACCGGGCGGCGTATCTGATGGCCGTCGGCGGGGCCGCTTACCTCGTATCGAAAGCCATCCGCCGCGCGAAAGTCCTCGCCTTCGAGGACCTTGGTATGGAAGCGATTTACGAGTTCGACGTGCAGGACATGCCTGTGACAGTGGCAGTCGACTCGACCGGCACCTCGGTACACAACACGGGACCACAGGAATGGCGCGTGAAGATCGCCTCCCTCCAGCGTAACCACTGATCCCATGAGGGGTGACGCGCGCCGCACAGGGCGCGCGCCAGCTCCATCTTACGACTCCGGGGTGGATGCCAGTGCCTCGCCAGCCGGCTTTTCTGGCCTGCTGCGAGCATCCGGATCGACGTTTGTGGGCAACCGGACCACGAACTCACTGCCCAGCCGCAATCCAGCGCTGTGCGCGCTGACCTGACCGCCATGCAGCTCGACGAGACTTCGCACGATGTTCAGGCCTATCCCGAGGCCTCCATGCGTTCGTGCGACCGAGTGATCAGCTTGGGAAAACAGATCGAACACATGGGGCAGCATATCCGGAGCAATGCCAATGCCGTTGTCGCGAACACGGATGACCGCCTCCCTGCGCCCGCTGTTTTCCTCGACGGGATTCACGACCAATGCCAGGGTGATCTCGCCGCCATTGTCAGTGTACTTGCACGCGTTGTTCAAAAGATTCGAAAACACCTGCTCGAGGCGGATCGGGTCAGCCTGGACGATCACCGGCTCAGGGGGCAGCAACAACGTCAGGCGATGTTTGTGCTCATGGATAGTAGGCCGCAGCGCCTCGACGGCGCGGCCGATCACTTTCTGCAGCTCCAGCGACTCCAGATGGAGATCGACCCGTCCCCGGGACAGGCGCGCGGCATCCAGCAGATCATCTACCATGCGCACCATGTTGGTTACCTGCCGGTCGATCAGATCGCGTGTCCTGTTGCTCACGTCCGTGCTGGCCTCGGAATGCTTGAGAATCTGCACCGCGTTGCGTAAGGGTGCCAGCGGATTGCGTAGCTCGTGTGCCAACATTGCAAGGAAGTCGTTTTTGGCCTTATCCGCCAGCGCGAGATCCCGGAGGCGCCTCTGCAAGGCTTCCTCGAGGCGTTTGCGCTCGGTGATGTCGTGGTGAGTCTCGAGCACCAGCGTCCGCTCTCCTTCCTTGATCCTCACCCCTCACCTGGTGAGCCGCGACCACGATTGGGAGCGCATCGCCACGCCGGAAAGTCAACTCGCC
The DNA here is from genome assembly GCA_964494895.1 of uncultured Steroidobacteraceae bacterium. GTDB lineage: Bacteria > Pseudomonadota > Gammaproteobacteria > Steroidobacterales > Steroidobacteraceae > 13-2-20CM-66-19. The sequence goes on along the minus strand of CAZBTV010000140.1, from coordinate 7,488 downwards.
GCGCCACTGCCCAGAGTCTTGCAACTCCTTTTTTGACAGCGGGTCCTGAGCCGCATCCAGGGGCAGAAGCTGCTGGACCCGCTTGCCGAAGGCTTCGGTGCGCGAGATGCCGTACAAAACCTCCGCACCGCGGTTCCAGTACTGCACGACTCCGGACGAATCGTGCACGAAGAGCGCGTCCGTGGTGTGCTCGAGCAATTCCGCCTGGCGCGCAATCGCTTCCTGGTTCTTCTTCAGCGTGTCGATATCGATCAACATGATCACGGCGCCGTCGATCTGGTTCTCGAACGTTTTGTACGGCCGTACACGCAACTGATACCAGCGGCCTTCCGGGTCGCGCACCTCGAGCTCTTTCACGGCAACCGTGTCGATCACCTCCTCGAGTATCTTCGGCAGGTCGCCCACCTCGAATTTCAACTTGATGTCGCTGATCGGCCGCCCGACGTCGCTGGCGATGAGATTGAACAGTTTCTCGGCAAGCGGCGTGAAGCGGCGGATCCGCAGATCGCTCCACACCATGACCATTGCCATCTGGACGCTGCTGAACAGATTGTTGAGATCGTTGTTGAGACGGTTGAGCTCCTCGTTGCGGTTCTGCAGCTCCTCGTTGACGGTGGTGAGCTCCTCGTTGCTGGATTGTATTTCCTCCTTGGAGGTCTCCAACTCCTCGTTGATGCTCTGCAGCTCCTCGTTCGCCGATTGCACCTCTTCGTTGGCGGACTGCAGCTCCTCGTTGGCCGCCTCCTGCTGCTCGATGACCGACTGCAGATACTCGCGAGTGGCGGCCAGCTCCTGCGTGAGATGGCCGATCTGTTCATCCCGCTCGCGCAGCTCGGACGGATCGGCTGGACGCGGCCCCTCGTGCGGCTCAGCCGCTCCCGAGATAGCCGCCGCAGCACTGGGATGCGCGGCCTCGAACAGCAACCAATAGTAATGAGCCGACATCGCACCCTGCACCGGGATGACTGTCACGGCGATGTCGCGAAAGCCGCCGTTGGATTTCACCCGGACGCCTTCCTGGCGCACGGCCGTGTTTTCCTTCATCGCCCGCTGCAACGTCGAGCGCAGCGGAACGAGCAGGCCATCACGCGCCATCTTCAGAACGTTGAGCGTCGCCTTGCCCGGCGCCGGCGTGAGGTAGAGGCCGGTATCGCCCCGAAACTGTTGGATCTCGAACTCCTGGTTGACCAGCACCCCTGGCGGGACGTAACGCGACAGCAGGGCGCGCTCGGCATCGCGCTGAACGTCGGAGCGCCCCCCCTCGCCCCGCACCTCCGGCCGGTCAGTCATTCTCGCTCCTACTCTCGGTGGAGGCGCGAGCGGCGGCAGCACCATGTCGATGCGTGTCGCAGCGGGCCTCTTTCTGAATAATTTGTGCTTGGCATCCTCGATCTCGAACGAATCACGTTGTCCACCGAGAGATTCCGATGGACCGAGAAGGAGGAAGCCAGAAGGCTTGAGGGCGTAATGCAAAACCGGCAACAACCGTTTCTGCAGCACCGGCTCCATATAGATGAGGACGTTGCGGCAGCTGATCAGGTCCATGCGCGAAAAGGGCGGGTCCGTGAGCACGTTCTGACGAGCAAACACGCAGATGTCACGGATACTCTTGGCGATGCGATAGCCCCCGTCCGCTTCGACGAAGAAACGCCGCAACCGCTCCGGAGACACGTCGTTGGCGATAGCCTTCGGATAGAGGCCGACTCGGGATTTCTCGATGGCGGCGTTGTTCAGATCAGTCGCATAGACGGTGATCGGCACATGGCCGTTGATCTGCGACGCGTACTCCTTCAGGGCGATCGCCAGCGAATAGGCCTCCTCGCCCGTAGCGCAGCCCATTACCCACACACGAACCGGATCGTGGCGCGAGCGGTCCTTGAAGAGGGCCGGAAAGGCTTTCTCCTTCAAAGAATCGAAGGCGGCCGGATCGCGGAAGAAGCTGGTCACGCCAATCAGGATATCCTGATAAAGAGCCTCAACCTCTGTCGCATTCGACTCCAGATGCTGTGCGTATGCCGAGAGGCTACCCAGACGCAAAAGCGCCATACGGCGCCGGATGCGCCGATGCAGGGTGTTGGATTTGTACTGGCTGAAATCCACGCCCGTCTCGGAACGCAGGACTGCCAGTACTTGCTCGAACTCATCCGCTGGCGGCGGCTCGGTCTCCGACAGCGTTTTGCCATGGACCAGGTGGGCGCTGAGGCTCGCCAGCTCCTGGGCGATCTGCTCCGGTGCAAGCACGAAGTCCACGCACCCGCTACTGACAGCACTGCGCGGCATACCGTCATGCTGCGCTGTCGAGTTCTGTGCGAAGGTGATGCCCCCGGCACTCTTGATGGCCTCCAGTCCGAGGGTGCCGTCGGTGGCCGTCCCAGACAGTATGATACCGATCGCATGCAGGCCCTGGTCCTCGGCAAGCGAGGAGAAAAAACCGTCTATGGGCCGGTGCGCGGTGCTTTCCTGGTGAGGGAGATGCAACACGCCTCCCTTGATTGTCAGCGAGTGTCCCGGCGGAATCACGTAGACGTGATCGGCTTCTATGTCCACGCCGTCCTGCACTTCGCTGACCACCAAAGTGGTCACACGCCGCAGGATCTCGGACAACATGCTGACATGACCCAACGCGAGGTGTTGAATGTAGACGAATGCCAGGCCGGTGTCTTGCGGTAACGCTTCGAGCAAGGCCGAGAAAGCTTCGAGGCCGCCGGCCGAAGCGCCTACTCCGACAATTGCAACAGGCTTGGCTGACTTGATGCTGCTGCCCGCCGTACGCCGCTCGCCCGCCTTCGGCTTGGTCTGATCCGTCCGTCCTGAAGTCTTCTTGATTGGCATGCTGCCCGAAAGTTTGTGGTGGGTTCAGTCGCGCACAGTGCCGGCCCATTCTACAAAAAGCCACAGGCGGGAAGAACGAAAACCGGGCACGTCAGGTGCTGATAACGTTGTGTGCAAGGTCATGACATTATCGTTATCGGCGGATCCGCAGGCAGCCTGCCTGCCTTGCGATCCCTGGTGATGTCCTTCCCGCACGAGTTGCCCGCCTGCGTTCTCGGAGTCATTCACGGGTCTGCCACGCACCGGCCGCATCTTCCGGATGCCGTTCGAGACGGCTCGCCTTTTCCGGTACGCTTTGCCCAGGATAATGACCGATTGACCCCGGGTTCCCTGCTCCTCGCCCCAGCAGATCGACATCTGATCGTAGAAGAGAAGGGCTTGCGGCTAACGCGTGGACCTCATGAGAATCGGTGGCGTCCATCAATCGACATTCTGTTTCGCTCAGCAGCCATCTCCTTTTCCTCCCGGGTGGTCGGCGTTGTGCTGAGTGGCTCGCTCGATGACGGAACTGCTGGCCTGCAGGCCATCCGGAGCTGCGGCGGAATCTGCCTGGTACAGGATCCGGCCGAAGCGGAGTTTCCGGACATGCCCACGTCAGCTTTGCGGGCCGTCGAGGGCGCCGAGGCACTTCGCACTCCTGACCTGAGCAGACGGCTACTGAGCCTGGTGCGCGAGCCAGTATCGGCGGTGCCTGTTGCGATCCCCGAGCGATTGAAGATCGAAGGCCGATATGCAGCGAATCCCAAGGTGCCGCTGGACCGCTACGAAAAGCTGGGGCCACTCAGCAGTAATAGCTGCCCCGACTGTGGCGGCCCGATGCGTGAGCTTCCCGACGAGCCGTTACGCTACAGGTGTTTCACAGGGCATTCCTACAGCGGCGCCGTTCTCGAGGAACGGACCCGAAGTGACATAGAGACCAGCTTGTGGACAGCCGTCAGGCTCTTCCAGCAGCGCGCCAACCTCGACCGGTCTATGGCACATAGAGAGAGTGTTCGCGGACGGTTACAAGGCGCCGACCAATATGCTACCCGCGCCGCCGAGGCCGAGGCGCATGCCTCGGTGCTGCTCGACCTCTTGATGAGCCTGCCGGAGTAGCAGTCATTTGAGGAGCTGTTAGGTAAGGTCAAACACCGCCTTGAGCTGTACAATGCGGGGCTCGGCGGCTAGCTATTCCCTCACCTCCGGGGAACGTGGACGACAAAGCTGGTGCGCTTGCCGTCGGTCTCGACATCCACCCGGCCGCCGTGAGCAAGCACGATCTGCTGCACGATATAAAGGCCCAGTCCCAGCCCGTCGCTGCGGCCGAGGTGCCTCTGGCCGCCTCGAAATGGGTCGAAGATATGGGGCAGGACGTCCTCCGGAATTGCACCGGTGTTGGTCACCGAGAGCGTAACGGCATCCGCACGCGAGCCATCGAGAGTCACCTCCACCGGGTCCCCGCCCTCACCGTGCTCGAATGCATTGCCCATCAGGTTGGAAGTCACCTGCGCCAGCCGATCGGGATCCCAGTACCCGGACAGATCGCCCTTGCGGCGGGTTTCGACCCGACCTTCGGGGAAAACCGCTTGATGTTCCTGAATCACCCTCTGGGCAAGCTGGCCGAGGTCGGTCTCCTGGCGCCGTAGCGGGATGCCGCCGCCCAACCGCGCCCGCGTAAGATCCAACATGTCATCGATCATGCGGCTCATGCGCCGGCCGCTGTTGAGCATGCGTGCCGCCGATTGCTTGACGGCTTCCTCCTTCGAAATACGTTCCAGGAGAGTCGCGGAATTCAGGATCGCGCTCAGCGGATTGCGCAGATCGTGCCCCAGAACCGCCGTGAACAACTCGTTGAGGCGTAGTGTCGCCGTGAGCTCCTCGAGCTGTCGCGCGAGCTGCTGCTTCTGGCGGGCGAGCTGAAAAAACACATCGGCCTTGCTCTTCAGGATGTATGGATCGATAGGCTTGTAGAGGAAGTCGACGGCTCCCGTCTCATAGCCTTTGAACAGCCGATACTGATCGCGCACCCCTGCGGTGACGAAGATGATCGGAACGTGTCGCGTGCGCTCGCTCCCCCTCATCAGCTCGGCAAGCTCGAAACCGTCCATTTCCGGCATCTGCACGTCCAGAAAGGCAAGCGCCACGTCATTTGACAACAGCAACTCGAGAGCTTCGGTACCGGAGTGCGCCTCCAGAATATCCACGTCGTCACGCCGCAGCAGCGCGGCAAGCGCCAGCAGATTCTCCTCGAGATCGTCGACGAGCAGGCATTTCACACGGTCAGTCATTGGAACGGTCTCCCACGCATCAACTGCCATTCCTCCTCTCCATGCGCGAGAAAAGCTCCTGCAACTCCTGGAGCGAAAGCACTGCGTCCACACATCCTTGTCGGAGGGCGGCATCGGGCAGAATCGGTACGGCGGCACTGTCGGGCCGCTGTACCACAGTGCGCCCACCAGCCCGGCCCACCGCGGCCAAACCCAGCGCGCCATCCTGGCTCGAGCCGGTCAAGATGACGCCCATCAGGCGCTCAGCGTAAACGTCCGCCGCGGACTCGAACAATACGTCGATAGAGGGTCGCGAGAAATACACGGCCTCGTCGCCCGAGAGAGCCAGGGCGGGCCCGCGATCGACCAACAGGTGATAGTCAGGCGGAGCGACATAGACGGTACCCGGCTGCACCGGCTCCTTATCTTCCGCTTCCCGGATCGGCAGCGCGCAACGCATCGCGAAGACCTCCGGCAGCAGACTCGGTGACTCACGCGGGATGTGCATGACAATGAGGAACGAGACGCGGCAATCTGCGGGCAATTTCGACAGGAGCAAGGACAGAGTCTCCACGCCGCCAGCGGATGCCCCGATCACGACAGCGTCCAGGTCACGGGTCAGCATCTCCGGCACCACGGTCACGAGACCTCCTTGCGAAAGATCCGTTCATCGGCGGCGAAGTCGGAAAATGCATGGGAGTGCGCGGAGAAGCGCAGCGACTCTTTCGCTCCGAGCCCCAGAAAGCCCTTGCGGCACAAAGACTCGCGGAACAATGCCAACACCCGATCCTGCAGGTCGCGATCGAAGTAGATGAGTACATTGCGGCAGGAGATGAGTTGGACTTCCGAGAAGGCGCTATCGGTGGACAGACTGTGATCAGCGAACACGATGCCAGCCTTGAGCGCCTTGTCGAACACCACCTTGCCGTACGCGGCGGTATAGTAATCAGACAACGAGGTGCGCGCTCCGGACTTGCGATGGCTCTCAGTCCATCCCCCGATGCGCCCGGCGTCATATATACCCGCTTGCGCCCGTTCCAGCGCGCTCGCATTGATATCGGTCGCGTAGATGAGCGAGCGTTCCAACAGGCCTTCCTCATGTAACAAAATGGCGAGGGAGTAGACCTCCTCGCCGGTACTGCACCCGGCTACCCATATCTTGAGAGAAGGATAGGTACGCAGCAGTGGCACGACTTTCTCGCGTAGTGCCCGAAAATAAGGTGGGTCGCGAAACATCTCGCTCACCTGCACGGTGAGGAAGTCCAGCAGAACGGGAAACAGCGACGACTCGTGCAGGAGCCGATCCTGCAATTGGGAAAGCGAGCGGCAGCCGAGTCCGTCCATCGCGCGCATCAGACGCCGTTTGAGCGAGGCGAGCGCGTAGCCCCTGAAGTCGTAGTGATATTTGCGGTACACGGCCTCGAGCAGCAGAGGCAGCTCGATGTCGAAGGTACTGTTGGCCACCACCGCGGTCGCAACTCCACCTATTGCGCCAGCCAGACGCGCACCAGGGTCAATAGCTTATCCACGTCGAGGGGTTTGGCGATATAGTCATTCGCGCCAGCCTCCAGGCACCTCTCCTGATCGTCCCTCATGGCTTTCGCGGTGAGCGCGATGATCGGCAGCTTCTGCCATTCGGGGCGCTTACGTATTTCGCGCATGGCGGTCAGCCCATCCATCTCGGGCATCATGATATCCATCAGGACCAGATCGACGTTCGTCCCGACAGCCGCCGACCCACGCTCGAGGACTTCCAGCGCCTCGCGGCCGTTACGCGCGATCTCCACCTTCGCGCCACGGGGCTCCAGCACTTTGGACAAAGCGAAAATGTTGCGTACATCATCCTCGACGATGAGTATGCGCCGACCTTCAAACGCCGCCTCCCGGTCGCGAGCCTCACGCAACATACGCTGCCGCTCGGCGGGGAGCCTCGATTCGACCTGGTGCAAAAACAACGTGACTTCGTCCAACAAGCGCTCCGGCGAGCGGACATCCTTGATGATGATAGAGCGGGAAAAGCGTCGCAGCCTTTGTTCCTCGTCCCGAGTCAACGTGCGGCCGGTGTAGACGATCACAGGCGGAAACGCGACCTCGTCCGCTCCGGCCATGCGCTCGAGCAGCTCGTAGCCGCTCAGGTCAGGCAGGCTGAGGTCGAGCACCAGGCAGTCGAAAGTGGTCTGCCTCAAGCGCTCGAGAGCTTCGGTCGCGGTGGCCACAACGGAAATCTCCACTCCTTCGCTCGAGAGAAGCTGCTGGATGCTGTCACGCTGACGCTCGTCGTCATCCACGACCAGCACCCGCCGCACCCCCTGCCGCAACTTGGCCTGCAGCTTCTCGAAGGCACTGAGCAACTCCTCGCGCTTCACCGGCTTCAGTGCATAGCCTACCGCGCCGAGGCTGAGCGCTTCCT
>CAZBTV010000139.1:14646-19110 GCA_964494895.1 uncultured Steroidobacteraceae bacterium | reverse complement strand
AGTGAGAGCAGACGTGAGACTGTAAGCAATGACATGATGCAAGCTTGTAGCTGCTTTTGGTCCCCTGTCAATCTTGCCGCACAGGCGAGCAGCGGGCATCCGAGTCAGAGTCACTACGCGTCACTTGGCGCGAGCCGGCCGCCGACCTCCATCGCGCTACACCGTGATGGCGCGAATTTTGCCGCTTACCTCAGAGGTAATCGCGCGCCGTGGGCTCTGCTGGCAACATGAGGGTCGTTCACAGCACAGCACACCAGGATCAAAACATGTCTGACTTCAATAAGATTGCCGAGCGCTACATCCAACTCTGGAACGAGCCTCAGCCAGCGCTCCGCGAACAGCTCCTGCAGGACAACTGGGCACAAGGGGCCTCTTACACGGATCCTCTGGCGGAGGTCGCAGGGTATGCGGATATCAACAGCCTGATTGGCAACGTCCAGGCGCGGTTTCCGGAGTTCCGCTTCCGGCTGAAGGCCCCGGCGACCGGTTATCGTGAGCACCTTCGGTTCTCCTGGGGGCTCGGGCCGGAGGGGGTTGACGCAGTCATCGAGGGTACCGACGTCGTCAGTCTGAAAGACGGCCGTATCGAGCGGGTTGTTGGTTTTCTCGACAAACTGCCATCGCAGACTTGACGCTTGCGGGGCGCTGCGCGTGCCCTTGCGCAAGTAAGCATCCGACTTCTCCGGCTTGCGAGCGAGGCCAGCGTCGGAAGCCGGAGAAGTACCGCCGGAACCTCCGGGACCAGCCGCGCGCGATATAGGAGTCGACATTTTGAAGATCACTCACCACGAGTTCTCGACGGCGAAGCCTTAGGCGCCTCGCCGCCATCACGCATCTCTGCACACCTTCGGCGGCCGCTCGAGCGCGCCGAGTCTGCTGCGGCGCGCATTCTATGAACGCTCGCTTCCGACCGAGGATGTGGGAGACGCTGCGTCGAAGGTCTGCTTGTGGCCATCAGCAGCGGCAGGCAGGTGGTGAGCAACCAGCAGGTGCTGTGGGCCGGATTGCAACACCCGGGAGCCGGCTCGCAACAATCAGCTCGTCAGGCTGCACGTGGGTGTGCCAGTCTCCGGGCACGATCACGCCTGTGCTGGAGGTGGTGGATCTCGAGGCGAGCGGGTCGAAATGGGCATCGCTCCACATCAATCACAGGAAAGCAACGCAAATGAATCGCTCACCTGCCTTCTGTAAGTCGCTCGCGGTCCTTTTGCTCCCCGTTGTCTCGGATGCGACGTCACCCGGGTCAACAGGTTCGCAGGGTGTATCCCTGGCCGCACGCCTCGATCCGAGCCGCTTTGTTCGGGTGCACCGCTCTGCGACGGTCAACATCCAGAGCATCGTCCGACTGAAGCCCGCTTCGCATGGCGAGTTCGATGTTCTTCTGAAGGATGGCGGGCAAACACGCGTCAGTCGGACTTACCGTGGAGCACTCGAGCGGAGTCTGGGGCAATCGCTGTAGAGGCGTCGGCCGTCTTGCTATTGGTCAGGCGCCGGATGAGCACGTAGAATACCGGCGTCAACAACAGACCGAATACCGTGACGCCGAGCATTCCGGCGAAGACGGTCGTGCCTAGAGCGTGCCGGATCTCAGCGCCCGCGCCTACCGCCAGCATCAATGGCACGACGCCCATGATGAAGGCGAACGATGTCATGAGGATCGGGCGCAACCGTAGCCGCGCCGCTTCCAACACGGCGGAGACTGCACTATGGCCGTGGTCCTCCTGGAGATGCTTGGCGAACTCCACTATCAGAATCGCGTTCTTGCATGCGAGTCCGACGAGGACAATCAGGCCTACCTGCGTGAAGATGTTGTTGTCGCCGTGGTCGAGGAGTACACCGGCGATCGCTGCCAGCAGGCACATCGGCACGATCAGGATGATCGCCAGTGGCAAGGTCAGGCTTTCATATTGAGCCGCGAGCACCAGGAAGACGAACAATACGCAGAGGGGGAATATGAATATCGTCGTATTGCCCGAGGTGATCTGCTGATACGACAGATTGGTCCACTCGAAATGCATGCCTCGCGGCAGGGTCTCCGCAAGGATCCTCGTCATTGCGGCCTGTGCCTGGCCGGAGCTGTATCCCGGCGCGGTGGCCCCGTTGATGTCCGCGGAGCGATAGCCGTTGTACCGCTGCACGATGTCAGGACCGAAGGCCTGATCGATTGTCAGCAATGATCCCAGCGGGACCATCTCGCCGGCCCCGTTGCGGGTCTGCAGTGTAAGGATGTCCTCAACATGCGAGCGGAATGGAGCGTCCGCCTGCGCCACGACCTGATACGTGCGGCCGAATTTGTTGAAGTCATTGATGTAAAGGGAGCCCAGGAATACCTGCAGCGTCTGGAATACGTCCGTCAGCTTGACGTTCTGACGCTTTGCCTTTTGACGGTCCACGTTGACGTTGAGTTGTGGGACGTTGATCTGGTACTCGCTGAAAACGCCTGTCAACGCGGGGTCCTGGTTTGCCTTTTTCAGGACTTCCTGTGCGGCGTCATACAGCGCTTGCGGGCCCAGGTCAGCGCGGTCCTCGATGTTGAGCTTGAAGCCACCGAGTGTGCCCATCCCTTCGATCGGTGGAGCTGGCACTACGATGATGGAGGCGCCCTTGATAAGGGAGAGTTTCCGATTCAGGCTCGCCGCGATTGCCTTCGCGGTGAGGCTTTTGCTCCTGCGTTTGTCAAAATCATCGAGAATGAAGAACTCCAGCGAAGTGTTTGAGCTCGCGACGAAACCGTTCGGAGACATTCCGCTGAACTGGATGATGCCGAAGACGCCGGGCGTTTTCATCCCGATTTCGCCGATCTCGCGCGTGACCTCGTCGGAGCGCTCGACGGTCGCCGCCGCAGGCAACTGGCCGATCGCTATCACGTATTGCTTATCCAGGTCGGGGATGAAACCGTCGGGTACCGCCTTGAAGCCCAAATAGGCCAGAACGACGAGTCCACCGTAGACCACCAGCGCAATGGCACTACGACCTACTATCTGTCTCGCCCAGCGTGAGTAGATGTTGCCGGCGCTCGCGAAACCAACGTTGAAGCGCTTGAAGAATCCGCCCAGGAGCCGGTCCATGGCCCGGGACAGAAAGTCGGGCTTCGCGCCGTGCGGCTTCAACAGCACAGCAGCCAGAGCAGGCGAGAGCGTCAGTGAATTGAACGCGGAAATCACTGTCGAGATGGCAATCGTGAGGGCGAACTGGCGAAAGAACTCGCCGTTCAGCCCGCCCACAAACGCAACCGGCACGAACACCGCGCACAGGACCAGGGTGATCGCAATGATCGGTCGACTGACTTCATCCATGGCGGCCCTGGTCGCCTCGCGAGGCGACTGGCCGGCTGCAACGTGACGCTCCACGTTTTCCACGATGACAATTGCATCATCGACCACGATTCCTATCGCGAGCACGAGGCCGAAGAGCGATAGCGTGTTGATTGAGAAGCCGCATGCCAGCAGCACGGCGAATGTGCCTACGATCGAGACCGGCACCGCGACCAACGGAATGATGGACGCACGCCAGGTTTGCAGGAAGAGGACGACGACCAACGCCACGAGCGCTACAGATTCGAGCAGAGTATGTACAACGGCTTCGATGGACTGGCGCACGAAGACAGTGGGATCGTAAATCACCTCGTAGTCCAACCCCGCGGGGAAGTCTTTCTTGAGCTCCGCCATCGTCTTGCGGACGGCTCTCGAGAGGTCGAGGGCGTTGGCGTTGGGGGACTGGAAGACCGGGATCGCGACGGCGTTCTTGTTGCCTATCAGGCTCTTGATTGAGTACTGCTGAGCACCGACCTCAATGCGGGCCACATCTCCAAGGTGTACCAATTCGCCGTCCGCGCCCGTCTTGATGATGATGTCGCGGAACTGCTGCTCATCCGTGAGTCGTCCGGTGGCGTTGATAGCGAGCTGGAATTGGCTGTCTTGCGCCGGGGGCGCGCCGATCTGGCCGGCCGCCACCTGTATGTTCTGTTCGCGAATCGCAGTGACCACGTCTCCGGCGGTGAGGTTGCGAGCCGCGAGCTTCTGCGGATCGAGCCAGACTCGCATAGAGTAGTCACCGCCGCCGAACAAGATAACCTGCCCAACTCCCGGCAGTCGTGCCAGCACGTCACGGACGTTCAAAACCGCGTAGTTGCGCAAGTAGAGCACATCGTATTGACCGTCAGGCGAGGTCAAGTTGACCACCAACGTAAGGCTGGGAGAACTCTTCACGGTCGTAACACCCAGGTCGCGCACCTCCTGTGGAAGCCGGGGGAGTGCCTGGGATACACGGTTTTGTACCTGTACCTGCGCACGGTCGACATCGGCGCCGATGCGGAAGGTGACAGTGATTGCCAACGAGCCGTCCATTGTGGAGTTGGAGGACATGTAGAGCATGTCCTCCACGCCAACGATGGCTTGCTCCAACGGAGCGGCGACCGTATCGGCGATGATCTGCGGGTTCGCACCGGGATAAGACGCGTTCACC
>CAZBTV010000139.1:0-14636 GCA_964494895.1 uncultured Steroidobacteraceae bacterium | reverse complement strand
ACCACAATGGACGGGGGCACCACTTGCGGGTACTCACTGATCGGCAGCGTGAACAGAGCGATCGCGCCACCGATGGTGATGAACGCGGAGATGACGGCCGCGAAGATTGGCCGATCGATGAAGAAATGGGAAAATCTCACCTGGGCCTCTTAGTTGGACGACGCGCGGTCGGAGTAGAGAGCGAGCTTCGCTTTGTGACTCTGCGACCGGGTCACGAGCGCGCGAGTCGTGTGACCAGAAATCGGTGTGGTTACGCGTGTGAAGGTGAGGTTTAGCGTAGCCGTGTCGGGAGCCGCTCGCGCTGCCTCGACATTGACATTTGCCTGCTGCAGATCTGTGACATCGAACTCCGTAATTTTACGGAGGACCACCTGCGCAACGTCCACTTGCGGCGCCGGAGGTGCCACCTGCGCCGCTCCTTTGTTGCCACAGCCCGTCAACGTCAGTGTGGCTGAGGTAGCCAGCACCACGGCAGCAGTTCGCGCAGCAAAAGAAAAACGATCGCGCATGCACTCCCTCCGTGAAGTATCCATGGCTACTGATTCGAAGATGGGCCGACGCCGTCATCCGGTCCCGGCGGGGGAGAATGTTGGTGATCAATCGGCTAGGAGGGCATACGTCTATTGGGAGGCGGAAACTACCCCTTTCGGGAGATTCTCAGATTGACGTGACGTCGCGCGCAACTCAGATGCAAGGTCGTGCCGTGGCCACTGGCTCAAGCTTGCACAGATCGGTGCCACGGATCACTACACGGATCAACAGAGTATTGCTTTACGCCGATCCGGGGAGACGAGCTACCACCTGGCCCAAAACGCGACGGCAGAAATACCAACAGCGAGGCAGTTTCATCTGTGACGCCTGCATCGATCCGAAAACAACAATCTCCATTCAACCGATGTTGCGTCTGTAGCTGCCTTACATGGCACTCCAGATCAGCCCATAAAGCAGGACAGGTCGCGCTCGACCAGATATGTGAGAGGGATTGCGATGTCTCTGCGTGTGCCGCTTGCGATTCCGAGCGCTATATCACCGGCGCGGTTCGACCAGCGCTGCAGTCTTTGCACTGATATGAGCTCGCGTTTCTGTCGCGGAATAATTCGGTCCTCCGACAGGTCTTAATCATTGAACGCGAAGACTGCATGGGGGGGCAAAGCTCATGGCCTGTTCTCGAGTAAGTCGCGGCATCGTCCTGGCTCGGAGGGCGTTGAGCGCGGGCGTATTGCCTGTAATGGGTTTCGGCATCTATGCGGGTACCGCCAATATCGCCGCCGCAGCACCTGACCCGGCGATTGCAGCAACCGGGGCCGCCAGTTTTCCCGCCTTTACCTGGATCAGCGGTTCCAACACGGCGGACGCAAAAGGGGTCTACGGTACCCAGGGGGTGGCCGCACCCAGCAACACGCCGGGCGCGCGGCACGGTGCGCTCACCTGGACGGATGCGGCAGGGAACCTCTGGTTGTTTGGGGGGTACGGCGTCGGCTCTCCGATTTTCAACGACCTGTGGAAGTATTCGCCGGCGAGCGGTGAGTGGACCTGGGTCGGCGGTTCCAGCGCACCGGATGCAACAGCGGTCTACGGCACTCTGGATGTCCCCGCAGCCACGAACACTCCGGGAGGACTTGGCTCCGCGTACTCCTGGACGGACGCCAGCGGCAATCTGTGGTTGTTTGGGGGATTTGGGTACGACTCCACTGGAGCGCGTGGCTGGTTGAACGCCCTTTGGGAGTACTCCCCGAAGAGTGGCATGTGGACCTGGTGCGGCGGTTCGACAACCGTAGGTGCATCTGGGGTCTACGGCACACAAGGCGTGGCCGCAGCCACGAACATGCCGGGGGCACGTTATGTTGGTGGATGGAAGGACGTCAGCGGCAATGTGTGGTTGTTCGGGGGAACCGGGTACGATTCCACGGGAACGTTGGGCAATTTGAATGATCTGTGGGAGTACTCGCCCGCGAGCCACCAGTGGACCTGGGTCGGCGGTTCCAACACGGTGAATGCGACAGGGGTCTACGGCGTCCAAGGTATTGCTGCGCCCACGAACAGTCCGGGCGCGCGTGCTGGCTACGCAACCTGGACGGACGCAAGGGGCAACCTTTGGCTGTTCGGCGGCGGCGGGTTCGATTCCACGCGCTGGCAGGGCGATTTGAACGATCTGTGGGAGTACTCACTCTCGAGCCACCAATGGATCTGGGTCGGCGGCTCCAACAGGGTGAATGCGAAAGGCGTTTACGGCACACAAGGTGTCGCTGTGGCCACGAACGTGCCGGGTGCGCGACACTCTATGACCGCTTGGACGGACGCCGTCGGTAACCTGTGGATGTTAGGAGGCGTCGGGTTGGATTCCGCAGGCACTGTCGGTGAGCTGAACGATGTGTGGAAATACCTGCCCTCTAGCCGCCAGTGGACATGGGTTGGAGGTTCCAGCACAGTAAATGCGCCGGGGGTTTACGGCACCATAGGCGTCGGCGCAGCCACGAACGCGCCGGGGGCACGCGACAGCATGGCAACATGGACCGGCACTGGCAGCGTGTGGCTGTTTGGAGGAGAGGGGCACAATTCTACCGGCGAGGACCCCAATACTCCCGAGTGGAACGACCTGTGGAAGTATCACACTCGGTGAGAATCAGAGCATCTCATGAATTTCCGGCTGTGTCCCTCAGCTCGTTGGCTCTGAGGGCCGGGTCGGGATCGGTGGGGTCCGTGGCAGAGAGGCGCTGCCGGTTTCCAATCTCACGCGCGCCGGGATCTTCACCGAAAAGCAGGCACCCAGGCCAGGGCCGGGGCTGCTCGCCGCGACGCTGCCACCGAGCTGCTGGGCGGCAACCGCGACGCTGTGCAGCCCGAAGCCGTGGCCATGTGTCTTCGTCGTGAATCCGAACTCCCAGACGCGCTCCAACAATTCCGTCGTCATCCCAACTCCCGAGTCTTCCACGTGTATCTCGAGCCAGCCGCCCGACAGTTGGGCTCCGATCGAAATCTGGCGCTGCCCGGGCGGATTCGCGGCGATCGCATCGCCGGCGTTCGCAATGAAGTTGACCACGATCTGCAGCAGCTTGTAGCGATTTGTCCAGACTTCCGGCAGCTCCGCTATGTCGCAGGCAATCTGTGCGCTCCGCAGCTCCTGGCCTGTCAGCGTCAGTGCCGTTTCGACGAGCTCGCGTACGTCAACCGCTTCCTCGGCCCCACTCCCTCTGGCGAAGGACTGCTGCGCCTGTACGATCTTGCGCAGATAGTGGACATGATCATCTATAGCACGCAGCTCATGACCGAGATCCTCGATGTCCTTTCGAAGCTGTCCACCGAGCGCGGCCAGATATTCCGGCAGTCGCTGCCCTCGCGGGTCGTTGGCGAAAAACTCTCCGAGGGCATGCCGATTCTTGTCGAGCATGGCTGCAACTCGCTCCAGGGGCTCGAGCTGCGACGTCGGTAGTCTGGCTTGCGCCATCGAGCTGGACACACCGAGACTGTTCAGTACATTGCCCACGTTGTGCAGGACGCCCGTCGCCACCTCGGCCATTCCGGATTCATGCGACGCTTCTCGCAATTGCTTCTGTAGCGCTCGCTCACGTTGTTCGGCGGCGACACGCTCAGTAATGTCCAACGTAATGCCGATTACGCGGCGGTTCGATGTCTCGGGATCCGTAACACGCACGGCCGCCGAATCGAGATGCACGATGCGGCCGTCAGAGCGGGTAATGCGAAACTGCACATGCGCTTGGCCTGAACCGTTCAGCAGACTTTCCCAACAGGCTTGGGCGGCGGGCAGGTCATCCGGATGGATCAAGCGAGTGCGCGTCTCGAGATCGGGCGGCGACGACGAGTCGGCGGGCAGTCCGTGAATCTCATACATGGTCGCGTTCCACCACAACTCGCCGGTCCTCTCGTTCAATTCCCACACGCCCGCGTTCGCCGCCCGCGTCGCAATACCAAATCGGATCGACAGGGCCTCGAGCTCGATCTGACGCTCAATCGAATCCGTGATGTCGATGTTGGCCCCAAGCGTGCGTGTCACGTTGCCGTCCTGGTCATACAGATAGCGCTGATATCCCTGCATGTGGCGCAACGATCCGTCAGGATTGCGACGCCGATAGCGGATCGACATCATCGGCTCGTGTCGGGATGTGGCCGCACGCGCTGTTTCCTTTATGCGCTCGAGGTCTTCAGGAAGAATAGCCGCGAACCGCGATTGGCCGATCCGCTGGGCGGCCTCGGGGCTGCGACCTGCCTCCTGATCGTAGTCGACCCACACGATTTGCTCGGTGCGCCAGTCGAACTCGAAACACTCCAGGCCTGCTACCTTGGTCACGACGCTTAGCCGCTCGAGGAGCTCTTGCGACCTCTGGTGCTCGCGCTGATGGCGCGCCTCACCCTGCTGGCTCCTTCGCTGCAGCAGCCATGCCCCGCATCCGGCAACGAGCCCCTGGAAGAGGACCAGGATCCAGATCAGGGACGGATCCGGGCCCGACGCCCACCACCGGTCGAAGTGCATGGCTCAGGCCCGCCGTCTCGTATTCAGCATCTGACCATCCTCATCTAGTCACTTCTTGCCGGCCAATGACCCGATGATTGCAAGTCGGCTCTGTGTTCGGACTGTCGGGTCATCGACCGAGTCTCCATCCGCGGATGCATGAGCCCTTAGCGTCTGCGTGAATGCCGCGGCGTCCAGCGGCTTGCTGAAGTAGTAACCTTGATATTGGTCGCAACCGTGCTTCTGAAGGAAGTCAACCTGATCGGCGCTCTCGACGCCTTCGGCGACCACTTTCAGACGCAAGCTGTGCGCCAAGGAGATGATCCCCTGGACGATTGCGGCATCGTCAGCGGAGGTCAGGATATTCGTGATGAAACTGCGGTCGATTTTCAGCTTGTCGATCGGAAAGCGCCGCAGATAGTTCATGCTGGAGTACCCGGTGCCGAAATCGTCCACGGAGACGAGGATGCCCATCCGGCTCAGACGTTGCAGGATGTCAGCGGACTCTTCCGGATCGCTCATGACCGCGGTCTCGGTGAGCTCGAGCTCCAGGTACTGAGGATCGATTCTGGCATCCTCCAGAGCGCGCCATACCGTATCGACCAGATCCAACCTGCGGAACTGTACCCCCGAGATGTTGACCGCCACGCGTATCGCTGGCAGACCCTGGTCCAGCCAGGAGCGCACCTGTCGACCGGCTTCGCGCAAAACCCACTCACCGATCGGCACGATCAGACCCGACTGTTCCGCGAGAGGAATGAAGCGGTCGGGCGGGATCAGCCCGCGTTCGGGGTGCCACCAGCGAATGAGCGCCTCCGCGCTGTGAATCCGTCGTGCCGTGTTGAACTTCGGCTGGTAATGCAACGCGAACTGCTGCTCGCGCAGGGCACGATGTAGGTCCGCTTCCAGCCTGACGTGCTCCTCGGAGGCCAGGTTCATGCCGGATTTGTAGTACTCGACGGCAGCGCCGCCGCGCTGCTTGGCGCAGTACATGGCCGCATCGGCATGGGCGTACAACGTTTCGATCGTGGTACCGTTGTTTTGATAGAAGGCGATTCCGATACTTGCCGAGGTATGAACCTCGAATTTCCCGATCCGGATCGAGGGCGCCAGCGCCTCGCCGATCCGACGGGTCACCGGCTCGGTATCCGCTTTCGAGCAGGCCTTGTCGAGAATCAACACAAACTCGTCACCGCCGAGACGTACGACGGTGTCTACGTTTCGAAGGGACTTCTTGAGACAGCGCGCGACATGCTTCAGCACCGTGTCGCCGGCATGATGTCCCAGAGAGTCATTGATGAGCTTGAAACGATCCAGATCGAGCACGCAAACTGCGAATCCACCACCCTCCCGTTGCGCACGCGCGATCGCACGATTCATGCGATCGTCCAGCAATGCCCGATTTGGCAAGCCGGTCAGCACATCATGTGTAGCGAGATGCCGTAGCTGCTTGTTCGCCGCTTCGAGACGCGCGGTGCGGTCCGACACGTCTCTCTCCAGGGAGTTGACATATCGGGCCAGCGTCCTTTCGTTGTTCCACTTGGCGGCCAAGGCATGCGCGGCCTGCAGCACCTCCACCGCATCAAACGGCTTTTTGAGCACCAGCAGCTTGTCAGAGCGGCTCAGCCGTGAGGTCAACTCACCCCAATCGTGATCCGAGTACGCGGAACAGATGACAATCTGGATATGAGCGTCGACAGCCCAGATCCGCTCGATCGTCTCCAGTCCGTCCCATCCCGGGGGCATGCGCATGTCGACGAATGCCATGCAGTAGGGTTGGTGCTCCTCGAGGGAGCGTTGTACCAGTGCGAGGGCTTCCGAGCCCTGGTACGCGGAATCCACCCGGAAAGCCTTACGTGCATCGCGCGGGGTGACGACCTCGCCGAAGATAGCCTGCTCCAGGTCCTGCAAACTCTCGTCCGGATCACGATCCAGCAGAATTTTCCGGAAGTCATCATGGATCGGACGATGGTCATCGACGATCAGAATGCGCGCGATCTCTCCAACGCTCACGACGGTCACTCTATATAACCCCCCCGGCGTTCGAACCGATGCCGTGACCTGGCTCACACTCGGCGTCTGGCGACAAGACGCGCAACACGACTCTTCTACGTCTATCGGCCCGCGCAGCCTTATCTTGAGAATCCCTCAAGCGCTCGCGTGCTGTATCTACGGCCGCCTCGCTCTGGATCGCCCGGAATGTGACCCGCGCCACTGCTGAGCGACAGAATGGTAGATATCTATCTCATTGCGCTGTGACCGTGAGCGTGCCGGACTGGTTCTGAACGGAAGCCGACCGAAACGAGAGCAGGTTGCTCGCGTTCATGTCGTATGTCGTCGCGTCCGTCTCTGTGAGGTTGCTTACAGTGTCGTAAATTTTCGTTGTGATCGTGATCTGGATTGAGGTGCCGCCGTCGGGCGGTGTCAGCGCCGAATAGCTCACTTGCGCTGTGCCCAACGAGACACTCATGGTGTCGTCTGTATAGCGAATTACCGTACCCAGCACACCCGCTGATCCGCTTACCACCGACGTGGGATACTCGAACGGCGTGGACGCGACATCGTACTCGACGTTATCAACTTCACCCAGGTAAGCACTGTTGGAAGGGGTATAATAGGTCTTGACGCTCGCGGAATACGGACTGCCTTGCCCTCCCGCACTGACCGTACCCGAGATACTCTGTCTCTGCATCAAGGCGTTATTGCCGTTGAAGGTCGCATTGACGGCAGGCGAAAGCACGAGCGTTCCCGATCCGGTGAACGTCCGTGAGGTACCATTGGCAATCAGCGATCCGTCCAAGCTCACATTCGTGCTAAGGCCGTGAGCGACCATGTTGGCAACTGCCGCCTGCATGTCAAACGCGCTCTGCATCGGGGTCATCCTTACGTCTCCGCTACCGCATGCAGCCAGTAGCAGCGTGAACGACGTTGGTGCGAGTGCCTGGAATGTTCCCTTCATGTCCAATACTCCTCTCGGGACCTGTGCTCGGATTTGAAGCTATGATCCGCGGCCCCTTTGAGAGTTGACATTGGTATATTTCCTTAGCGCTCTGCCCCATGGGTTGAGTGAAACCGGTGCCGTATGGCACGATCCAAACGTGTCCGACGCGCGCGTTCCTGGTGGCTCGTTCGCTCCATCTGGATTTTTCGTCCTGCGTACTCCGCTTTTGGCCCGCGACGTGCTGACGCAGCTCGCCGGCTGCGTTGTCGCGCCGGCGGCACTACGCGAAAGTGGAAATCTCGAAGACGCACTGGCGCAAGACCGCGCGCGCGTGATCGACGACTTGCGCGGGCTGGTTCGCGCGACCCACGTTCGCGAGGCGCTGTTCGTCGCGTCGCCCTCTCTCGACGAAGCGCTCGAGGTCTGGCTCAACGATCCCGCCTCGGCCCGTGCTCGCGGTGTGACGGAGATCCTCGTTCGCTATGTGGCCCGCATGGCTTTCCGACCAACACCGTTCGGTTTGTTCTCGGGTTGCTCGCTGGGTACGGTTGGCGAGCACACTGACATCGTGCTCGCTCCGTTGCAGGAGTATGAGCGCCATACTCGCCTGGATATCCAATATCTGGCCGGACTCACCGAAGCTCTCCACCAAGATACCGCCATACGAACAGCACTGACCTACCGGCCCAATAGCGGAATCTACCGTTCCGCTGATCAGCTTCGATACGTCGAGGGGCGCACCGACGCAATGACGCGGTCGCGCACCTACCACCTGGTGTCGATTGCCCAAAGCGATCTGGTAGACGTCTCGTTGGATCGCGCGGCGCACGGCGCACATGCGAGTGACATTGCCTCGGCTCTTCTGGAACACGATCGCCAGATCGGCTCTGCTGAGGCCTTTGAGTTCGTAGACAGCTTGATCGACAATCAGGTGCTGGTCTCCGATCTCGCACCACCCATCACAGGAGGCGATCCGCTCGCCTCCATCGTCGACGTTTTGCGAACTTGCAGCGCTGGTGAAGCCGCTGCCCAGATCCTCGAAGACGCGGGCCGTGCTCTGGAAGACCTCGACCGCGCCGGGCTCGGACGATCGCCATCAAACTATCGTAAGCTCGCGGCGTCGCTGAGCGCGCTCTCTGCCGAGCCGGATCTCGCGCGTCTGTTTCAAGTCGATCTCTACAAGCCCGTCCGCCACGCCAGCCTCGGAGTTGAACCGGTGCACGAGATCCAGCGTGCCGCCGGGCTCCTTGCGCGGATCACAAGCAAGACCGAGGATCCCGCGCTGACACGTTTCCGCGAAGCCTTTGCGCATCGTTACGCGCAACGGATGGTGCCACTCGTGCTCGCTCTCGACGAAGAGGCCGGACTCGGGTTTGGGAAGAGCGAGGATCCGTCCACGCTGCTCGATGGCTTGACGTTTCCGCCCGACGAGCCGCCACACGTGCCGTTTGGGGAGCGTGAAGACAGGCTTCTTCGTGGCATGCAAGAGACGCTGCACGCCGGACGGCACGAGTGGATCCTCAGCGAAGAGGATCTGCGCGCGCTCGAAGTCGAGAGCCGAGGCCCGTTACCAGCAGCTTTTGCTGTGATGGCGACGCTGGCAGCTCCGTCCGTGCAAGCGCTCGCTGCGGGAGAATTTCGCATCCTCCAGCCATCGTTGATGGGGCCATCTGGTGCCGCCTTATTCGGACGTTTCTGTCACAAGGACGCTGCCCTGCGCGCCGCCGTTGAACAGCACTTGTGCGCGGAAGAGGCTCATTTACCGAACGCTATCGTCGCAGAAATTGTCCACCTGCCTGAAGGGCGCGCAGGCAACATATCGTGTCGGCCGCTCTTACGGCGCTACGAGATCCCCGTTTTGGGCCGTTCGGGTGCTCCGGCGCCTCACCAGATCCCGGTAAGCGATCTCGCGATTACTTTGGCAGACGGGCGCTTCGTCCTCTGGTCGGAGCGTCTCGCATGCGAAATCATTCCGCGCCTGACGAGCCCGCACAACTATGCGCAATCGTCCTTGGGCATCTACCGTTTCCTCTGCGCCCTGCAGCAGCATGGTGTGTTGACCTGGAGCTGGGGGCCGTTGGCCAACGCGCCGTTTCTGCCGCGGGCGACGTCGGGGCGCACGGTCCTTTCGCTGGCGCGTTGGAAACTCGCGCGCGATGAACTCCAAACGCTGACTCACAACACCGCCGGGGCGCGGTTTCGCGCCGTACAGGCGCTCCGGGCCAAGCGGAATTTGCCACGTTGGGTAGCGCACACAGACATGGACAATGTTTTGCCAGTGGATCTCGACAATTTCGTCTTCGTTGAGTCCTGGCTCCGTCTGATCAAGGGAATGGATGCGGTCACCCTTCAGGAAGTCCTTCCCGAGGACGATGAGTTGGTTGTCACCGGACCGGAAGGGCGATTCGTCCACGAGCTGGTGGTGCCTTTTGTGGGCAAGCCGGCGCGAGCACGCGAGCTTCGGATTCGCCAACGGTCGTTGGCCCGTCCGTCGGGTGCCCGCACCTTCTCGCCCGGATCGGAGTGGCTTTACGCGAAGCTATATACCGGCACGGAGGGCGCCGACGATGCGCTCGTGAGCATCGTGCGACCACTCGTGCTCGCGGCACGCGATGCAAAGCATATCGATCGTTGGTTCTTCATACGCTACGCCGATCCGGACTGGCACCTCCGGGTGCGTTTTCGCGGCACGCCTCGGAATCTCGCGAGCAATGTCTTGCCGCAGTTGCATGAACGCGCGGCAGCGCTGAGCACGAGCGGCAGGCTCTGGCGCATCGAAATCGGTACCTACGAGCGCGAGATAGAACGGTATGGAGGAGACGAAGGGATCGAGTTGGCCGAGGCGATCTTCGAAGCCGATAGCGACGCAGCCTTGTCGATCTTGAGCTTGCTCGACGACGAGCACGGCCCGGATACCCGTTGGCGCCTCGCTCTTCGCGGATGTCATGAACTGTTGAATGATTTTGGGTTGGATCTCGGATCGCGGACGCGCCTCGTCGGTGACCTTCGTGCTACGTTTGCTGCCGAGCATCGAATCGACAAGAGCTTCGAACGCGAGCTTGGAAAGCGATTTCGCGCCGAGCGGGCTTCGCTCGAGTCTCTTCTGAATGCCACCGCGACAATGGACTACCGCCTCGACCCCGCCTTTCGAATATTGGTCGAACGTTCGGACCTCATTCGACCGGTCGTGGAGCGCTTGCGCGCTCACGAAGAGAGTGGACGGCTTTCCGTCACGCTGCACGAGCTCGTCGCCGACCTGATTCATCTGCACGTGAACCGAATGCTACGCTCTGCGCAGCGCGCTCATGAGCTAGTTTTCTACGACTGGCTCCTGCGTCTCTACGAATCGCAGGCCGCACGGGCGCGCCGATCGCCGAGGTGATGTTGTCGAGTCAGTGTTGGGGACTCTCGCGACAACGCCATGTCCGAACCCTCCAGGAAATCGGGGGCACCCCAGGTCAGACCAGGCCTGATTTCAGTCCTGGTTCGTGTTCGATATGCTACAAGCTGATCAAATGAAGTTGGGGTGCAGCCATGAGGTCGCCAGCCCTTTTTCTCGCTTTGCCTTGCTTCTCTCCTGCCAGCCTCTTGCTGATCAAGCACGCCGACTTCGACATCTTTGAGGCACATGTTGTTGGGCGAAAGCGCAAATCCGACTTCGGGGATCTGATGGATTGGTTCCATCGCAGCGTGTCTCCCCAAGGCATCTACTATCCGCCTGGCGTTCTCGGGACCGCAAACAGGATCCGGCGCGCCCTGATGGAGTGCAATACTCCTTACCCCGACGCGGCGCGAGCGAAGGCTATATATCGCGCCACGGACGCGCGGTCGACGTACTCGTACTCGGCGTCCAAGGGCATTTGGCGGATGGAGGTCCACGCGACGCCTTCATTTGGTGAGCCGATAACGGCCACGGATTGGTACTTGTGCGTGGAGAATGGCTTCATCGCGTCGCTTGCGGGTGACGAGCTCGTCGAGGCCGCCCAGCTCTTCCCCCTTCTCAACGGCACTCTTAGCGAGATCGAGGTGCGAATGGCGATTCGCGGGAACGAGCCTCGAGAGTCGCTGCTCGAACGATTGCTGTCGAGCGGCGTCGTCCAAAACGTGAGGCGAGCCGACATCGATTTCAACAATCTGCCGGATCTCGTTTTCTTGGGGCACTCGTCCTTCTTCATCCGCGGCGCGCGCGGCAGCGTTATCGTCGATCCGGCATTTTGCCAGACCGAGCGCGGAGTCTTCGATCCGCGAGCGTTCTCCTTGCTCGAGCGCGCAGACGCGGTGCTCCTCACTCATCATCACTGGGACCATTGCAACCCGACCACTTTGCTTCGGATTCCACGCAATAAGCCCATTTACGTACCGCGATGTCACCGCGCCTCCTATGCGAATCCTCCGCTGGCCAAGTATCTGGCGACCTGGGGCTTCAAGAACATTCGTGTTGTCTCTGCGTGGGAGCGCGCACGCATCGGCGATGTCGATGTGACGTTTACCCCATCACACGGCGAGCCATTTGGCCTCGATTCGCGATTCGACTCGTTTGGTATTCTGGTCTCTTTTTCTGGTCGCACGCTCTACAGCTCGGGAGATGCGTGCCACGATGAAGCCGGCACGATGGATTCGGTCATCCTCCGTCTGGCGCAGAGCCGGAGGACCATCGATTTCTTCGCCTGCGGTTCATCGGGGGCGCATTGGTGGCCGCCAGTGATTGCGGGCTGGTACAGGAAGTTCTCGAATGAGTTGCTGGAGCAGCCCGACTTGATTCGCTATCACCCGACGACCGAAGATGCTCTGCGGTGGACGGCCATGCTGCGGCCGAAGGCGCTGCTCCCAATCGCGCACTTTCTCTGGATTCCCCGCCGTCGCCCGGTGCTTCACTTCCGCGAAGAAGCTCGCAAAGGGACCTATCGAAAGCTATTTGACCGATACCGAATGGATCTCGAAGATGCGCGTCCGCATGATTCCCAAGTTCGCTCCTGGGTGGCCGGGCTTGCGGCCGTCGGGGATCGCTCCGCCACGCCCATTCTGGGCCTCCACCCACTCCAGGGCCTTCTCACCCACTGAGCAGGAGTCAGACGCGAGCGGCTTTGCTTGGATGTCGATCGCTCCACGCCTGTTGAGTGCGTCCGCAAACACGTACGCTGCTCACAGGCCGACAGTCGTCCTCTGCTTCCTAGGTGACTGTTGACACCAACGTGGCAGTGGGGACCGTCGGCCCCTCTGGTTTCGCCCAGCTGATGGGTGGAGAACCAGAGCTTTTGTGTATGGAAGCAATCAACCTTTGTTCAGGGGAGTGTTATCATTCCAGTCCGAGCTCCGGAGGGAGTGCGGAAGGAAAGGTTCTTGACTGTCTTCTTCTTGAGCGTCAGTGCCTTTTTGGGTGTCTTCGTGCTCTTCATTTCGATTCTCCTTTCGATAAATCCTACTCATCCAAAAACGATGAGCGTTTTCAGTATAGCGGCGGGTGCCCTTGGGTCAATTCAGACCCCTGCCGTATTCAAACACTCCTTTTTGATGGTTCTCACAACCTTTTCGCGTATGTATTGCCGTGATCAAGGACTACGCGCGCGAAGGCAGGGGCGATATTGGTAATCGCAAGGAGAGGCAAGTTTGCGATCAGTGAACGGGGGGCGACTATGGGAGTGCTGTGACGCGACGGTTTGCGGGTCGCTCGGCACAGCGGTCGAGCCAGCGTGCGAGCTTTGGAAATGAAGCGAGGTCGATCGCTGTGATGCTGGCGACACCTTGTTCGCCGGGCTCGCGAATGGTCGAAGCAAGGTTGATATCAGCTACCGTGAAGTTCTCGCCCAAGAGATAGCCGTGGCCGTCGAGCTGGTCCTCCAGCACACGAAATGCGCCGGCGAGTTGCTCCAGTTCCGAAGCGACTGCGGCTTGATCGGGTGATTTCTTCGACAGCCCCTTGGCAATGCTCACGACGCGCGGTTCGACTTCGTTGGCGGCCCTGCCGCACTATAGCGCACCGTGGAGAGCCGAGCTAAGTCTGCGGAAGTGGCGCCCCAGTTGGTGATTCATTTGTTGGTCGATTCGATCGAAACGCAGGATGGCCTGGCGGCAGAAACATGATTCAAACTCATGCGCTTGACGGCGCTACGTCATTTCGTTTCGAACCTTATCGTCAGCTGCGCGCAGCCGGACACCGGCGAGCCATCCGACGAGGCGTCAAGCCGGTAGTAAGCGGAGCCGGCTGCTGCGATTTTCACAGCGGCCTGATCCACTGACGCCTTTCCCGAAGAGTGGACGACCGTCGGATCCTGTTTGAGCTTTCCCGATTCGTCGGCACAGACATGCACTGTCACGCTGTTAGCCTGACTACCGACATCAGTCTGTCTCCCTTCGCCCGCTATCCCTGCAGCCGCTCCGGCCACGGGCTGGGCTGCTTGACCTGCCTCCGGCAACGCCTTCATCGGTTGCCCTTGATCATCCTTGCTCGGATTGGCCCACCTCAAGGCAAACTGCTGCCAGGAATCGAGGAACTCTCCGTCTCCGAGCCGAGTCGCGGCTGCGAATCGAAGCCGGGAGACGCAGCTGAGGGCCGCGGAATCGAGAGCGTTCGAGCCCGAAGACGACTTGATAGAGATGTGTGACGGGATACCACTGCTCGGGAGCCAGAAGACCACCACCGCCATGGTCCCTTCATCAGCAATCCGCAGATCTGGACACCGTGACTTGGGATTGGAGCCCAGGAGAGTCTGGGCGCGTAACGGATTGTCGGGGACCGGCTGGGTCTGAGCCGCGGTGATATCCGCTCGAACGCCGAGAATCGCGCAGATGAGAGTGACTCCAAGCCAATTTTTCATCCGTATCTCCAAAGTTCATTCGTTTCCGGCGCGAGGCCGACGACTTCAAAGCTCGGTCCCACCCTTCGATGAATCGCTGCACGCGATCGTCCGCGCGGGATATGTAGGGAATTTTATCGGTCCGATGCGTATTTATATAGCCTCGGCCAGAACCGGCAGCTTGAAGGATAGAAGGCGGCCGATTTTCAGGGGCACATCAGCCAAGCGAGTATTGGTATGTCCACCTCAAAAGCACGGAGCACTCGCTCGAGTGACAGTGCGGCAATTATGTGCGTTGGTGGATAGCGTAGTAGGGCTGGTTGCTCCAGGTGGAGTTGAAGGGTGGGTGGAGGGTGGCGGCGGCGCTGGTGCGTAGCTCGAAGTAGTACTGGAGGGGGTAGAGGGAGTTGGTGTAGTCGGCGGGAATAGCGGC
>CAZBTV010000138.1:0-19556 GCA_964494895.1 uncultured Steroidobacteraceae bacterium | reverse complement strand
AATCACGGTCTGTCCGTGATTTTTTCCGAAGCGCATTTTCCCAGGAGCCAGCCCGAACCCTTTACGCGCAGCTCCCAGGCCAAGCCAATACGCGCAGCGCCCCCGCGTAATACCCGAGGCCTCAGCGCGCCAACTTCTCCAGAAACATAGCAGCCGTCTGAAGATAAGTATCCAGATTGGCCTTCTTCCGAAACCCCTGCCCCTCATCCTTCGCCGCCAGATACCAGACCTCCACGCCCTTCGATCGTATCCGATACACCATCTGCTGCGACTCACTGGCCGACACCCGCGGATCGTTCAACCCCTGCGCCACCAACAAAGGCTTCCGTATCTGCGCCGAATTGTTGAGCGGAGAAATCCGGCTCAGGAAGCTACGCATCCTCGGATCGCGCTCATCGCCATACTCGTCGCGCCCCATATCCTGCCGGTAAAGCGGCGTGCCACCCAGAAAGCTCACAAAGTTGCTGATGCCACTGACATCGATGCCACCACGCAACCGATCACCATACTGAGCCAGTGACGCCAGCGCCATGTAACCCCCATACGCTCCGCCCATAACCGCCACGCGATTGCGGTCGAACGCCGGCTGCAAACCGATCCAAAACAACAGTGAGCCGATATCACGAACCGCATCTTCTCGCAGCACGCCGTCGTCGAGCTTCAGAAAGGTCTTCCCATAACCGGAAGAGCCACGCACGTTGGGTGCGATGACCGCATAGCCAAGCTCGTTCACCAGGAACTGGATGAAAGGATCCCAGTGCGGACGGAACTGCGCCTCCGGCCCACCGTGGACATCGATCACGACCGGACAGGGACCTGTCGAGTGAGGCCTGTATACATAGGCCGAAATCAAGCGCTGCTTCCCGTTCACCCGATCCCAGGTCGGATACTTGATGAGCTCCGCCGGGACCAACGTGTTGGGATCGAGTGGCCCTATCTCGCTTTTCGTCCAGCGCTCGAGTGTGCTTCTTTCCACGTCGTATACATAGGCATCGCGCGGTGTCTGCGCTCCTTCCGCGGCCATGGCGAGCCGCTTACCGGTTGGATCGAACCGCAAATTGAAAATCGGTCCATCAGGCAAGCCCGAAGGTGTCAACTCCAGCTTTCGCTGTGTATCTACCACGGTCAAGCGGGCGTGGCCGTCTTCATTCACGACATAGGCGATATGGTGCCCATCGGCGCTAACGTCGAAATCTTCGACATCCCACTGGAGATCGGGTGAGACTTTGCGCGACTGGTGACTGACCGGATCCAGGTACCGCAGCTGTGTGAACTCTCCTTCCTCATCCGAAATCAGATAGATCCCGCGCCCGTCCGGCGCGAATTTTGCGGCGCGGATGCCCATCTTGCGCCCGCTCTCGTCGAGAGGAGTGAGGCTGCCCGTGGCCACGTCGGCGGTGTACAGATAGCTCTCGTTGAGAGATACATACTTCCATAGCAACAGCTTGCGATCGTCAGCCGACCAGTCCAACGGATACCAGATATCCTGTTGGCCGCCGACGATGAGACGTGGCGCGGCCGCTGTCGTGACATCCGCGAGGTAAACGTCAGAGCTTACGCCGTCGCGCTCATTTCCATAGAACGCAATGTGTTTGCCATCGTGCGCCCACACGACAGCCCCGTGCAGGGAGTCTCCGGTTGTAAGCTGTCGTACACCGCCGTCGCCCGCGTAGTAGTAGATCTGCGCGTGCTCGTTGCCGCCCTGGTCCTTGAGAAACACGAAGCCGTGTCCCGAGCTTGTGTGCGGCGCGCGGGCAACGCTTACTGGCTCCGGGGCGAAAGTCAACTGCTCGCGCATTCCCAAGGGCGTCGTGATTCGATGGACCTGCTCGACCTCGCCAAAGCGGGTGGCCACGAGCATGGCGCCGTCCGCCTGCCAGTCCAGAAAAGTTGCCTCACGCGATTGCTGGTACCTCGCGAGGCGCGCGGCGATAGACGTATCGAGCGGGGGAATCCCCTCCAGAATGATGTTGCCGCGCTCCTGGTGTGAGGGCAGGCTGGGCGGCTGCTGTGCTGGAGCGGACGCTGCGGATAGAAAAACACACGTGGAAATCAGGGCGGCAATCGCCCGGGAGCGGGTTTCTATGGAGAGCATATGCATACCGTAGCGTACAACGTTACGATGCGTATGCGTATCGCAGGCGTTGCTTGCGAGAGAGGTGCTCACCGCGTCCACGACACATAGCACCGTCCCTGGAGCCGCAACACAGCCGGCCATCCATGGCCGGCGCTCGGGGCGGGGCGGCGCCCCTCGCCGTTCACACTCATAATCATTCGGAGTCTTTGCGTTGAGTGCCAGATTGTTCCGCCACCCTCACGGCGTCACTGCAGTAGACACCGAGTATCTACATCCGGGGCACGCCGCCGCTCACATCATTCAGGACCGCGGTCGCGCGGCTTTCGTCGATGTCGGAACGAACTATTCGGTCCCTCATCTGCTCGCGGCACTCGATGTCCTCGGCCTGGCGCGCGAGGCGGTGGATTACATTTTTCTCACTCACGTGCACCTGGATCACGCAGGTGGCGCGGGCAAGCTCATACAGGAGCTGCCGAATGCCCAGGCGGTCCTGCATCCGCGTGGAGCACCGCACATGATCGCACCGGAGAAGCTGATCGCGGGCTCCAAAGCGGTCTACGGAGAGCAACTCTTTCAGAAGTTATACGGCAATCTCGTGCCTATCCCCGCCGAGCGCGTCCGAGTCGCGCAAGACGGCGAGCGCTATGCCCTTGGGGCACGCGAGCTCGAGCTTATACACACGCCCGGGCATGCGCTGCATCATTACGCAGTAGTCGATGCAGCACACGCCAGCATTTTTCCGGGTGACACGTTCGGTATCTCATATCGCGAAATGGACACGGCACGCGGCGCTTTCATCACGCCGACCACTACGCCCACGCAGTTTGATCCCGATCAGCTCATCGCCTCCATTGACCGCATGGTGGCATATGCGCCGGAATCGATGTATCTGATGCATTTCAGCCGGGTTACAAATATCCCAAGCTTGGCGTCCATGCTCAAAGCACAGATTGGCGAGCTCGTGCGCATTGCCAAGCGCCACGCAGCGGCGCACGATCGATATGCGGCGATCCGGACCGATATGCTCGATCTGTGGCATGGCCTTGCACGCGAGCACGGCGTTGCGCTCGATCGTGCGGGACTCGAGAGATTCCTCCAGGGTGATCTCGATCTCAACACGCAGGGCCTGATCGCCTGGATCGACCGAGCAAACCGGACAAACCCGAACGCTCAGACCTGAGCGGCGAGCTTGAACGGCCAACTCGCAAGCGCCAGGTGGTAAACGGCCAACTCGTAAACGGAATTGTCGAATGCCCTCACCGTTCAAAGCGTTTCGAATTCACCAGCAGCAACAGGATATCGTGGCTCGTTTCGAGAGCCTGATGCTCGACGATCTTACCGCCGGGGACGTGGTTATCCGAGTGCTGTACTCCGACATCAACTATAAGGACGCGCTCGCGGCCACAGGAGCCGGAAAGATTCTCCGCCGGTATCCTCTCGTGGGCGGTATCGATCTGGCGGGTGTGGTCGAGTCTTCGGCGGATGAGCGTTATTCGAAGGGCGATAGCGTGCTCGTTACGGGATGCGCGCTGTCCGAGACTCACGATGGCGGCTATGCGGAGTACGCACGCGTGAAGGGCGATTGGGTTATTCCGATGCCACCCGGACTCGATGCATTCAGCGCCATGGCACTCGGCACGGCCGGATTCACCGCCGGACTTGCGATCGATCGGATGGAGCACAACGGACAAACTCCTGAAAAAGGTGCCATTGCGGTGACCGGCGCGACGGGAGGAGTCGGGAGCCTCGCTATAGATATGCTCAGCGCACGTGGATACGAAGTCGTCGCCATCACCGGAAAAGCGAGCTCGGCCGACTATCTGCGCGGGCTCGGGGCCGCGCGCATTCTTGCGCGTCAGGAGATCAACTTCGGCTCGAGACCTCTGGAGACCATCCAATTCGCGGGAGCGATCGACAGTGTGGGCGGCGAGATGCTGACCTGGCTGACACGGACGGTCGACTTCTGGGGCAACATCGCCAGCATCGGCCTCGCGGGTGGCGCTGAGCTCAAGACCACCGTCATGCCCTTCATCCTACGGGCGGTAAGCCTGCTAGGTATCAATAGCGCTGTCACCTCGCGCGAGATGCGGCTCGGCGTGTGGAAGCGAATCGCAACCGACCTGCGGCCTCGGCACCTGGATCGTATCGTCACCCGGGTGATTGGTTTCGAGGAGCTGCCGGGCGAATTTCCCGCGTATATACAGGGTAACGTCGTAGGGCGCACGGTCGTGAAGATCGCCTGATCGTGACCCGGTTCCCCATGGGTATGATGCCTACCGGCGAGTAGGATTGGCACGGCTCGCCCACTGTCCGCGGTGGCGGCGTGCGTATAGAATGAGCCGTCCCCCTCGGAGGTCTTATGGCGGAACGAATGATGAGCGCCGGCGCCCGCCTGCGCGGGGCTGTCGAGGCGGAGCGTCCCCTGCAGGTGGTTGGGACGATCAATGCCTACTCGGCGCTGCTGGCCGAGCGAAGTGGGTTCCGGGCGATCTACCTTTCTGGCGCCGGTGTGGCGAATGCGTCCTTCGGGCTGCCGGATCTCGGGATGACTTCACTCAACGACGTGTGCGAGGACGTGCGCCGCATTACCTCCGCATGCGAGCTTCCGCTTCTGGTCGATGCCGACACAGGCTGGGGCGGAGCCTTCAACATCGCCAAGACTTGCAAAGATTTGATCAAATCCGGCGCCGCGGGCATGCATCTGGAGGATCAGGTACAAGCGAAGCGCTGCGGTCACCGTCCCGGTAAAGCACTTGTGGTAGCGGACGAGATGTGCGACCGGATCAAGGCCGCTGTCGATGGTCGGACCGACTCTTCTTTTGTAATCATGGCGCGCACCGATGCCCACGCGGTCGAGGGACAGGCGGCCGCACTGGAGCGGGCACGCGCGTACGTTGAAGCTGGCGCCGACATGATTTTTGCGGAAGCTCTGACGACCCTGGAGGAATACCGCCAGTTCACGAGCGCCATCCGGGTCCCCGTGCTGGCAAACATCACCGAGTTCGGCAAGACGCCTCTGTTTACCACAGAGGAGCTGGGCGCGGTGGGTGTGCGCCTGGTGTTGTACCCGCTGTCCGCGTTTCGCGCCATGAGCAAAGCGGCTCTCGCCGTTTACGAAGCACTGCGCCACGACGGCACCCAGAAAGCCATCATCGATCGAATGCAGACCCGCACGGAGCTCTATGACGTCCTCGGCTATAACGAGTACGAAAGGAAGCTCGATGAGCTGTTTGGAAACGGCAAGACCTGAAAGCGCCCGAAGGCAAGCCCGATGTCTCCAATGATTTCTTCTGGAATCCGGTTATGAACGAGAAGACCAGCAGCTCTCAGTCGGACAACCTCCCTTCCTCCTTCAAGCCAAAGAAGTCGGTGGCGCTCTCGGGCGTCGTGGCCGGTAACACGGCCCTGTGCACCGTTGGGCGGACGGGTAACGATCTTCACTATCGCGGATACGACATTCTCGAGATCGCCGCTACGTGCGAATTCGAGGAGATTGCGTACCTGTTGATCTATGGAAAATTGCCGACACGCCCTGAGCTCATCGGCTACAAGGCGAAGCTGAAATCACTGCGTGGCCTGCCGGCCTCAGTGCGAGATTCCCTGGAGACTTTGCCTGCGGCATCACATCCAATGGATGTATTGCGCACGGGTGTCTCTGTGTTGGGCTGCACGCTGCCGGAAAAAGATGACCACAATGTGTCCGGGGCGCGCGATATTGCTGACAGGCTGATCGCATCGCTGGGTTCGATGCTGACGTACTGGTATCACTACAGTCACAACGGCCAGCGGATCTTCGTCGAGACAGAGGATGACACGGTCGGCGGTCACTTCCTGCATCTTCTGCATCGCAGACCTCCACCGGAGGCGTGGGTGCGAGCGATGCATACCTCGCTCATTCTGTACGCAGAGCATGAGTTCAACGCGTCGACTTTCGCGGCACGCGTGATCGCCGGCACGGGCGCGGACATCTACTCGTGCATTACAGGAGCCATTGGCGCTTTGCGAGGCCCGAAACACGGTGGCGCGAATGAAGTCGCTTTCGAGATCCAGAAGCGATATGACACGCCTGACGAGGCTGAGAAAGACATCCGCGCGCGAGTCGCCAACAAGGAAGTGATCATTGGCTTCGGCCATCCGGTGTACACGGTCTCAGACCCACGCAACGAGGTGATCAAGGGCGTGGCGCGTCGGCTCTCACAGAGCGCCGGCGACATGAAGATGTTCTCCATCGCGGATCGCATCGAGTCGGTCATGATGGAGGTGAAGCGCATGTTTCCGAACCTCGACTGGTTTTCCGCGGTTTCTTACCATCTCATGGGGGTGCCGACCGCGATGTTCACGCCGCTGTTCGTCATCGCGCGCACGACCGGATGGGCCGCGCACGTCATCGAGCAGCGCGGTGACGGAAAGATCATTCGTCCGTCGGCCAACTATGTCGGGCCGGAAAATCTGAAGTTCGTGCCAATCGATAAGAGGGGATGACGCGCACCGCCACCTCGCGCGGAAGTGTTACCTCCAAGCAAGAAGGTCTCTCATGTCTGCACACGACTATAAGTCCGCGAAGCGGCCTGACCCTGATGCCGTGCTCGTCGCCATCGCCGAGTATGCGAAGAGCTACGCCATCAACAGCAAACAGGCATATGAAACCGCACGGTATTGCCTCATGGATACGCTGGCCTGCGGTTTCCAGGCGCTGAAGTATCCGGCATGCACGAAGCTCCTCGGTCCAGTCGTCCCTGGCGCGGTGATGCCGGGTGGCGCGCGCGTGCCCGGGTTGTCCTATGAGCTGGATCCTGTGCAGGCCGCCTTCAACATCGGCGCCATGATCCGCTGGCTCGACTTCAACGATACCTGGTTGGCCGCGGAGTGGGGCCATCCTTCCGACAATCTCGGTGGCATTCTCGCGGTGGCGGACTATCTTGCGCGCAAGGCCGTCATGGAGGGAAGAGCCCCGCTCACCGTGCGTGATGTGCTGACTGGGATGATCAAGGCGCACGAGATCCAGGGCGTCCTTGCCCTGGAGAATAGCTTTAACCGTGTGGGCCTCGATCACGTCATTCTCGTGCGTGTGGCTTCTACGGCGGTTGTTACGGCGATGCTCGGTGGGAGTCTCGAGCAGATCGTCAACGCGGTCTCCAACGCGTGGATCGACGGCGGGGCCTTGCGTACTTATCGGCACGCTCCTAACACAGGATCGCGCAAGAGTTGGGCAGCTGGAGACGCAACGAGTCGAGCTGTGCGGCATGCCTTTATCTCGTTGGCAGGTGAGATGGGCTATCCGTCTGCGCTTACGGCGAAGACTTGGGGCTTTTATGACGTGCTGTTCAAGGGGAAGCCTTTCTCCTTGCCGCAACCGTTTGGCAGCTACGTCATGGAAAATGTGCTGTTCAAGATTTCCTTCCCGGCCGAATTTCACGCGCAAACGGCGGTCGAGGCCGGTATGCAACTGCATCCGGTCGTGAAAGATCGCGTAGAGGATATCGAGCGCATCGTAATTGAAACGCAGGAGCCGGGCGTTCGTATCATCGACAAGACAGGTCCGCTGGCGAATCCCGCCGACCGCGATCACTGCATCCAGTACATGGTTGCGATTCCGCTGTTGTTTGGGCGGCTGACTGCAGAAGACTATGAAGACAAAGTTGCGTCGGACCCGCGCGTCGACGCTCTGCGTGCGAAGATGGAGGTGCGTGAGAATGCAACCTTCACGCAGGAGTACTACGATCCCGACAAGCGCTACATTGGCAATGCCGTGCAGGTGTTTTTTCGCGATGGGTCTTCCACAGATCGCGTGCAGGTGGATTTCCCAATCGGCCACCGCAAGCGGCGCACCGAGGGGATGCCGGTGCTGGTCCGCAAGTTCGAGGCCTCGGTCGATGCGCACTTCCCGGCGAAGCAGGCGTTGGCCATCAAGACGCTGTTCGCAAAGCGCGAGCAGTTGGATTCACTTCCGGTGAATGAGCTGATGGCGACGTTGGTGACGAACGGCTCGGCGCGCTAACGAAAAGAGCAGGCGGTTGGTGCCGCCTGCTCTTTGACCGACTACAGCGATCCGTCGGATCAGCCCACGCGTACCGGTACGAAGATGCGGGTTTCACCGCGCTGTACCAACAGGGCGATATGGCCCTTCGACTTGTCCACGGCATTGCGGAGGTCGTCCACGCTGGTGACGGGAGCGCCGTTGGCCGCGAGGACTACGTCGCCGGGCTGCAGGCCAGCCTGTGCTGCAGGGCCAGTGACTTTCTCGACCAGGACGCCGTTTTGCGTGTTGGCCTGAGCCTTCTCCTCGCTGGTCAATGGGCGTACCGCCAGACCTAGCTTGCCTCCTCTGCCCTCGGCACCTCGGTCGTTGAGAGCGGTGCGCTTGTCCTCCATGGCGCCGAGCTTGACGCTGATGTCACGGGTCGAGTGGTTGCGCCAGATCTGCAGGTTCACGGTGCTACCCGGAGCCTGTTCCGCGATCTCCACCGGCAACTCTGTCGAGCGGCCTACTGGCTGACCATTCATCTTGAGAATGACGTCACCGGGCTCGATGCCGGCCTGAGCGGCTGCTCCGCCTTTCTCCACGCTGGACACCAGCGCGCCTTCAGGCTGCGGAAGCCCGAACGAGTCGGCAAGACCCTGGCTCACGTCCTGGATGGCCACTCCGAGCTTGCCGCGCGAGACGTGCCCGGTGGTTTCAAGCTGGTTGCTGACCTTCAGAGCGACATCGATAGGAATCGAGAACGATACACCCATGAAGCCACCGGAGCGGCTGTAGATCTGGGAGTTGATTCCCACTACCTCACCGCGCATGTTGAACAGCGGACCGCCGGAGTTGCCCGGATTGATCGGCACGTCTGTCTGAATGAACGGAACGTACCCGGAGTCCGGAAGGGTGCGGCCTTTGGCGCTGACAATGCCCGCGGTCGCGCTGTTCTCGAAGCCGAACGGCGCACCGATCGCAAGCACCCACTCACCCACCTTCAGGTTGCGGGAGTCGCCAAGCTTGACCGTCGGCAGATTGCTCGCGGTGATCTTGATCACCGCCACATCGCTCTTGGTGTCGATACCGATTACCTTCGCAGTGTATTCCCGGCGATCCGTGAGCCGGACCGTGACTTCGCTGGCGCCGTTGACGACATGCGCGTTGGTCAGAATGTAGCCGTCAGGGCGGACGATGAAGCCAGAGCCTTCACCACGGCTGGGTGCCTGCGGCGGCATGTGGGGCAGGCCGCGGAAAAACGGCGCAAACGGGCTGTTGGGGCCGAAAGGATTCTCGTTGCCATTTCCATTGCCATTGCCGTTGTCGTCATCTTCGTCATCGCCCTGGTCCGAGACGGACACTTTACTGACAACGGTGATGTTGACGACCGCGGGGCCATACTTCTGCACCATGGTGCTGAAGTCGGGCAATACCGCTGATGGGTTGCCGGTGGCGGGAACGGAGGTTACCGGTCCGGCAGCCGTCGAAGGTGCCGGAGCCGCAGCTACGCTCGGCGTTGCGCCAACTGCATACAAGACACTAACCGGTCCCGCGATGACCGCCGCACCCAGTGCGGCCGCCGCCAGCGGCTTCCGGATCAAATTTCTGAGGTTCATTCTACCTTCCTCCAAGCAGTACGGGTCAGGGGGTGCATGACATGCTGCGTACCGTAGTCGGACAGACTTAAGTGAACCTTAAGAGCTCGGGCTCTTAGCCCTAGGATCGTGACGGCTCTTGGCGCCGGTAGAATCTGACAGGGGAACGCATCGTCCGCGGCTGTATTCAGGGGTACGCCACGCTCAGGTCTGGTGCTCAGGCGCCCGACCTCCGCAGCTCGACCCTCAACCAGAGCCAACGAGATCGCGATTCAGATGCTTGCGGCGAAACGCACGCTCACGGCCAACCCTTTCCCTCCAGGTCCTGTGTCCAAAGAAACGGTTGCGCCATGCGTGTCCGCAATCGCTTTGACGATGGCCAGACCAAGGCCGCTTCCGGGCGGTGAGGCTCCCGGGCGGCGATAAAAGCGGTCGAGAACACGCTCGCGCTCTTCAATGGGAATGCCGGGTCCGTCATCGATGACCTTGAAAACGACTTCCTGCTGCGGGGTTCGCGGGGGCTTCAAAGGTGTGCTGGACGGGGGCAGCTCAACTGCCACGTCCACGCGACCCGAGTCCGGCGTATAGCGGACAGCATTATCAATGAGATTGCGCGCGAGCGTGCGCAGCGCATCAGCATCCCCCAGGACTCTGGCAGGCTCGAGGCTGGAAATACCCAGGTCAATGTGTTTCGCATCCGCAAAAGGCACGAGCTCCGCGACGACGTCCCGCACGATGTCCGCCAAAGGAACCTGCTCGCGTCGCAACTCGGCACGAGGCTCCTGACGGGCTAGCGATAGCATCTGCTCTACCAGCCGGATGGCACGCTGCACTCCCGCCGACAGCCTTTCCATTGCGTCGTTGCGCTCTGCTTCGCTCTGGGCGCGCGCCAATGTGCCCATTTGCAGGTGTAACGCAGTCAGCGGTGTGCGTAGCTCGTGGGCAGCGTCGGCCATAAATGCCCGCTCGCGAGTCAAAGCGGCGTCGAGACGCACGAGCAGATCGTTGAGAGCGTCGACTAGCGGGCGGACCTCTTCCGGCAACCGCTCGTTGGGGAGTGGGTCCCGCGCATCGATCCTTCTGGCTTTTACCAGAGAGGTGAGCCGGCGGAGCGGTTCCAACGAGCTTCCAACAGCAAGCCAGATCAGAAAACCCAACACCGGGAGCAGCAACGCGAAAGGCCGCAACGTCTTCAGGGCCAGGTCGGCAGCCTGTTGCTCGCGCACGCGCATGGGCTGCGCTACCTGAATGACTTTCGTCAACGCCTGCGTGCCATACACTCGCCAGCGACCTTCGCTGGTGTCGACCGTCGAGAAACCGAGCGTCGTGATATCCGGTAGTACGCTGTGAGGGCGTGAGAGATAGATGCGGACCCCATCCAGGCTCCAGACCTGCACTACGAAATCATAGCTCGCGTCATTCTCGGGAAGCCGCGGTCCGAGCGAGTACTCGACGGGCTCCGCCCTGAGGATCAATGCGGTTTGCCGCAGGTGATAATCGAAGAACGCGTCAGCTTCCGCGAGCGCATTCGCGTATACGATCCAGCCGCCGGCGATGCCAATCGACACCACGCCGCTGATGAGCCAGACGAGCAGGCGGGTGCGGATCGATCTCACGGTGTCGGCCTTACCCGGTAACCTACTCCACGGACATTCAGTATGAAATCGGTTCCGAGCTTACGCCGCAGGCTGTGGATATGGACTTCGACGGCATTGCTTTCGACTTCCTCTCCCCAGCCATAGAGTCTCTCTTCGATCTGCGCGCGCGAAAGGATGTTTCCCGGGCGTTCCATCAACAACTGCAGGAGCGCGAATTCCTTTGGCGATAGTGCGATCTCCCGGCCGTCGCGCGTTACCTTGTGTGTAGCGGGGTTCAAAGCCACGCCCAGGTGCTCGAGCTCGGGCTCGGTGCGTCCCGACTTGCGCCGTAGGAGCGCGCGGATGCGAGCTGCAAGCTCATCCAGATCAAATGGCTTTACGAGATAGTCGTCCGCGCCGGCATCGAGTCCTTGTACGCGATCCGACACCGCGTCACGAGCAGTGATGATGAGTACGGGGAGTGTTTGCTGCCGGGCTCGCAGGCTCTGCAGTACCTGCAGGCCGCCCTTGCGCGGGAGGCCCAGGTCCAGCAGCAAAAGATCGAAGGCCTCTGTGCGCAATACGTGGTCTGCGGATTCCCCATCATGGACCCAATCCACGGTAAAGCCATCCCGCTTGAGGCCGGTACGGATGGCCTCGGCGATCATGGCGTCGTCTTCTACTAGCAGTAATCGCACGTTTTTGTAGCAGGTGGTGATCTGCGAGGATTGTAATGTCCTCTCCTGGCGCGCGGCGCCGCTATATTTATCCTATGGCTCACCACCTCATTCATGCTGCCGAAAATATGGGCGTCGGGCTGACGGAGCAAGACGCCTCCAGGCTGGAGCGGCTTCTGGATGAGCTCGAGCGCTGGAATCGTACCTATAACCTCACGGCCATAACGGATCGCCAGGAGATGGTCACGCATCATCTGCTCGATAGTCTGGCGGTTCACGGCGATCTGTATGGGACGGGAATCGCGGATGTGGGTACGGGAGCGGGTTTTCCAGGACTGCCCCTGGCCGTGCTGAATCCCCAGCGACGCTTTACTCTCATCGACTCGGCTGGGAAAAAGATCCGCTTCATCTCGCATGCGGCGCGCGTGTTGGATCTGGCCAACGTAGAAGCGGTTCATGCTCGAGTTGAGTCCATTCATCCCGAGAAGCCGTTCGATAGCGTCATCACTCGCGCGTTCGCACCTTTGCCAGAGATGTTGGAGAAAGTGTCCGGGCTTTGCGGCCCGCAGACGCGTGTGTTGGCGATGAAGGGGAAATGGCCGGCGGAAGAGCTTGTGGACATCCCGCAGGGGTGGCATGTGGCGAGCTCACGCGAGCTTGTTGTTCCTGACCTGAGCGAGGCGCGCTGTCTGATCGTGCTCTTACGCGATCATCGCCATTCGCCCGCCGCCGACCTATCGTGAGCCACTGGTTGCCGAGCTCGATAGCTGCGTTGCATTCAGCGGCAGTGTGGTTGTTTCCTTGATCACGGCGAGAGCGATGGAGGAGTTGACCGACTGCACGCCCGGGAAGCGCGACAAGTGGTCCAGAAAAAACGCCTCATATGCCTTGATGTCCCGGCAAACGATCCTGAGCAGAAAATCGGTCTCGCCCATCATGGTGTAGCACTCGAGTATCTCGGGGTGCTCGCGCACGGCGGCCTCGAAACGCAGGAGTGCGTCACGGCCGTGGGCCATCAGCTTCACGTGCGAAAAGACCGTGACGTTCAATCCCACCTTCTCACGGTCCAGCAGTGCGACTCTTTTGCGAATTACGCCAAGTTCCTGCAGCCGGCTCATGCGGCGCCAGCATGTCGATGCCGTCATGCCCAGGCGGTCTGCGACGTCGGCGGCCGACAGGTCGCCATGCTCCTGGATGAGGTCCAGAATCCTCAAGTCACTCCGGTCAAGCTCGACTTGCATCGTGCGTCTCACCCTTTGGCTGTACCGCGCAACGGATATTTCACCATGGTACTCGTAAGGGCAACTTTCGTGAGGTGACGTGTACACTGTGCTGTCATGAAGCGCGTAATTGCGATAGCGAATCAGAAGGGCGGCGTTGGCAAGACCACCACGGCGGTGAACCTTGCTGCGTCGCTCGCCGCGACCAAGCGCCGGGTCCTGCTGCTCGATCTCGATCCGCAGGGCAACGCCACAATGGGCAGCGGAATCGACAAGTCGCAGCTCGAGCGCAGCAGTGTGGACGTGCTGCTCGAGGAGACGGAGCTGGCGACCGCCCTTTTGGCCGTGGATCCAGGCGGCTA
The DNA here is from genome assembly GCA_964494895.1 of uncultured Steroidobacteraceae bacterium. Taxonomy (GTDB): domain Bacteria; phylum Pseudomonadota; class Gammaproteobacteria; order Steroidobacterales; family Steroidobacteraceae; genus 13-2-20CM-66-19. The sequence goes on along the minus strand of CAZBTV010000138.1, from coordinate 6,086 downwards.
TCACCTGTTGCCGGCGAACCAGGACCTCACAGCGGCTGAAGTACGTCTGTTGCAGATGCCAGTCGGACGCGAAGTGAGACTGCGTAATGCGCTTGCGCCAGTGCGCGAGTCGTACGACGTCATCCTCATCGACTGCCCTCCAGCGCTCAACATGCTGACCGTGAATTCACTCGTCGCGGCGGACAGTGTCCTCATCCCTATGCAGTGTGAGTACTACGCCCTGGAGGGGCTTTCGGCGCTGCTGGGAACTGTCGAGCAGATTCGTGCTGCCGTGAATCCGGTCCTCGATATCGAAGGCATCTTGCGGACGATGTTCGACCCGCGAAACAACCTTGCGAACGAAGTCAGTGCGCAGCTCATCACTCATTTCGGCGACAAGGTCTTCCGTACCATTATCCCGCGCAATATTCGCTTGGCAGAGGCCCCCTCCTTTGGGAAGCCCGTGTTGTTCCATGACAAGGAATCCAGGGGCGCGCTGTCCTACCTGGCGCTTGCGGGCGAGATGATCAGGCGCGAAGAGGAAGAGGAGATCGCCAGAAACGCCACCGCGCAGGCGGCGGATGCTCCCGCGGGTACATTCACGAGCCCAGGTAGCCCAGCCTCGGGAGCGGCGGAACCGACATCGACCGATACCGGCGGAGGCCCGACGTCCGAGGGCGTCCCGGCCGCTCTCCCTGAAGCGGAGGCGTCGACGGAAGTCCAGCAGGACGCTGGTTTCGAGGTTGATCCAGCCAAGGCGCAAACAGCTTCCAGCTAGTTACCCATGAGCGTGCGGCTCACCCCGAGGCATGAAACGACCTTATCATCAATCCCGCTGCACCGGATTCGTTATGATCCGCCGCCATGAGCCATAAGAAACCCACGCTCGGCAGAGGCCTGGCCGATCTGCTTGGGCATACCTTGCGGCCCGTGCCACCTGTTGCCGTTCATGTCCCGGGCACCTCCGCGAACGGAGCTGCGCCCGGCGGGGCTACCGCCAAAGTCCCCGGGGCGGACGCTGGCGCGGGTTTGGACGCCGCCAACTCGGCTGCGGCATCGCTTGCGCCTGGTGACGAGCTCGCGCGGCTGCCTCTCGATCTCCTGCAGAAGGGCAAGTACCAGCCGCGTATGGATATGCGGCCGGAAACTCTTCAGGAGCTGGCCGATTCCATCAAAGCGCAGGGCGTCGTCCAACCGATTGTCGTTCGACCGGTAGGCGTGCCGGGCATCGGAGAGTCGCAGCGCTACGAGATCATTGCCGGCGAGCGCCGCTGGCGGGCGGCTCAGATGGCGGGCCTGAGTGAGATTCCCGCCGTCATTCGCCGTATCCCCGATGAGGCGGCGATCGCTGTCGCACTGATCGAGAACATCCAGCGCGAGAACCTCAATCCTCTGGAGGAAGCCCGAGCGTTACAACGGTTGATCTCGGAGTTCGAGCTCACTCATCAGGAAGCGGCGGATGCCGTGGGCCGCTCGCGGACGGGCGTGACCAACCTTCTCCGGCTGCTCGAGCTTGCACCTGAGGTTTGTGAGCGCATCGAGCGGCGCGATATCGAAATGGGGCACGCGCGTGCCCTGGCAGTGCTGAATCGCAAGCAGCAGATCGAAGTCGCGGCGTTGATCGTGAAGAAAGGCTTGTCGGTGCGCGATACAGAAGCGCTCGTCCGTCGAATGCAGGCAGGGGCGAGCACTGCGGCCGAGGGCTCGGACAGCGCGCGCGACCCCAATGTGTCGCGGCTCGAGCAGGAGCTCGCTGACAAGCTCGGCGCCAAAGTAGTCATCCAACATTCCAACGGTGGCAAGGGCAGGCTGGTCGTCAGTTACAACAGTCTCGACGAGCTCGACGGAATCCTGGCACACATACAGTGATCGCCTGTGGCGGCCAAACGACTCGCCCGCCAGGCGCCGCTGTTCCATTTTTGGCGCGGAAACCATTGAACGTCGTTCAATGGTACCGCGGCTGGCACCTCACATAACCCATTGCGCTACTGGCAAAAACCACGCTTGTTGCTCGCGGCATGCCTGGCACGCGCGCCGAAATACGCCACAGCCGTATTTCGGTCCATTGACCATTGGACTCATGTGGCTGCGCTCTCTATAATCCGCCCGCTTTTTTCGCCGGGCCAGGTCGGCTCACGTAAGTGACTGTCCTGACGAAGTAATCGCAGCAATTACCGGCGCTTTGATATGAGGGCCGTGAACTGCGCGCTGTATCGGGCGCGGCTTACTCGAGCCGGGATAGAACGTGATCGTGACTGACGTGCCCGGAGGACCGATGGGCCAGCCCAACCCGCGGCATCTGGCCTTCGGCGTCGCGCTGGGTCAGGCGGCTGTCGCCTTGGTGGCGGCGGTCCTGAGTTGGGTGATCGCGGATTCCCGCGCCGCCTTGTCCGCGGCGCTTGGCGGCGGAATAAGCAGCGCCGCGACGTTTGCGATGGCACTGCTCAGCTTCGGCGGAGCGACAGCGACGAATCCGCTGCGGGCGATACGCGCGTTTTTCGTCGGCGAGGCGGTCAAGGTCATCGTCGTGATCGCGCTGTTCGTGGCGGTGTTGAAGACGATGAAGGTTGTGCCGCTGGCGATGCTTGGCGGGTACGTCGCAACGTTCTTTGTGTTCTGGATCGCATTGGCCAAAGGCTTGTCGACACGAGATGTACCTCGTGCGAGGGACTGACTCGCGCCAGTGCGTCGCAACGGTACTACGAGTAGGTGGAAGGCGGGCGCGCAGAAGAACGCGCGTCGCGATGAAGCGGAATGCATGAGACGTCAATGGCAGCAGAACAGGCACCAAGCGCAAACGAATACATCCTTCACCACCTGACGTTCCTGTCCAACAAGGAACCGGCGGGTGTGGCGGATTTCTCGGTGATCCACTGGGACAGCGTTTTCTTCTCCGTAGTGCTGGGGGTGCTGTTCGTCGGCTCCTTCTACATGGCGGCGCGTAAGGCGACGACCGGCGTGCCGGGGAAATTCCAGAACTTCGTCGAGCTGGTCGTGGAGTTCGTCGACTCGCAGGTTCGCGACTCGTTCCACGGCACGAGCAAGCTGCTTGCCCCACTGGCGCTGACGATCTTCTGCTGGGTGTTTCTGTTCAATGCCATGGACGTCCTGCCCGTGGACCTGCTGCCGGCCATCGCGCATGGCCTCGGCATCGGACACCTGAAAGTCGTCCCCAGCACGGATGTGAACGTCACGTTCGCACTGTCCCTGACGGTCTTCGCCCTCATTCTCTACTACAGCGTGCGGGAAAAAGGACTCGGCGGCTTCATCGCCGAATTCACCCTGCAGCCGTTCTCCAGTAACAACAAGCTGGTGAAGGTGATCCTGATTCCCTTCAACTTCATCCTCGAGGTCATCCCGTTCATCGCGCGGCCCATCTCCCTGTCGCTGCGTCTATACGGAAACCTGTTCGCCGGTGAGATGATCTTCCTGCTGCTGGCGATCCTCTCGCTCCGCGGCGTTGAGCAGCTTTCGCACTTCAGCGGTTGGATCTTCGTGGTGATGCAGTTCGTGCTCGCGTTCGCGTGGGCCGTGTTCCACCTGCTTGTGATCACGCTGCAAGCCTTCATATTCATGGTGTTGACGGTCGTCTATCTGTCGATGGCGCACGAGCACCACTGAAGTCCGTACCAACACCAAGCATCGTTTCCTCTAGGAGGGTTGAATGGAAAATCTCGCACACGTCAATGCCATGACGGTTCTCGCAGTCGGCATCATTTTCGGTCTCGGCGCGCTCGGCACCGCGATTGGCTTCGGAATTCTGGGTGGCCGGTTCCTCGAAGGCGCCGCCCGGCAGCCCGAGCTGACCCCGATGCTGCAGGTGAAGATGTTCATCGTCGCGGCGCTGGTCGACGCGGTCGCCATGATCGGCATCGGTTTCGCGCTGTTCTTCACGTTCGCGAATCCGTTCACCGCGGGCCTTACGCACTGATGTTTTGTGTTCTGCGCCGGTCAGCGCGGGTGGAGCCCTGAACCATGAATATCAACCTGACGCTCGTCGTACAGATGCTCGTGTTCATCGTGCTCATCTGGTTCACGATGAGATTCGTCTGGCCAATGATCCTGGGGCCGATGGAAGAGCGCTCGAAGAAGATCGCGCAGGGTCTGGCTGCTGCCGACAAGGGCGAGCAGGCGCTCGCGCACGCGCGGGAGCAGGCTGAGACGATCGTGCGCGACGCGAGGGAACGCGCGGCCCAGATAATCGAGCAGGCACAGCATCGCGCCAACGAGCTGGTGGAGGAAGCGAAGGGACTCGCCAATTCCGACGCTCAGCGCATCAAGGCGCAAGCGCAGGAGCAGGTGGTCCTGGAGTCCTCGCGGGCACGCGAGGCACTGCGTCGTGAGGTCGCGCAGATCGCCGTACAGGCAGCATCGAAGCTGCTCGAGCGCGAGATCGATCCGAGGTCACACGCCGATCTCATCAACAAACTGGCAACGCAGATCTAAGGGCAATCACCGCAATGGCCGATAAAACCACCATCGCAAGACCCTACGCCAAGGCGGCGTTCGAGGAGGCGCGTGGCGAAAACCGGCTCGGACCGTGGTCCGAGGCGCTGCATGTGGCTGCTACGGTCGTTGCCGATCCACGCGTCGAAGCATTGCTCGGCAACCCGCGAGTGACCTCGAGCGAGCTTGCGCAGCTCGTGATCGGCATCGCGGGACCACAGCTCGGGGAGCACCGCGCCAATTTCGTGCGCACGCTCGCCGACAACCATCGCCTCGCCTACCTTCCTGAGATCTCCACTCTCTTCGACGAGATGAAGGACGAAGCGGAAAAAGTAGTCGATGTGACGGTGACATCCGCCGCGCCGCTGGACGAATCCCTGCGAAAGACGCTCACGGCCGCCCTGGAGCGCAAGTTGAAACGCGGGGTCCGCATGCAGTGTCAAACGGATCCCACGCTCATTGGCGGGGCCGTGCTCCAGGCGGGCGACCTGGTCATCGACGGCTCGCTGCGCACGCAGCTGAGCCGAATTGCTTACGAGCTGACGGCCTGAGCCGTCTCGAAACTCATAGGATCTACACCATGGCGATTAAAGCGACCGAGATCAGCGACCTGATCAAGCAGCGGATCGAGAACTTCAAGTCGGTCACTGAGGCCCGCAACGTCGGTACGATCGTCTCGGTTACCGACGGCATCTGCCGCATTCACGGGCTTGCGGATGCGCGCTACGGCGAGATGCTCGAGTTCCCAGGCAACACCTTCGGGCTCGCGCTGAACCTCGAGCAGGATTCGGTCGGTGCGGTCGTGCTGGGCGAGTACAAGCACCTGCGCGAAGGAGACTCGGTCAAGACCACCAATCGCATTCTCGAGGTGCCGGTGGGGCCGGAGCTCCTGGGACGAGTCGTCGATGCGCTGGGACAGCCGCTCGATGGCAAGGGTCCCGTGAAGACGACACGGACCGCGCCGATCGAGCGGGTCGCTCCGGGCGTTATCTATCGCAAGTCGGTCAGTCAGCCGGTACAGACCGGCTACAAGGCTATCGACTCGATGGTGCCAATCGGTCGTGGCCAGCGCGAGCTCATCATCGGCGACCGGCAGACCGGCAAGACCGCGCTCGCTGTCGACACGATCATCAACCAGAAGTCCTCGGGCATCAAATGCATCTACGTGGCGATCGGCCAGAAGCAGTCGACGATCGCCAATGTAGTGCGCAAGCTCGAGGAGCACGATTCCCTGAAGCACACGATCGTCGTGGCCGCCTCCGCTTCGACACCCGCCGCCCTCCAGTACATCGCGGCCTACTCGGGTGTCACTATGGGCGAGTACTTCATGGACAACGGCCAGGACGCACTCATCATCTATGACGACCTGTCGAAGCAGGCGGTCGCGTATCGGCAGATTTCTCTGCTTCTACGCCGTCCTCCTGGCCGCGAGGCATTCCCCGGCGACGTGTTCTATCTCCATAGCCGCCTGCTCGAGCGTAGCGCGCGTGTGAACGAGGAATACGTCGAGATGGTGACCAAGGGCGCGGTCAAGGGCAAAACAGGCTCACTCACCGGATTGCCCATCATCGAGACACAGGCAGGCGACGTGACTGCTTTCGTGCCCACGAACGTGATCTCGATCACCGACGGCCAGATCTTCCTGGAGACCGACCTGTTCA
>CAZBTV010000137.1:0-19676 GCA_964494895.1 uncultured Steroidobacteraceae bacterium | reverse complement strand
GATTCCACCCCCACAACACCTGCTCGCGCTCCGCAGCCGACATCAGCGCCAGCGAGCTTGCCGCCTGCTCAGGCCTTGCGGTGACTTGCCTCAACAGACGCTCGAAACGGGCACGGTGCGCCAGCGCCTCCGCATCAGTATACAAGTCAGCGTGAAACTTCAGACCGATACCCAGTGGAGCTTGCGAACCACGATCGAGAAACTCAAAACTGACATCGGCCACTTCAGCCGATGAGACGACCTGCAGCTCGTTGAGCACTCCATCGAGCTCGCTTCGACGCGGGATCGGAATGTAGTTCGCGAGCACCCTGAACAGCACCCGACCTGAGCCTGCCAGTTTCAGATCGCGCAGCAGCTGTTCGGAGCGATAGCGCTGATGCTGCAGGATACGGCTCATATTGCGATCAACTTCGCCCAGTACTTTGAGGAACGTGTCTCCTGACCGTATTCCGATGCGCAGCGGCAAGACGTTAGCCATTGCACCGGGCACTGAACGAGCGACTTTTCCGATACGCGCCGTCACTGGCAGGCCGATCACAAGGTCGGCTTCTCCAGTCATGAGGTACAAATACACCGCTGTCATTGCGACCAACGCAGCGGCAGGGCCATTCGTCGTACGCTGTCCTATCGCCCGCAACCGTTGCTCAGTCTCCGCCGCCATGAGCGAAAAGTGCTTGATTTGACGCGATGAGTGCGTAACCCGAGGGGAGGCCAGAGCCACCGGCTCCGGTGCGGAAATCATCTCGGCCATCCAGAATTCCCGATCGAGAGAAAACCGAGGCGAGAATCTGTAGGACTCTTCCTGAGAAAGGAGATCGCTCAACCTGCCAAAGCCTGAGGGTCTTGGCATCACTCCCTTTGACAAAGACGTATAGGCCTCAATGATCCGGTTCCCGAACAGACTCTCGCTGTAGCCATCCGTGATGACATGACTGGTCCGCTTGTAGAAGACGTACTTCCTGGAAGCGAGCTTGAACAGAACCCCCCTCCATAGAGGCCCCTTCATAAAATCAAATCGCTCAGCCACATCTGCGGCGATCCAGTCACGCAGGGCGCACTCCGGAAAGTCACGCTTACTGACGTCGATCACCTCACAGTTGAACTGCCCTGCCGGGTCCAGACGTTGTAGCGTGACACCTTCCCGCGCCACGAACTGGACCTGCAAGGACTCGAATTCCTCATAGACATGACGCACCGCCTTGACGAAAATTCGTTCATCCAGCGATGCGAAGAACGTGGCCGTTATTGCAATGTCAGTGCATTGAACACCGCTCACCAACATCTGCGATAGCAACAGCTCCTGCTGAGCATGCAACAGCGGCAGCTCCAATTCATTTGGTAGAGCGTTCATCTGCTTCCATCATGCATTGACAGAGCCCTCGAGGCGCCGACACCTGGTTTGGCGGCCCAGGTCCGGGGTGGCGGGCTCGACTGCCGGAGAAATCTTCTCACGAGGGAATCGACGAACTATTCGGTTGTGCTGAATTCAGATTTCGTGGCAGGACATCGATCGCGACGCGCCGGCGCATATGCTTCAGCCAGCGCTCCTATCAACCAAACAGGTCCTGGCATGTCGCAGCCCTTCCATCCATCATCTGCTCACGTTCATGCGGATGAAAATCTGGTCACCGTGCTGAGGCGATACGCGGAAACGCGACCGGATCAAGTCATTTATACCTTCCTACCCAGCGGCGGCGGCTCCCCCGAAGAGATCACTTATGGCCGGCTCGATGAGCGAGCCCGACAAATCGCCACGTGGCTGCGCGCCGGGCCAATATCCCCACGACAGCCCGTTGTGCTGCTATTCAGGCCGGGGCTCGATTACATCCACGCATTTTTCGGCTGCCTCTATGCTGGCCATCTGCCGGTACCGGCTTATCTGCCGACCCATGCCCGTCACCTCACCAGGCTCGAGGCCATTGTGGAGGATGCCACGGCCGGCTTCGTCCTGACGGGCAGCCACGAGCTCGAAACCATCACGCGTCTTGCCCCCCAGTCCAGAGTCGCTGCGATCTGCGAATGGCGCATTCTCGACGAGTCCCGCAGCTATCGCTCCGATTGGGTCGACCCGCTGTTGAATGCCGCTGATGTTGCATTCATACAATACACCTCCGGTTCCACCAGTGCTCCGCGAGGCGTGATGGTTGCGCACGGCAACGTACTTGCGAACGTCCGATCATGCGCTTGGGTCAGCGAAACGAATGCCCAGACGGTCATGGTCCATTGGCTCCCTCCCTACCACGATTTCGGTTTGATAGGCGGCATCCTCCATCCGCTGGTAGTCGGTTGTCATTGCGTCTTCATGTCGCCGTCCTCCTTTCTCGTCAATCCCCTGCGTTGGTTACGGGCAATCAGCGATTATCGCGGCACTGTGATTGGCGGCCCCAACTTCGCCTTTGATCTCTGTGCGCGCTCGATCAACGCCACCCAGCGCGCGTCACTGGACTTGAGCACCGTCCGTGTTGTATTCAATGGCGCTGAGCCTGTCCGGCAGCGGACACTGGAGCGCTTCAATCGGGCGTTCGCGGTCAGTGGCTTCCAGCCGAAGGCCTGGTACCCGGCGTATGGACTTGCAGAATCCACCCTGATGGTGTCAGGTCGTTGGGCCGCGAGCCACGGTCGGTCTCCCTCCTCATTGAGTGTCTGCCAATCAAGCTTGCGAAAGGATCGCGTCGTCCCTCTCGGCGAGACGGCTGCCAACGAGGATGCGATCATACTGGTCAACCACGGTAGAGCGCTGCCCGATCACACAGTAGCTATCGTCAATCCAGACACCCGATGCGCTTGCCCGGAAGACCAGGTGGGTGAGATCTGGGTCAGCGGTCCGTCCGTTGCCCAAGGATATTGGGGGCGCCCGGGCGAATATGCCGCAACGTTTGCCGCGTCGATTGCAGACGTACCGCCCAAACAAGCCCGGGAGGAGCACTATCTGCGCACGGGCGATCTCGGTTTTCTGCATGATGGTGATCTATACGTCTGCGGTCGTGCCAAAGACCTCATCATCATCAATGGACAGAACATATACCCTCAGGACGTTGAGCTGGTGTCATCCACCAGTCATCCCGCAGTCCGGGAAAACGGTGCTGCCGCCTTCGCAGTGGCAGAAGAGAATGCAGAGCGGCTGGTCGTCGTTCAGGAGTTGGATACTGGACAGAAGGCGGATGAAGGAATCGAAGCAGCCATTGCCGCCGCCATCACCGACACTCTCGGCCTGCCTCCTGACGAAATCATCCTGCTCAAAGCAGGACGCATTCCTCGCACCTCGAGCGGCAAGGTGCAACGTCGACGATGCCGGCAGGAGCTCCTGGAAGGGAAGTTACCCATCGTACGTCGGTGGAGCCGCCCGCTGGCATCTGCAATGGCGCCCGATAGGGACCGCGGAGTCGTGGACACCGAACCACAAACGCCCTCACCGTTCCGGGCAGCGGATGTCGAAACATATCTGCGCACCGCCATGGCGCGATGGCTCGATGTCGACCCCAAAAGCATAGATACCGGACAGTTGTTCGTGGTTTACGGCTTCGACTCGATCATCGCTACGCAAGTTGCCCGGGATCTTGGTGACTGGCTACAGCGACCTGTGGCCACAACAGTATTCCTGGACCATCCCTCTATCTCTCAGTTGGCGCGTCACCTCTCCCAGAACACGATGCTTCGGCAAAACGCGTCCGAGAGCGACCGTGAGCCAGGCCGTCCGTTGATGCCATGATCTGGCGACGATTGCACCAGAGCGGCAGGATGACTGCCGCCGACTCAAGGAACGCGGCCTGCTCGGCTTCCGCGCCCCAGCTCCACCGGATCTCCTGGATCCGTTGATATCATGCCGCGGTGCTTAACGGCGGAGACGGGCCATGCGACGAGGGGTGCTTGTTTTTCTGGGCGTGGGTTTCGCAATAGCCTGTGCAACGGGCATCAGGCCTGTGCAGGCCGCACCAGCCGGCACCACCGGATCGCCCGATCGGTGGTGCACCTCAAGCCCCGAGCCAGCGTTCTGTCATGCCGTCCGCGGTGTGCGTGCCGAGGGGTGGCCTGCGCAGAGCCGGTCCGAAGTCATGGCCTCCAACGGCATGGTGGTCACCAGCCAGCCCATCGCTGCGCAGGCCGGACTGCAAGTGCTGATGCGCGGAGGAAACGCTATCGATGCCGCCGTGGCCACAGCTGGCGTGCTCAGCCTCGTCGAGCCGATGATGGTCGGTGTTGCGGGGGACCTCTTTGCGGTCATCTACATCGCAAAAGAACACAAGATCTATGTGCTGAACGCCAGCGGCACGGCACCTTCCGGTGCCACACTGGAGCACCTCAACGAGCTCGGCTACCACTGGAACCCACAAAATTGGGGACCCAGCTCCGGCATGCCGATCACCGGAATCCTGCCCGTAACGGTGCCGGGCACAGTGTGGGGTTGGCAGGCCGCTCTGCAACGATTCGGCACACTGACGTTCAAAGAAGTGCTCGAGCCGGCGGCCCAATATGCTGAGAAGGGCTTCCCCATTTCCGAACGCATCGCCAGCGATTGGAAGCTTCCGAATGCGCTGCCTCTCAAAGGCTGCTGCACTCAGCTTGACCCCGACTCGGTGAAGACGTGGTATGTGAACGGGCAGCCCCCAACACCTGGGCAGATTTTCCGCGCCAGCGATCTCGCGCGAACCTTCCGCTTGCTTCAGAAAGAGGGTGCGGACGCGTTCTATAAAGGCGAGATAGCCCGAGCCATCGTAGCCAAGTCGAAGGCACTTGGAGGCACCATGACCATGGAGGACCTCGCCAACTATCACGGCGAATGGGTCGAACCCGCTCGCACGCAGTATAACGGCTACGAAGTGCTCGAGTTGCCCCCACCTTCACAGGCGTGGGCCACCAACGAGATGCTCAACATCCTACAGAGCTGTCTGCCGAAGTGGGCTCCGGGGGAAACGCTGGCATCGCTCGGTGTTGGGAACCCGCAGTACTGGCACATTCTCATCGAGGCGAAGAAGCTCGCCTACGCGGACCTCTTTCGCTACAACGCGGATCCAAGCTTCGCGAAAGTTCCTGTCGACCGGCTGCTGTCCACTTCGCATGCACAATCGCTTTGTGCCCGATTCGATGCCCACCGCGCCTCCGACACCGGGACGCCAGGCGGCGCCGATCTGAAAGGCGACACCATCGTGCTCTCCACGGCCGATAAAGAGGGCAACATGGTGTCGTGGGTGAACAGCAACTTCAATGAGTTCGGCTCCGGCATTACGGTGCCTGGCTATGGTTTCGTGCTGCATGATCGTGGCGCCCTGTTCACGCTCGACCCGAAGAGCCCGAACGCGATTGCGCCTCACAAGAGGCCATTCAACACCCTGTCGGCCGGACTGCTGATGCGCGACGGACAGCCCGTGATGACAGTGACCCTCATGGGTGGAGACATGCAGGCGCAGGGTCATGCGCAACTGCTCGTGGACGTGATCGATCTCGGCGCCAACGTGCAGGCGGCAGCGGACATGGCACGTTTTCGGCACAGTCAGATTTCCAATCAGCTCAGCCTCGAGTCCTCGCTCTACGACCTCGTCGCGAAACCTCTGGCCGCGATGGGACACTCCGTTCAGTCCGTCGACGGTGCCGACCTCGGGGGCGTACAGGTGATCGAGGCCGTACCAACGGATTCGTCATCGCGTTACTACCGCGGTGGCTCCGATTTCCGCAAGGACGGGCAGGCGGTTGGGTGGTAAAGCCCCTGCGGCCCGAACGGGAGCAGCCTCCGCGCGGCAATCATGGATGATCTTGATATGACCGACATTCGACCAGACGTCGATACCGCAGGTGGATTCACCGCGGAACACACCATTAGCGCAGCGGGAGCCAGCGGCCGCAAGAGCTTTCGCGTCGGCGAAGCGCCGTACGCGGAGCTGTTCTGGGTGACACGCCACACCTCCGCCGAATGCAGCTACGACCTCGTACCGGGTATCCCCCGAAAGCTCGACCGCTACGTGACCCGTCTCATTGCGCCGAATCCGGGAGTCATGACGGGTCCGGGCACCAATACCTATCTGATTGGCGAAGAGGAGCTCGCAGTCATCGACCCTGGGCCCAACGATGATGCGCACCTGCGCGCGATCCAGACCGCGGGTGCCGGCCGCATTCGTTGGATTCTATGCTCCCATACGCATCTGGATCATGCTGCGGGGGCTGTCGCGCTCAGCGAGGCAACAGGGGCGAAAATTGCTGGAATGCCGTCGCCGCTGACGGATCATGACTTGAGGCTGGCGTTGGATCCCACTTTGCAGGATGGCGATCGACTGGAAATCGGCGGCCTGACATTGCGCACCGTATTCACCCCGGGACACGCATCCAACCAGTTGTGCTTTCTCCTCGAGAACACGCGCATGCTCTTCACCGGGGATCACATCATGCAGGGCTCCACCGTCGTGGTCTCACCACCCGACGGAAACATGGGCACATACCTTCGATCGCTACGGCGCGTCAGTGCCCTCGATGTGGCTATTCTCGCCCCAGGCCATGGATATCTCATCGGCAGCCCTCAGGCGGAAGTGGACCGGCTGATCCAACATCGGCTCGCACGGGAAAGCAAAGTGAGAGAAGCACTTCGCCAGGCAGGAGGACATGCGACCCTCCTGGCGCTCCTGCCGAAAGTATACGACGACGTCCCCTCATCACTTCATCCGATCGCGGCACGCTCGCTCCAGGCTCATCTGGAGAAGATGATCGAGGATGGAGAGATCTTTCACCGGCCGGCATCCGCCACCTACGTCCTGCAGGGCGCGAACCGTACTGACATGTAAGGGCGACGGCCCCGGTTCGGCGCGCCTGCGGTGTGCTCCGCTGCGGGACACCTCCTCGTCAGGATCGGAGCCATCCTGCCTTTATTCGATGTACGCGAAATGTGACTTCGGCTCCCACTACTTCAACGGACCAACATTCCTCGCCATGATCTCCCCATCGGGCCACTCGTGTGGTTGCTCGCGAACGGGACATGTCTCCATATCAATGGGTGAGAGGAACTCGAATGGAAGTGCAAATCAGAGTCAAACGGTCCACCGGATCCGGCAGGTTGCTCACATGTATGGCCGGAACGATGATGATCATCAACTGCTCCAGTCTATACGCGCAGAGCTCCGGAGCCAGCGGAGCCTACGATCCCGGTCCTCGACCGGTCGGCACGACGTCGAATTTTCTCCTGCCTGGCTCCGCGAGCAATTCATTCGGTTGTGGCCCCAGCCCAAAATTTACGGGCAATCCGGTGCCTCCGAACTGCATCAACATTGCACAGCCAAGCACCGCTCCTCAGGCGGATGGTGCCGGCAACATCATCAACAATCCTGGCGTCCTGGCGGGCCTGTGGTTTGAGGGGATGCGCGTCTTCGAAACCAGGGCGTCGGTAACACAACAGGTGGACAGTACCGGGGCACCGAGCACGATCCTGGGGCTGGGACCCTCTTTCAACGCGGAGAGCTGTTTCCAGTGCCACTCGCAACCCACCGTCGGCGGCAGCAGCTCGGGCAAGGTCACGATTCAGCAGCCCAGCGGCTACAAGACATTCGCGAGCCAGGTTGATCCCTTGACGTTCCAGCCCTCGGGTTTCAAGCAAAATCCCGAATACACCATCGCGAACGACGCGAGTGCTACCAACAACATTCCCTGCTACCTCACCCAGGGGGGTTGCTCCGGAATGAGCTTCTACTCGGGGCCCGCCGTCGAAGCCCGTTTTATCCACGCGGTGGCCCCCTCCGCTTACGCCGCCGGCGTCGATAGCGGCAACGTGGCGGAGCTATTCGTATTCGCGGGGCGTAACGACGCCCCTGCCGGATGCACGATCACCCAGGTAGACCCGTTCGGGACACAATTCCAGAATGGCAATGTGTCTTTCCGGATTCCGACGCCCACATTCGGCCTGGGGCTCGTGGAAAACACTTCGGATCTCACTTTGATGAACAACGTGGTGGCGGCGAACGCAGTTGCCGTTGCACTCATCAACAAATTTGGCTACATCAACGGCGCTTTCAATCGCAGCGGCAACGATGGCACGATCGGCCGGTTCGGTTGGAAGGCCCAGAACAGTTCCTTGCTGATGTTTTCGGGTGAGGCGGCCAACGTGGAGATGGGAGTGACCAATGAGCTCTTTCCCATTGAAAAGACCTGGGGCAGCGGGTCAGGCTGCATTTCGACCAACAACTACCCTGAGGATCAGGCCTTGATCGTCAATCCAACTTCCGGGTCCTCATCTTCGCTGCTTCCTGTCATCGAGAATGACGTGGTTTTCATGCGTCTGAATGGGGCTCCTTCGCAGTGCAACTGGGATAGCCAGACGCTTGGGGGTGTCGCCCAATGCAACCCGCTGGATTCGGACGCGCTGATGGGAGAGCAACTGTTCGGTACCACACAACCCACACTTTCGGCGAACACTGCGGGGATCGGTTGCGTCCTTTGCCATACGGACACCCTGACAACCGCGCCATCCGCCACGGGTGGCCTGAGCTCGGCCACGTACCATCCGTTTTCCGATTTTGCACTCCACCATATGGGGAAGGGAGACGCTGACTTCATTACCCAGGGCCGTGCGGGCGGCGATCAATTTCGTACCGCGCCCCTCTGGGGAGCCGGACAGCGGCTATTCTTCATGCATGACGGCCGGGCTACCGACCTGCTCCAGGCCATTGCAGACCATTGCCCGGCGTCTAGCGCCACAGCCGACCCTGCCGACGGCTTTCCTGCAGGAGAGGCCTGCAGCGTCGTCGCCAACTTCAATCTCTTGTCGGCTGATAAGCAGCAGCAACTTTTGAAATTCCTGCGATCTCTGTAGTCTGAAACGCTGGCCGGGCATCTTGCCCGGCTCAGCTCCTCAAACGCGGTTCCGCTCAGAGTTTGCTGTTCCATCCATGCGGGACGCCGCATCACCACGCCATACCGACGGCGATTGCCCGGTCCAGCGGCGAAACGCGCGGGTAAAGCAGCTCCCGCTCGAGAATCCAAGCAAGTACGTAATCTCGTTGACGCTGTGCTGGGGTGCGCTGAGATAGGCCAGAGCTAGCGCGTGCCGGGTGTCGTCCAGGATTTCCTTGTAGGTTGTACCGCTCTCGGCGAGCTTACGCTGCAGGGTACGAGCGCTCATGTGAAGCCGCTCGGCAATTTCCTCCTGAGAGGGCTCGAATCCTTGCAGTCGCTGCAGCAGGACCTCGCGAACACGTCCGCGGATGTCCTCGCGCTCGATTCTCGTCAGGTATTGGAGCGCTATGACGTCGTTGTAGTGCGCCAGCTCCGGATTCCCACTCTCCAGAGGCCGCTCGACACTCTCGACATCGAGCACCAGCCGATTCTCCGGGGCTTCGAACCGAAGCGGCGAGCGCAACAGGCGATCAAAGTCCTCGGATCGCGAAGGCCTGGGCCGTCGCAACTCCACGAGCAACGGTGAGAACTCTCGCCCGAGCAGGGAACGGCACATACGTACATGCGCGGCCACCAGCGCGTCCATTGATTCGAAGGGCAAGTCAAACACGGCCCTGATCAGGAAATGATACTCTGAACCGCATTTGACGAGCTCGTACGCCACGGCGTTGCTGGCGACGTGGCAATAACGCTGCACCCGCTGGAAGGCTTCCTTCAAAGTCGAGCTAGCGCAAAGCCCATAGCTCAAGGCGTGGAACGATGTATGCTTTATGTGGCTCGCCACTTTGAGACCGAACGCAGGATCGCCGGTCGCCGCCACCGCAAGCTCCCACAGACGCCTCGTGGCGGCCACAGAGCAACGCGCAGTCGGATCCTCCAGCTCCCGAGGGCTGAAGCCCGCCTCGGCGAGAAGTGCCGCGCCGTTACAATCAGCGGCGTCGAGCGCGCGGCCAATGGCTCTGATCCAGGTCGCGAGAATATAGCCGCGACCCGATGTGTTACGCGTCCTCACTGGTGCACCCCCCAGGCGCCATAAGGTACGTCCAACGTCCCTAAGCTTAGCACCGATCCCCGACTGTCGCGCCCTCCGCGATGGCGGCGGCAGTCAACAGATTGTCGTCTGAGGCGAGCGCGTCACCAGCGATCTTCCCTTACGCTCAGATCCTGTGGTGACGACGCGACGATCTATGCTCGGCCGCTGTTCCCAGAAGAAAGCTGCGCAAGTTGCACAACCAAAACGAACAGCGAGCTGCGCGGATTCGAGTACGTGCTCGCGGCTATGAACCTATCGGTCATGGACAACCAGCCAGGGACGGCCCCCATGCATAATCAAAGAGTGTGTTTGCGGCCGACGGTCGCTTTGGCGCTCGTATTCTCGGCTTTCGTCGCCGGAGCACCTTGCCTTGCGGACGACCAGGCGACAACCCAACCCGCCTTGAGTGAGGTTACCGTCACCGCGCAGAAGCGCTCCGAGAATATCCAAGACGTTCCCATCTCGGTCATCGCCCTGTCCGGGCAGCAGTTGCAGGACTCAGGGGTCACTGACATCAAGAACATGACGGTGCTCACCCCGGGGCTTACAGTGACCTCCACCACCAGTGAGAACTCCACGACCGCGCGCATTCGCGGTGTCGGCACCGTGGGCGACAACCCCGGACTGGAATCGTCGGTGGGAATCGTGATCGACGGTGTCTACCGTCCCCGCAACGGTGTCGGCTTCGGCAACCTCGGGGAGATCGAGCAGATCGAGGTCCTCGAGGGACCACAAGGCGAATTGTTCGGAAAGAACAACGACGCGGGTGTCATCAACATCACGACCAAGCGGCCATCGATGACCTTCGGAGCGGTCGCAGAGGCCACTTACGGCAACTTCAACGACCGGGAGATTTCAGGCTCCGTGACCGGACCTCTGAGCTCGAGCTCCGCTGGGCGCCTGTACGTCGGCTGGCAGAAAGCCGAAGGTTGGATGAGGGTCGATGATGGCCCGGGCCCGAACACGAACAACCGGAGCAATGACCGCAACGTTTACACCCTCCGCGGGCAATACTTGATCAAGCCCACCGACGACATCAGCTTCCTGGCTATCGCCGACTATTCCAAGCGCAATGAGTCGTGCTGCATCGGTGTGGCGACCTATCTCGGACCGTTCGCGGGCATAGTAAACGCCCTCGCGGCGACCCCCGGTTTAGGTGGACAGCCTGGAGTCACCGGCATAGCGGCGGGAACAGGGTATCTTGCGTATGCGAACTACCCATGGACCCAGCGGATCCGGGACATGGGCATTTCAGGTCAACTCGACTGGAAGATCGGCGACGCGACACTCACGTCCATCACCGCCTGGCGTGACAACACGCTGGTGGCCGGCAACGACACGGATTACACGACGGTCGACATTCTCTTTGAGCCAGCCAACAATGGCAATGAGACTGACTTCAAGCAATTCAGTGAAGAGCTGCGCCTGGCCGGAAAGAACCAGGGGCTCGACTGGCTGGTCGGCGGCTTTTTCGCGAGCGAGATTCTCACTTCCACACAGACCTTGTGGGCCGGCAACGACTTCGACACCTATATCAGCGGATTGTCATCGGCTTCGGTCGGGGCACCGAACTTCCTGCTGATACCGCAGCTCACGGGGAAAGCACCCGGGCACACCTTCCTGCCCGGTGTCGCCGGCTACGACGATGCCTTTCACCAGACGGACACCAGCTACGCGCTCTTTTCGGACGAGACGTACACGATCAATGCAAACTGGGATGTTACCGCTGGCTTTCGCTATACGCACGAGAAGAAGACACTGACCTCCTATTACAACGATCTCGACGGCGGCGCCGGTTGCGGATCTCTGCTGGCATCGCCGGGTGTCGCAGCGATGAACCCCACGAGCACCGAATATCAATTCCTCCTCGGGTACGGCTGTTCTGTTGTCTTCAATCCGTTTTTCACCAGGCTGTCCGACCCGCAATCGCGGACCGAGGACAACCTGTCCGGCACGATCAAGCTGTCCTATCGCTTCAATGATCGGGTCATGACGTACATTTCGTTCGCCGACGGCTATAAAGCCGGAGGATTCAACCTGGGCCGGGTCACGAATCCGACGGCGTCGAACCCGCTCGCGCCCGTGCTGGATACGTCATTTCCCGCTGAGACCGTCGACTCCTACGAGCTGGGCGTCAAGAGCACCCTTGCGAACAATACCCTGCGCCTCGACGCGGCGGTGTTCAATCAGAGATATCGCGATTTTCAGCTCAATACGTACACCGGCATCCTGTTTGTCGTCACCTCCCTCCCGCAAGTGCAATCCAAGGGGGCGGAGGCGGATGTGAGCTGGGCCACTCCGATCACAGGGCTGAGCTTCTCGGGGGGCATTACGTATGCCTTCACGAGCGTCAACGAGTACGGCCCCGCGATCGCCCTCTTCTCGCCTGAGCGGGCCAACAATCGACTATCGTTCGCCCCGCTGTGGTCGGGTGCCGCCTCCGCCACCTACCACGTGCCGCTCTCGGACTCTCTTGGGCTGCGCGCGACCTTGAGTGAAAAATACAACTCGTCCTACAACACGGGATCGAATCTCGATCCAAGGAAGACTCAGGGAGCTTACGGATTGATGAATGCGCGCATCGGGCTCGGCTCGCCGGACGACAAATGGGCAGTCGAGGCCTGGTCGGAAAACCTGACGAACAAATATTATTATCAGGTCGCATTCGACGCACCGTTCCAATACAACCAGATCGATGCGTTCCTGGGCGCCCCGCGGACATTCGGCATCACGGGACGCGTCCGGTTCTGACCAGAAGCTTTCCTGGCCAATGATCAGATGTTTGCGCGCAGGGTGTCGCTGAAGCGGGCCAGGTGAAAGTCCGCATCGCCGAGACTCAGATCGATCATGGTCAGCCGTTTGAAATAATGGCTCACGACATGATCGTCGACCACGCCCATCGCCCCGTGCAACTGTACGGACTGTTGACCGACGAACCGTGCCGCCCGGCTGACATAGGCCTTGGCTCCCGAGACCATGCGGCGGCGGACCGCCGCATCCTCGGAGTCCGCATGCACTGCCGCGATGGTCGCCATCGAGCGCGCCTGCTCCACCGCCATGTACATGTCAGCCATCCGATGCTGTAGCGCCTGGAAACTGCCGATCGGAACGCCGAACTGCCTGCGGGTCTTCAGATAGCTCAAGGTTATGTCGTTCAAGGCCGCCATGATGCCAACAGCCTCCGCACATAGCGCCGCATTGCCCTTGTCCACCGCACGTTCAATCATGGGCAAGGCACGACCAACCGGGCCTATTGCGGCGTGACTTTCGACCGTGACTCCATCCAGGCGCATATCGGCGGCGCGGCCCCCATACTGGGTGGGGTACGGCACCAATGTCAGGCCCGGCGCGTCACGCCGCACGATAAAGACGGAAATGCCCTCCGCATCCGAGATGCCACCACTGAGCCTTGCGGAGACCAGAAAATAGTCGGCCGACGGCGCATCCAACACCACGCTCTTGTGGCCCGACAGGCAGTAACCCTCCGAGCTCGCCTGCGCCCGGCATGCGACCGAGGCCAGATCGTAGCGCCCGGCAGCCTCATAACAGGCAAACGCCAGCCGGCAGGATCCGGCTGCGATCCGCGGTAACAGTGTCTGCTTGGTCGGCTCGTCAGCTACGTCGGCTATCAAACTGCCGCACAGGACGACCGTACTCAAAATGGGCTCGAGCAACAGCCCCTGACCGACGATCTCCATCGCCGCCATCACATCCACGGCATCACCGCCGAGACCGCCGAACTCCTCAGGAAAAGGGAGCGCCAGCAGCCCGAATTCGGCGTATCGGGACCAGGCTTGCGCGCAATATCCAAGCTGAGAGCGGGCGAGCACCCGCCGCCGCTCGAAGCCGTACTCGCGGACGACGTAACGTTGCAGGGTCTCACGCAACGCCAGCTGTTCTTCGGTGTAGCGGAAATCCACGTTGACCTTCCGTTGATCAAAGATCCAGGATGAGCTTCGCGATGATGTTTCGCTGGATTTCGTTGGAGCCGGCGAAGATGGTCGTTTTACGCAGGTTGAAGTACTGGCCTGAGACGGGCGGCGCATACGGCCGAAAGTGCTCGGCCAGTAGCGGGTCGGCGGCCCAGTCCGCCTCGAGCGCCTCCTGCAGATAAGGCAGTGCATCGTGCCCCAATGCATGCATCTGCAGCTCTGCGAGCTGTTGGACGAGCTCCGAGCCTTTGATTTTGAGCATCGAGGCTTCCGCGCCCGGTGGCCGCCCCTCGAGGGCAGCGGCGGAAAGCACACGAAGGTTGGTGATCTCCAATGCCATCAGTTCGAGCTCTGCCTCGGCGAGGCGATCACGAAAGCGATGGTCCTCCAGGAGCGGCCTGCCCCCGGAGAGCTGGCCAGCGGCGATTTCCTTCAGCTTGCGCAGCTCGCGTTTGCACAGGCCGATCCCGGCGGTGTTGGTGCGCTCGTGGGTAAGCAGAAACTTTGCGTACGTCCAGCCCTTGTTTTCCTCGCCGACCAGATTCTCCACGGGCACCCGCACGTTGTCGAAACCGATCTCGTTTATTTCGTGCTCGCCGTCGAGCATCGTGATAGGCCGGACCGTAATGCCGGCGGATCGCATGTCGATCAGGATGAATGAAATGCCCTGCTGCGAGCGCGCCTCGCGGTGGGTGCGCACCAGGCAAAAGATCCAATCGGCAAAGTGACCCAGGGTATTCCAGGTCTTCAGGCCGTTCACGACATAGTGATCTCCGTCGCGCACGGCCTCAGTCCGCAGCGAGGCGAGATCGGAGCCGGAACCCGGCTCGGAGAACCCCTGACACCAGAAATGCTCGCCGGCGATGATCTTGGGCAGGAAGTAGCTCTGCTGCCACGAATTGCCAAAGGTCATGAGCACGGGCCCGACCATCCGTAGCGCAAAGGGAAGCTGCAGCGGCGCTCCGGCCGCGACCCGCTCTTCCTCGAATATGTGATCCTGTACAACTGTCCAATCAGCACCACCGAAACGCCTGGGCCACCTTCCCGCGCCCCAGCCACGTTCGTGCAGAATTTTCTGCCAGCGCATGAGGTCGTCCTTGCACAGCCGCTTCCCGAGACTCACTTTCGCACGGATGTCGCCCGGAAGCTTCGTCTCGAGGAAAGTGCGAACCTCCGCGCGGAACGCTTCTTCGCCCGGTGTGTATGTCAGGTCCATCCTACCTTCCCGATTTCCGCCACTCACGATCCTGCAGCTCGCGCCACTGGATCTTGCCCGAGCCGGACTTCGGCAGTTCCTGCTGGAACTCGATGGCCCGGGGCACCTTGTAGGCGGCCATATTCTGGCGGCACCACTCCACGATTTCGCTCTCCGTGATCCGGCCGCGCCACTCGGGCTTCACGACGAGGACCGCCTTGACCGTCTCGCCGCGATAGGCATCCGGTGCCGCAATGACGCACGCCTCCAACACCGTGGGATGTTTGTACATCAGCGATTCGATCTCGCTGGGCCAGACTTTGTACCCCGACGCATTGATCATGCGTTTGATCCGGTCCACCATGAAGAAATAGCCGTCTTCGTCCACCTTGCCGAGGTCGCCGGTGCGAAGAAAACGCTTGCCGTCGAGCTCGATGAAGGCGTCCTGGGTCTCGGCAGGCTTATTCCAATAGCCGACGAATACCTGCGGACCGTGCGTCACGATCTCACCTGTCTCCCCCGGGGGCAGCTCAGTCAACGTCGCTGGATCGACTATGCGTGAATCAACGTCATAGATCGGTATGCCCAGACATTGGCTCTTGGGCCGCTCCGGCGGATTGATATGCGTGGCCGCCATCGTTTCTGACAGCCCGTAGCCTTCGCAGTAATGGATATTTCTGGCTTCCAGCCGCTCAGCTACCGCAGCCGGCATGGCCGCCCCACCCCCACTCAAACGTCGAATGGAGGACAAGTCGAACCGTTCGATGTCAGGGTTGGCGAAGAAGTCCTGCACCATGGTCGGAACACCTGTCCAACTCGCCACCCTGTAGCGCTGCACGCATTCTGCCGCGGCCTGGCGATCCCAGCGCGGCAACAACACGATGGTGTTGCCGTTGTACAGCGGTCCATTCATGCTCCCCTGCATACCCGTGACATGAAAAAGAGGCGCTACCGCGAGCAGTGTCAACTCAGGTTGCATGCAGAACCAGCGCATGGAAGCAACGAGAGTATGCATCACGCTCCGGTGGGTATGGACGCATCCCTTGGGCTCTCCTGTGGTGCCCGATGTATATGGCAGAACGCATAGATCGTCTGGTCCTGCTAGAAGCGGCCCAGGTTGCCGAGCGCCCGCCAGAGCGTCACGCCAAAGGGTAACGCCGGTTCCGTGCAGCGGGAGACGCGGAGCGGCGACGAAATCCGGGACCGGTAGATTCGTCGGCCGCTGCAGGTAGTCCGAATACGCGCTCACGACCACGTGCCGCAGATCGTTTGTCTGTAGCAGCGGCTCGACGCGTGCAAACAACTCCTGTGAAACGAGAGCTACCGTGGCGCCCGCATCTCGTAGGCAGCGCCGGAGCTCCTCGGTGAGATACATCGGATTGAGCGGTACTACCGCTGCGTTGGCACGCAGAATGCCGTAGTAGCCGATGGCGAATTGAGGGCTGTTCTGCATGAGCAACGCCACGCGATCGCCTCGACGCACTCCGCAGTGATGTTGCAGAAAGCCGGCCACGCGTTCGGCCTGATCGAGGAATTGCGCAAAGCTGACCGGCGTGTCGTAGTACACCAGGTACGGCTTGTCTGGATAGCGATGTGCCGAAACTTCCGCGTTGTAGAACACGTTGGTAGCCGGTGCATCCAGGTGATGCATGGCGTGGGCGGGCCAGAATTTGAAATGCTGGTTTGGCATACCGTGCGCTCGTGGACTTCAGCGCAGCACACCGGGTCCGCAAACCGCAGTCCCTTCTTCGCGATCCATGCTTCGATTCCGCACAGCGGAACACCATTCCGCCTTGTCGCAGGCAATATAACACAGACCCCGGCTCGAAACCGACAAGCCCCCTTGACCGCGAACTGCGGCCGTTGGATCGCTCTAGCCCGCTGTACCGAGCGCTTTCTCGAGATTGTTGGCGAGCGTGATGAGGCGGGGCCTCACCTCATCCAGCAGGAATTTCACGGTCACGTGATAGCTAGGCGCGCCAACACTGATCGACATGGGGGGCAGACCGCTGCCGGGCCGGACGGGTATCGCGACGGCGTTGACCTCCTTTCGCCAATCGCCGAAGGAAGCGCATACGCCCAATGTGCGCAGGTCAACCAGCGCCTTGGCGACGCCTTGCTGGATATCGCTCCAACGGCTTATCTCGGCGTTCTCCCGCACGGAATCCATGATTTCCTGGCGTTCCTGTTCCGATACCGCGGCAAGATAGGCGCGCCCCGCGGCCGAGGTTGCAATCTGGATTCGGGATCCGGTATCCAGACTCACGGTAACCGCGGCCGAGCTGCGCACCGCCTCGACGTAAATCATGTGGAGGCGATCGCGACTGGTGAGACTCACCATGCACTGGCTGAGCTCGGCAAGTTCCTGCATCTGTGGACGGGCCAGCGTGCGAATGTCCAGGCGCCCGAGCATGGCGCTCCCCAGGCTCAGCGTCGCGGAGCCGAGAGCGTACTTGCCCGTTTCGCCGACGTGGGTCAAATAGCCCAGTTTCGTCAGGGTATAAGTCAATCGGGAAACCGTGGATTTTGGCAGTCCACAGCGCTGCGCCAGTTCCTGATTGCCGAGCAACTTGTCCCGATGGCCGAAGCAGTGGAGCAATTCCAGTCCACGCGCCAAAGCCTCGACAAAATGGCGATCGGCCCTCACCGATCCCGGCCCGCCGACCGATCCGGTTCGTCGGGCGCTCGCAGGCTTATCACGCATACTGACCACTTGCCTGGCTCCCGCGCAGAGGCGTTGATGAAACTTCCACGCCAGGCAGCGACGCTCGCCGCCGACATCTGGCGAGCCTGTGGAATAGCATTCTGCAGGCCAGAATACAACAGTATTGCGTTATGCCCGCCGCTGCCTCTCAAGCCCTTCCGAGCGTGTCAGGCTCAGCACCGGCGGATCAATGGCTGGCGGCGAGACCTGCGATGGCCTCGCCGCCAGCGGGTTCGCGTCAGTGCGTCGGCGGGTCGATTCGTCCGTAAGTGCCGTCGTTCTCGTCGTTGGTGCCGGCAGCAAAGAACAAAGTGTTGTGAGGCTGATTCAGACCCTTCCCATCGTTCCCGAAGGAGATACCCCAGAGCCCCGGATACGAAATCGGGCGGTTATTCGCATCACTCAGTGTTCCCAGGTAGACACCGGTATTGGGATCGTATTCGTTGATCGTGCCGTCGCCGAAATTACCGACGAGCAGGGTATTGCTCGCGGATCCGAAGTCATTGGGCGCCAAGGCAAGACCCCAAGGCTCGTTCAGTCCGTCATTCACGTCGATCAGGCGCTTGATGAAGAGCCCGGTTGTGTCATAGACGTCCACGAAACCCAACCCGGTGCCGACTACACCGTCATCGTGGCCGCTGTTCATCGCGTATGTCACGTAGAGCAGAGTCGCACCGCCGTTGGTGATCGCCTGGATACCGTACGGGCCGTAGCCGCTAGGCACATTCGGGTCAACGAACGCCTTGGCGGGCCAGGCCTGCAGAGCGAACGATCCATTGAAGACGTCAATCTTCTTGTTGTGGAAATCGGTGGCGTAGAGATAGTTGCTTCCGCCCGCGCTGGCGATCGCCAAGCCTTTGTAGCTTGCGTTCGGCGAACCCGGGAAAGGCACCACGCCGGTGCCGCTCTGCATACTCCAGCCCGCGATCTTGCCGCCCTCGCCCGAAAAGATGAACAAAGCCGGCGAGGCAGGTGCGTTGCCCACCGTAATCTGGAAATCTTTGGTGGCATTGAACACAATCCCTGTCGGAGCAAAGTCAGCTCCGAGAGTCACCACCAGCGGAATTGGCTTGCCGGTGCCGTCATAGAGTGTCGACGTTCCGTTGCCGTGGTTGTTCGCCACCCAGAACGGTGTTGGTGCGATACCCGCGGGTCCGGCGACGATGCCCCAGGGATTTACCAGATTGGGATCCTGATTGGCCGCGCCCGCCATGTCGGACACCAGCGTTGTAACCGTATACGGGGTGCCCGCCACCGTGAGAGTGGCAGACTGTTGCACTCCTGTGGTGCCATTCGCACCGAAACACACCAGTGAGTATGTGAACTGTCCCTCACGGGTGGGCGTTACAGGGATGCTTCCCGTGACCGCCTGAGGTCCTGCCCACGCGCCGTCGGCGGTGCAGCTCGTCGCGTTCGATGTGCTCCAAGTGAGCGTTGCCGATTGGCCGCGCTGGATCGTAGCCGGCGTCACGGTCAGTGTAGCAATGCCAACCTGCGGGGGTGGAGGGCTCGCAACGTGGTCTCCTCCGCAGGAGGTCAGAAACGGTAGCAAAGCTATGGCCGGCGCCCACGCTACTTTCCCATGAGCACTTGTAGGATGATCGATTGAAGACATTTTTTATTCCCCTTCCAATGAGAGTCAGCATCGGCAGACCCATCGCGCGGCCGGGATGGTAGCGCTACCGATTGACAGCGTCAGGCGGGGGAACATCCATTTGCGCCATCGTCCTTCGATTGCAACGTTGGAATTGGATTATTCGATTCGACGGAAGCTTGCGTCCGGCGACGCACGGCAGCGCCACCGGACGATGCGACAGCACTCGCCGCCGGCCGCGGCGCGCAGGCGCGCTTCAACACCACGACCGGGATCTCCCGGTTGGTTTTCTGTTGAGAGTCGTCGTAGGGACCGTAGATCTCGACCCTTCTGGGCCAGAGCGTAGCCCG